>BTUR01000001.1:0-253118 GCA_045863475.1 Candidatus Campbelliibacteriota bacterium
GAGGCCTTGTTGTCCCCACATTATAAACATAGTTTTCTCCTTTTCTCAAGGTTGTAAAAATCTGTTTACGTTTATAATGAGCAGGCGTTTTTCTCCACACATGTCCACAACCATCACACCAACAGACACGAAGGATCTCTGGAAGCAAGTACTTGGTTCGGTGGAGCTCCTGGTTTCCAAGGCAATCTTCAAAACCTGGTTTAAAGACACCCATATCGTCAAAGTAGAGGACGGGGTGGTTTTTGTAGGTGTCCCAAACGCCTTCACCAAGGACCTTATCACCGAGAAGTACCATAAAATGCTCCTCAAGGCCCTCCGAGACATCTCCTACACCATCCGGTCGGTTGAGTACGTTATCTCAACAAAGCCGCCGAGCGACACGAAGATTCACGCATACCAGTCACAATCGCAAGGCGGGGGAGGGGACGAATTACCGCTCCGCGATCTCTATATCAACAAGGCGGATAACCTCAACCCGCGGTATACCTTCGATTCGTTTGTTGTTGGATCATTCAACGAACTCGCACACGCGGCCGCACAAGCAATCCTTGAGCGTCCGGGGTTGCGGTACAATCCGTTTTTTGTGTACGGGCAGACCGGTCATGGTAAAACGCACCTTATTCAGGCACTGGGAAACGAAATACGGAAGAAATACCCTGACAAAAAGATATTTTACGTAACATCTGAGCGTTTTGCCCAGGACTTGGTAAATGCGATTCAAATAAACGCGGTTAATAATTTCAAGGAGAAATATAGAAAGTACGACGTCCTTATCATGGACGACGTTCAGTTCCTCTCAAATAAAGAAAAGACTCAAGAGGAGCTTTTTCACCTATTTAATGAAATTTTTGATAGAAACGGTCAAATTATTTTTTCCTCTGATCGGCACCCAAACTACATTCAAAGCCTCGCAGACCGCCTCAAATCACGTTTTAACGCGGGCATGACGGTAGATATTCCCCCTCCTGACGCCGAGTCACGTCTCGCTATTGTAAAAACCAAAGCAAAGGAAAATAACGTTATTCTCTCCGAAGAAACACTTACCTACCTAGCAAACAGTGTTGAGGGTAATATTCGTGAGATAGAAGGTGCGTTGAATTCCATTCTCTGCCAGGTACAGCTCAAAAAACGTGATTTAAACCTTCAAGAGATACGTGAAGTCATCAAAAACAGCATTAAACCGAAGAAAATGGTGGCAGTAAAGGATGTGGTTAAGATTGTTGCTGATTTTTACAGTCTTGATGAGGAGAGTATCTACAAAAAAAGTCGTAAAAAAGAAGTTGTAAAACCACGACAGGTCATTATGTATCTGCTCCGGGAGGATTTTAGTCTTCCATATCCGACAATTGGTCAAAAACTTGGTGGTAGAGATCACACAACAGTTATTCACTCGTACGAGAAAGTGAAGGAGGATTTAAAAAACGACCACCAACTAGAGCAGGAAATTGCGCAGGTGCGGGCACTTCTTTAGATGTGTTTTGTGTGTATAAACCCTGTATAAAATCTGTATAAAAATGAATTATCGGTGAATCAAATGTTTATAAAATCATCAAAAGAGTTGTTTTCAGAAAAGTTATACGAATTTCATTTGTTGTTACTATCATTCTACACACTCTAGAAACCCCGGAAAAACCTTTCCTACTGCTATATTTTTTTTCTTTTCCACCAATCCACACCCTTAATAGTAATAATAAATTTATTTAATATATGAAACTCACCGTCCAAAAAGAACATCTCCACAACGCGGTTCTTGCAGTTGAAAGAATCACCGGACGGAACCTACCACTTCCTGTTTTGAGATGTGTTTTGTTGTATGCGGAAAAAAATATACTGACGGTTCGTGCAACAAACCTTGATCTTGGTATCGAAATTAAAATTTCCGCGGATGTTGAAGAAGATGGTGTTGTTGCGGTGCCGGCAGATACCTTTAGTTCACTTCTCGGTACACTTTCATTTTCCGGACCAATCAAGCTTCATCTTGAAGGAACAACGATAACTGTGACGACGCCAAAAAGTACCACACACATCACCACATTCTCACATGAGGATTTTCCATCACTTCCCAAACTCTCACCAAAAAAACTCTTTTCTATCTCATCTAAAAACCTTCTCGACGGTCTTAAAAGTGTTTGGTGGAGTGCATCAATCGGCAGTATCAAACCGGAATTAAGTTCTGTGTATCTGTATCACGACGGTGGATATATCACCTGTGTTGCAACAGACTCGTTTCGTCTTGCTGAGAAGAAAATAAAGGCGGATTCTGTGGACACTCTTGAAACACTTCTTATACCACTGAAAAATATCGGGGAAATGATACGTCACCTGGACGGTTATGATGGTACGGTAACAATACACGGCGACGTACATCAAATAGGATTTGTTATTGGTGATACGTATATCACCTCACGTGCAGTTGAAGGAGTATTCCCTGACTACAAACAAATTCTCCCGAAAGAGTTTTCAACGGAAATGACACTGTTGAAACAGGATTTTGTGGATGCACTCAAACATGTACGTGTTTTTTCCGACCAGTTCAACAAACTCACAGTCGCAATAGAAAAAACAAAAAAAGGATGTTTAATTACATCATCAAACCCGGAAACAGGGGAAGGATCGGTGTTTTTGGACGCGGCTATTGAAGGAGATGACCTTGAAATGAATTTTAATTACGCATACATACTCGACGGACTACAATCAGTCGGATCAGACAGTGTGGTTGTACAGTTTGCGGGTCCGGGAAAACCAACCTGTATACGTTCGGTGGGCGATAAATCATTTCTCTATATCGTCATGCCGATGAACAGGTAGTATGCAACTTATTCACGAACTGCTTTCGCGGTACACAAGGCTGATGCCACCGGATATGGTGGTTCGAAAACGCTTGGTGCAGATTCTTTCGGAAGAATTGCGACGGGATGTTCAAGAAAAAGATATTCGTATTATTGGCCCTGTTGCGTACTGCTCGTTTGACAGTGTGTTTAAAAACGCTGTTTTTTTGAAAAAAGACGTACTACTACAACGACTCGAACAAGAGCTTGGAAAAAAAATACTTAAAGACATTCAGTAAGATTACTGAATCGAAAAGATATATTTGAATTCCTGCAGCGCCCCGCTCTCAGTGTGCGCTATGATGGAAAGAGTGTTTTCTTCAGAGAGATTGTCAACGGAAGAGAGTCTGATAGATGTTCGGCCTGTATCAACTGACTCCTCAACCACTTCCTCGTTGATAAATATCTCTGCGTAGGTGAAGTCGTCGGCTACTGCACGAATGGTGAGTGAAATTCTATCGTTGTCGTCATACTCATCCTTTACTCCACTAACGCGGATAATGGCATCTGCAACAGCATCCGGATTTTCGGTCTCAGAGAGGGAGATGGGGACGGTTACGTTTCTTCCAGTCGTGTAGCCGTTTTGTAACGCCCAGGAACGCACAGGATACTCCCAGAACGCATATTGAGGGTCACTCCCGGGTTTGCTCGGTACAGGCCCGTCCAGGTCGTCACGGTCGGCCCAATGAAGGATTTCGTGGACGTCTTGAACAACGGTGGTTGAATTTCTGTCGGCGTCAACCACCTTTCCTCCTTGCCATATTCCCGCGAGCACGGGTTTTGAAACACTTTCTTTTGACGGTTGTATAAAAGATTCCGTGGGTCGTGTGGGGAGCGCAACATCCATAAATTTTCTCCAGAGCGGCGCGATGACGAAGCCAGCAACTGACTTATCGATGGGGGTGTTGTCGTTGTTTCCTGCCCACATACCGACGGCGAGGTTTGGTGTGTATCCGATAATCCACACGTCACGGTAGTCGTTTGTTGTTCCGGTTTTTGCCGCGACATCTCGGCCGGGGAAATAGAGTGCAGAGTTTGCACCGAATGACGGCGTACGCGCGGCGTTGTCCGAGAGAATGTCGGAAATCTGACGAGCAACGTTTTTATCAAGTACCTGTATTGGACGCGGCCGAGATTCCTCCAAGACGGTTCCGTCGATGCGCTCAACACGCAGGATTGCGGTCGTCGGATTGCGTGCACCGTCGTTTGCAAACACGCCGTATGCCGACGTGATATCCAACAGGGTTACCTCACCACCTCCGAGCACAAGCGTGAGACCGTAGCGGGATGCATCGGTGAGTGTTGAGATACCCATATTGCGTGCCGTCTTGATGGAATCACCGATACCGGCGAGGTAGAGGGCTTTTACTGCGGGAATGTTAACTGATTGTGCGAGCGCGCTGCGGATGGATATGGGGCCGCGGAACTTCCCGTCGTAGTTCTCGGGGTAGTAACACGGATCCGTATGTGAGGTGTCACTCGGTTTACATGCGGTCGAGAACTGTGTTGGAAGATCAAAGAGTATGGTCTCAGGCGTTAGTCCTTTGAGGAACGAGGTTGCATACACGAACGGTTTAAATGCCGACCCCGGCTGGCGCTTCGCGGTTGCGATGTTTACGTTACCGTCGATGTTCTCATCAAAATAGTCGCGCGAACCGACCATAACCAATATTTCACCGGTCTTCGGGTCAACCGCGACGAGCCCGGCGTTCTCGGCTTTAAATTTCTCCTCGTTTTCCAACGCACCCGCGTACACGAGCTCCTCAGCTGTTTCCTGCAACGAGTAATCAAGTGTGGTGATAACACGCAACCCATCTTCCTCGAGAGCGCTTCTTCCATATCGTTCCTCAAGGTACTCACGGACATAGAAAACGAAGTGCGGCGCGAGCAGTCCTTTTTCAGGGCGCGGTTGAAATACAATGACCTCTTCTTTCGCGGCATCAAACTCCTCCTGGGTGATGTAATCGTTTTTAAGCATTCGCTCCAAAACCAAATTCTTACGCGCATCCAGTGCTTCGCGGTGTTCTCCGTATGGCGAGTAGTAGGTCGGCGCTTGCGGGAGTGCGGCGAGGTAGGCAGCCTCGGCGAGCGTCACCTCAGACGCGTTCTTTGCAAAAAACGACTGAGAGGCTTCTTGGATGCCGTAAATACTTCCACCGTACGGCGACTCGTTGAGGTACAGCGAGAGAATATCTTCTTTGGTGAGCTCCTGCTCGAGTTTCAGCGACAGTGCCCACTCCTTGAGTTTGCGCGCGATAGTTTTTTCTTGTGTTAAGAGCGCGTTTTTTACCACCTGTTGTGTGATGGTGGAGCCTCCCTGACTGAATTCAAACGACAGAAGGTTGACGAGTACGGCGCGGAAGAATGCGGTTATTTTGATACCGCGGTGTTCGTAAAATTCTTCATCCTCAATGGCGACCGTTGCGTCTTTGATGTCTTGTGAAATTTGGTCAAAAGGAACGACGGTGCGGCGGATGTTTTCGTGGAGGTCGTAGAGGAGCACTTTGCCGGTACGGTCATAGATTTTTGTCGACTGCCGGACAATGCGGTCGGCGACGACGTCGAAGTCCGGAAGGCGCAGTGACGCTGCCCACAAAAACACGAAGCCGCAGATAACGGCTCCGATGCCGAGGGCGAGAAAGATGAGTGTTTGACGCGAATCGGGCGTTTTTTTCATATACATTTGGTACCGTGAGTATAACAAAGTACCACGAATATACCCCGTGTACATGTGGTACACTGGCCTAATATGGCGACACGAAAAATGAAACAAACAGACGAAGAAAAGATACAAGAGGTGCTTGAGCGTGGGGTAGCCGAGGTTATTTCAAAGGAACATCTTGCGGCGCGACTGCGTGAAGGAAAAAAACTTCGTATCAAGCTCGGTATCGACCCGACCGGTGCCGATCTTCATATCGGGCACGCGAATAACCTCCTTAAGATGCGCGATTTTCAGGAGCTCGGTCACACGGCCGTGCTTATCATTGGGGATGCAACAGGACGCATCGGGGACACATCAGATAAAGATTCTGAACGCCCGATGCTCCAAAAGAAGGAGCTGCAAAAAAACGAGAAGACGTACCTCGCGCAGTTGGGGAAGCTTCTTGATATGAAGAAGGCCGAAGTGCACCACAACTCAAAATGGCTTGATTGCCTGACGTTCGCGGAGATAGGTGAGCAGGCAGAGCAGTTCTCCGTTGCCGACTTTATTGCGCGTGACAACATTCACCGCCGGCTCTCAGCGGGAAAGCGCGTGTCACTGCGAGAGACCCTTTATCCGCTCATGCAGGGATACGACTCGGTTGCAGTGAAGGCAGACGTTGAACTTGGCGGCACCGATCAGCGATTCAACCTGCTTTCGGGACGGACACTCCAGGAACACTACGGACAGGAGCCGCAGGACATTGTTATGATGTCGCTTCTGCCGGGAACCGACGGGCGAAAAATGAGCAAGAGCTTGGGCAACACTATCAACATTCTCGATGTGCCGAATACCATGTACGCAAACGTTATGCGCGTCCACGACTCGCTTACCGCGCAGTATTTTGAGGCCTGCACGCGGCTTCCGAAACGTGAGGTTGCCGAGGCGCTCGCGTTGCCGCCGCGTGACGCAAAGATGCGACTGGCGCGTGAGATTGTGACACTCTACCATTCAGCGGCGGCTGCCAAGCGCGCTGAAGAAGAATTCGTTCGTGTCGTGTCCCACAAAGAATTACCTGAAGACATCAAGGAGGCGGTGGTTTCTGACGGTGTGTCGCTTGAAGACATTCTCATTCGCGAGGGTATGGCGCCGTCAAAGTCCGAAATACGCCGACTTGTTGAGGGCGGGGGACTGAAAGACGCCGAGACAGGAAAGAAAATCGAAGACCCGAAAATACTTGTCTCCAAACCTATCATCATAAAAATCGGAAAGAAAAAGTTTTTGAGGATTGTCTTTAAGATGAAGAAAAAAGACAAATAAAAAACCACCCCGGGAATCCGGGGTGGTTTTTTGTTGTTTACATTTCCTCGTCTTCTTCTTCGGCTGTTCTCAAGTCGAGGTCCTCGGTATCGTCATCCTCGACGATACCCTCCTCACTGACGCCGTCGGCGGGCACGAGTCCCGGGTCAACGATGTCGTCGTCGTCCTCGGCTACGAACGGTGCAAACGATGTGCTGGTTCCCAACATACAGTATGCGTTAAATCGGTGATAAAAACGCTGCGCGGTGCACCACAAAAAGATACCCACACGCAGAAGCGCACTCTGTTGTAGCAAATAGGTGCCGCACGTCAAGGCCGGCGGGAGGGTGCGTGTGGAAAAGGCGGTTTTCAGCCCTGACTGACGAGGCAGGTGAGTGCGACGGCAATTGCGTCGTATTCATCATCAAGCATCTTTTTAGGCGGCAGTGCGATGAGTTTATGGAGCATGTGTGCCACATCGTCCTTGCTTCCTCGGCCGCTGCCGGAGACGGCGACTTTCACTTCTTGCGGTGCGTACTGTTGTACGGAAACACCGGCGTCGGTTGCCGCAAAAATGAGTGCGCCGCGCGTTTCCGCGACATGCATAGCGGTCGTTTGATTTTTGCTGAAAAAAAGTGTTTCAAGCGCAACACAGTCAGGTCGGTGTTCCTGTACGATACTACGCATTCTTGAGACGGCAGCATGTAGACGTCGCTCGAACGGTTCTTTCGGGTCGGTTTCAAAACACTCGGAAATAACAACAGTGTGTTTTTGCCGGTCGCCCTCTACAACCGCAAGTCCGAGGCGGTCATATCCTGGATCAATACCGAGTACGCGCATGTGTGTATCTTACTCCGCGTTTGTGTAGACGTCTTGTACGTCGTCGTTGCTCTCGAGCTGCTCGATAAGGTCAGTGAGTTTTATGCCGTCGTCTTCAGAAATTGGCATCATAGTGGTTGCTTGCCAGACACCATCTTGATTTTTGGAGAATGCCCATGTAGCCGAGCCGGGACTCGAGAGTGCGTAGCCGTTTTTTGAGAGAATGTGTTTAATTTCCTGCGACGTGCGGTTGCGCGAGTCGGTGAGACCTTCAATGATGAGCGCGACACCGCCCGGGCCGAATGCTTCGTACGTCACTTTCTCATCGGCGGTCGTCTCGGCGGAGGAGACGGCTCGGTCGATGTTGTCTTTTGGCATGTTCGCCGCTTTCGCTTTCTCAATAGCGGCCTTTAGTGACGCAGAGTTGAGGTCGCCGTGCGCGAGCCTGGCCTCAGTCTTGATGAGTTTTACGAGTTTTGTGAACAACGCACTGCGCTTGGCGTCAGTGGCGCCTTTCTTTTCTTTTATTTGTGACCATTTATTGTGTCCGGACATATAAAGTAGGGAATAGGGAACGGGGAACAGTGAACGGGGCGGATTCTTACATCAAAGCATCTTGTGACGGAGCGGTGCCGATGTGTGCGTGACCCTTGCTCGTGATGACGCGTCCGCGCGGCGTGCGTTCCAAGAAGCCCAGTTGCATAAGGTAGGGTTCGTACACCTCTTCAATGGTGGCAGCCTCCTCAGACAGTGCCGCGGAGAGTGTTGAGAGGCCCACAGGGCCGCCGGAAAATGTTTCGGCGATGATGGTGAGGAGTTTTTTGTCCGTTGGTGTGAGCCCGCGCTCATCAACACCCAACAGTGAAAGTGCTTCAAGGACGACAGGGAGCGTCATGTCTTGCTTGTGCACCTGTGCATAGTCGCGTGCGCGCTTCAGAAGGTAGTTTGCGGTGCGCGGTGTCGCGCGGGAGCGCCGGGAGAGTTCGCGCAGAGCGTCTTGGTCGGCGGAAACACCGAGGAGTTTTGCGGAGCGTTTCAAGATGTCAAAAATTTCGTCTTCGGAGTAGAACTCAAGACGGAACATGCCGCCGGAAAAACGCGAGCGCAGCGGAGATGAGAGCAGCGCAACACGCGTGGTTGCCGCAACGAGCGTAAACGGCGGGAGCTCAAGCTGTACGGTGCGCGCCGACGGACCTTTGCCGATGATGATATCCAACCGTCCCGACTCCATGGCGGGGTAGAGGACCTCCTCAATCGCTTTATTGAGGCGATGAATCTCGTCAATGAACAAAATGTCGCCTGCAGTGAGGTTGGTCAGTATGGATGCGAGGTCGCCGATGCGTTCAATAGCCGGTCCTGACGTTATTTTGATGTTGCCGCCGAGTTCGCGCGCGATAAGGTGTGCGAGTGTTGTTTTGCCCAAGCCCGCGGGACCGTAGAAGAGGACATGCTCGGGTGCGTGGCCTCGCTGTTGAGCTGCAGAGAGCAGAATACGGAGGTTTTCTTTCGTCTGTCGCTGTCCTACGTACTCATTCCAAAGTGCGGGGCGCAGAGATGCGTCCAGTGAGCTTTCAGAAAGGTCGTGTGAGGGCGTACTTGACATATTCAAATGAGTATGCTAGGATACTTCTGTTCTTTTAAGGTCCTGGTGAGACGGTTTCACCAAAAAGACACAAAAATCCCGCTTGAGGAGACGCACCTCCCAAAAGCGGCGCGTAGGGAGGCGAGAAACCTCTGAGCAAGCTTCGTGGTCCACACGCATAAGATTTGTGAGGACCCGTTGGTTGTCTCGATTATGTCGAGGTAACGAACGGTATCCTTAATGAATCTCATGGTCTTGCTTAGAGATTTCTCTTCTTCCGAGAACCAAAACTCATACTACGACTTTTTTAGGACTTTGAAACCCCCACTCCTCACTGGAGCGGGGGTTTCGCGTTCTGGCAAGTTTTTGTCTATACCGCCTCGGAAAGGTCCACAACACGGCTGACTTCCTCAATTGTTGTCTTTCCTTGAAGCACTTTAACGACCGCGTCTTGGGGTAGTGTCAGAATACCTTGATGCACGGATGCTTTCTTAATTTCACGTTCGGACGGAGCGGTCTCAACAACATCCTCAATCGTCGAATCCATAATGATACCTTCGTGGATGCCGATGCGGCCCTTGTATCCGATGCCGTTGCACGCCTCACATCCGCCATCTTTTGCATGCCAAACTTTTTCTCGCTGTATGTCCGCAATCTTGCTTTTATCAAAAACGGTTTCCAGGACACGCTCAATCGTTGCGCGCTCGTCTCCTTCAAGCGGCACCTCGACTTTGCATTGTTCACAGAGTGTTCGCACGAGGCGTTGTGCGAGCGCAAGTGAGAGTGCGGAACCCAGAATGCGCGGGTTGATACCGAGGTCAATAAGACGCGTGAAGGCGCCGGACGCCGAGTTTGTGTGAAGCGTTGAGAACACAAGGTGACCGGTCAGCGCCGCGTGAATGGCGATTTCGGCAGTTTCTTGGTCACGGATTTCACCGACCATGATGATGTCCGGGTCTTGGCGCAGTGCCGCACGCAACCCGCCGGAGAACGTGTAGTCACGGCCGGAGTCCACCTGTGTTTGCACGATGCCTTTCAGGTGGTATTCAATCGGATCTTCAATCGTGATGATTTTGACGTCCGGTTTGTGCACTGACTTGAGGAATGCGTACAAAGTTGTCGTTTTACCCGAACCGGTCGGACCAGTAGTGAGAATCATGCCGTTTGGTTTGCGGATGGCGTCCTGCACGACTTTGTAGAGGTTGTCGCTCATTCCAAGTGACGTTATGTCCACTGAGATGGAATCCGGGTTGAGGATACGCATGACGATGGACTCGCCGTAATTGCCCGGCAGAATCGATGTGCGGATTTCGATATCAACTTTTTTGAAGTGGATGGAGAAGCGCCCGTCCTGTGCTTCGTTGGCAATGTTGAGTTTAAGTCCCGAGAGAAGCTTGATGCGGGAGAGTACGAGCTTGTATGTTTCTACATCGAGTGTTGCGACGTCTTGGAGCACGCCGTCGAGTCGCATGCGCATGCGCACACCAACCTCTTCCGGTTCAATGTGAATGTCAGATGCTTTTGTCGCGAGTCCCGAACCGAGCAGCACCTCAACAATACGTGAGACGCGGTGTGCGCGATTGAGCGACAAGGTTTCTTTCACGTACTTCTCGACGTCTTGGATGTTGTGTATGTTTTCGACGAACGCGGAGATGTCTTCGCCGCCGACATCAAGCAACCCCTTCGTGCTTCCCGTTGAGTAGGAGAGGTCTTTGTAGCGTTCCCATGCGGAGGAAAGACTTTTCGTGGAGGTGAGGTGGAGTTCGGGTGTGTACCCTTGCTCGGAGAGTTTGTTGAGTGCAGTTTTTGTCAGGGCGTTTTCAGGCGCGTGTACGGCGACAAGGAGTTTCTTGTTTTGTCGGTCGAATACCGCGAGTTGTCCGTCGCGGGCATCTTGTTCGGGGAGCAAGATGAGAGCATCCGGCTCAATTGATGCTGTTGTTAAGTCGACGTACGGTAGTCCGTACTTCTCTGACAGCATTTGCATCGCGTCCTCCTCTTCTTGTTCACGGAGCTGTTGGAGTTTGTGTTGCTGTCGCTCCTCTTTCTCTGTATCAAATTCAACCATGCCTGTAGTGTACCCCGTGAGATAGGGAACATAAAGTCGGTGCTAGGTGAATGTGCATATATCTCACGGGGTGTAGCAAAATATAAACACTTTTCAGGGAAAACGACGCCCCTGGCTGTTGCCGGGGGCGCGGGAGATCGATTACGCCGTTGCGGGGCGATACTGTTCGAGGATGGTGCGAACAATCTCGACATCACCATACGGCGGCGGTTCTCCGTGGAACGCAGCGTGCTGTATGTGTTCGCACGCTTCGTGCAGACGGCCGGCTGCCGAGAGGTGGCCGCTTGCGATGAGCTCATGTTCCACCGTCTTACTGACACCTACGAACGGAAGTACGTTGCGCGGCCAATGCAGGCAAATCGCCGCGTAGACGGGGTCCTGCCCTTCGGGGAGCGGGGGTTTTTCTTCTTTGGCCATGCCGGAACTCCTTCCTGTGGCGAGAACAAGGTGGTATCTGGTATCGCATCCTAGCATGTTTTTCGGGTGCTACAATGGGGTCATGAAACGTGTGGAATGCGAATCACTTGCGGCTCTAAGCGCGGCAGCGGCCTCGTTTTTGGAGCGTCTGCCGAGCTTTTCCGACCGCGCGACGGTCGTGGGACTCTCGGGAGACCTTGGTGCCGGCAAGACGGCGTTCGTGAAGGCACTCGCGGAACATCTTGGCATTACAGAGCACGTTACCAGTCCGACGTTTGTGCTGCAGAAAACGTACCCGATTTCTGTTCCCCACTCACCGTTCCCCGTTCCCAAATTTTCTTCATTGACCCACGTTGATGCGTACCGTCTGGAGAGCGCCGATGAGCTCCAAAAAATCGGATGGAAGGAGACGTGTGCGTCGCCCCGGACGCTTGTTGCAATTGAGTGGCCGGAGCAGGTGCCCGGCGCGATGCCTCCCGATGCGGTGCAACTTCGATTTGAATGGGTGAGTGATGGGACACGGGCAATAACATTTCCGGATTTATGAGTGTAAATGGCACAAAAAAGAAACGACTCGTTATTTTGGACTCGCACGCGGTCATTCACCGTGCGTATCACGCCTTGCCTGACTTTACGTCGGCAACTGGCGAGCCGACAGGGGCGCTGTACGGTCTCTGCGCGATGCTTTTAAAGTTTATCAACGACCTCAAGCCGGACTACATCATTGCGGCGTATGATTTGCCGAAACCAACCTATCGCCACGATGCGTTTGACGGATATAAAGCCACGCGCGTGAAAGCGGAAGATGATCTTGTCGCACAAATTGAGCGTGGCCGAGACGTACTCTCCGCATTTTCCATTCCCATCTATCAAAAAGAGGGGTTTGAAGCGGACGACATCATCGGAACCATCGCGGAGAAACTCAAACGAAAGAAAGACGTTGAGGTGGTCATTGCCTCAGGTGATACCGACACCTTGCAGCTTGTTGAAAACGGCCGCGTCAAAGTGTTTACGCTGCGCAAAGGCATTCAAGACACAGTGTTGTATGACGAAGACGACGTCGTGAGACGCTACGGGTTTGGTCCGGAGCTTTTGCCTGACTACAAAGGTCTGCGCGGCGATCCGTCGGACAACATCCCCGGTATCAAAGGAATCGGAGAGAAGACCGCAACAACCTTGATTACCGAATTCGGCGGTATCGAGGACATGTACAAAAAACTTTCAAAGGATGAAAAAGCGTTTGAGAAAGCGGGCATCACAAAGCGCATCGTGGGACTTCTGAAAGAGGGAAAAGAGGAGGCGGAATTTTCAAAAATGCTCGGCACCATTCGCCGCGACGCGCCGATTGAGTTTTCACTGCCTGATGTTGAGTGGAAAGAGGCGTTTCAGCCAAAAAATGTTTTCGCGCTGTTTGATGAACTCGGATTTCGCTCGCTTTCAGCTCGCGTCAAAGAGCAATTTAAAGTTTCTGACAAATTGTTCACGGAGACGGCGCCCGGCGCACAGGAGATATCGGATGCCGAGCTTGAAGAGTTACAGCTCGCCATATGGCTGCTTAACTCAGAGCTGACGACGCCGTCTGAGCAGGATATTCTCTCATGCACCAAGACCTTGTCGCTTTCATCCGCGCGTGAAAAAGCACTCGCACGCATCAAAGAAGAGGGATTGCAGGATGTTTTTGAAAATATCGAAAAACCGCTTTCCCCGGTGCTTGCGAAGATGAAAGACATCGGTATCGCGCTGGACACCGCATTCCTCAAAAACCTCTCCAGTGACTATCACAAACAGCTCTCCGCGCTGGAGAAAAAAATCTGGGATCGTGCCGGCGGAGAATTTAACATCAACTCACCCAAACAGCTCGGCGACGTGCTGTTTGAAAAACTGGGGCTGAAAGGCGGCAAGAAAACATCAACGGGACAGCGCTCAACGCGCGAATCCGAACTTTCAAAGCTTGCCGACGCGCATCCGATTATTCCGGAGATTCTCGCGTACCGGGAATTGCAAAAACTGCTCTCAACGTACATTGATGCACTGCCCAAACAAGTCGGCGAGGACGGCAGACTGCACACAACCTTCGTGCAGACGGGCGCCGCGACCGGCCGTCTTTCATCGCAGAACCCGAATTTGCAGAATATTCCGATAAAGACGGAGCTGGGACGCGCGGTGCGCGGCGCATTTGTCGCTGCCAAAGGATTCACGCTGTGCGCGCTGGACTACTCACAGATTGAACTTCGTATTGCCGCGATTCTCTCGCGCGATGAGCGTTTGGTAAAAACATTTCACGACGGTGGCGACATTCACACGACCGTTGCCGCGGAAATTTTTGACGTACAACCGGACGAGGTGACCGCGACCATGCGCCGCACCGCAAAAGTCATCAACTTTGGCATCATCTACGGCATGGGTGCCAACGCGCTCGCATCCACCGCGCAGATGCCGAGGACCGATGCACAAAAATATCTTGCAGAATACGAAAAAACATTCACCGGACTCTCGGCATACATCGCAAAAGCAAAAGCCGACGCGCGCACTAAGGGGTACACCGAGACAATGTTCGGCCGCCGAAGGCAGCTCGCCGGACTGCGCTCACCGCTCCCGTACATTCGCGCGGAAGCCGAGCGCCAGGCGATTAATGCGCCTATTCAGGGAACATCGGCGGACATCATAAAAATCGCGATGATTGATGCGGACAAATATATTCTTGAAAAAGGGCTTCCTGAACGTGTCCGACTCGTGCTTCAAATCCACGACGAGCTCATTTTTGAGGTGGAGGATACTCTGGTGAATGAAGTGGTGCCGGAGCTGAAGCGCATCATGGAGCAGGCGATGCCGGATGAGATGCGCGACGGTGTGCCGATTGTTGTGGAGGCGCAAGTCGGAAGACGATGGAGTGAAATGCAGGAAATCTAATATGCTGTACGTCCTCTTCGGCTCCCATAGAGACAAGATTCGCGACGAGTCGCACAAGATGCTCTCGGCGCTTGCAAAAAAACGTCCGAATGCACAGGTGTTTCGGCTCACCGAGGGTGAAGGCGTGCATGCGCGCCTCTCCGAACTCATTGAAAGCCGTGGATTGTTTGAGGACAAGCATGTCGTCGTGTTGGATTTTGCACTGGGAGACGACGAGACGCGCGAGCTCGCAAAGGAGCGTGCAAAAGACATGGCGGAATCCGAGCACATTTTCATCGTGCTGGAAGAGAAACCGGATGCGCCGCTGAAAAAGGCGTTCCAAAAATATGCGCAGGACATGCGCGAGTTTGACGCGCACGAAAAAAAAGAAGAACGGTTCAACGTATTCTCGCTTGCCGACGCGGTGGCGCGGCGCGATCGCAAAGGTGCGTGGGTGGCACTGTCACGAGCGCTTGCAGAAGATATCGCTCCGGAGGAAATCCACGGAGTTCTCTGGTGGCAGATAAAAACACTCCTGCTCGTTGCTCGCGGTGACACGGAAGGCCTCAAACCATTCGCCGTTACGAAGGCAAAAGGGGCGCTTAAAAATTATTCAGAGGACGAGCTGCGGACTATTTCGAAGAAACTGCTTTCCATGTACCACAGTGCACGCGCGGGTGGCCCTTCACTTGATATCGCGCTGGAGCAGTTTGTACTAGGACTCTAAAACCTTTCAAATACGGCGCATTTGTTGTAGAGTATCGTTGTTTTCCCGCCCATAGCTCAGCCTGGTAGAGCACCTGCCTTTTAAGCAGAGGGTCGTTGGTTCGAATCCAACTGGGCGGACTGTATGCAAAAACACTCCCTGCGGAGTGTTTTTGCATACAGTCCGGGACGGAGACATCTGCCGAAGGCAGAGTCGAGTCGGGATCGCGGGTACTTAGATTTTTGCGAGTAAAACGAAGCAAAAAGCTTAGTAATCCGTGATGACAGGTCTGGGGCGTATAATAATTGTATGAGAACTATCTCCGTTATTCTCGACAATATTCGAAGCGTTCACAACGTCGGCTCCATATTTCGCACGTGCGACGGCGCGGGTGTTTCAAACATATATCTCTGCGGTGTGACACCCTCTCCGATAGACCGTTTTGGGCGCGCGCGTCGGGATTTTGCGAAAGTTTCTCTTGGTGCGCAAAATTCAGTTGCGTGGAAACATGTACCGAGCACGCAAGATGCGATTGTGGCGCTTAAAAAAGACGGCGTGCGTATCGTTGCGGTTGAACAGGACACACGCGCAAAAGATTTCAAAACATTTTCATACACCGCACCGACAGCGTTTGTATTCGGCGAGGAAACAAAGGGAATCTCAAAAGAGGTTTTGGACATGTGTGACGATATCGTGGAAATCCCGATGGTGGGGAAGAAGGAGTCACTCAACGTCTCCGTTACCGCAGGTATCATTTTATTTTCATTGAAATAGAAAGAGCGACGCGGAAGTGCGTCGCCCTGGTACTGCGTGTTCGTCACAACTCGTTGTGCCGAACAGGTGCTGTTCTCGAAGCCGGATGCCGCGGCGGGGGCGGGGCGAGGAGCTTGTCGAAACGGATCGCGTGCCGTCCGGGATAGAACGTGTACGTGACACCGTTCTCTCGGAGCACCCACCTGACGCCGTCGTGCGTGGTCTCAGCGGTGAGCTCGCCTCCCATGCGGAGGGCGATCTCGCGGTTCATCTCGCGCGGATTGTCCGAGAGTGGCTGCCGCCAGACGCTGTCGCGCCGGGGGTTCCAGCCGTCACCGGTACACACACCGATGAGCTCGAACTCCAGACGGATGGAGTGCGACGTCTGGCCGGAATCCATCGGGTCTTCGGCGACGTTGATGAGGTTGCCGAGCACCCGAGGCGGGAAGCCCTTCTGCTCCATGCGGACCGACGAGTTCGGCGCCTCCATGAGCGCCACGAATCCGGGTCCGAACAACATCTTTTCGGTCATTGCTGCACCCTCCTTTCTGAGGCATTGTCCGCCGCGGACGATACCAGAAAAAATAGAAAGTGTCTACTGCAGTTCCAAAATATCGACGACGAAGCCGTTGTGATCAAAGAGTGCAATTGCCTCGCGTTCAGAGCGCCAGAGGTCGCGTCGGGCGCCAAGGTACAGACGCCACTCGTCGCCAAGAAAATCGGGATCGGTTTTGTGGAGTGCAACACATCCTTCGTAGGTTGCGTATTTTCTAATGAATGCGCGACAATCTTTCAGTTCATCAATGTCGGTGTCCAAATCAGGGAATGCTTTGCGGCACATCGGTGCGTCTTCAATTGCGTCCCAGCATGCATCAAAATCGTCATCGTCATCGAAAAACGACGGGGGAAACAAATTGGCTGCGAGCGGTTCGTCTTCTAAGAGCGGACAGTTGTTTCGCAATCCGGGAGTAAAGTCGCGGTTTTCTTCGAGATACCCGATGCAAGCGTTGGTGAGAAATCCCGTGTTGATACCGGATGCGTACGCGGAGTTTACGACGGCACTTTCTCCGGGAAGGAGGAATACATTTTTCTCGCCTCGCCACGGGCGGTCATCTTCCAGAAGTGCAACGCCTTTTGGAAGCGTGGCACGGTTGCCGCTTACCAGACTCTCAAGTTTCCAGCCGGATATGAAAATCGGATCGCCGTCACGGCGGTTTGAGCGGATGATGAGATACTCCTCACGAGGGTTATCGGCGCGCGTGTTGCCGCGTCGGAGCGTTATGTCGCCGTAGTAGGGAGAGCGGTTCTGTTCTTCGCGCGCTTGTGCAACGAGGCGCGTAAGCTCTTCAAGTTCTTGTTCGATGCGCTCCAACTCACCGCTCTGGTACTCATTAGAGCTCACGACTCCGTCATTGTTTTCATCGTACGAGCGGGAATATGATGTTCGTGAAGATGAGTGTGACGTGCCGGAACCGCCGAATCCGGTATTGCCGAGTACGCCGGCATCCTGCACGTATGAAATGAAGAAGATGCCTGCGACGACGAAGAAGAGAACTTTAACGAGGTCTTTCATGTTTTCTAGTGTAGCGCTTTCAATTCTTCGCGCACAACGGTCGCATCATCCCACGGAAGTTTTTCTCCACGCGGCCCCATGATGTACGGGTCGGTGCCTTTGCCGGTGATGAGTACTGCGACGCGCTTTTTTCGATCCTGTGCGCGCAGATACGCCGCACTCTTCAGCGCCTCGCGAATCGCCTCGCGCCGGTCGAGAATGATATGAAGCTTTTCTTTGCTCTCTACTCCCGCGGCCATCTCATCGAGGATTTTTTTCGGGTCCTCATCATACGGATCTTCGTTGGTGAGAATCATGTGTGCGCAGTACTCCTCGGCGATATGTGCCATCTCCGGACGTTTCCATGTGTCGCGTCCGCCGCCCGTGTTGCCGAGTACGCAGATGTTCGTGCTTTCTTTGAATGCGCCGTAGAGCGCCATAAGCGAGTCCGGCGTGTGTGCGTAGTCCACAACAACGTCGAAATCTTGTCCCTCTCGGATGAACTCGGCGCGTCCGCGTATCTGTTGTACACGGGAAAGACCCTGCGCGATGACTGCAAGCGGAATATTTTGACTCTCACAAAACACGATGGCGGCAAGCGCGTTGTAGACGTTGAATTGTCCGGCAAGCGGCACTTCAAACGGTACTCCTTTGTATGAAAACGTTGATGCGGTTTGCCCGACGCGCAGGACGTTTGCCTGCGAGAGTGAAAACGGCAGTGCATATGTCGCACCGACGCGGAGAAACAGCCCGCTTTCGGGGTCGTCGGCGTTTGCAACGATGACGGTTCCGTTTTTGTGTGATTTTGCGAGCTGTCGCGCGATGGAAAGTTTCGCGTCGCGGTACTTCTCGTATGAACCGTGCGATTCAATATGTTCAGGCGCGAGGTTGGTGAACACGAGTGCATCAAAATCAATCCACTTGTGTCGGAATTGTTTTGCACCCTCTGATGTCATCTCAAGGATTGCCCAATCGCACCCGGCAGACACCGCGCGGCGCAAAAAACGCTGCACGAAAAAGCGTCCCGGGATGGTCATCTTGTAGAGGTTGCGTTCCTCTTTGTCTGCAATTTTAAAACGAATCGTACCGAGCACTGCGGTTGTGTATCCCGCTTCCTCCAACACCGCGTTGATGAGCTCAACCGTGGATGATTTTCCTTTTGTACCAGTGACGGCGACGACTTTGATGGAGCGGGAGGGGAAGCGATAGAACAGCGCGCCTAGGAGCGCAAGCTTCCAGTGATAGATGGGTTGTCCGAGGCGGTAAAGTTTTTTCGGTATGAACCGCTCGATTGTCCGCAGGATTGTGTTGAGCATGAATTATGAACGAGAGCCGAGTATTTTGAGCGCTTCCTTAATGCGTTCGGATGCACCCGTTTTCTCTGTATCAATTTTCTTCACGGCATCGCGCGCTTGCGCTTGCGAGTAGCCCAAAGAGACCAATACTTCGATGACGTCGGCATCATCACCGAGCTCGCCTGAGGCAACGTGTCCGTCGAGGCGGTCTTTGAGCGTTACCACGATGCGCTCCGCCGTTTTTTTGCCGATGCCGGAAACCTTCGTGAGGTACGTGACGTTTTCTTCAGCAATAGCCTTTTTCAAAACCTCAGGGGTGGCGAGGGATAAAACCGCGAGTGCCGAGCGCGGACCAATTCCCGGAACGGAGAGGAGCATCTCAAAGAATGCGAGTTCGTCGCGGTCGGAGAAACCGAAGAGATCCATGGCGTTCTCTCGAACCGAGAGGTATGTCCACAGCGACACGGCGTCCCCGATGCGCACCTTCGCGGCTGTGTCACGGGCAACATGCACCGCGTAGCCCACGCCGTTTGCCTCAACAACGACGAGTCCCGGCTCCGTGTGGAGTGCCGCGCCTTGAATGTGCGAAATCATGCTTCCAGTATAGCGTGTGAAAGGGAACAGGGAACAGAGGACAGGGAACAGGAGGTGAAAAACAGAGGTAAATTTGACACAGGGACGCTTTCTGGTACGCTGTTCTCGCTGGGCTGTGGTTTCTCCGTTCACGAGTCACTGTTCCCGGTTCCCTAATTCAACATGCCGATTCTGGATCAAGCAAAGAAAGCAATGCGTTCATCCGCCCGCAAGCGGGTGTTCAACCTGCGCCGCACGCGCACAATGAAGGGCGAGGTCAAAGAGATTCGCGATTTGGTTGCCTCCGGTAAGACGAAGGATGCAAAGGCGAAACTCGCGGCAGCATACAAGGCAATTGATAAAGCGGCAAAGCGCGGCGTTATCAAGAAAAACACCGCCGCACGAAAGAAATCCCGCCTGAGCGCACTCCTCAAGAAATCAGAAAAATAATAAAGACACAAAGACCGTCCCGGTAACCCGGGACGGTTTTCCGTCAGTTGGCGATGACGTGCATTCCCACGATTGTATCGGTATCAAGAGGTGCCCGTCGCCCGCAGGGAAACACAAGGCCAACACCGATATCGGGGATGACAAACGACACGATACCAAGACCGATGTCGAAGGCGGGGGAGTCGATGACGTTGAGTTTGCACCAGGAAATGTTGTGATACTCCCACGTTCCGGGTGCAATCAGTTCCGCGCCCCACTCGACATCGATAATGCAGTTGTTTCCGTCGAGCCGAAGCGCAAGAATGGGTGCTCGGACCACCTGCTCTCCACTTCTCAACTCAACCTCTCCTCCGATAAGATCTTTTCTTTTCAGGACTTCCGACCACGCAACTGCTTTAGGCGCGTTGAACATGGTGTTCCTCCCGAAAGAAATGAGGCTCTTCTACTTCTCAGTGTAGGGTGTTTTGGTGTTCATGTACAACACAAAACCGCTGTGATATTGTCTCGCCCAGACGAAAGGGGGTAGCGATGGCTCGATATTATTTAGCACCGCACGACACATACACGAACGAGCGGCTCGGCATGGGCCGGACCGACGAGGTGGTCAAGAACAACCTCCCGTGCAGCGACGGCGTATCTCGCAACGGCTACGAGGCAACACTCGCGGAAGTTCGGTATGCACTTCGGTCGCAGGAGAAGGACGCACGACTGCAGTTCACGGTATTTAAGGATGAATTCGATGTCATCAGGCGGCCGAGCAAGAACGAGGTTCTCGGTCGCAAACCATCGGGGCGAAAGGACCCCAAGGTCAAGGACATGGTCGAGCGGCTCCAAGCACAGCTCGACCGCAAGGCAGGCAAGGCCGCTCATTCGTGAGCGGTCGTTTCTTATGTGCGGTGGGGGTGAGATTCGAACTCACGGTCCCCGTAAAGGGACTCCTGTTTTCAAGACAGGTGCGTTAGACCACTCCGCCACCCCACCGTATGCGCACCACGATACTAACAAAGACCTCTTTGGGCAAGAAATAATCGTGGTACGCTAGATTCATGCAAACGCATCTTTCGTGGGAGGCGCTTGAATACGAACACAAGCCGCGGAACGCGGACTGGTTCTGGGGACTTGGAATTATTGCAGGCGGCGGCATTATCCTCTCGATTATTTTCGGCAATTTGCTCTTCGGACTCGTCATTGCAATTGGCGCGGTTGCGCTTGGACTGCACGCACTTCGTCATCCGAATATGGTGCAGTACGAAATTACGGATCGCGGCATCATGATAAACGCGACGCTGTTTCCATACCCGACACTCCAGTCATTCTGGATTCACGAGCACATCATTCCGAATCAACTCATCCTGACATCAAAGAAAGTGGCAATGCCGCACATCATCATGCAACTACAAGGTGTCTCTTCAGATGAGGTGCGTGAAAAACTCTCGCAGTATCTTCATGAGGCGGAAGTGCACGAGACGTTTTCAGACCGTCTGCTCGCACTGCTCGGGTTCTAGAATAAACAGGTGGTTTCTGGTAGAGTAGCGTTGCTCTCGTATCGCAAATAAAAGGACCTCTCGTAAGGGGGTACCATACGAGAGGTCAGTCGGACCACATGGGTGCTGGAGCTCCCGTGTCCTCGGAGTCGAGAAAAAAGAAAAACAAGCTTTTCTTTTTTCTCTTTCCTCGAACACTTCGCTCTGACGCACCCGCGTGTCATCCTCTTTTCGCTCTCGTCGTTCAACGGATAGGACGCAAGCTTGCGGAGCTTGTAATGCAGGTTCGATTCCTGCCGAGAGCACAAAACAAAGGAGCCGGATGCGTCAGCATTCGGCGACTTTTGTTATGTAGCGGTTCGCCGGGAATCGAAAGGCGGACCCAGAGCGAGCATAGCGAGTCGAAGGGGAGCCGTGGCGACGAGTACTTTGTATTTTGTCGTTTGTACGACAAAATACTTAGTACCTCGGGCAGATTCCTGCCGAGAGCACATCTAGAGAAAGTTTTATTACTTTTTAACCAAACTACATATGGATTTTGGAAGCGCAATGGGACTTGGATGGGGAGGCGACGGAGGCTGGGTGTCGCCGCTGTTTATTATCGCAATGCTTTGGGCGCTCTTTTGGAAAGGGCTCGCACTGTGGCACTCAGCAAAGCGGGGGCAGGGTTGGTGGTTTATCATTCTGCTCGTGGTAAACACGGTTGGTATCCTTGAGATTGTCTACTTGTTTGCCATCGCGAAGCTTCGCTTTAACACGCTGTTTCCGAAAAAGGCGGTCAGCGCCATGGGCGGGACTCCGCACACCACAAACGAATAACTGATAGTTGGAAAAAAGATTCAGCCCGGTTCGACACACGTGTCGAACCGGGCTGTTGCGTTGCTCATCGCGAGCGTCTCTTGAGCGGGAATCCGTAGTGGAAGGCGATGCGCCTCCCGCTCTCGCTTGCACCCTCCTGTTTGAACTGCACATCTTCGACCAGGAAGCTGAACCGGTGATGGTTCACTCGTTCGAGCCGAATGTACAGCACCTGCTCCACCTGGGCGTCGCCACCGAGTACTCCGAAGGATGCGCGGAACTCGCGTCTCCCGCCGAGAAACATCAGCTCCGGACCGAAGACGGTGGAGCCCTTCTCGTAGAGACCCGCGAACTGCTCCGCGTGCTCGATGCCGACGCCTAGGGCGATGCGACGACCGAACATTCGGGAGACGCGGAGTTCCCCGGATGCGGCGTTGCCGGTTCCCGTGTCCAGCTTCTTCGCCTGCAGCACGGAGACCTCGGCGCGCACGATCCACGGACACCCCAGCCTCTCGCCGGAGAGTGTGAGACCGGCGTACGGGCTCTCGTACCCGAGACCCTCGGAGGACACGACGGTGGGGCCGGCGTAGTACTGCGCGAATCCGGGAGCGCTGAGCGCGGCGAGCACGACGACTGCGACGAGGATCTGTCTTTTCATGAGACGTCCCTCCCTTTAGGTGCGTGCAGCGGTATGCGTCTGGCGACACTCTACACGCAAAGAGTTTCGTTGTCGATTTGTCCGTGAATCTGCTACGATTTGCCCATGACCGTCCTGAGCATAGACTACGGCGAGAAACGCGTAGGCGTTGCGCTTTCCGACCAGAGCGAAACACTCGCGTTTCCGCTTTCTGTTCTTTCCAATACAAAAAAACTTCCCAAAGACATCACCACACTCGCAAAGAAAGAGGGCGCAAACATCATTGTGCTCGGGTATTCCTCTGACTTGCGCGGGCAAGATAACCCCATCATGGAACACGTCCGTTCGTTTAAGAAAGAACTTGAGGGTGTTGCCGGTATTCCTGTTGTGTTTGAGCAAGAGTGGCTCTCATCGCAGGAAGCAGCGCGCTTTACGGGAACAAACGATATGATTGACGCGTCTGCCGCCGCGGTTATCTTGCAGCGGTTTTTGGATAAAAAACGTTTTCAAAAATAATATGGAACACATCTCATACGATGATTTTAAGAAGGTGGATATTCGCATCGGACAAATTCTTTCCGTCGAAGAAATTCCGGAAACGGATAAACTGTTGCGCCTCTCAGTTGATTTCGGCGATGCAGAACCACGGCAACTCGTCTCCGGCATTAAGCAGTATGTTGCCGATCCGCAAACGCTCGTTGGAAAGAAAACAACCTGGGTGTTTAAT
This sequence comes from Candidatus Campbelliibacteriota bacterium, assembly GCA_045863475.1. Taxonomy (GTDB): domain Bacteria; phylum Patescibacteriota; class Minisyncoccia; order Phycocordibacterales; family EsbW-18; genus EsbW-18. The sequence goes on from BTUR01000001.1 coordinate 23,519, forward strand.
CTTGAGCCGAAAACAATCAAGGGTTTTGAGAGCAATGGTATGCTCTTTGCCGCGTCTGTTGGTGAGGGCGATGATAAAAAATTCTCTTTCATTGTCCCTGAAACGGATATGCCACCAGGCACGCGTTTGGGATAGAGGTGTGAGTACGGTTTTGCATTGCCCTCATCCTGTGTCGTTAGTACTATAGAAGTATGAGTATTGTCTCTTGGGTTCTTTCGATTTTTCCGACGCCTCCGTATTTGCTCATGCCTGCGGCCGGCCTCGACATCTCCGATCATTCGGTGAAGTTTGTTGAATTTCTCAGAACGCGACGACACGGCGCCCGCTTGAAGCGCTTTGCATCAGTTTCCGTTCCGCACGGTGTCATTGAGGGCGGAAAAGTTGCAGACAAAAAAAAGCTTATCGAGATACTCTCCAGTTTTTCTAAAAAACACAAAATACATTTTGTGCGTGCCTCACTACCGGAAGAGGAAGGGTACATCTTCCCGGCGTATGTGCCGCGCGGTCTCACCAGTGATGAGATTCGCGAATCACTTAAATTCAAAATAGAAGAGAATGTGCCGCTTTCTCCGGACAATGCGATTATCGATTATGAAATCGTTCCGGGGGCGGCGACCGTCCCGGGACAGCAGATGGTGTCCGTGTCGGTATATCCGTCCTCCGTTGCGGAAGAATACGTCGGCCTGCTTTCCGCCGCAGGCCTTGAGACACTGTCGCTTGAAATAGAAGCACAAGCGGTTGCGCGTGCGGTTGTCCCGAAGAAGTCCAAAGCGGTAGCCATGGTTGTTGATATCGGCCGGAAGCGTTCGGGGATATCTGTCGTGCAAGGGCAGACGGTACGTTTCACTGCGACGATTGATATCGGCGGCGATGAGATAGACGCCGTGCTGCAAAACGTTCTTCCGGACGCATCTGGGGATGACCTTGTTCGTATTAAAAATGAGGAAGGGCTGCGCTATCAAAATGACGCAATGGGGAAGGAGGCTTTCGTTTCGTTTGCAAAGCGACTGAGCAACGAGCTCGACCGATACATCGTGTATTGGCAGACGCACAAAGATACCAAGGGATATGACGTGGCGCATCAGAGCGTTGAGAAAATCATTCTCGTCGGAGGGAACGCAAACATTGCCGGACTGCCCGAATATCTTGAAAACGCCTTGCGTGTATCTGTGGTGAAGGGAAACGTGTGGGAGAACGCATTCTCACTCGACGCGTTTGTTCCCACGCTCCCGGAAACGGAATCGCTCGGCTACGCTCCTGCGGTCGGTCTGGCACTCCACGAAGACGAGTAATCTTCACACTTCTTGTTTTTTCGTTTCTCTCTGTGCGTTACAATACAGAGCGTGGTCAACCTGCTTCCTACAAATGATGTGAAGCGCGTGCTCTGGGAGCATCGTCGGAGAATTGGCATCATCGCAATCGCGCTGACGTCGATTGCAACAGTTCTTGCGCTCTTGTTTGCGATACCGTCGGCTATCATCACGTGGTCGGGCGTTGCCGGATTTGACGCTCAGCTTCAGGCGACGAAGACACTTGTGGATTTGCAGCGCAAACAGGGTGGTGGCGATGTACTCATCGATCTTTCCTCGCGTTCGAATCTGCTTGAAGCGGCGCTGTCTCAGCGAACACCGACCTCTATTTTAGAGGACGTCGTTCCGCGCATACCCTCAGGTGTTCGCGTAATGCAGATTTCATACACCTACGGAGATAGCGGCGTTACTGTGTCGGTGCTCGGTACGGCAACGACGCGTGCTGCGCTCATTGCATTTGGCAACAACCTTCGACAATCCGCCCTCTTTTCTCGCGTCGATGTACCTATTTCGAGTTTGGCAAGAAGTGAGGATATTGATTTTGGACTGACACTGTCGCTTTCTGAACCGGTTTCCATTGATTCGTACGGAACGCGTGCTGCAGACGAAGAACCGGAGGCAACGGCAACACAAACAGAACTATGATGCTGCCGAAACAGGGAAAAAATATGCGACAACTGACACTCTATGCAGCGATATCGCTGTGCGCGGCACTTATTGGTGTCTATGTGTTTGTGACGATGAAGACCCAGCGACTGTACGAACAAATAACGACCATCCAGGAGGAGTTGTTGCTGCAAATTCAGTTGGAGCGACGGGTGCGCGATACCGCAGGAACGCTCGCCGAGCTCTCGCACGAACGCCTGCTTGCGACGACGTACTTCAAGACGCCGGAAGACGTCATCACTATCATTGAGGAAATTGAAGGGTTCAGTGAGGTTGTCGGTGCGCCGGTGACGGTGTTGCAGGTGCACGTTGATGAGGAAAATCCAGAAACGCGCGAGGGGACGCTTGTGGTGAATGTGTTTTCCGAAGGATCATGGGCGTCAGTTTCGCACCTCTTGTCACTTTTGGATTCGCTCCCGTATCAGTCGTCCGTCAAGCAGGTAACGCTTGATACGTCGGGGACCGACTCGGAGACGCCGCGGCCGGTTTGGTCGCTACGTGCAGCGCTTTCCATAACACTCAAAAAATAATTATTTTATGGCAACGAAAAATATCGGTTCAAAAACAATGACACTCTTGAAGGGTTTATTTGTGCCGCGAACGAATACTGGTGTATGGATCCGTTTGCTGTTTTTGTTTTTCTTGGTATGTGCAGGTGTTATCACGCTGTCCCTTTTGTTTTTCTTCAAGGTTCGCGGTATCGGCGATCGCGTCATTACCTCATCACTTGATATTCCCGAAGCTCGCGAAGTAGACAAAGAACACATCCAAAAAGTGCTCGGTGCGTTTTCTGTCAGGGAAGCGACATTTTTCAGACGACTCCAAGAGGGTGTCACTATTCCGGATCCGTACTAAATGACAGAGGGGGACTTGTTGTGGTAGGGTGGAAATCCTCCCGTAGCTCAATGGATAGAGCAGCTCTCTTCTAAGGAGTTGATGGGGGTTCGATTCCCTCCGGGAGGACAGGTAGTACAATTCAGGTAGGTTCGCCGTCCGGGATGACAAAAAATATGCGCGCTTAGCTCAGTTGGTAGAGCAACTCTTTTACACAGAGAAGGTCGGGGGTTCGAATCCCTCAGCGCGCACTAACAAACATATATGCACGAGATCGAGGCAGTGGTCTCAGGTAAAGTGCAAGGTGTCGGGTTTCGGGAGTTTGTACTCCGGCATGCCCGCGCGCTTTGGTTGCAAGGATTCGTCGAGAACCGCGGCGTCGGAGAAGTACGTGTTGTGGCGCAGGGACCGGAAGCAAAACTCCAAAAACTCCTTGAATACCTTCGCAAAGGTCCGTTTCTCGCCCGCGTGCGCGATGTGGCAGTTGTCTGGCGAGAACCCGAGGGACAATTTTCAGGATTTTCCGTACAATAGAGTATATGAATCCCGTTAGAAAGCGCGGTCGCCACTACTGGGGGTTCAGGTGTTTAAAAATATGAACCATTACCAACATAATCAAGCAATGCCGCTGTCAGCAGTGACCGCGACCTGCTTCTAATGGGATGAATATCCCCATCCTCTTTGAGAACGATGATGTTGTATTTATCAACAAGCCGTCAGGCGTGCTCGTGCACGACGACGGCAAGACCAAGGAGCCGACAATTGTTGACTGGGTTGTTTCGCACTACCCGGAATCCGCGACGGTGGGCGAGCCGCAGATACTTTCCAACGGCATTATGATTGAGCGGCCGGGTATCGTGCACCGGCTCGACGGCGACACCTCCGGTGTGCTTGTTATTGCAAAAAACGAAGACGCGTTTGTGCATCTTAAGTCGGTGTTCCAGGAACGTGAAGCAACAAAAACGTACCGCGCATTCGTGTATGGTGTCGTGAAGAAAGATAAAGAAGTCATCAACCGCCCCATCGGCAAAAGTAGAACCGACCCGCGGTTGTGGTCTGCACAGCGCGGCGCACGCGGAGCGATGCGTGACGCGGTGACGGAATACAAGGTGCTTGCCCGCGGAAAAGAACATTCGTATCTGGAGTTGCATCCCAAAACCGGACGCACACACCAGATTCGCGTGCACCTCAAGGCCATCAACCATCCGGTAGTCTGTGACGGGCTCTATGCACCGAAACAGTACCCCGCGCTCGGCTTCTCACGGCTCGCGCTTCACGCACTCTCACTCTCGCTCATGCTACCCTCGGGTGAGCAAAAAACCGTTGAAGCGCCGCTTCCTGAGGATTTTCTTGAGGCGGAGACGCTTCTCTCCAAAGAGCGCTAAATCTTGCCGTTTTTTGGGCTCCGTGCTAAAGTACGGTGCCTACAACTATGGTACACGCAGCAGTAAAAATCTCGCCGGTAGACATGACTGAGCGCAAGGAGCTTCCGATGCGCGCGGGTGACACCGTTCGCGTCTGGGTGAAAGTTGAGGAAAAGGGAAAGACCCGCCTCCAGGCTTTTGAGGGTACGGTGATTGGCCGCAAGGGCGGTTCAACAGCCGGTGCAACCTTTACGGTTCGCCGTGTTGCTGACGGTTACGGCGTTGAGAAAATTTTCCCGCTGTACGCACCTTCCATCGACAAAATTGAAATTCTGCGCCGCGTAAAGACGCGTCGCGCAAAGCTCTACCACATCCGCGAGAAGGCGGCACGCGAAATCCGACGTCAGATGCGCCGCATGCAGTTCGTCAATATCTCAACAGGTAAAAAGAAGGAAGAGGCACCTGCAGAAGTACTCGCAGAAGAGCCGACAGTTGAGACGGCAGAAACCAAAGAAACTACGGAATAAAAGACCTCACGAGAGGTCTTTTCTCTTATTTGTTTTTCATCTATACTGCCCACGCGCGCAGGTGGCGAAATTGGTAGACGCACTACCTTGAGGTGGTAGCGCCCGCAAGGGCATGGAGGTTCAAATCCTCTCCTGCGCACAAAATAACAAAAAGACAGCATATGCTGTCTTTTTGTTATTTTCGTGGGGTGTTGAAGAGGATTTGAAGGCCGCAGTCCCGGCTTGCCGGGACGAGGCGGGGTCGAAAGTACTTATGAGCGAAGCGAATTAGTAACTTGTGACCAAATCCTCCCCCCAGAATACCACTTAGAAGCTAAGCTTCTAAGTGGTATTCTGCATTCATGCGCGCATCCATCATCCGTTTCAAGGCATTTCTGGAAAAACACGAACGCATACTTTCAGGCGGGGCGCTTCTTTTTGGTTTCACTGTTGACTCCCTTACACTCCGCCGCATCGATCTGCTCGCGGAGAATCTCATCCTCATTGGGTACCTGTTGCTCGCGGCCATCTCGATTGTGGTATTGGCACACCGGGAGCGCGAACATGCCCAACATCGTGTTTTGGCATGGGGTGTCGCTGTTGCACCGCTTGCACTGCAGATTGCATTCGGTGCGCTCTTCTCGGCATTTGTTATTTTCTATTTCCGTTCTGCGTCGTTGTCGGCTTCCTGGCCGTTCATTCTCTTTCTCGTATTTATGCTTGTGGGCAACGAAAAGTTCCGCCCACGGTACGAAAAACTCGTCTTTCATGTCAGTGTCTACTTCGTCGCACTGCTCTCGTATTCCATTTTGCTCGTTCCCATCGTGGTGCGCTCAATAGGCGCGTTGGAATTTTTGGGAAGCATCCTACTTGCTATCACGCTCATTCTTCTGTTTCTTATCATTCTGCGTCGCATCGCCCCGCGTGAGGTTGGCTCAGCGTCTCCAATGTTGGTTCGCTCAATTGGGACAATCTCGGCGGTGTGTCTTGTCGCGTACCTCACCGGACTCATGCCACCGGCACCGCTTTCGCTCTCTGACTCGGCGGTTGCACACTCCGTCGTGCGAACAGGGGAGACATATGCGCTTACGGTTGAACCGCGCACGTTTGTGGATGAACTCACGCTCTCTGAGGAATTTCACCGTGCAGGTGGAGAGGGCGCGTTTGTGTGGACCTCGGTGTTTGCACCCGCAAAACTTTCAACGTCTATCGTGCACGTCTGGCAGTACCGCGAGGGACGGCAGTGGGTGACGAAGAGCCGCATTGAATTTCCGATTACCGGCGGACGCGAGGAAGGCTTCCGCGGCTACTCAATCAAGAGAAGCCTTGAAGAGGGAGCATGGCGCGTGTCCGTTGAAACTCGCGAAGGGTTGGTTATCGGACGTGTTCGTTTTGATGTCATTGCAACGCAGATACCCGCGCGGCAGGTGACGGTGATTCGATAGAAAAAGTCGCTTCATTTCTGGTTTTTTGCTAGAGTATCCCCGCATGGTGCCTATGGTGTAACGGTTAACACTGGAGCTTGTGGAGCTCTCGATCAGGGTTCGATTCCCTGTAGGCACCCAAAAATAACGGAACGGACGCGTAGCGTCTGCGGACTATATTTTTGGAGTGACTACTGGGAATCGAAGGTCGGAAGCGCGCCCTCGGTACATCCCTCATTTGCTATACTGTAGGTACATTACTACCTGCTAATTTTTTTCTATGCGCACAGTATCTTACGCGGCGCTCTCGCTCGCCCTCATGCTTTCTGTCGGCTTTATTTCGGCGGACCGGGCATTTGCCCAAACTGACTGCGGATTTACACGAGACCTTTCACTCGGCGATCAGGGTGAAGATATCCGCTGTCTTCAAAAATATCTCAATGGTGCCGGCTTTACCGTTGCAACAGAAGGCCCAGGTGCTCCGGGAGGCGAGACAAGCCTCTATCGGGAAAAAACGGTTGCCGCAGTAAAACGTTGGCAGGAGGCAAAAGGCATTTCACCTGCAACCGGCACATGGGGACCGCTTTCACGCCTGACGTACCAGAAAGCGATACTCTCAAGCGCAGTTGGCGCACAAAAACCGACCACCGGAACGGTCACGGCACCGACGGTTGTGCAGCCAACACAATCAGCAGCAGAAAAAGCGGCACGCTCGAAACTACTCGCCGCACTCAACGCGATAGATGATGCACAAGATGAATACGATGACGCGCGCGAAGATGGTGACGGAACAGGGGACGCGGGTGAAATGCTTGAAGATGCGCGCGACGCACTCTTTGACGCACTGCGTGCATTTCTAGAAGGCGAGTACGACGACGCTGCAGATGACGCAAGCAGGGCGCGTAACGACGCAGACGATGCATCGGATGAAATAGAAGGAGAACTTGATGACGATGATGAACGCGCGGAAGAAGAGTTGGATGAAGTTGAACAAGAACTCGAAGACGCGCGCGACGATGTCAACGACGAGGAAGATGAGGGAGAGGATGTGGACGAAGCGGAGGACTTGCTTGATGAGGCAGAGGAACTTTTCGAAGACGCGCAGGACGCATACGATGATGATGACTTCGATGACGTACTGGATCTCGTTGACGAAATCCGCGACCTTATTGAAGAAGCACTCGACTCAATCTAAAAGTAATAGAAAGCCGCCCCGGATTAGCCGGGGCGGCTTTTGTGTGACGGAGGAAGGGAATTTTGGTCTTATCCACAGAAATATTTGACAGGTGAACGAGCGTTCACCTATACTCATCCTACATTACTTCTCTAACCGCTACGTCTATGAATCGCCACCAAGTTACACAGCGCATCGAGGCAGAACTCGACACCCTCAACTGGGTCATTGATGAGAAAATCATCAACGGTATTTCGTACCGAAGAGAGGCGAAGCGGCACAAAGAACTCCTTCGCTGGGCGCGTAAACTTCGCCGTCCATCACTCTTCCGCCGTCTTTCAACCGCACTCGCACTTTTCTAATGCAGGACTACCTTTCAAAAATCAAATCATTTCACGCGCGGAAGCGTCGTATGCCGACGTATGCGGAGATGATGAAGCTCTTCGGTTTTAAATCCAAGAACGCGGTCTACAAAGTTGTTGAAAAACTTATTGATGCCGGAGCGGTCGCTAAAGATCATTTGGGGCGACTTACACCGACTGCGCTTTTAGGCGAGATGAAACTGCTTGGATACGTTGAAGCGGGTATCCCGTCACCAGCAGAGGAGTTTGTGTTTGATTCTGTGGCACTTGATGACTGGCTCGTGAATGATCGCGAAGAAACGTACATGCTGAAAGTGAAAGGGGATTCGATGGTGGATGCGGGCATCATGGACGGAGACTTCGTTCTCGTTGAGCGCACCGAGAAAGCAAAAACAGGAGACATTGTTGTGGCGGAGGTGGACGGTTCATGGACGCTCAAATATCTGCGCCGTGACGCGCGGGGAAGTATGTATCTACAACCCGGCAACAAACACTACCAAAACATCTACCCAGAGGAATCGATGCGCATTGGCGCCGTCGTGCGCTCGGTTATCCGCCGCTATGTGAATTAACTTTTTTATGACTCAACTTCAGGAACTCACAGAAAAAACGAAAAAGGTCATGGAGGCATATAAAAGACAATACCCAGATGTTCTGATGGATCGGGATTACTTTCCTTTTAAGATGAGTGAGGAATTTGGTGAATGCATGCAGATGTATTTGATGTTAACCGACCGCGGAAGACAAAAAGGCAAAACCAAAGAAGAGATTAAAGCTTCATTTTCCGAGGAGATTGCCGACCTGTTCGGGTATCTTCTCGTTTTTGCAGACCAGGAGGGTGTTGACCTAGTAAAGGCTCTTGATAACAAATGGTTTTCGTTTCTGGACGCAGATAAAAAGGAGAGTCGCTCATAGACCTGGCCGTAGACCTGTGTCGGCTAATACCGCAGGCGTGGATTGTGTCGGTGTTGACATATACCCCTGGGGGGTATATGCTGTCCGCATATGAATCCCGTTAGAAGCCGCGATCGCCACAAACGGGAATCAGCAATTTTAATGAATTGTTATTACTCAATGATAACCTTGCAGTGTCGAAATCGGTCAGTGACCGCGGCCTGCTTCTAACGGGATGAAAAAAGACATACACCAAAGCGTCCACAACCGCCTCAAGCGCATTGAAGGTCAGGTGCGCGGTTTGCAGAAGATGGTTGAGGAGCACACATACTGCGTTGATGTTATTACGCAGTCATCAGCTATTCGCAACGCGCTCTCAGCGGTGGAGGATCTCATGCTTGAGAATCATCTCGCAGAGCACGTGGTGCACCAAATGAAGATGGGAAAGGGAGATATGGCCTCTAAAGAGATTTTAAAAGTGTACCGGCTTAAACGAAAATAAGTATGACTGCACACGCAACAACACACCGTGTTCGCGGCATGCACTGTGCATCGTGCGCGGCGGTTATTGAAAAGACACTTTCAAAAAGCGAGGGTGTAGAGTCCGTTGAGGTGAACTACGGCACCGAGACGGCGGCGATTGCGTTTGATGAAGGAACAACGTCGCTTGCAAATCTTTCCAAAAAAATAGAGCCGCTCGGCTACTCACTGGCAACACCGTCGGCCGCTGAGATGGGGATGTCAGAGGACGAGCACGCCGCACACCTCGGCCTCTCACAATCAAAAGCAGAGAAGCTTGCGGAGCTTTCCTCCATGAAGCGAATGCTGTTTTCAGCAATTCCGATTGCTATTTGGAGCATCTTCGTCATGGCATGGGAGATTTTGATAAAAATGGATGCGGCGCCAATGATGCCGGAGGCGTTTGCGGGGTTGTTGCGCTACCTCATGCCGGTTTTGGCAACGTACATACTTTTCTTCGTCGGTCGCCCATACTTGCTGGGTGTGTATCGGTTTTTCCGATACGGGAAAGCAAACATGGACACGCTCATCGGCATCGGAACCTCCGTTGCGTTTCTGTACAGTTTCAGTGTTTCGGCATTTGCAGACACACTCTCAAAGTATGTTGATGTAACAAGCACGTACTTCGACGTCACCATCATCGTCATTACGTTTATTGCACTCGGTAAATATCTGGAAACGCGATCAAAACTCAAAACAGGTGATGCGATTGAAAAACTCCTCAATATGCAGGCAAAAACCGCACGTGTCGAAAGAGACGGCGAGGAAATTGATATTTCGGTGTCCGATGTCGTGCACGGGGACCGGATTGTGGTGAAACCCGGCGAGAAGATTCCTGTGGACGGAACAATCGTGCAGGGCGAGTCATACGTTGATGAGGCGCTTGTGACCGGAGAGCCGCTGCCGGTTCACAAAGAGAAAGGGGATTCGGTTGTTGCGGGAACCATTAACACCACAGGCTCATTTACATTTACCGCGACCAAAGTCGGCGCGGAGACGCTTCTGTCGCAAATTATCCGTATGGTTGAACATGCGCAGGGAAGCAAAGCGCCCATTCAGGCGCTTGCCGACAAGATATCGGCGGTGTTTGTTCCTGTCGTCTTGGGGCTGTCGCTCCTCTCACTTTCACTGTGGCTTATAATCGGCACGCAGTATCTCGGATTTTCAACCGCATTGTCGTACGGCCTCGTGGCGTTCGTCGGCATTCTCGTGATCGCATGTCCGTGTGCACTGGGGCTTGCGACACCGACCGCCATCATCGTCGGTGTCGGGAAGGGTGCGCGCGAGGGTATTTTGGTGAAGGACGCGGCGACGCTTGAAAAACTCCATCAAGTTGATACGGTCGTTGTGGACAAAACAGGAACACTCACGAGAGGCAAGCCGGAATTGGTGTCGGTGGAGAATTTCTCAAGTCGTACCGATGATGAGGTTGTCGGTATTGCCGGCTCGCTTGAGAAAAAGTCGGAGCATCCGATTGCACACGCGATTGTTGCGCACGCGCAGGAAAAAAATATCCAGTTTGCGCCGGTCGACGCGTTTGAAGCGATAAAAGGAAAGGGTGTGCGCGGGAAAATACGCGATGAAGAATATTTTGTGGGCAATGCAAAACTGCTCGCTGACCTCGGCATTTCATTTAATGCGGATTCAATTGCCCAGGAAACCAAAAAAGGAAACACGCCGGTGCTTATCGCAACACGCGAGAAGCTTCTGGGAGTCGTGATGGTTGCTGACGCGATAAAACCTGAGGCACGCGAAGCAATCAAAGCGCTTCACGCGCGAAAGATACAGGTGGTGATGCTTACCGGGGACGATCGTAACACCGCTGCACACATTGCAAGCGAGCTCGGTATTGATGAGGTTGTCGCGGAAGTCCTTCCGGAAGACAAGCTGAAGAAGATTCAGGAACTCCAATCACAAGGCCACGTAGTTGCGATGGCGGGTGATGGCGTTAACGACGCGCCGGCTTTGGCGCAGGCGGATATCGGTATCGCGATGGCAACAGGTACGGATGTTGCGATTGAATCTGCAGGCATCACGCTCTTGCACGGCGACATTGGCAAGCTTGTTTCGGCAATTAACCTCTCAAAAATCACCATGCGCGGCATAAAACAGAACCTCTTCTGGGCGTTCTTCTACAACGTCGTTGGTATCCCGCTTGCCGGAGGTCTGTTCTTTCCGTTCTTCGGCTGGATGCTCTCGCCGGTGTTTGCGGGCTTTGCGATGGCGATGTCGTCGGTGTCGGTAGTCGGTAACTCGCTGCGTTTAAAAACTAAGCGATTATACGTGCATTAATTATTAACTACCCAACTATATGGAACGACTTTCCCTTAGTTCGTACGTCTGGAAGTGTATCCTTGGCTCGGAGGCGGTATATGTCATCTGCCTTCTTGGTGGATACGTACCTTTGTTTCGTACGCCTGCGGCACAGCAACTGCACCACGACTTATTTGAAACCCTGCCGGGTTTCGTATGGGGCAGCGCCAGCAGTATCCTGTTAGGCGCGGTGTATATGCTTGTGTTTGCGGGGATATTCGGCAGTTATATGGTATGGATGCATAACTCGAGCATGAGAAGGGTGTAACACGCTTCAAACCACAGATTCCATGAGCTCCATGTTCACAAAAAACGTCTCGTCCTTTCTTCTGATCTCTCTCATGACCGTGGCGTTTTTCGGCATTGCGAATGTGTCTCATGGAGCTGAGGAGGGAATGGCGGATGGCTGCCCGTTTTCGGTCATGGACACTGTCCCGTGTTTGCGTGGCGGTTTTTCAGAACTTGAACATCACCTCTCTTCGTACAGGTCATTTTCTAACGCGTTTGTCGGATCGACATCTATTGCCCTTGTCCTCCTCTTGGCACTGTCTGTGTGGTTTGTCGTCATTAAGCCGCCTCCTGCTGCGCGATTAGGTTTTATTCCCGTTAATCTCAACGCCCCGCCTGTGGGCTCATACCACAGGAAGGTGGCACGGTGGCTCTCCTTTTTTGAGAATAGCCCCTCTGTGGTGTAGCGGCACCCGGACACAACGTGTTGTTCGGGGCCGTTCTCGCGTGCACAGCGCGGGTTTTTATTATTCTCACTCAGTACACCTTCAATCACATCACTCAAACCATGTATGAAATCTCAAACAAGCATCATCATAGTCATAACACTCAGTATCGTTACTGCACTTTTTGTGTGGGGATACGAAAATCGCGGCGCCGCCGCGACTTCGCCGGATACCGTCAGCCGGACAGAAAATACTTCCGGTTCACTCATTGCGCCGGAAACATTCTACGACTTCGGGAAGATCTCGATGAGAGACGGTCTTGTCGAGAAACGGTTCGTCATTAGCAACCCGACCGCAGAAAACATCCTGCTCTCCACGATCGTGACGTCGTGTATGTGCACGACCGCGTTTATCGTCGAACCCGATGGTTCCGAAAAGGGCCCGTTCGGTATGCCTGGCCACGGAGGTTCGGTACCGCCGGCAAACGAAATAATTCCGGCAGGGGAAAGCCGCGAAATACGCGTAGTGTTTGACCCGAACGCTCACGGTCCGGCAGGCGTCGGCGCTATTGATCGCACGATAACCCTTACTGAAAGGGGCGGTGCGGTGTCAACGCTTAACTTCAAGGCCGTTGTAACACCCTAAGTATGAAACGACTTCTCATTACGGTTTCCGCACTTGTTCTTGCGCTCGGAGCCATCATCGCTCTGAAATACAGCCCCGGTTTTGCCGAGGTGCTCTGGAGCGCAAGCAACGGCGGGGTGTGGCTCTTGCCACTCGTCTTTTTCTCGGCGCTTCTGGACAGCGTGCACCCGTGTTCGTTCTCGATTCTTCTTATTACCGTCGCGTTTCTCTTCGGCATGCAGCTTCCGCGAAAGAAAATCTTGCAGATTGGCGGTATCTACATTGTCGGCATCTTCGCGGCGTACTTCGCAATCGGCATCGGGCTTCTCAAGGTACTCCACGTCTTCAATGTTCCGCACTTCATGGGCAAGCTCGGTGCCGGCATGCTCATTGTGTTCGGAGTACTGAATCTTCTGGGGTCACTCTTTCCTAAGTTTCCGATTAAGCTGAGGATACCCAAGGCGGCACATGCGTCGATGACGAAGCTCATGGGCGTCGCATCATTACCTGCCGCGTTTGCCCTCGGACTTCTGGTCGGTTTGTGCCAATTCCCGTGCATGGGTGGTCCGTACCTCATGGTCGTCGGGCTTCTGCACGACGGCGGAGCGTATGCATCCGGGTTCGGGTACCTGTTGCTCTACAACCTCATCCTCATCGCACCGCTTGTTGCAACACTTATCGTTGCCGCAAACCCCGCGTTTGTAGACAAAATGCAGGAGTGGCGGAAAACGCAGATGAAAGACGTGCATCGGTGGGTCGGTATCGCGATGATTATTATCGGCGTTCTTATCTTCTACCTCTAAATATGGCGACGCTCAAAAAAATCTGTCCGATTTGCGCGCTCGTCTCCCTGACATGGGTGACGATGCTCGCGCTCAAATGGCTTGGGTATGACGTGAACAATGAGCTCATCGCGATGCTTATGGGCGGGAGTGCTGTTGGTATCTCGTACGTACTGGGCGCACAAATGCAAACGCTCAGTTCGATGGCATCAATGCTCTGGAAACTGATTGCGATTCCTCTCGGATTTGGAGCGCTGTACGCGCTTCTGCAATTCTCGTGGTGGTATGCCGCGGGAGCTGTTGTCGCGTATGTCTGCGCGTGGATATTGTTCAAAAACATCTCTGTTGTCCCAAAGGATAAACGCGGGGCACATGACATTAGTAACGCATTAGACGCGTGTTGCGAATAATAAAACATGGAAAACGACACAATAAAAAAAGAAAATCCGCTGCTTATTCCGGCGGCGATAATTCTCGCTGCGATAATGATATCGGGCGCGTGGGTATACAACTCTCGGTATTCAAAAAATGACACCTCAGGAATAACAAAAGATTCGGTGACGTCGGCCGAAACAGACCTGTTCTCGGGCAGTATTGCGCTCCCTGCGGTGTGGGGCAATCTCGGTCTGGAGTTGGTACGTGCCGGGGTAATTGATGGTGAGCGGTTCAAAGAGTTGTACGAACAGCGCGGGCAATTTACCGAAGAGCTCGGGCGTATGATGTCTGGTGAAGAAAACGGACAAATTGTTATTACCCAAGAGAACGCAGAGTATCTTCTCAATTTGTTCTGGGCGCTCGGTCTCGCCAACAAAAACCCAATTCTTGAAACGGGGGAAATGATGACCGCGACTGGCGGCGACGCGTCCGGGTTTGCATCAACCGGCGGCTGGACGATGGCGACTGGTAACGTGATGGATCACTACAGCATGCATCGATTTTTCGACCTGACACCGGAGCAGCAAGAAATGGTTGAGACTATGTCGCGCGGCATATTTCGTCCGTGTTGCGGGAACTCGGCACATTTTCCCGACTGTAACCACGGGATGGCCATGCTCGGACTCCTTGAGCTCATGGCAAGTCAGGGCGCAACGGAGGAATACATGTGGGATGCGGCGCTTGCGGTGAACACGTACTGGTTTCCGGATACCTACCAAACTATTGCGCGGTATATGGGGAGTAAAGGTGTTGCGTGGGAAAGTGTTCCTCCGTCGGAGATACTCAGCGAACGCTTTTCAAGCGGTGCGGGGTTCGCAAACGTCAAAGCGCAAATTACCCAACCACAGCAGCAGCGAGGCGGGGGCGGGTGTTCGGTGTAGACGCCAGACGGTGTCTAGTGCTCACAGGTTTTCGGCAAAACACACAGCACCCCGTGACGGGGTGCTGTGTGTTAGAATGGTGCACTATGGCCGCTGAAAACAAACGAATCTTTACATTCCACGTTAACGGTATGCACTGCGCGTCGTGCGTTCTGCTCACTGAGAGTGAGTTGAAAGACACACCGGGGGTCAAAAGCGCGAAAGCGAATCTCGCGACACTTTCCGTTACGGTTGAAGGTGATTTTGGCGACAAAACTCCTGAACAGGTGGCGCAGGAATTGAGTGTTCCGCTGCGCCCGCACGGATACACGCTGTTGGTTGAGAAAAAAACACATGACGCGAAGTGGCGTGAATTCAACATAGCGTTCCCGGTGGCGCTTGGTCTCGCGTTTTTGTTCGTACTCCTGCAGAAAACCGGACTCGTTAACCTTATCGGTGGCGGAAGCGTGACTTTCGGCACAGCATTTCTCATTGGTGTGATTGCGTCGCTTTCGACGTGTATGGCGGTTGTCGGCGGCCTCGTGCTTTCAATGTCGGCAACATTTGCAAAGAGTGGGGACCGACTCCGTCCACAAATGCTTTTCCACGTCGGTCGCCTGGTGTCATTCTTCGTGCTCGGCGGCGTGATTGGTGCCGTTGGTTCTGCGTTTACACTTTCCGGAACGGCAACGTTTGTCCTCGGACTACTTATCGGTCTGGTGATGCTTATCCTCGGCATCAATTTGCTTGATACGTTCCATTGGGCGAAGAAACTTCAGCCGGCAATGCCGAAGTTTATTGCACGTCACGCGCACGGCATTTCAAAACTCAATCATTCACTTACACCGCTACTGGTTGGTATCGCGACGTTTTTCCTGCCGTGCGGATTCACACAGTCGATGCAAATCTACACGCTCTCGACGGGGAGCTTCCTGTCAGGCGGACTCACGATGCTGGTCTACGCGCTCGGTACACTACCGGTGCTCGCCCTACTTTCCTTCAGCTCTTGGAATATTGCGAAACATCCGAGTGCGGGCATCTTCTTCAAAACGGCAGGTCTCATTGTTGTCCTCTTTGCGCTCTTCAACATCGTGAATGCCCTCGCAGTCATCGGCGTTATACCGCCGGTGTTCAGTTTCTAGTATAGTGTGCCCCTATGAACCGACTCACTATTCTCTCAGTCCTTATTGCGGTGGGCATTATCGTATCTGCCTTTGTGTTTTCTGATGCACCGACAGACCCTGATTTTGTTGAAGGAGACAATGTGGTGGTTGAGGAGGGTGTACAAATTGTTACGATTCGCGCAAAAGGCGGCTATATTCCGGAAAAGAGTGTTGCCGCTGCGGGCATTCCGACCACACTGCGCATCGTCACCAACGGCACCTTCGATTGTTCCTCCATCGTGCGCATCCCCTCGATCGATCTGACGGAATACCTACAACCCACCGGTACGCTCGACATCGATTTGGGTACGCCTGCCCCCGGAATATTCCGCGGCAGTTGCGGCATGGGGATGTATCCGTTCGAGATAGATTTTCAATAGTGATATACCCCGTGAGATAAAACACTTTTGAAGCCGTATCAGAGTTGGAAATTAACTATCTCACGGGGTATACTCGTACTCGCCATGGAAACCGCACCGTTTTTTAATCTCATGAACCCGCTTATTATGTGGAGCATTGTTGCGCTGCAGGTTGCTTCGGTCGCGCTTTTGCTCGGGCTCGTCGGTGTGCCGTTTTTCTCTCGTCTCGTGGAACTTGTTGGACGCCGCACGTTCGTACTTTCGTTTTTGGTGCTTCTTGCATCACTGATAGGGAGCTTGTACTACTCGGAGGTAGCCGCATTCCCGGCGTGCTCGCTGTGCTGGTGGCAACGCGTGTTCATCTACCCGCAAATCGCGCTGTTCGGTCTGGCGCTGTGGTATAAACGCCGTGACGTGCTGTTGTATACGAGCACTCTTTCCGCCGTTGGTCTTGGGTTTGCACTCTACAACGTCTACATCCAATCATTCGGTGCCGCATCCGTGTTCTGCGAGCCGGGAAGCGTGCTTTCCTCGTGTCTCGAGAAATATGTTGAGGGCTTTGGCTACATCACCATTCCGGTGATGTCTGTGACAATGCTCGCATTTCTGTTGTTGGTGGCATGGGCAGGAGTCAAAAGCGGCCATTTTTCCCTTACGAAATAAGGCGTGTGGTATACTCTGTTTCTACGAAGCAGTATTACTAAATAGTTTTTTAGCACCATGAATAAAACAGTTATTTGGGGACTCATTATCATTGCCGCTGTACTCGGCATCTGGTATTTCTCAACAACATCTGAGGCGCCGGAAGCGCAGGAGCCGGTGGATGGATCTGTATCAGAGCTCCAAGACGGTACGTACGAGCTTGCTACGACCCAAAGCTCAATTGAATGGACGGGCAGCAAGACGCTCATCAAGGATTATTACGACACTGGCACGCTCGCATTTTCAAACGGAAGCGTCTCGGTTTCAGGCGGTGCAATTGTTGACGGTGCATTCACTGTAGATATGAATTCATTTGCCGTGCTCTCAACAAGCAACACGAAAGTACCGGGAAGCAACCTGGCGGGTCATCTCAAGTCAGCGGACTTCTTTGATATTGCAACGTATCCCACGGCAACTATTGACCTCGTTTCGGTTGTTGACGGTACGGTGACCGCGGATGTCACCATCAAGGGCATCACGAAACAAGTGACATTTCCGGCGGTTATCACCCAGGAAGGGAATACCATCACGGCTTCGGCACAGACGACGATTGACCGAACGCTCTGGGACATCCGCTACGGTTCATCGAAGTTCTTCGGCGAGCTTGGTGACAATGTCATCAACGACAACGTTGATCTGAAGCTCTCGCTCGTTGCGACAAAAACGCAGTAATCCTGCATGAAACTTACACCGGCGAAAAAACTGCGTCTCATCGAATTCCTCGTCATCGGTATCGTCATGGGAACTGCCGAAGATCTCCTTGCCGTCGCGTTTGCGACTGACGCTCAAATTGACGCACGTGTTTTCCTTGTCGTATTGCTCGTTGCGTTACCGTTCGCGTTCGTGAGCGAAGTAGTCGTTGACCATCCTCGGTTCTGGAAGAAGGTTTTGCCGTTTATCCGCGAGGAGGAGGAAAAAATCGAACAGAAAATCACAGGATAGCAGAAACCCCACCCCGACATGTCGGGGTGGGGTTTGCGGCGTACCCCGTAACTTTTATGTCGGACGCCGGCATATCCTCGGTGTCATACAAAACAATCGATGACGTCATTATTTGCATAACCGTTTAATTACATACCTATGGATTCAAGTACAGTACAGAAAGCGGTGAAGAATCTTGGATGGCTCTTTGTAGCCCTCATTGTTTTCATCGCTATTCTGAGCGTTAATGCGCTCAAGGAAAATCGCTACATCGGTGGCGGCGTTCCTGCGGGGAACGTTATAACCGTTTCCGGCGAAGGAGAAGTGTTTGCCGTTCCTGATATCGCGGAGTTTACCTACACCGTGTACGCGGAAGCAAAAACCGTGGGCGAAGCGCAGGAAATGGCCGCGGAGAAAGGTAACGCAATTATCGCGTTTCTTAAGGGAGAGGGTATCGCGGAGAAAGATATCAGAACGGTAAGCTACAGTGCCAATCCGAAATACGAGTGGACCAACCAGCCCACGCCGCTTGGTGCTGAAATTCAGGTGGTGGAACCGTACTATGGCGGTGGTACCAGCGGCTCTGCGGGTGTTTCTTCCCCGGACTATTACTACCCTCAGCCGCGCAATCAAGTTATCGTCGGCTACGAGGTTCGACAGAGCGTGTCGGTGAAAGTTCGCGACACTGAAAAGGTAGGCGAACTTCTCGCGGGTGTCGGAGAGAAGGGAGCAACTGACATCTACGGACCGAACTTTACCATTGATGAAGAAGACGCGCTTCAACGCGCAGCACGCAAACTCGCAATTAAGGACGCACAAGAGAAAGCAGAGCAGCTTGCCGATGACCTCGATGTCCGGCTCGTCCGCGTCGTCTCATTCTCGGAAAATGGCGGTGGATACTACCCAATGTACGCACGCGAAGAGTTCGACATGGCGGTTGCCTCGGACGGAAAAGCAACCCCGGAAATTCCGCTTGGTGAGAACAAAATAAGCGCGAACGTCTCGATTACCTACGAGATCAGATAGCTCTCCGCTCGTTCTATATTTCTGAAAGCACGAAAGCCGCCTACTGGCGGCTTTCTCTGTATGGCACCGTCGTGCCTCCCAAGTCTTTCAGAAATAAGAACTCGCTCCGTACTACGCCGCGCTGTCGCAGTACAATTTTAGGGGAACGACAGTGCGGCTATTGTAGCTTACGCTATCCTTGACATTCTGTAAGAAGTGGTGTACCATATTCCTCGTAACGTTCTTTCACAGTACTACAGGCAGATACTGACCGCGGCTGTGAGCGTCCAAAACTAGTTACTTATTCGCGCGAATGGGTACATAGAAGGGTAAGAAAATCGGGCTTTCACAACCGCGGTCAATGGAGACCAAAGCGGTAACTCCGGGCATCGAAGCCCAAGGAGAACGCCATGTTCGCAATGCAGAATCTGACGGCCGGACAGCTCAACGCGCTGGTCAAGAAGGTCGGTGGGGAGAAAGCTGTGCACGGAATTCTCGACGGTACGCTCAAGTTTGCCGTCGAGGTCGTGAAGTCGGTGATCAACCTCGCCGACTTCTTCAAGACCCGTAAGGGTATCTGGGTCTCGGACGAGTTCCGGCAGCGCATTCTCGCTCCGGCACTCGAAATGGAAGAGACGGCCCCAGCCTCGGTCGGAAAGCCGTACGATCTGCCCTGTGACATGACCGATGCCGAGGTTCGCGGGAAGTTCTACGGAAACCATGTCTTCGAGGACACTCGCGCGTTCTGCCGCTACCTCGAGAGCGCCATCACGGCGCAGTGGGGCGGCGAGAGTGGCGACCTTCTCAACAACGGCTATGCGAACCTCTTCTACGTTCGGGGAGTCAACGAGAAGGGAGAAGGCGAGGTTTTCACGGTCCTCGTCAACTGGGGCGCCGACGACGGCGAGTGGTACGTCTCTGCGTATCGGCTTGACGGCAACCGCTGGTATCGGGGCTGCCGCGCTTTCCCCAGCAACTGCTAGCACTTGGAACCTGGGATGTCTTGCGCTTCGCGCTTTGGCATCCTTGATTCCTTGCGCCGCACCCTTGGTGCGGCGTTTTTCTTTGCATATATACTAAACACAGATAGTAGGTGCGCATGTTCGCGACCATTGGTCGTGTACCACCGAATTCCAGAGACGCGTATTCCGGAGTCGCAACGACCAAGAGTCGTTGCGAGTGTGCGTACGCAACACTCTTCAAAAATCAAAGCAGTTGGTGATTGAAATCGGTGAACTTCGAGGTTCTGCATCAGATACAACCCAGAGAGTATTCGACGGGTGGTGCCACAGAAGGTTTCAGTCACGGTACGAGGCGAGGTTTTCACGGTCAACGTCAACTGGAACGCCGACAACGGCAAGTGGAACGTCAATGCGTATCGGCTTGACGACAACCGCTGGTATCGGGGCTACCGCGCTTTCCCCAGCAACTACGAAGATTCTTCCGCGCTATCGCGCGGAAGTTTTGCTTTCCACACCTCGTCGCCATCCACCGAGCATTCTCCCGATTTCTGAGAGGTGTTCGGAAAGCGTGCTGTAGTGCTTCGTCTGCAGCACTCCGATTTCCCAAGATATTTGGAGAAAGAATTTCAGCAGGTCGAGTTGTATGGATGCTTTTTCAAGATAGGTAACTTTCTTTTCTTTGGGCAGAACACTTGCGGTTACCGTCTGCTCGAGAACGCCCATGAAGAGTGTGTCTATTTTTTCACCGAGCGTATATTTGCTCGTCTTGGGAAAACGGCGGTGCTGTTCATGCCAGAGTTTGTATGCCGACTTCAACTTCTCAATAATCGACAATGTTCGTTCGGGGGGGCGTCATAGGAAATATTTTTGTGGTGTAATGATGGATATGCAAACAATACCGGTGCGTTTCGATGATATCACGTCGGTGGAGAACCTCCTGTGTGCCTGGTGGGAATTTCTGCGCGGCAAGCGAAGCAGGCGCGACGTACAAGAGTTCGGACTGCATCTCATGGATAATATTCTCGCGCTCCACCGCGACCTTGTGTGTGGAACGTATCGCCATGGCGGATACGGGGCGTTCAACATCTCCGACCCGAAGCCGCGCAATATCCACAAGGCATCCGTCCGTGACCGACTGCTCCATCATGCGGTGTATCGCGTGCTTGCGCTGCATTTCAATCAACGATTCATCCACGATTCGTACTCATGCCGGTTGGGTAAGGGAACACACAAAGCACTAGGGCGGTTCAAAAAGTTTGCACGGAAAGAAAGTGCAAATGGTACGAAAACATGTTGGGTACTCAAATGTGACATTCGCAAGTTCTTTGCATCGGTGCACCACAAAATCCAACTCTCAGTACTCTCAAAGCACATTGCTGACCAAGATACCCTACAACTTCTCGGGCGCATCATTGAGAGTTTTGAGACCGCCCCCGGAAAAGGGCTACCGCTCGGTAATCTCACCTCACAGCTTCTGGTGAACGTGTACATGAATAAATTCGACCAGTGGATGAAGCACGCGATGAAAGTGAAGTATTACGTCCGCTACGCGGATGATTTCGTCGTTCTGTCCCGTGACAAGGATTTTCTCACGGAGTTGCTGCCGAAAATCGGCGTATTTCTCGAAGAAAACCTCAAACTCACACTCCATCCGGACAAAGTGTTCATCAAGACACTTGCCTCCGGCGTCGATTTCTTGGGGTGGGTGCATTTTCCCGACCACCACGTATTGCGCACGGCGACGAAGCGGAGGATGCTCAAAAATCTTTCCCAAACAGGTGCGACAGAGGCGACGCGGCAGTCATACCTTGGAATGTTGCGGTGGGGAAACACCAAAAAACTCAGGCAAAAAATGCTACACTATACACAGCATGCAGGTAGATACAGAACAACTCGTACAATTTCTCGTCGACACGAAGATGTTGTCGCTTTCCAAGGCGCAGGAGATGCAGAAACTCGCCCTTGAACGGGACATGACGTTTGAAGACGCGGTCGTTTCCGACGGCGCAATTGCAGAAGACGATATGCGTCGTGCAAAAGCCCACGTGATCGGTATTCCGTTCGTCGACCTTAAAGATGACAAAATAGACTTTGAGACGCTCACGCTCATTCCAGAGCCGATTGCACGTGCCAACAATATCGTTGCGTATCGCAAGACGAAAGACACGCTTGAGGTGGCGATGTTGGACGTACAGGACCTAAAAGCAATTGACTTCGTCAAGAAAAAAACAGGACTTTCCATTTCGCCACGTCTCACCGACGTTGATTCCATCAAACACGCGCTCATCCAGTATCAGCGATCGTTGAAGGCGGAGTTCGGTGATATTCTGCAGACCGAAGCGGCCGCGGTGGGAAACTTGGGCGCAACCGTCACGGAGAATGCGACAGGAGAAGTACTCAAGAAACTTGCGGAAGACCTTCCGGTGGTGCGCATTGTCGACACGCTTATCCGCCATGCGGTTGTTGAAGGTGCGTCGGACATTCACATGGAGCCGATGGAGAAGGAGCTGCTCATCCGCTACCGTCTCGACGGTTTGCTCCACGACGCGATGACGTTGCCGAAGAACGCCGCGCCCGGCATTGTTGCGCGCATCAAGGTGCTCTCCAATCTCAAACTCGACGAAAAACGTTTGCCGCAAGACGGACGATTCAAGATGGATGTCGACGGGGAACAGGTGTCATTCCGTGTTTCAACCTTGCCGATTTACTACGGAGAAAAAATCGTCATGCGTATTCTGCACGAAGGCGCATCCGGATTTACGCTCGAAACGCTCGGTTTCCACGGCGAGGCGCTTGAAGCGCTCCACTGGGCGACAAAGCAGTCCACCGGCATGATTCTCGCCACCGGTCCGACGGGTTCAGGAAAGACCACGACGCTGTACACGATGCTCGACATTCTTAACACACCGGACGTTAACATCTCTACCATTGAAGACCCGATTGAGTACCAGATGCCGAGGATTAACCAGACACAGGTGAAGTCAGAAATCGGCATGACCTTCAGTAACGGATTGCGCGCCCTGGTTCGTCAGGACCCGGACATCATCATGGTCGGTGAAATCCGTGACGGAGAAACGGTTAACCTTGCCATCAACGCGGCGCTCACCGGTCACCTGGTACTTTCAACCATTCACACGAACTCCGCCGCCGGTGCCGTTCCTCGAATGATTGATATGGGTGCTGAGCCGTTTTTGATAGCGTCCACGATCAATGTCGTTATCGGTCAGCGTCTCGTCCGTACGCTTGTTCATAAAGAGAAGTACACGCTCAGCGCTGATGAGCTTAAAACACTGGAGCAAAGCATCGATCTTGAGCGCATGCTCGGATTCCTGAAAAGAGAAGGACTTGTTGAGAAGAGCGCAACGTGGAAAGATGTGCCGTTCTACCGACCGAAAATCGCGGAAGGGGAGGAGGGTGACGGATTCAAAGGCCGCATCGGCATCCACGAGGTGTTCAAAATCTCTTCGGCGACGCGCGAACTCATCGTAAAACGCGCGACATCGGAAGAAATCGAAGAACAGGCGAAGAAGGAGGGCATGATGACGATGCTTGAAGACGGCGTCTTCAAGGCGGTGCAAGGGCGCACGACACTTGAGGAGGTGTTGCGCGTGATCACGGAATAAAAAACGATGGCTCGTTTTAAATACAAAGCAGTAACGGCCGCCGGTGAGGTGTATGAAAGAATCGGCGAGGCCGAGAACGCGGTACAACTTGCGCGCGAGCTGGAGGGTCAGCACGAGACGCTCGTGTATGCCAATCCTGTGCAGGAGAAGCAGTGGTACCAAAAGTTTAACGTCGACTTCGGTAGCATTAAACTCACCGAACGCATCACGTTTGCGAAGAATCTCGCGGCTATGGTGGATGCGGGACTGACGGTATCGCGCGGTGTTGCCATTATGGAGCACCAGACGACGAGTCGAAAATTTAAAGACGTGCTCTCACAACTTGGCGGTGAAATTCAAAAAGGTACGGCGTTCTCCGCCGGACTCGCAAAGTTTCCGAATGTTTTTTCGACACTGTTCGTTGCGATGGTACGTGCCGGAGAGGAAAGCGGTAAGTTGGGCGATGCACTCCGCATCATCGCCGAGCAAATGGACCGAAGCTTTGCGCTCAAACGACGCATTCGCGGTGCGCTCATGTACCCGTCAATCATCCTTATTCTCATGGTCGTCATCGGTATCGCCATGATGATATACGTCGTGCCGACGCTGACTGCGACGTTTAAGGAAATGGAGGTTGATTTGCCGGTTTCAACGCAATTTATCATTGCAGTTTCAGACGGTCTTGCCGCGCATCCGATCCTCTATATTCTCGGTATGGTCGCTTTTGCTGCATTTGTTGTCTGGGCGTTGCGTACGAAGCAAGGGAAACGCGGATTTGAATTTCTTCTCATGCGCATGCCGGTCGTTCGGGAAATTACACGGCAGGCGAACTCGGCGCGCATGTCACGTACGCTTTCATCACTGCTGTCCTCCGGTGTGGATGTGGTCTCGGCAATTAACATTACGCGTGACGTGTTGCAGAACTCGTATTACAAAGAAGTGCTCGTTGAAGCCGAGGCCGAAATTCAAAAAGGGTCGCAAATATCGGAGGTATTCCAGCGGCACCAGAGTATTTACCCGCCGATGGTTACCGAGATGGTGTCAGTCGGTGAGGAAACGGGAAAGCTTCCCGAAATGTTTTTGCAGATTGCGACGTTTTTTGAAAGCGAGGTGGACCAGAAGACGAAAGATCTTTCCACTATCATTGAACCTATTCTCATGGTCATCATCGGTGTTGCCGTCGGATTCTTTGCGGTGTCCATGATCATGCCGATTTATTCGATATCAGCAAGTATTTAGGTATGCGCAAAGGATTCACGCTCGCCGAAATAGTTATCGCCATCGCCATCCTGGTCGTCGTAGGCACGGTCATGCTCGCATCTATCCGTGAGTATACGAAAGAGCAGGCGCTTTCCGGTGCGGTGTCTTCGGTTGCCGCTGTGCTTTCCGATGCACGGTTGCGCACGCTGTCAGGGAATGCAGGAGTACAGTACGGCGTGCATCTGCAGAGCGATGCGGTAGTGCTTTTCTCCGGAGCAACATACACGGAGAGTGACCCTAACAACGAGGTTATTGAGCTTGATACGCGTGTGATGATTGCTGACATCTCGCTCTCCGGCGGCGGCGAGGACATCGTATTTGAGAAACTTTCCGGGGATACGGATAATTTCGGTACCGTGACGCTCGCGCTTTCATCTGATGCGTCACGGCAGCGGACGATAACGGTGCAGGGAACAGGCCTCGTGTCGATTGAATAATCTGTATGCGAATACCTTCTCATCACAAGCGCGGTGTCGGACTCATCGAGATAGTCATCGGTGTGGGTATTTTTGTCGTTATTGTCGTATCACTTTTGGGCGCATATCGGTTTTTTGTGCGCTTCTCCGGTACCACAGCACAGACAACGAAGGCATATTTTTTGCTTGAAGAGGGACTTGAGGTTGCGCGCGTGCTTCGTGACGCGAACTGGGAAACACTCAGTACACTTTCTGTAGAAACACCGTATTACCTTTCGTTCTCCGGCAATATGTGGTCACCGACATCCACGCCCGTCGTTATTGACTCCACGTTTTATCGCACCATAACGCTGTCCAATGTGTACCGCGACGGGGACGAAGACATTGCGGAGACAGGAACACTTGATCCGAATACGTATTTTGTGACGGCAACGGTGTCGTGGTTTCGGGGCGGCGCAACAACAACACGAACGCTTTCAACATATATAACGAACCTGTTCCAGGTAGTTGAATGATTTGTCTTCATATGACACAACGATACAAACAAAATGGCACCGATGGTTTCACACTCCTTGAGATGGTCATGTATGTTGCAATACTCTCACTGACGCTTGTGTCCGTCATTGCCGCGATATCGGGTGTTATGCGCGCGTACTCCAGCACGCAAGCGCAGACGCGCATTGGACGCGCGGCAACTTTCTCATTGTCTCGAATGACGCATGAGATACGCCTTGCCGATGCAGCGGACACACTCCAGAGCTCCTTCGGTTCGCACCCCGGTATACTCGCACTCACATCTTCTGCTCCCGCACGAACTGTCCGGTTCTACGTGGAGAACGGCACACTCAAATTTGACGAGAACGGAGCGTACGCGGGGGATCTCACACCCGAGCATGTGTTTGTTAACTCTTTCGTCGCACACCACCTGCAGTCTGACGCATCAGATGCGATACGAATGCAGATGACGCTTGATTCCGCGACGAGAAATGGCACGACATCGGAGACGTTTTACATGACGGCCGTTATGCGGGGCTCGTACGCACAATAATCATGCGCATTTCGATACCACAACAAAAAAACGGCGGGCAGGCGTTCATTCTTTCAATACTGTTTCTCATTCTCATATCACTGGGTTCAATTTCGGCCATGCTATTTCCGCTGTTGCGCGATTTTGCGTCGGCGCGCGAGTCACTTCTCGGCATGCGCGCATACTTTCTTGCTGAATCACTCGTCGAAGACCTCGTCTTTCGCGCAAAATTGGGAATGGACGTTGACCCGACGGAGCAGCTTGTCATAGACGGCTATATAGCCGAGTCCGTTGAGACGACGAACCCATCAGGCCGCACGTACACGGCGACGGCCAACTATGACGGCCGCATTCGCAAAATCCAGTCGTCGCTCAACATCGGAGAGGGAACAACGTTTAACTACGGCGTGCAGACCGGCAACGGTGGGTTTTTCCTTGCTAACAACGCAGGCGTCGCAGGTAACGTCTATTCCAACGGCGATATTATCGGCAGCAACGGCGCGTTCATCTCCGGCACCGCAATTGCGGCGAATTCGGCGGCGCTTTTCTCCGATCAGGAAAACGGAACGCCGCTGCCGCCAGCGTCAGAACTCTCGTTTGGTGTAACGTCGGCAACACAGGACATGGCGCAGAGCTTTCAGGTGAGCACAACATCACCGGTCAACAAAGTCCGAGTATATCTCAAGAAAACAGGAAGCCCCGGAAACCTGAACGTACGTATCACAACTGACAACGGCGGTAAACCGGCGGCAAACTCACTGACAACACAGACACTGCCCGCATCCCAAGTCAGCGGCGTGTACGGTTGGGTTGACGTTGTATTTTCAAATAATCCGGAGCTCACGTCAGGTACGACGTACTGGCTTGTGCTCGACGGTTCCACATCAGCGACGAAGTACTACACCATCGGAAGCAATACGGCATATGGCAGCGGCACAGGGAAGACGGGTGCGTACGGTGGGACATGGAATGACACGACACCCGCGGACCAAGACATTTATTTTTCGATATATCTCGGGGGACTTACGGCGACTCTTAACAACGTCATTGTTGGAGAGAACGGTATCGGGAGTGCGCATGCGCACACGGTGACCAACACGACGGTTGCCGGGGAACTCTACTGTCAGAACGGCTCGGGTAATAACAAGCCGTGCGATACATCGTTGCCGGACCCGTCCCCGGTTGGTTTCCCGGTATCTGAGAGCAACATCGCGCAGTGGAAAGCGGACGCAGAGGCGGGTGGTACCTGGAACGGTGACTACAACATCACCGCAACGACAACGCTCGGTCCCATAAAAATTACCGGTGACCTCATCATGGACAACCAAGCCGAGATGACGATGGAGGGAACCATTTGGGTTGAGGGTGACATCTACTTTAGAAACGGAACCATTGTTCGGCTTGACCCCGCATACGGGCGTAACAGCGGCATTATCATCGCCGACGGACCGATTGAGTTTGATAACTCGGGTGAATTTGAAGGCACGGGTCAAACGGGCAGTTACATTCTTGTGCTGACGACGAGTGACTGCCCGACGAGCGCCTCGTGTGGTAGCGACTCGGCAATTGAAACAAACAACGGAACGGGCGGTGCACTCCTTAATGCGCAGAAAGGAACGATCGCCATCGGTAACAACGTCGATATCAAAGAAATTACCGCGTATAAGATTTCCGTCGGCCAGGGAACGACCGTAACCTACGAGCTGGGGCTTGCAAACGTCAATTTCGTGTCGGGACCGTCCGGTGCGTTCGGCATCACCGGCTGGCGTGAGGTACAATAGGTGCATGAAGAAAATCTTGTTTGTTGCTAACTGGAAAATGCAGCCGGAGAGTGCAAAAGAAGCACAAGTGCTCTGGGGCGGCACGAAGCGCGCGGTTGCCCGCGCGCGACGCATCGCAACCGTTGTGTGTCCGCCGTTTGTGTATCTGCACCCGCTTTCCAAAACGCGCAGTACCTCCGCATTATTGGGCGCGCAAGATATCTCACTGTATGATCGCGGGGCGCATACCGGTGAAGTGTCGCCTGCGATGTTGAAAAGTCTGAATGTCCGGTACGTTATTGTCGGCCACTCCGAGCGCCGGAACTTGGGCGAAACGAATGTAATTGTCGCCCGAAAAACAAAACTCGCGCTTGCAAGCGGTTTGCATCCCATCGTATGCGTCGGCGAGCAAGAACGCAGTTTGCACGGCGAACACCTCGGTTCTCTGGAGGAGCAAATCAGACATTCACTGTCGGGCGTGCCGCGCGGACAGGCGAAAAACCTTGTCGTTGCGTACGAGCCGTTGTGGGCGGTCGGTAAGAGTTTTAAGTACGCGATGCAGCCCGGAGAAATTCACGAAGCAACACTTTTCATACGTAAAATTCTTGCGAAGCTGTTCGGGCGCAGTGTCGGCATGGCGATTCCCGTGCTGTACGGCGGTGCGGTTGAAGGGGAGAATATTGCCGCGGTTGTTTTTGAAGGAGAAGTTGACGGTGTGCTCGTTGGTCACGCGAGCCTTGATGCACGTCTTGTTTCCCGCATGGTTCGCGCTCTTGAATCATCTCGTTAACGTACATGTTTACAACGCTCTCTGAAGCTCCCATCACCCGTGGAACACGCGTGTTGCTGCGCGCAAATCTCAACGCACCTCTTGATGGTGGATGTATTACCGACACATCCCGTATTCTCTCCGCGTTGCCCACACTTGAGTTTCTTCGAACTCAAGGTGCGCGCGTCATCATACTTGCGCATACTTCGGAAAAAGGGGCGTCACTGCGACCTGCACACCAAGAACTTGCAAAGCACATGCCGATTGTGTTTGTGGATGACGCGCTGAGTGCGCAGGGGCGGGCTGTTCTGAGCGGTTTGCAGGACGGCGAGTGTGCGCTGATAGAGAACATCCGCAACAATCCAGGGGAGGAGCGCAATGCGGACGCGTTTGCACAGGAGCTTGCAAAACTAGCGGACGTCTTCGTCCAAGATGACTTTTCGGTGGCTCATCGCGCGCACGCATCAGTCGTCGGTATTCCGAAATACCTCCCAAGCTTCGCAGGCCTCCGGTTTGCGGAGGAATTTGAAAATCTGTCAAAAGCATTTGCCCCCGAACATCCCGCAATTCTTATTCTCGGCGGTGCAAAATCAAAAACAAAACTCCCGATTGCCGCGTCGCTTGCCGATACGATGGACTCCGTGTTTATCGCCGGCATCTCCGGCAACACCATGCTGCGCGCGCAGGGGCGTAACACAGGTCAATCTGCCGTTGATGATGTGCCGCACAGTGTCGTTAAAGAAGTGCTTTCAAAGAAAAACGTTATTACGTATCGTGACGCGCTTGTAACCGACGGCGACGGCGATGAGTATGTCGTGTCCGCCGACGCCGTGTTGGACGATAATGCGATTGTTGACGCGGGTCCTGAGACGACGGCGATGATTGTTGACGCGGTTTCGCGCGCGGCGTTTGTGCTGTGGAACGGACCATTGGGTTTTTACGAAAAAGGACACACAACAGCAACGCACGAGGTTGCGCGCGCCATTGCGCAATCAAAGGCGTACAGCATTATCGGCGGAGGAGACACGCGTTCGGCAATCTCGTCACTTGGACTTGAAGATGGTGTGGAATTTATCTCAACCGCAGGCGGTGCGATGTTGGAATTTTTGGCAAAGAAAACACTCCCGGGAATTGACGCGCTCTCGCATTAGTTGACAAGCACTTCAGGACAGGCATACTCGGACCCAGACTGACAAAAGGAGGTGTCCGCATGGGACAGAATCGTCGTTTCGAAAACACCGAGCGTGGTGTGAATCTGGTGGAACACCACACGACCGGAGGCGAGGAGTTCGTGCTACGGAACGAACGAGGCACTTTCCTCTGCGTGAATCGTTCCGAGGCGGTGCGCATCCACGCAAGGCTCGAGGCATTGCTGTATCCTGCGACCACACATTCCCCGGAGCCGGAGCGCGTCGTCGACCTGACGTACGCCGAAGGCGGCGTCTGACAGGAGGAACACGTGCCAGAAAAGATGATTCGGAAGGGACGGATTTCCGCTGTAACGACGGATCAAGAGGGCTTTGAGTTTCTCGTGCAGGGCCCTCGGGAACCGGTGCTTCGCCTGACTCTCGAAGACGCCGAACATCTTCGAGAGGCGCTCGACGAGTTAATCTCGTGGCACAGGAGAAACATCCTGAGGGTCGTCACTAGTGTGGTGTCCCCGGATGACGCGCCGGAAGGGTACCAGAGGTGTTAAGGAGAAGGCCCTGTTTTCGACATCGTGTCGGAAACAGGGTTTGTTTTTTAATGCATGGCGGCCCGTAACTTATCGCCCATTTCTTTTAGTTCCTCGGGTGTTGCAGTTTTTGCTCGTTCCGGATTGAGTTCGTTTCCTTTGTATATCGGAATGAGATGTACGTGTACGTGTGGGACACCGAAACCCTCAACAACAAGACCAACGCGCGGTGAAGCGGCAACCTTTTTTAGAGGAGACGAGAGTCTTTTTGCCAGTCTGAAAATCTCTCCGTACAGGGGGTCGTCGACGTCAAAAATCTGATCAACATGTTGCTTTGGCAGGATGAGTGTATGTCCCGGGTTTATGGGTTTTATATCAAGAAAGGCAAAAAACATGTCATCCTCGTACACCTTTTCCGCGGGAATATCTCCCGACACGATTTTACAAAAGATACAATCTGCCATATCCGTCATTGTAACGGTATACTGCCCTCTATGAAAGCATATCAGGTGGCGCCGGAACCGGATTCAAAAATCACAGATGAGCTTGCGGAATATCCGGAGCTCGTCAGAGCACTCTTATTTCACCGCGGCATAACAAACAAAAAAGACGCGCAGGCATTTCTTGCCCCTGACTGGGAACGTGACGTGCACGACCCGTTTCTTTTGAAGGATATGGAGAAAGCGGTTGGCCGTATTTTTGAGGCAATCGAGCGCGGCGAGCACATCGCACTGTTCTCAGACTTTGACGCCGACGGTATTCCATCCGCCGTTTTGATGAGCGACTTTTTTAAAAAAGCGGGGTACGAGAATGTGTCCGTCAGTATTCCGCACCGCAATCTTGAGGGTTTCGGACTCAATGAGAATGTTGTTGAAAAATTCATCGGAGACGGTACGAAACTGCTCATCACGCTGGATTGCGGCATGGGGGACGCGGTGCATGTCGCGCGTGCGCAGGAGCACGGTGTTGATGTGATTGTGACTGACCACCATCTACCGAACCACGATGTGCCGAAAGCGTATGCGATTGTAAATCCGAATCAAGCGGGGGATGCGTATCCGAATAAAAATCTCTGTGGTGCGGGTGTCGCATTTAAACTCGTGCAGGCGCTCGTGGCGAAAAAACCGGAATGTATTCCTGTCGGGTATGAGAAGTGGCTGTTGGATATGGTGGGTATCGCAACGCTCTCAGACATGGTGGCGCTTTCCGGTGAGAACAGAACACTCGCACACTACGGGCTCGTTGTACTGCGCAAGTCGCCGCGTGCGGGACTGCGCGCGCTGCTTACCAATCAGCGCGTCAATCAGCGTCTGCTCTCTGAAGATGATGTCGTGTTCTCCGTAACGCCGCGTATCAACGCTGCCTCGCGCATGGATGCACCGGAGCTCGCATTTGAATTGCTTTCCACGCACGACGAAGTGCGCGCAGAAACACTCTCACGGCACCTCGATACCATCAACAATGAGCGCAAGGGCGCGGTTGCGCAGATGAGCAAAGAGATTCACGCGAAAGTGGGAGAGGTGCACGAGAGCGCGGTTTTGGTCGTGGGCAACACGCACTGGCGTCCGGGATTGCTGGGTTTGGCGGCGATGCGCGCGGTTGAAGTGTACGGTAAGCCGACATTCGTATGGGGACGCGGTGATGCCGCGGTGATAAAAGGTTCCGTACGCGGGGATAAACAGACCAACGTGATGCTTTTAATGCAGGAGACGAAAGAGTTGTTTTTGGAATTCGGCGGGCACCGGCACTCCGGCGGATTCTCCATCACGGTTGAGAATCTCGTAAAATTGCCGGACGCACTCAATGCCGCGCACGAAAAAATCTCAAAAGGAGAAATACGTGACGCAGAAGAGCTGCTTGTTGACGCGACGCTTTCGCTTGATGACGTGAACTCGCGCACACTTACAGAGATTTCAAAACTCTCGCCGTTTGGCGCGGGAAATCCGAAGCCGGTGTTTGCGTTTGAGAGTATCCCGGTGGCGGGCATTGAGTGGTTCGGCAAAGAAAAGAATCACCTGAAACTTCTGTTTCGCGCACCCGGTGGTGGGCGTGTTTCGGCCATCAAATTTTTTGCAAAAGGTGATGCGACACTTGAAGGTGTCCGTGAAGGGGAGACACTGACGCTCTTAGGCTCTCTTGAGCGCGAGCAGTTCGCCCGCCAGGCGTCGGTGCGTGTGCGCATTGTTGACATCATGAAGAATTAGTGCTACCGTCCTAGCAGAAGTATCCGTCGAATACCTCGACGGAATCACACAGAGGAGCCAGCTATGTCGTCAGACGAGCTTGGCAAGCTCGTGCGAGCCCTCATAGACGTTCCGTGCGACAGGCACGAAATCGTCGGGGACATCCTCGCGCGGCTCAGTGGCAGAGAGGGGCAGTATTGGCGGCATGTCTACATGCGCGCCAATCAGCGCAAGAACCCGTTCTACAACGTCGACCTGGAAGTGCTTGAACTGGCCTCCGGTGTGAGCGCCAAGCTCTACGGCCAGTCACCGAAGAGAGCCGATCGGTGCGGAGGTTTCGTTCCGAGAGCGGACGACCCAACCTCACCCTTCCTGTCTTGTAGTCTGCAGGTGACACCTGCGGCTTCGTGGCCTACCAAGACGATGATCGTGCAGGGTTACAACATCAAGACCATCACGAGTTTCAGTAAACTCGTCGAAGCTGCTGGCGGAGAGGAAGGGGTCCGTAGCATGCATCTTCTCACTCCGACTCAAATCCGTCTCATGACTGAGCGTCAGCGAGCGGGTTGTTTGGAGGGCGGAGGAGACGGTCCGTTGAATCTCCACGGGGACAATGTTTTCTTCGTCCTCGCCGATGATGGTTCACTTGCAGCTGCCTCCGTGGGTTGGTCGTCTCGATGGATTGACTGGGGCCTTTGGGTGGGTTCGGTAACGAAAACCACCATGTGCTTGAGACCTGGATCCACGCTCTTTCTGCGAATCAAGTAGGTTCTCTGTGTTTCTTGTTTCTGCCCTCGGCGACTTCGTGTCGTCGGGGGTGTTTTCATACTCGTGGTAAAATAACCCCATGAAATACATCGTACATACCGACGGAGGGGCGCGCAGTAATCCGGGACCGGCGGGAGTGGGCTTTGTCATACGCGACGGACACTCTCAAGTTCTTAAGAACATTGGAGCATACATCGGGGAGGCGACGAACAATTTTGCGGAATACGAAGCGCTTATTCGCGCACTAATCGAACTTAAGAAAATAATTCCAAAAGACAAACGTGACGATGCGCAGATTGAGGTGCGCATGGACAGCGAGTTGGTGGTCAAACAACTCAACGGGGAGTATCAAATCAAAGACGAGCCGTTGCAGTTGCAGTTTGTGAAAGTATGGAATCTTCGCGTCGCGGAGTTTCCAAATATCACCTTCGTCCATATTCCGCGCGAGGAAAACTTTGAGGCAGATGCGCTGTACAACGAAGCACTCGACAATCATCAAGGAACATTACTCGCATAATCTTTCTGTATGGTTTCAGGATTCATCCCGTTAGAAATTCCAGTTGCGTTACTATCTCGGTGGGGCGATTTCTCAATGCACGTTTTATAAACCTTTTTATCGAATATATACCATGTTTCTAACGGGATTCATCCAATTTATCCGTGAGCAGGGAGTTGTTGGACTTGCCATCGGTTTTATCCTCGGCGCCGCCGTCGGTAAGGTGGTGACGTCGCTGGTCACTGATGTGGTGAATCCACTTATCGGGATGCTGTTTTCCGGTGAAGGGCTGGCGGAGATGATGGTTGGTCCGGTTGCGCTCGGCAGTTTTGTTTCCGCGCTTATTGATTTCGGTATCATCGCGGCGGTTGTCTACTTCGGTTTCAAGGGTTTGGGCCTTGACCGGCTTGATGTGAAGAAGGAGGGGTAGTTGAGATTTTCTTTAACAAAATCCCGGACACTGATGAGGTGTCCGGGATTTTTGTGTACACGGGTGTTGCGGGGTTTCTACTCGGTGTTGCTGCGCGGAGTGTTTTTGCTGTGCCGCTGCTTGTTGTCGGTGCAATCGGTGTTGCTGGTGTGATATTCGGCATTATTTCATGTGTGCCGCGGTTCAGAGTCCGTGCAGTCATCGTTTCCTCTGTTCTTCTCGTTTTGTTTTCCTTAGGAGTCTTGCGGGCACACACGCGTTTTGCACCGCAGGAACATTTTCTCAACGAATATCTCGGGCACGCCGTGGTGGAAGGTTTGGTTGTCCGGGAACCTTCGTTTTCGGAACGTTCACAACGACTCGTCCTTGAAGTTGCACAGAGCGAGAAGGTTGAGCGCGTGTCCGTTATTGCCGACTTGTTCCCGGAATTTCGTTACGGTGACACGCTGCGCGCCTCAGGCATTCTTAAAGAGCCGGAGCCGTTTCTGACCGATTCGGGCGCGGAATTTGATTACCCATCGTACCTCGCAAAAGACGGCATGTATCATCAGATGTCGTTTCCGAAAATTGAAGTTCTCTCGCACAACGGCGGGAATGTGCTGTATCGGACGCTGTTTCGTGTGCGCCGAGTGTTCGTGGATACGCTGGAGAGATTTTTGACGGAACCGGATGCAACACTGCTCTCCGGTATCACTATAGGTGCATCAGACGGCATGGGAGAAAAGATTGAAGAGATGTTTCGACGCGTCGGATTGATTCACATCGTCGTGCTCTCCGGGTACAACATCACCGTTGTCGCCGACACGGTCATGCGACTGCTCTCATTTTTGCCGCGTGGACTGATGCTTGGAGGCGGCGGCACCATTGTTGTGCTGTTTGTTCTTGCCACCGGTGCGTCAGCGACGTCGGTGCGCGCCGGAGCAATGGCGCTACTTGCACTTGCCGCGCGGGGGTGGGGGCAGCGGTACGACATTCACCGTGCACTTTTTCTCACCGCGTTTTTCATGGTGCTATGGAACCCGCACATTCTGCTGTTTGATCCGTCGTTTCAGCTGAGCTTTCTCGCGACGTTCGGGCTTATCACACTCTCGCCCGTGCTCGAGCGGTTCTTTAAACACGTGACGAACACGTTTTCACTGCGCCAGACGCTTTCGGCGACACTCGCAACCCAGACGTTCGTTATGCCGCTTTTGGTATCTTTGAGCGGACAGGTAAGTCTTATATCACTGCTTGCTAACGTATTGGTGTTGCCGGTTGTACCACTTTCAATGTTTTTCGGCTCACTGCTCGGAATTTTTGGAAGTGTCTCAGACGTGCTCGGAGTTGCGTTGTCGTTTCCGGCAACGGCAATTACACGCTACATACTCAGCACAAGCGAGGTGCTCGCGCACGCACCGTTTGCGTCCGTGTCGGTACCGCATCTCCCGTGGTGGGCGACGTGTGTAGTGTACGTGCTGTTGCTATTGGCTATACGCGCGCGTGCACGTACCAGTCATTCACTTGATTCCAGTTGAGCATCGAGAGATAGCTCTCGGCATATTTCCCTTTGTCTGCTGATGTGTGATCCATGAGGTACGCGTGCTCCCACATATCCAGTGCGATGACGGGGGAGAGTCCGGTGAGATGTCCGAGGTGCTGTTCATCTACCCACTGTAAAAGGAGCCGGTCGGCGGCATGGTCGTAGTACAGCATCGCCCAACCTACTCCACGCGTCATAGCGACGGCCTTGAAGCGGGCAAAGAAGGCGTCAAAGCTTCCAAAAGTCTTCTCGATCTCTTGGTAGAGGGGAGAGTCCTCGGGGAGGAGGGCGGGACCGCCTTCAAGCGCTCGAAAGTAGTATTCGTGGTTGCGCATACCGTCAAATTCAAAGGCAAAGCGCCGCTGGAGCTCGCCGAGGGCATAGGCGTGGGCCTCGGAGTCCTTCGCGTACTCCTCTATCTTTTCGAGGATAAGATTGGTGTTTTTGACGTACCCCTCGTACAATTTGAGGTGATTTTCAAGGGTTTTTTGGGAGAAGGGGAGTTCTTTGGGGAGGGTAAAACCTTCGGGTTTATATTGATTCATGGAATTGGAATTAACTTTTACTAGTATGAGCTTGCAGTATAGCAAATTGAGTAAAAATGGCTCAACAGAGCCGTTTTTTGATATATACAATTAAGCTTAAAAAATGTTGTGGTGCGGGATTTTAAAAACAAAATTGCAGGTTTTAATTGATGCACCTTTCAACAGAAAGTGCCGTCCCTCGGGGCGGCCTTTTGCGTACATGGGAACGTGTGCGCTGGAAGGCAACCATATGAAAATCAACATCAAGACTCTACTCCCGAAGCTTTCTGCCAAGGTATGTGCGTTTGGTCTCATCACCTCATTCACGTCGTTTGCGAACTTCGGAGTTATCAGCAATCCTATTCTCGTTGAAGCAGAGACGGAAGGGGAAACTGTGATTACTGTTAATGCAGACACTGAGGTTCTCTGGTTTGCCCGCGCAATCTACTCGGAAACGAAAATTGCATCGGAGCAGGCGCTCGTCGCATGGGTTATTCGAAACCGCGTTGAATCTGAGCGATACCCGGACACATACAAAGAAGTTGTGCTCCAGGCCAATCAGTTCTCCGGATTCTCAATCCGTGATGCGCAGTACCATGTGAACACAACGATGACGTTTGAGGACTCGAGCCCGTCGTGGGACAGCGCGGTTGCCATCGCACAGGCGGTGTACACCGCTCCCGCGGCACTTCGCCCGCTTTCTGCAGACGTCATGCACTTCTACTCGCCGATTTCGGTTGTGAACACGCCCTCATGGGCACAGGGACGCGAAGCAGACCACGTCGTTCGCGACACCAAGACCAACGGCATTCGGTTCGCCTTCTACGCAGACATCATCTAACGAAAGAAAAACCACCCCGCACGAAAAACGTGCGGGGTGGTTTTCGTTTGCCGACAACCCTCCGGCGTGCTACAACTCCAAGCAGATTTTCGTTTTTTGACAGATAGGGAAAGGAGACACTATGGGCCGGATGGGCGAACGAGCGGCGGCAAAGCGCAAGACACAGGAGTCGGCAACGCTCTTCTTCTGTCCGGTGCACAAGAGCCGGATCAGCAGAGAAGCATGTCTTGCGTTCTGTACGGCGCCGAAGAACAACGTTGATCGATGCACGCGTGAGTTCGCGTGCCCCTCCTCGTGGAGGCTGTGCTGGGCGTGTATCGCACACCACGGCCTCGGCGGACGCAGTAAACCCGTGGATGACCCGACCAAAGGTCTCTGCGAGTTTCACGCGGCAAAAGGCTTTGAAGCTGTGCCGACGTGGGTTGCGCAGGAACGCGAACGGTCACAGGGACATCACGGTTCTACAATCGACGAGATTCGGGAGCGGATCGAGAATCATAAGGTTGCGCGTAATGCGCCGAAACCGGAGGAAGAGGCGCCGCTTGCGACGGTTGTTCCACTCTCCGGTAACGGACACGCCAAGAAGGAGGATGACGGCCGGTATCCGGTTGATGCCGTGCTTGAGGTCGACTGCAGTCGTGTACGACCGCTGAAGGACCAACCAAGATCGTATTTTGATGAGGAGAGGTTTAACGGCCTCGTCAACTCAATCGGTAAGGTTGGTCAGCTTGAGATCGTCCCGGCGGTGTCGCTGCCGGACGGCACATTCCGTATCCGTGACGGCGAGCGTCGTTGGAGGGCCTGTACGAAACTCAGACGTAAGTTACGTATCATTGTGGTTCGGGAACTTTCGTACGAGGAAGAGGTTGAGCAGGCGGCGGTGCTGAACTTCAATCGCCAAGAGCATACACCCATCGAGAAGGCCCGCATCTTTCTACGGCTTCGCGACGGCGAACTTAAGCGCACGGTCGCAGAGATCGCGCACATGTTCGGTGTCACGACGCAGACGGTGTACAACCACATTATCCTTCTGGAGAAGCTTACACCGAAGGTTCAGGAACTGCTCGATCCGGTCCTGCAAGGTGGCATGAGGAACATCCTCGGGTCATCTATTGCGCAATACCTCACTGCTTTTTTCGATCGTCCGAAGAAACAGGAAGAGCTCGCGCAGAAGATTCTAAAGAACAAACTCAACCTCCGTGAAGCCAAGGTGCTCATCGACCGCGAAGCATCGAAACTCGGTATTAAGACTGGACGCGGACGTGAGGCGAAGGCGCACGACCACATCGTCATTCTCAAGCGGATGCTCACGACCATGGGTGCGACACTCGACCGCTTCGAAGGATTTTCGGAGGAGGAGTGGCGGCGTCTGTGGGTGTCTCGTTCGTGGCTCGAGCGTGAGCAGATTGCCGAGAGACTCAAAAAACTCGAAGCGCGCCTCAACAGCTTGCGAGTCCACATCAACGAATCTCTCGGGCGTCCCAAGGATGCCTGACAACCTTTCTTTTCTATCGAGCGCGTCCCGGCTAGCCGGGACGCGCTCGTCTTTTTCAAAAATTCTTTATCACCATGGCGTATACTTTCCCCATGCTGCAGAATGTAAAACTCTTTTTGTTCTCATTTGTACTTCTTGTGTTTGCAACGGGAAGTATTTGGTATGTCTTGCGCGACGTGGAGCGCGAGCCGACGCTCACGGTTGCGTTTCTTGATGTCGGACAAGGTGATGCAATTTTTATTGAGAGTCCATCGGGGAAACAAATGCTCATTGATGGTGGGCCGGATAAAAGTGTGGTGCGAGAACTCTCACGTGTCATGCCATTTTATGACCGCACGATTGATGTCGTCATTAACACACATCCTGACCGCGACCACATCGGCGGGTTACCCGAAGTGCTCAGACGCTACCGTGTTGCGCAAGTGTTTGATCCCGGCGTGGAATCGGATTCAGGGACGTACGGGTACTACCGACAACTTATTGAATCAAAGGACATTGAATACATAGCCGCACGCCGAGGTCAGATAATTGATTTCGGTGATGGAACATATGCAGAAATTTTATTTCCCGACCGGGACCTCAACGGGATTTCAAATGACAATAATGCATCGGTTGTTGCGCGTGTCGTGTATGCGAGCACGTCTGTAATGCTTACCGGCGACGCTCCGAAGAGTGTTGAGCAGTATCTTGCTGCACTCGGCGGTGATGCATTGGATTCCGATATTTTGAAGGCCGGACATCACGGCTCGCGCACCTCAAGCGGAGAGTTGTTTGTCGTGGCGGTTTCTCCCGTGTGGGCAATTATCTCGGCGGGGAAGGATAATTCGTACAATCATCCGCACGAAGAGGTGCTGCAAATTTTTGCATCATCAAGTGTCGCAGTGTTGGGTACCTACGATCTCGGCACCATTATTTTTGAAAGCGACGGAAAAGAGTTTGTTCTACAAAAATAAAAATCCTCCGGCATGCCGGAGGATTTTTAGTTTGTGATTATTTGAGTGCGCCGACTTTCTTGAGTGTCTCGTATGCACCTCGCTTGCGAATGGTCTTGAGGCCGCGATTTGAAACGGAGACATGGACGGACTTGCCGAGTTCTGGAATGTAGAGCTTGCGCTTCTGGATGTTTGCCTTGCGGCGGTTCTTTCCGCGTTTTACGCCAGGGTTAAATTGCGTCGCACGCGTTCGGTTGCTGTAGCGACCCGCTGTTTGAGTTGATTTCCCTGTAACAACGCATTTCTTTGTCATATAGCGTAGGTATGCCGATACCAAACCGGCTCGCGCATGATATCATGAGGCGACATACTCGTAAAGTTCTTATGCCCGACCTCGTACAAGCCGCAATTACCATCGCCGTCGTCATTTTTTCCATCGTGTTGCACGAGGTCGCCCACGGCTATGCCGCCAATTACCTTGGTGATCCGACGGCGCGGCTGTCGGGGAGGCTCACGCTTAACCCGCTGTCGCACCTGGATTTGTTCGGTTCCGTGCTCGTACCCGTGGTCACCTGGCTCTCCGGTGGTTTTATCTTCGGGTGGGCGAAACCGGTCCCGTACAATCCCTACAACCTGAAAGCAGCGAGGTTCTCGGAGGCATTCGTTGCCGCTGCAGGCCCAGCGACAAATCTACTGCTCGCTTTGGTCTTTGGACTCGCCATTCGTTTGTTCGGGGACATATTGCCGGACGGTGTTCTCTTTGTTGCGTTTATTGTTACCGTTGCAAACATTGCACTCTTCATCTTCAACCTCATTCCCGTACCACCGTTAGACGGAAGTAAGATTCTTGCATCGGTGTTGCCTCTTCATGTTGCTCAGAAAATGCTCTCGCTTGAAAAATACGGATTTTTACTTGTTTTTTTGGTTATTCTCGTCGCGTGGCGTGTCATTTCTCCCGTTATTAGTGCGACTTTTTCACTCATCACCGGTTTGTCGTTTTAACTTGTCCACATAAGGCTTTTTTCCGAAAAAAAGCCTTATTTTTCGTGGTATTATTTGGGGTGGCAACTGAAGCCGCCGATTTTTCATTGTTCATGACAGAGCGAACACCTACAAAAGCGCTTCTCACCTCGATTTTCCTCCTCGGTTCGTTACTCGGACCTCTCTTTTCTGAGGCCGAGACGACTGTCGAAGACCCGTTTGCGACAGGGTCCACAACCCCCACACTCTTTGACCGATACGCAACATTTTCCGAAGGTGCGCAGGGCGTTATTTTTGGCGCATTTGAAAAAACACTCGCGGACGTTCTTGTCGGTTTTCGGTTATACGACGAATTTTCCGCCGGCGCGGAGCGGACGGTTCTCGATGGGTTTACCGCTTTTGCTGATGGTGCGCTGTCAGCAACATACACATACGAAAACGCAGCAAATATTTTGCATACAGCAACACTCGCGTCAGTGTCCGACGCCGTCGATTCTGTCGGTGGCAGTGTTGCGTTCGGCAGACGCAGCTATGTAACAGCTGTTGATACCGTGTTTGCATTTGCCGAACGCGCAGTCGTAGACACAACCGACGCGACTGTTGAAAATGCGCAACGCATGACGCGTGTCGCGCGCTCACTTGTTTCGTTGGACACATTTGTTGTGCGAAGCACAACGGAAGAAGAAAAAGAAAAACTAACTCCAAAACAAGAACCGACCGTCGTGATAAAAAATAATACACTCACTGCGTCAGGGGCTCTCGCGTGGAACACGCTTGGTGGCGTACCTGATGTTGCAATCGATGCTGCAAAAAATTCTCTCGCAGCAAGCGCAGAAGCAACAACGGGACTGTTTGAGCGCACGCGCCTCGCACTCCGACGCTGGCTTGGTATCGGGGATGACACAATGGTTGCTGTTCCGGGCACGAATACAACGACAGCCACAACGACGGTCATTGAGCGCATCGTTGAGCGCCCGACGACGGTCACGCAGGTGTTGCGAAGCAGTGGTGTTTCGTATGCAGACCTCATCAATGCAATTGCAGGATTACGAAACGAACTCCAGCCGCAGATAGACCTTGCGATGGAGCGTCCGCGCACGGTGTCGCATTCAGGTGATGACGATGATGATGGTGGTGATGGCGGAAGCAGCGGAGATGTAACTGAGGACGACTTGTCCGACAACTCCATTGAGGACCTTTCCGATGTCGCTGCGATGACTGAAACATCCGGCGACCTGCTCTACTGGAACGGGGCAACATGGACGAACATCGCAACGTCGTCTTTGGGAATTTCCGGTGGCTCATCACAATGGACGACCTCCGGTTCAGATATCTACTACACGACAGGCAACGTCGGTGTCGGCACAACGTCGCCTGACGAGCGCCTGACGGTGGGCGGCAATATTCACGCAACGGGCTCCGTTGATATTGACTCAGGTTCCGAATATCAGATCGGCGGTACGGGGATTCTTACGCGCACGAGCTCGGGCGCCGTACTGCTTGGTGACTACAACACGTCGGTCACGCGTGGTACAAACGCACTTGAACTCCAGTCAGCGCCCGGTGACACAACAAACTTCGCGCAAGGAAACAGCTCAATTGTCATCGGTATGTGGAACCGTGCGTCATCAACAAACGCAATTGCAATCGGTAACAGTAATGAAGCATATTCCGCCGATGACATTCTTGTCGGATACGGGAACATGACGCGAGAGACCGCTGCAGCTGGAACACAATCGGACTCGACCATCTTTGGTCGCGCCAACGAAATCTGGAACGTAAATAACTCACTTGCCCTGGGTGACGATAACTCTCTGACCGGCGGATTTGCGGGGCTTGAGCGTCAGGTAGTTGTGGGCGCATCAAACTCTGTGGAAGGGGCGGGGTACACAAGCGTATTCGGCTACGACAACACACTCAATGCAGCATCGTCATACTTGTACGCGGTTGCGCTCGGTTCAACCAACATCCTCGGTACTACTCCGGCGTACTCGGTTGCTGTTGGTTCGAACAACGCACTCGACGGTGCGCGCACGGTTGCCGTCGGTTCCAATGTGTACGCCGGCGGTCCCGAGGCAATCGCCATCGGTGTCGAGTCGTCAGGTGGAAACATGTTTGCGCTCGGTTATCGCGCGATTTCAATCGGTGTGAATACGCAGGCGAACGCCGACGGCGCGATTGCAATCGGCAACGGCATCGTCAACGCGGTTGCCTCGTCCACGCAGATCGGTCCGTCAGACACAGCGAAGCTCACTATCCTTGGTGCCACGGGTTCGGAAGGATTCGTCGGTATTGGCACGACGACGCCCGCGACAAATCTCGTTGTTGACGGCGACGTTTCAATCACTGGCGGGCTCTACGATTCCGGCACCTCGCTTGGTTCAAACGGCATGGTGCTTCAGTCAACAGGAACGGGTATCGACTGGGTGTCGACGTCATCTCTTAACATCACCCAAGACCTCTCCGCATACCTGACACTTGCCGACTGGTATGCGACAACAACGGACGGACTTGCTGAAGGACTCACAAATCTCTATAACCAAACACACACAGGCGAGGTGACTGGGGCAACAGGTCTCACAATTGCTGATGATGTTGTCGATGAAGCGAATCTAAAAATAAACGCGGCCGTTGACGGGTATGTTATCTCTGCGTCGTCAACCGCATCTGGCGGGCTTGCGTGGGTCGCGACATCCAGTTTGGGATTTGGTAGTGGTTCCGGGGTTGTTGGCTCTGGCACAACAGGACAGGTTGCATACTACGCCGCGGACGGCACAGCGGTAACGGGAACGTCGTCTGTGTTCATTGCACCGAGCGGCAATGTGGGCATCGGTTCAACGACACCGTTGAGTGTGCTAACCGTATCAGGTCCTGCGGCAACAATCTCGATAGACAACTCAAGTATCGGAGGTCGGATATACCAGTTGCGCAATGGGGTGTCACCCGTTGGTCGTTTCGAAATATTTGATGTCAGTGCAAATGAGACACGGCTTGCTATAGACTCTGATGGAAAGACGGCTATTGGCACATCAACACCGATAGAAGACGCAAGGCTATTTATCTACGGTGGCGCGAATGTCGATATTCGCACAGCGGCAAACACTGAGAACGCAACGATTGAAGTACAATCCGATGACTTTGAGTCCAGTTTCCAGTCAGCATATCTCCAATACGTTGGGTCAGGTATCGCGGGGAACGTGTTTGGCTCTGTCCCGAATGCAGATCTCGCCCGGCTCGTTTTTCAGGAGTCGGCGAACGCAGCGATATACACAACAAATGACGTCCCGATTATTTTTGGCATAAATAGTGCTGAAGTCGCACGCTTCAGTGGAACGAGCTTTGGTATCGGTACGACATCACCATACGCTACGCTGTCCGTTGCGGGTGATATTGCACTGACTGGCGGTTTATACGATAGTACCGCATCGCTCGGTGCAGATGGCTTCGTGTTGCAGACAACAGCCACAGGTGTTGAGTGGGTTTCAACATCATCGCTTAACATCACCCAAGACCTTTCCGGCTACTTCACACTCGCTGACTGGTACGCAACAACAACGGACGGGCTTGCTGAAGGACTCACAAATCTCTATAACCAAACACACACAGGCGAGGTGACTGGGGCAACAGGTCTCACAATTGCTGATGATGTTGTCGATGAAGCGAATCTAAAAATAAACGCGGCCGTTGACGGGTATGTTATCTCTGCGTCGTCAACCGCATCTGGCGGGCTTGCGTGGGTCGCGACATCAACACTTGGATTGGGTAGTGAGTTGTTTGTTGACGATGGAAGCACACTTCGCACAGCCG
The DNA here is from genome assembly GCA_045863475.1 of Candidatus Campbelliibacteriota bacterium. Lineage (GTDB taxonomy): Bacteria > Patescibacteriota > Minisyncoccia > Phycocordibacterales > EsbW-18 > EsbW-18. The sequence continues at coordinate 67,857 of BTUR01000001.1, forward strand.
GTGGAGAGGCGGTGCAGGCCGACTACTTTATTGCGACATCAACATCTGCCACTTCAACTTTCCCGATTATTGCGGGAAGTTCTGCCGCATCAGGAAATCTCATTTTGCAGTCAACGACCAACTCGACGAAGGGTCGCATCTATCTCGAGGGGACGAGTAACGGAACGGGCCTAGGCATCCGCATCAATAATGATTCAGGAACTGCACGGCTCGAACTGTACAACGGGACATCGGGAAACGCAGCACACATTCTTGCCGGCACCATTCTTGGCTCAGCGTTTCGAGGTTCGGCATCGTGTTCATCCGCTCCGTGCTTCAGTATCAACCCGACGCAGGCATCATTTAACTCGGCGTACACCCTTGATTGGACGAGTGGCGCGTACAATGCAACGCGTGACATCGGCCTCGCTCGTGTCAGTGCCGGTATTCTTGGTGTTACAGGTGGACTGACAGGTGGTGGCGCACTTTCCGCAAACTATTTTACTGCCACGTCGACGTCAGCAACATCAACGTTTTCAGGTGTTCTGAGTGTTGCGGGTGCGCTCGCAGATGGCTCTGGTAGTCCTGGCGTTTCTGGCTACGTTCTTCAATCCACCGGAACGGGAGTAGATTGGGTTTCGACGACAACGCTCGGATTGGACGGAGGTACGAGTTTGTTTGTTGATGACGGCACCACTCTTCGCACGGCCGATGGGGAAGCAGTGCAGGCGAGCCACATCATCTCCACATCAACCGCGACCTCCACTTTTGGCGGAGACATTTCGATAACCGGCGACATTGTTCCGACTGCGGACAACACGTACTCGCTTGGTGCTTCAACAACACAGTGGAAAGATGTTTTCATCGGTCCCGGGTCACTGTACATCAACGGACAGAAGGTGATTGAGGAAGACGGGTCGAACAATATTGTCGTATCGTCTGATATCAACCAGTCACTCGTCCTTCAGACGTCGGGGAGTGGTGATGTGGAACTTAATCCGACGGGGGCCGGTCTCATTTATCTCAAGGGAAATATTAACGTTACGGGCGGTAAGGTGGTTTCCACATCCGATAATTCATTACTTGAGTTTGAAGACGGCGTCCTTGCAGGAAATCTTGCAATTGACGGCAACGCAATTACCGCAACGAACACCGATGGAAGCATTTCACTGACTCCCAACGGTGTTGGTAATCTTCTGCTCACAAGTGGTAACTTTGGCATCGGCACGTCATCTCCATACGCAGACCTTTCCGTTACGGGTGACATAGCACTCACGGGTGGTTTGTATGACAATACGGCAACACGCGGTGTTTCGGGGTATGTCCTCCAATCCACTGGCACAGGAGTTTCATGGGTCTCGACGAGCTCCTTGAATATATCCGGCGGCTCTTCGCAATGGACAACGACGGGCTCGGACATTTACTACGCGACGGGACGAGTTGGTGTGGGCACGACGGCACCTGCGTTCACACTCTCGGTTGCCGGTGACACACTACTGGACTCTAACAATATTCGTTTTGCATCCAGCTCCGCATCATCACTTACCGTCAGTTACCTTGCCGCTGCGACATCAACGATTGTAAACAACTCCGCGTTTTCGTGGACCCTGGCGACGTCAACGACTGCAACGCCTATCTTCCGTATCGACACCACATCTGGAGGCATGGCGACAACATCTATTGCCGGCGGACTGCTCATCAACGGCGGTGCGATTTCATACGACTACGGTGCAAACGAAACATCCATTGAGAAACTCAATCTCGGCAACATGGCGTTTGATGACGACGCCGGCATCGTTTCGTGGATTAATCTTCCCATCACGGCGTCTCCGTCCATCGGCACTCCGCAGAGCTATTCCGCGCAAATTGATGACAATATCCTCCTGACTATTTATGGTGAGGCAGACGGTTCAGGTGGTGCACAGAATTTGCGTGTTGGTGTTGGTACATCAACGCCGTATGCGCGCTTTGCCATTATGGGTGCCGCTGGTTCTACTGATATATTCCAAATTGCTTCATCAACCGGAGCGAGTGTTCTTACGGTGACAGCTGCGGGGAAGGTGGGAATTGGCACGACGACCCCGTACACGACGTTGGCTATCATTGGACCCGATGAAGCACCAACGACAGCGACGACAACCAACGGAGGACTCGGTATTCGTGGTACGGGAACAACAGTCGAGCTGACTATGGGTACGAACGTTGAAGGTTCAGAAGCATATGCATGGTTACAGGGTAAAAATTATGTGACACCAGGTATATACTATCCGATTATCCTTAACCAAAACGGCGGCAACGTCGGTGTAGGTACCTCAACGCCAACTCAGACGTTCTCAGTGGAGGGGACGGTTGCGTTCAACGGACTCGGAACGGTTGGCGAGATTCAACCAGATGCACTCTGTATAGGCAGTGATGGAGAGGTAATGGTGAACACAGGAGCGACGGACTGCACCCTATCATCCATTCGTTTCAAACACGACGACCAAGACCTGGCCATCGGCTTAGACGAGCTCCTACAATTGCGCCCAGTGTCATTCGTGTACAACGAAATGGATGAACGAAGAGTTGGTTTTATTGCCGAGGATGTTGATGCTGTTTCAGGTCTCGACCCTCTCATCTTCCGTGAAGAAGACGGAACCCCGCGCGGTGTTCGTTATGGTGATATGGTTTCACTTGTCGTCAAATCAATACAGGAACTCAACTACAAGGTGGACCAGGCACTCGCGGCAAGCGGTGCAGCAATCCAAGGTGGTATCGCGCGATTTACGGAACTCATTGCGGACAAGGTTACGACAAAAGAACTTTGTCTGGATGATGTGTGTGTGACGCGTGACGAACTGCAAGAACTTCTTGATAATGCAAACATTGATAGCACGCCTCCAAGCGGCGGGGGAGACACAACACCGCCTTCAGGCACAACAACGCCGCCGACAGACGGGACGGGCACGACAACCGACCCCGCCCCCGAACCTGACCCGACCCCTGATCCGACGCCGGAGCCAGAACCAACCCCGGAACCAACGCCGGAACCAACACCTGAACCTGAGCCAGAACCTGAACCCGAGCCCGAGCCAGAACCTACTCCTGAACCCGAACCAATAACCCCGTAATCTCCCATGCGTTTTTCTCGTAGAACAATATATGTAGTAGTCGGGGTGATTGCGTTGATTGTTGCTTTGTACGCGCTGGTCACAACAGTGCGCGGTGATACGTTTTTCGGAATTTCTCTGCGCTCGGGTTCTTTGAGCGACGGACTTATTGCGCATTGGACGTTTGACGGTAAGTACATGACACCGAATGTGCGGGATGCAGCCGGAAGTTACCACGGTGTATTAACAAACCAAACGGCAACGACAACACGTATCGGACGCATCGGGCAGGCGCTCGAATTTGACGGTGACAATGACTACGTCAACCTCGGCACCATCCCGCTCAGCGACCCACTGCAGCTCTCTGACGATGTACTCACTATTTCTGCGTGGTTCTATCAAAAATCAGGGGGCGACAGCTTTCAACGCATTATCGACAAATCAAGCAACACGGGTGCGACAAACGGCTGGGCGTTTTTTGCCGACCCCAGTGATCCGAACTCCATATGGTTTCAATCTGCCGGTTCTGAACTTCGTTCCGCGGATAACGTCTACAATCAGAACGAATGGACACACGCGGCAGTCGTGTTTCGCGCCAATGATGTCAAAAAGATATACGTAAATGGCCAAGAGGTTTCGTTACAAACATCAAACAACCTAAACATCCCCAATTCAGCTGTCGGTGCCCGCATTGGTACGTGGTATAACGCCACGACGCGTGAATGGAACGGCTATCTCGATGATATCCGCGTGTACAACAGACTGCTTTCGGCAAACGAAATCAAGCGTTTGTACGGACTCGGCAACACGACGCGGATTTCAAAAACAATTTCTGTCGGCAGTATCGGTGCAACGGCCGACTCCGGGCTCGTCGGCCACTGGACGTTTGACGGTAAACACATGACACCGAATGTGCGGGATACCAGCGGGCAAGCGAATCATGGCGCACTCGCGAACTTTTCTGCTACGACCACTGCGATTGGCCGCATTGGTCAGGCACTTGAATTTGATGGATTGGACGATGTTGTTGCTATTACACACAACAGCGTGCTCAATCCGTCGGGCAGTTATACCGTCGCGGCATGGGTATACCCACAAACCCTTCCTACAGTGAGCAACGGACAATGGATTGGGATAGTTGCAAAAGGGAATACAGGGGAAACATCCGCGAGCAACCACCCATATGTTATCGCGTACCACCCTGTCGGTGGGGGAAGCCCGGTCGGCTTCGGTGTTGGACTCGAAAACAGCTCTGGATCAAACTGCAATGCATTTTCAAGTGATGCGGAACCAGCGGGAGCGTGGTATCACGTTGTCAGCCGTTTCAATGACAGTTCCAATGTGCTTGAAGTTTTCGTCAACGGTGTTTCTCAGGGAAGTGATGCATGTAGTTTAAGCCCCAACACTGGGAACTCGCGCCCTGTTTGGATTGGAGATGACGAACACACATCAGGACTTCGATTTGACGGTGTCATAGATGACGTCCGTATCTATAATCGCGCTCTTGTTGATGACGAAATACAACGGCTCTACGATCAGGGTTCTGGCACCAGAATTACCTACACACCACCTGCGGAAGAAAACACTGCGCCGACGGTAAGTGATTCGGGGAGGAGTCCATTTCACGGTGCGGATCTTGGCGGCTCTTCGTCCATAAAGCTCTTCATGAATACATGGACGGATCCGGAGGGGGATTCTATTGAATATTATTTTGAATTTTTCCAGAACGCGGCGTTTTGCAGTGGTGGAACAGGGATACTAAACAGTGGGTGGATTAGTGACCCAACAGCGACCGGAGGATTCACCGTAGCACTATCCGCTGGCAGCACATATTCATGGCATGTAAAGGCAAGGGACGAACACGGACTTGAGAGTGATTACAACGCCTGTTATGTGTTTACGAACAGTATCGGCGGCAGCTGTCCGTATGTGTTCGGTTGGGATGGAGAACAGTATCAATTCGAAGCAGATATCTACGGCTCCGGCGGCTTGGGGTACAAGAAATGGGGAGCATCCGACTTCGTGCAACCCTCTCCAAACAGGACGTATGTCCTGAAGTACGTAGAACCCCGAAATGGAGCGTTTGAGTGGCGCATCGTGGGTGACCTCAGTGAAATCAACTACTTTGACCTCTTCCGTATGTATTCGTATTTTGTGCCGGAGGATCGTGACATCATCGTTGAGTCGCCGACGCTGGGCTCGGGTATGAGCGCGACGAGTACGCTCCATACCATATCAACGGCACCGCTGTCGGCTCTGTCGGCGACGCGCCTTGATACGAACGAAGACGTTACGAGCGCTCTGTCAGCGCGCGACGAAGACAAAGTCATCGTCAATAAGAACAAAAAAGAGACATATGAACCCGTACAAATAGAAGTCGATTTCGGCGACATCTCACGCTATTCGACGAAGAAGCTCGTTGTCGGCGGCTCAACAACGTACCCAACCACCGAAGAGGGTATCGCGCGCAAACAACTCTACGGTCGGGAGTGGGGTTTGTACGTGCAGGACGCGGCAGGGCAGTGGCAGAAAGTGCCGTACGAAAAATACAGCCCGACAAAACCGCTCTCATTCGAAAGTGTACTCGCCGTTGATATCTCAGACATCTTTATTTCGGAGAACACAAAACTGCGCCTCGAGTACTTATATAAGGTATACGTGGATTACGTTGCATTGGACGTTACCGAGGATTTGCCGCTCGCGGTCGCCGAGGAACATCCAATTACGTATGCTGACTTGCATGACTTTGGCGGATGGCACGATTTCGATAAGGATGGCAATGTGCCTGACTACTACAACGTTTCGCCACTTGAGGAGGATTACGAGGATTTTCCGGGATACTACACCCGTTTCGGCGATGTTACTCCGCTTCTTGAAAAGCGTGACGACAAATTTGTTATTCTTGCGAAGAGAGACGAGATAACCGTGAAGAACGCGCTACCCAAAATTGAACCCCCGACAGGATACAAGCGCGTGTACATGCTCGATGTGACCGGCTACTACAAGGCGCTCACCAAGACGATGACGCCTATGACCGTTGAACCCATGCCGTTCTCGGGTATGAGTGCGTTCCCGTACCCTGATACGGAGCACTACCCGGACACGCCGGAGTATCAGGAGTATCGGGCCAAATACAATACGCGGTACCTCTCTCCTGACACTCCAAGGAGCGGCTCCTCTATTACTGATGCGGCAAAGCGGCTCCTGGATGGCGTCCTTGGCGGGGAATAGGCCAGAGCGCTTGTACACGGCGTTTCTCTGTGGTATCTTTTTGACACCCGCAGAGGGGTTTTTTCTTGGAAACACATGGCGACAATTAACCAGCTGACAAAGAAAGGTAGACGAAAGGTGGCGCGAAAAGCGAAGACCACCGGCCTTCGTCGTGGTTTCAACACGCTCACGAACCGTCCGACGCGATACGTCTCGCCGTTTAAGCGCGGTGTGTGCACACAGGTCAAAACAACGACGCCGAAAAAGCCGAACTCAGCTATCCGCAAGATTGCCCGTGTACGACTCACCAACGGTCAAGAGATTACCGCATACATTCCGGGCATGGGACACAAACTCCAGGAACACTCGGTGGTCTTGGTGCGCGGCGGACGCGTGAAAGACATCGGCGTACGCTACACCATTGTCCGCGGCACGCTTGACGCGGAAGGTGTTGAGAAGCGCATGAAGGGCCGCTCGCACTACGGAGCAAAACGACCGAAAGCTAAATAATTTTTACTATGCGTCGCCGACTTAAAGAAAGAGAAAAACACCCCGTACGCCCTGACCGCGTTTACAACTCGGTTACGGTTTCTAAACTCATCTCGCACGTTACAAAAGACGGAAAGAAAAGCACTGCACAGCGCCTCGTCTACGGTGCACTCGATCTGCTCAAAAGCGAGCACGATGTGAAGGAGCCTGCAGCACTCCTTGAACAAGCAATTCAAAACGCAGCCCCGACGATGGAGGTTCGCTCACGACGCGTGGGAGGTGCCAACTACCAGGTGCCGTTCCCGGTCCGACCCGAGCGACAACTCGCACTTGCACTCCGCTGGATTTTGGAAGGCGCCCGCGCCAAGAAGGGAAGTGATTTTTCAAAACGACTTTCCGACGAGCTTTTTGCAGCATCAAAGGGAGAGGGGGGCGCAATGACCAAGCGCGAAAACGTCCACCGCATGGCGGAAGCCAACAAGGCGTTCGCTCACTTCGCATTTTCACGACAGAAGAAACCGAGCGTGCGATAAACGCCCTCGGATTTTCTGCATAATTCTGTTTTTTCATGAACCGAGACTACCCACTGGAGAAGGTACGCAACTTCGGAATCGTTGCGCACATTGACGCCGGCAAGACGACTGTCTCCGAGCGTGTGTTGTTCTATACCGGCATGTCGCACAAAATCGGCGAGGTGCACGAAGGTGAAGCAACCATGGACTGGATGGAACAGGAGCGCGAGCGCGGTATCACCATTACCGCCGCGGCAACGACGTGTTTCTGGACGCCGTCTTACGAGGCGGACAACACGGAGCGCAAACACCGTTTCAATCTCATCGACACTCCGGGCCACATCGACTTCACTATTGAAGTGAAGCGCTCACTGCGCGTGCTTGACGGTGCAGTCGTCGTCTTCGACGGCGTGTCTGGCGTCGAACCGCAGTCAGAGACGAACTGGCGCTATGCCGATGAAGGTAAGGTGCCGCGCATGTGTTTCATCAACAAACTCGACCGCACGGGTGCGTCATTTGAACGCTCCTACAAATCCATTCTTGACCGCCTCACGACGAACGCGGTGCGCATGCAGATTCCGATTGGTGAAGAGGACAAGCACGAAGGCGTCGTTGATCTCCTCACGATGAAGGCGTACTACTTCGAGGGAAACATGGGCAGTGTTATTCGTATTGATGAAGTACCGGAACACCTCACAGCCGATGCACAGAAATATCGTCACGAACTTATTGAGAAGATTGTTGAGCAGGACGAGGATGCAATGAACCTGTATTTGGAAGGGAAGGAGCCCTCTCTTGCGGAGCTTAAGAAGATTCTGCGCCGCGCGGTTATTGCAAACGCAATTACGCCGGTGTTTACCGGTTCAGCACTCAAGAACAAGGGTGTGCAGCTTGTGCTCGATGCGGTTGTTGATTATCTCCCCTCACCGTTGGATATTCCTCCGGCAAAGGGTATTGATCCGCACACTGGAGAAGAACTCGTGCGTCACGCCTCAGACGAGGAGCCGTTTTCGGCACTTGCGTTTAAGGTGCAGACCGACCCGTTCGTCGGACAACTCACGTTTTTCCGTGTCTACTCGGGAACGGTTGAAGCTGGCTCATACATGTACAACGCGACAAAAGAGAGCAAAGAGCGTGTTGGCCGTATCGTGCGTCTTCACGCCAACGATCGTGAAGAGGTGAAGAAAGTGTTTGCGGGAGAAATTGCCGCCGCCGTGGGTTTGAAGGACACAACAACGTCGGATACGCTCTGTGACGAGAACAATCCGATTATCCTTGAGCGCATCAAGGTTCCGGAGCCGGTTATCTCATTGCGTATTGAGCCGAAGACAAAAGCAGACCAGGAAAAACTCGGACTCGCGCTCAAACGTCTCTCGGACGAAGACCCGACATTCCGCGTTACGACTGACCCTGAAACCATGGAAACCATTATTGCAGGCATGGGTGAACTGCACCTTGAAGTGCTGGTGGAGCGCATGCGCCGCGAATTCTCCGTGGACGCAAACGTCGGCAAGCCGCAAGTTGCGTACCGCGAGACGATTACGGGCACGGCGGAAGTTGAAAACAAATACATCAAACAAACGGGAGGTCGCGGTCAGTACGGTCACGTGAAGCTTCGCGTCAAACCGATGGACACGACGATTAACGAAGAAGATTTGCCGAAGAACACGAAACGCGATGACGGTCTTGAGTTCATTAACTCCATCAAGGGAGGTGTCATTCCGCAGGAATACATTCCGGCGGTCCAGAAGGGTCTTCGTGAGGCGATGGATCGTGGTGTTTTGGCCGGTTACCACCTCGTGAACATCTCTGTAGATCTCTACGACGGTTCGTACCACGAAGTTGACTCATCTGAAATCGCGTTCAAAATTTCTGCTTCACAAGCACTCCAGGAAGCGGTACAGAAAGCACGACCGGTGTTGCTCGAACCGATTATGAAAGTGGAGGTTGTGGTTCCGGAGCAGTTCATGGGTGACATTACCGGTAACCTCTCATCCAAGCGCGGACAAATTCAGGGAATGGAAGACCGCGGACAACTCAAAGCAATCAAGGCATTTGTTCCGCTCTCCGAGATGTTCGGCTACACAACCGCACTTCGCTCCATGACGGAAGGACGCGGTAACTCAACGATGGAATTTGACCACTACGAAATCGTTCCAGACAGCGTTGCAAAGGGCATCATCGAAGCACGTGGTGCAGCTCGTTAACTCTCCACCCGCATTTATTTTTGAGAACACAAAAACCGCCAAGCAAGGCGGTTTTTGTTTTTTTTTAAAAAAGGGGGGGTCTTGACGTTTTTTAGGTATACGCTATTGTGAACGCTAAATTTGCTGTTCTTTGCAGACCCCATACTTCACCTCCTGGACCGCGTGGGTTCAGGGTTCGCTGTGATAGCAGGCGACTACCAGAAAGAAGAGGTGCTCAGAGATGAAGAGATTCGTCCTCTGCGCGACGCTCGCGACGTTCGTCGCGGCGCTCGCCGTCTCCATCCCGGCCCAAGCAACGGACCCGAGTCCGCCGCTTGCCGAGTTGTCGATGGAGGCGCCGTACGCGCCCACCGATATCAATACCTTCTGCGAAGTCCAGATCGGCCTGACCCCTGCCATCCTCACCGAGCACGTCCTCGTCCTGCCCGACCTCACCGGCGACCGTGTCGACCGCGACGTCGGCTGGGTCGACATCTCCGCGAACCCCTTCTTCGTGCGAACGGTCGACACAACGACCACTTCGAGCTCCATCGGCGCCGACCGACAGCGTGACACCGGCGAGAAACGAGGGGGCGCCCTGCGCGCCCATCCGACCTGACCAACACCACCAAGGCGAAGTACGGGAAACCCCGAGTCCGAAAGGATTCGGGGTTTCTTCTTTTTGTATACGGGTTTGACTTCCATTTTTGAAGAGGGTAGTGTTGTCCTAGATTTTGCGGATTCTGGCTTGAGAGAGCCGAGGAGGGGGTAAAGATGCCCAGGTACTGTCTCACGTTTGGGAACAATTACTTCGACAATGGACTCGAGAACGGGTGCGTCGAGGGCAACATGTGCCGAGTCATCTTCGCGGATGATGAGCAGGTGGCCAGACGAATTGGCCTGATTATGGAGGGTGAGGAGGTTAACGCCCACGAGACTCTCGGTCGGCTCCTCACGGTGAATGAGACAAAGGGCGAGATCAGTCTCAACTCATGGGATCCCGAGAAGATGATGGAGGAGGTGCTCCAAATTCTGATTACCCAAGGCGAAGAGGGTCTCCAGATTGCTCGAGGTGGCCAGGGTGAGCCAATCGGGTTGACACGCCTCGTGTCCACCGTGCCCGCCGTAAAGCTCGAGTAATACTGAGGAGCAGGACAACAACCGCCCAACGAGATCGTTCAATGAATCCGTTGGGCGATTTCGTTTTTTTGAATCAAGGTAGCCGCACGATATTCCTGAGGGATTAGTGCTATATCGTGCGGCGTAGTACGAAGTGAGCTTGTTATTTGCAAAAACTCGCGGAGGCCGAAGAGGCCGAGTGTGAACGCCCCGCCAACAGGCGGGGACGTGTGTTTTGCAAATAATCAAGCGAGCGGAGAGTTTATGTACTTTTTATGCAATGTGTGCTATCGTCGTTGCGCAGAGTCGTAAGGCTCTTTATTAGCTCTTTTCGGCAAGTATCGCAATACGCCGAAGAGGGAGAAGTTAGCATAGTATGGAAGGAGCAAAATTGTACGTCGGCAACCTTAGCTACGGAACGACTGAAGAGTCGATCCGCGAGCACTTTGGACAAGCTGGCTCAGTCGCATCAGCGACAATTATTCGCGACAAGATGACCGGCCGTTCAAAAGGTTTCGGGTTCGTCGAAATGTCATCTGCAGAAGACGCGCAGAAGGCAATTGAGATGTTCCACGGAAAAGACTTCGACGGACGCGCGCTGACGGTAAACGTAGCACGCCCGATGACGGAGCGACCTCCGCGCCGTGACAACTACGACAACGGTGGACGTTGGTAAGCCACTCTCTTTGATTTTTTAAGAGCACGCGTCCGTTTCTACTGAAACGGCGCTCACGCTCGGGCTCTTCGCCCTCCGCAAGGCTCTTAAAAAATAAAGTATCGTTTGATTGATAAAAACCTTGGGCTTTGCCCAAGGTTTTTATCGTTTCTTTACAATTTTTAAGTGCAGGCATACCATTTATCATAGAAGTACACCAACGAGAGGAGGGATGTGTATGTCCGTTTTGAGAGACCACGTGGTTGAGACGCTGATGGCTCACCGCTCTCAGATTCGACGCCTGCTTACCATCATGACTCCCAACCTTCCACGGAGGGCGAGCATGGTCAGGCGCATCAACACGCTGATCAATCAGAAGGAGCTTTCCCCAGAGTTCGGGGTGGGGCTCAAGATGGTTCTCCACGCCAGAATTCCTTCTGGGGCGAGGTCACTCGTCGAGCTGGGGAGAACTGCAAGGCAGTTTCGCCATCTTCTGGAAGCAACAGATCAGTCGATGCAGATGACCAAGAAGGTGCACGTGCTCAAGGCCGTGTGAACGGCTGTTTACCGAGGCTCGGGTTACCCCCGGGCTTCTTCTTTTCCCCATGATTTCCCCAGAAATATGAAGTGAGCCCAAAAGGCCTTATTTGAGGCCTCTAAAATACCTATTTTTACGGCCTAAAATAAGGCTAAATAAACTTGACACGATACTTCGGCTGGGTATAATGGCCGTACTGAATATGATTACTTCAATTAACTGCATACCGCGGAGCATATAGATGCGAGCCCTTGTGGTGCGCCTCGAAACCCTCCGCTCAAAAAGCGGTTTTTTTGTTCTCATAGACAGTCGATGACCTTTGACAACTGCATAAGCAATAAAGAATCAAATGCTTATTTCGCGCAAGCGAAGTAAGCGCAGGTATCTCGTGCGGCTCATCTAGCGCCGCGCGGGAATCAAACAACGTGTACCGCGCAGCGGTGTGTTGGTGCACGGAATCGCAGACGCATGTAGGTGCGTATGCGATAAAGACGGTTTTTAGATTTCCTAACGGGAGATTTAAAGGGCGTATGGTGGATGCCTTGGTTCTATGTGGCGATGAAGGACGTGGTGTAACTGCGATAAGCTTCGGGGAGGTGTTAAGCAACCTTTGATCCGGAGATTTCCGAATGGGGAAACCCTGTCGAGTAACCCTCGATAACCGACGCAGCGATGCGCGGAGCATACCCTGGGAAGTGAAACATCTCAGTACCAGGAGGAAAAGAAAACAAATGTCATTCCCTTAGTAGCGGCGAGCGAAACGGGAGCAGCCCAAACCACACTGTACTTGTATAGTGTGGCGTTGTAGGGCGGTAACGCCTGTTTTTAACAAGGAGAAAGTTACAAAATACATCTTTAGTCGAATGCGCTGGAAAGCGCAATCCCAGAAGGTAACAGTCCTGTAGACGAAAAAGATGTATCTTTCTAGTTACCGTTCCTGAGTACCTCAAGACACGAATAGCTTGGGGGAATCCGCCGGAACTAACCGGCAAGGCTACATACACATAGAGACCGATAGTGAACTAGTACCGCGAGGGAAAGGTGAAAAGAACCCCGGAGAGGGGAGTGAAATAGATCTGAAACCATATGCCTACAAGGAGTCAGAGCCGAGCTCTACTTTTTGTTTTTAATTTTCTTTGAACATGTTGAAGGTACGCTCGTGCATATGCACGTTGTGTATCTGATACAAAACACGGTGAGCCACGAACTGTACGTTGGTGTAACACGCGACCTTAAAAAGAGGTTGGTGACACATAACAGCGGTGCGGTTACGGCAACGCGACGCAGCGGCGAGTGGGTCTTGATTTACGCGGAGGCGTATCGAGATGAGCACGACGCGCGCGAGCGAGAGCATCACCTCAAACAGCGCGGCGCGGCAAAACGCGGCGTGTATGAAAGAGTTCGAAGAAGTTTCCTTGAAAACAAAAAGTAGAGCTTCGGTCATGGCGTGCCTATTGAAGAATGAGCCAACGAGTTTAAGTATGCGGCGAAGCTAAATCCTTTGTCGGATGAAGCTGCAGGGAAACCGAGTGTTAATAGCGCGTACTTTGAAAGCAAGGAGGTCGGACGTGTAGGTGAGCAATCACACACGCGTTCGGCATTCTCGCTTTCAAAAGGTCGTATACTTAAGACCCGAAGCTAGGTGAGCTACCCATGAGCAGGGTGAACTTTGTCGAAAGATGAAGGGAGGCCCGAACCGGTTGATGGTGCAAAATCTTCGGATGACTTGTGGGTTGGAGTGAAAAGCTTATCGAACCTAGTAATAGCTGGTTCTCTCCGAAACAGCTTTTGGGCTGGCGTACAGCGTACCTCTTGGGGGTAGAGCACTGGATGGTCCGGATAGGGAGAAATCTCGCTGGACCAATCAAACTCCGAATACCAAGAGTAAGTACTGTGCAGTTAGACCGTGGGGGCTAAGCTCCACTGGTCAAAAGGGAAACAGCCCTTGATCTCAAGTTAAGGTCCCTAAATCGATGCTAAGTGCAAGTCGAGGAGGTGAAATTTCTCAGACACTGAGGAAGTTGGCTTAGAAGCAGCCATCTTTTAAAGAAAGCGTAACAGCTCACTCACTCAGAGATTTCGCGCCACAGACTATCGGGGCTAAGTATCGTACCGAAACTGAGGATGACACGTGCGTTCGCGCATGTGTCGTGGTAGGAGAGCATTTCCATCTGCGATGAAGCCGAAGGCGTGAGCCACGGTGGAGCGATGGGAAGAGAGAATGTTGGTACAAGTAACCGCAATGCGGGTGAAATACCCGCACGCCGAAAAACCGAGGTTTCCTTCGCGATGGTAATCAGCGAAGGGTTAGTCGGGCCTAAGCGAATGGCGAAAGCCGGACGTGATGGACACACGGTTAATATTCCGTGACTCGGCTGTAATTCGATGGAGAGACGGAGTGAAGTATATATCGCACATTATTGGATTTGTGTCGGGCATGCGAGGAGGTCTGTTTGGCAAATCCGGCAGACACTACTCCAGAGGCATGTTCGGGAACCCAATCTACGGAACGGGGAACGATATAAAGCGCGCTTCCAAGAAAATCTTCTAAGGTTAATTACAGACGACCCGTACCGCAAACCGACTCCGGTGGTTAGCTCGAGTAGAGTAAGGCGAACGAGTGAGAGGTCCTCAAGGAACTCGGCAAAAAAGCGACCGTAAGTTAGCAATAAGGTCTGCCTGCGCAGCAGTGCGTGGGCCGCAGCTAAAGTCTTCCTGGCGACTGTTTATCAAAAACACAGCTCCCTGCGAACTCGTAAGAGGATGTATAGGGGGTGACACCTGACCAATGCCAGAAGGTCAAGTATGGAGGGTCTTCTCCGCAAGGAGAAGGCTGAGCTATATAAGCCCTGGTGAATGTCGGCCGTAACTATAACGGTCCTAAGGTAGCGAAATTCCTTGTCGGGTAAGTTCCACGCCGATGAGAACAAATGCTATGGTACGTAAATAGTCTGTGCGCATGGCGAAGTGCCACGTGCTATGCAGTTTCTTCAGGTGCGGCTGTTTCTCCTTCTCCCTCCGCAGTTTCATCCTTACCTTTCTTTTCCACTTCGATTGCATCCATGTCAATCGGTGCAACCGGCTCTTCGATTTCTTCTTGCGGCTGAGAAATTGCGGCAACCACTTCGTCTCCTTCGTTGAGAATCGTAACACCTGCAGGCACGGGTATGTCTTTAATGACAACTTGACTGTCAAACGTTTCAAGCGATGACACATCAACAGTGAGCTCGTGTGGCAAGTCTTTTGGCATCGCCTCAACTTCCACCTCGTGCATCACCTTCACCAGTGTACCACCCAAGTTCTTAACTGCGGGCGCCTCACCTGTGAACAACAGCGGGACATCGATGCGAAGCTTCTTTCCTTTCTCGATAACGTAAAAATCAACGTGCTCAAATACATCCGTGACCGGATGTTTTGTAACTTCATGAACGAGCGCGTCTTTCGGCTCACCAACACCTTCCAGTGTGATGATGGATGATTCACCGGCCGAGCGGAACACTTTTTCAAATGTCTTGCGGTCAACTGCAATCGGCGTGGATTCCTCTTTCGGACCGTAAAAAACCGCCGGAATCTTGCCGCCTTTGCGCAAGCTCTCCGCGTTTCCTGCCTCTCGTTTTTCTACTGTAAGCGTCAACATAGGCGTCCTATACTCGCATAAAACCTCGCCGAAGGCAAGATTAGAACCCCGCAAAAAGCTTCATGCGCTTCTCGACGACCTCCTGGACTGCAACAAGCGCTTGTTTTGTGTATTTGTAGGGAGCAAGCTCGTCCGGGTTCTCCTGCAAACTGAGCTGGAGTGCTTTTCGGTACGCCTGTCTGAGTTCCGTGGAAACATGCACGAGCGCAATGCCGTTTTTGATGACCGCCGCGTAATCCTCGTCAGATGTTCCGGTGCCGCCGTGCAAAACGAGCGGGACAGCGACCGCACCGGCAATCTCTTTAACCCGTTCCGGGTTAAGCCGCGGATCCATACCGCTCTTCAGTGTTCCGTGAATGGTGCCGACCGCAGGAGCAAGCAGGTCAACGCCGGTTTCCTCAACAAATCGCTTTGCATCCGCCGCTGTCGTCATCATCTCGGAAGTGACCGCTGCTCCCTCGGGAAGCGCATCAAGCACTTGTGAACCGACACCAATAAATCCGAGTTCCCCTTCAATCAACGTCGCGCCTCCTTTCTCTTTTGCGTATGCGGCACACTCACGCGCCTTGGTAATATTCTCCTCAAGTGAAAGTTGTGCGCCGTCAAAAATGACCGAGTCGAAACCAGCGTCAATTGCCTCCTTCACGCGCTCAACTGAATAGGTGTGATCGGCGTTAAGATAGACGGAGAGACCTGATTCTTCACGCGCTGCGCGCACCATTACGGCAAGTTCACGAACGCCGAACGCATCACGCTCGCCCTCTGACGCTCCGATGACGACCGGAAGACCGGTTGCCTTTGCCGCGGCAACGACGGCGCGAAACATCTCTATGTTGCCGACGTTAAAATGGCCGACTGCCTTTCCCTGCGCGCGATATTCTTGGAGCGTCTCTATAAGCGTCTGCATGCACATATTTTAGCACGGCGCCTGTGCTATGATAGTCCTCATGAAGTACGACTTTATCGCCATCGGCGACACGGTAACTGATGAATTCATCGAGGTAGATGACGTGCGCATTGATGTAAAACGCGATCCGGAGGATAAGGGCTACCAGGAAATCTGCTTCCGTTTCGGAGATAAGGTGTCCTATAAAAACGTTGAGACCGTGCATGCTGTCGGCAATTCCGCAAATGCCGCGGTTGCCGCAACACGTCTCGGACTCGCAACCGCATTCGTCTCCAATGTCGGCGATGATGAGCTTGGCGAGAAAATCCTTGAGACGCTCACGATGCAAAATGTTTCAACTGCATTTGTGCGCATTCATGAAGACATGCTGTCCAATCACCACTACGTATTGCAGTACGGCCCGGAACGAACCATTCTCATCAAGCACCAGCCGTATCCGTACGCATTGCCCGACATTGATGATCCTGCGTGGGTATACCTCTCATCACTCTCGGAACACTCGCTTGAATTCCATCACGAAATTGCAACCTACCTCGAAGCACACCCAAACGTAAAACTCGCGTTTCAACCCGGCACGTTTCAGATTAAGCTCGGCGCCAAAGAACTCGCCGACCTCTACGCACACACGCACGTCTTTTTCTGCAACCGCGAAGAAGCGGGCCGCATCCTTGAAACAACTGAACTGGGAGACACACAAAAATTATTGAAAGATCTCTCGGCACTCGGTCCGAAGATTGTCATCATCACCGACGGTCCTGCCGGCGCATTCTCATACGACTCTGCAAGCGGCGAGATGCTCACTGTCCCCATGTTCCCCGATCCGAAACCGCCCGTAGACCGCACCGGCGCGGGAGATGCATTTTCTTCAACCGTCATCGGCGCACTCGCGCTTGGAAAACCCTTATCTGAGGCCCTTTTGTGGGGACCCGTCAATTCCATGTCGGTTGTGCAGCACATCGGTGCACAGAAGGGTCTTCTCCCCCGAGAACAGATTGAAAAGCACCTCGCCGAAGCACCCGCTGGCTACGCGGTCACTACTCTGAGTTAATACCTGCTACAATGGCGGCAGACCTTTAAAAGGAGCCCTGCCATGCGAAATAGTTTCGTTGTCGCCGCGCTCCTTCTTGGAGCGCTCTTTGACACCTCTTCCCCTCTTCTCGGACACACCGAAGAAGAACGGCGCACCGATCTCGTACAGGAACTCAGTGCATTCTTCGAAAAAGACTGGGTCCTCGACATCTTCAACCACCAAGACCTCTGTGCCGGTCGCGAGATTCCCATTGAACGACTACGGGGCGGTTGGCCTGAGCTTGAGCGCCAAGTACTCCACGAAGATTCCGTCGCTCGCGGCGTCGCGTTCTTCGAGGAACACTATTTCACGCTGACAGGCACGAGCTATGCGCACCGAGACAAGACAAACACACTTCCGTTTGTCACGGTGGCAATTCTCCGCATCGAGTCCGATCTCGGTGAAAACCGCACCGGCACACCGGTCATACGAACGTTGTTCAACAAGTATCACAGAGCAACAGACGGGCCCGGCGGCAATGCACGTCGACGGTATATCCTTGAGCGCGAAATTGTTCCCTTCATGCGCATGGCGGCCCAAAGTGATTGGGACGTGTGCGGTATTCTGGGAACGCGTGCTGCAGCATTCGGCTATCCGCATTTCATTCCGGAATCCCTGCGTCTCTCGGCTGACGGTGATGGTGACGGTACCATCGACCTGATGTGGAGCGTGGCCGACGCGGTCGCAAGCATCGGAAACTACCTCGAAAAAACGGGGTGGCATCGCTCACCAAAGCAGTCGGTGTTTCGGTACAATCCCGACTGGAGGTATGTGCACATCGTGCTTTCGTACGCGAAAGCACTGGAAAGAGCTGTTAAAGAATGAAGAAGCCCCGTTTCGGCATGCCGGAACGGGGGTGTTTTTATTCTTCTATTTTTTCAAACCGTCTTCTTCTCTGTCCTTCAATCTCTACTTCCTCCTCAAACATGGAGAGCGGTCGAACCCAGAGTTTTGATTTCGGATTATCGTAAAGCGCCTCGTAGACCACCAGGTCTTCGAGAGTTTCTGAGTGTTTTGCAACTCCCAGAACTCGATAGAGGTTCCCCGTCTTCGCGTGTTTGTATGTTCCCGGTGTCACCATATTATTTTCTTGAAACCGCCCTCTTCGCGGCGGCGGCGATGGACTTCGCGTCCAGTTTGTAATGTTCCCAAAGCTCATCCGGCGTTCCTGACTGACCATACTGGTCGTGCACCCCAATGAATTCCTGCGGCACCGGATACGTCTGTGTAAGAAATTCCGCAACCGCGGACCCCATACCGCCAGCAACTTGATGCTCTTCAATGGTCACTACCGCACCGCACTGTTTTGCAACACTTTCAATCGTCTTCTCATCCATCGGTTTAATCGTGTGGTTATTTACGACGATGGAACCCACTCCTTCATCTTGTAGTTTTTTCGCCGCGACGAGCGCGTTGTGTGTGAGCGCTCCGCATGCAATCAACGCAACAACAGGGCTCTCCGATTTCCATAAGATTTCCGCACGTCCGAGTTCAAACGGCGACGACAGTGTTGTAAATGCCGGACTTCCCGCACGCCCGAGACGGATATACGACGGGTTGTTCGTCCCCGCGATAGCAACGGTTGCCTTCCGTGCTTCTTCCGCGTCCGCGGGTACCACCACCGTCATGTTCGGCAGCATGCGCATAAGTCCGATATCTTCAAGTGCCTGATGTGTCGCGCCGTCGGGACCCACCGACACACCCGCGTGGCTTCCCGCGATTTTTACCGGTACGTTGTTAAGCGCAATCGTCGTGCGAATTTGTTCGTTGTTGCGCCCAGGGGAAAATGTTGCATACGACGTAATAAACGGAATCTTGCCGTAGTTTGCAAGACCGGAACCTACGGTCGCCAAGTTCTGCTCGGCGACACCGACTTCAATAAACCTCGTTGGAAATTCTTTATGAAACCATTCGGCACGCGTGGACTCTTCCAGATCAGCACATACGACGACAACGCGCTCATCCGCTTTTCCTGCTTCCACGAGCCCGTGCCCGAAACCATCGCGCGTCGGCACCTTTTTGATGTCGTCGTTGAAAATCCCGTCAATGAGTTTTTGCTCTTTATTAATCATTGTGTGATGCCTCTATTTTTCCCTTGAGGGTCCGCAATTCTTTCAAAAATTTCTTTTCTTCTTCTTTTGTCGGCGGTTTGCCGTGCCAGTGGTAGTCATATTCAATCTCTTTGACTCCCTTGCCGGCAATGGTGTGCGCGATGATAACCGTCGGGCGCTCAGAAATCGCGCGCGCCTCATCCACCGCGTCCACAAACGCCATGATGTTGTGCCCGTCCACTTCAATGACGTGCCAGTTGAACGCGCGCCATTTGTCGGCGAGCGGCTCCAGGGGCATCACGTGCTCGGTTGTACCGCTGATTTGAATGTTGTTGCGATCAATGACCGCGGTAAGATTGCTGAGTTTGTTCGCACCGGCAAACATCACGCCCTCCCAGGTGTTGCCCGCCTGCAATTCCCCGTCTGACATCAGACAGTACGTGCGCCATTTCTTGCCGTCGAGGCGCGCGGCGTACGCGTAGCCCGCGGCCTGCGAGAGTCCGGAGCCCAGCGGCCCTGATGTCGTCTCAACTCCGGGCAGGCGTTCGCGCTCGGGATGTCCCTGCAGTCTCGTGCCAAATTTTCGAAGTGTTTTAAGCTCTGAAAGCGGAAAGTATCCGGCGTGTGCCATCGCGGCGTAGCGAACCGGCGTAATGTGGCCATTGGAGAGAAAGAGCCGGTCGCGTTCTTCCCACGCAGGATTCTTCGGGTCGTGTTTGAGAATATGAAAATAAAACGCCGTAAAGATGTCCGCCATGTCCAACGGTCCCGCGGTGTGCCCCGACCCCGCGTCTTCCAGCATATCAATCAGTGATATGCGAATATCATTGGCTTTCAATTCTAAATCTTTAATCTTGTCGTCAGAAAGATGTGTCATACGCTTTTGAAAGTATACCCCGTGAGATAGTTTTTTACATCTCACGGGGTATAACAAATCTCCCTACAAATTCTTGACAAACCATGCACTAATCAAGAATTAAATAACCACACCAAACATTGTTCTTATCGACACCAATCCCATCATCTCCATAAGCACATTCAAAATATTGAGATGACTCATCCAAATGGAATGTCTGGGCGTCTGCGCCCTCCAACAATACGATCCCGTGACCAGCCATCACGTTATCATAAAACCAGACGTATTTACCTGATTTAAAAAATTCTGGGTCACCTCCCTCGGAAAACTTTTTTCCTGATGTAAGACCAACCGCTTTTGAAAGTTCTATATCATAATCTTCCGGTTTAACCCAAGAACCATACACCTGACCATTTGATGTAATGACACAAAAATTTTTGTTGTATCCACAATTAACTTTTGATGTGTCTTTAGACTGGGAAAGCACACTGTTTAATGTACCCGCCCATTCTTCACTTGCTTGTTGTGTTGTATTTATTAATTTTTGTTTTTTTAAATAAACCAATGCCCCAACGAGGGTTAGAAAAACTACAAGAAAAATAGCGACGTAGGTGGCCGTCTTAAATGTAATTTTCAAATCAAACGACTTCATGTCTAAAAATTGTTATAAATTTTTTAAACGTTCAATGGTTGCCTTGATGTTCTCACTGCCGAATATTGCAGAACCTGATACGAGCTTCGTTGCGCCTGCGTCCACAAGCTGTGGTGCGGTCTCCTCGGAAACACCGATATCAACGGCAATGGGAAGTTCCGGATAACGTGCGCGTATCTCCTCAATTTTCTCGTACACACGCTCATCCAACGAGACGCCGTGGTATCCGATATCATCACTGCCCATGCACTGCACAAAATCCGGCACGCCGTGCGCTTCAAGTATGGAGAACAACACCTCGTTGGGGGTACTCGGTGTAATCGCCCACCCCACTTCAATATCTGCATCTTTCAGTTTCTTAAAAATATCCCCGTGAGCTTTGGTACTCTCAATGTGCACCACCGCTGCAGCAACGCCAACTCGTATCCACGTGTCAATTTCTTTTTCTGGCTCGTCGATGAGCAAATCCACTTCGTAGTTTATTTCATCCCACAGCGGCAACCCTTCGTCCTCAGATGCAAGCCGCTGCATGTGTCCGTCGTCGCCGTTGTACGGCCATGTTTTTGACGGCGCGTAGGTACCGTCCGCAACATCCAACTGCACACGCGACACAGAACTGCGAACCAGTCCCGCCTTCGCGGTTATGTCTTCGTAGGTATCAGGAATGATTGCCGGTACGACTTCAATCATCGAGTTTTTTGATGCGTCGAAGGTGACGCTCTTCTCCGGGAAAACGCATCGAGAGCCATTCCTCAACGACCGCACCCGCCTCCTCAGGAGAGACGAAGGATGCACCGATAGCAAGCACGTTTGCGTCGTTGTCTTCACACACCGACTCAATGAGGCTCTTCTGCGGCCCTGTTTTTGCGGTTTGCGAATACGGCTCACGCTCGCCGTAGTACACCACCGAACGTACACCCTTTATGCGGTTTGCCGCAATGCTTTCACCTTGGCCTGATGAACCGATGATGATGCCGCGCTCAGCATCACGGCCGGCAACGGAGTGCGCAACGGGAAATACAAAGTCAGGATAATCGTCGTTTGGGTCTAGTGCGTACGCACCGAAATCTTTTACCTCATGACCGAGCGATGTGATAAACGTTTTCAGCTGTTCTTTGAGGGCGAACCCCGCGTGGTCTGCTCCGATTGCTATTTTCATATAGATTTTTACAAGCTAGCTGACATTTTTCGCACATGCTGAACAAGTGTTGCGCAATAGCCGACTTCGTTGTCGTACCACGACATCACCTTCACGAGATTTCCCGCAACGACGCGTGTCATGTTGCTGTCAACAATTGCCCCGTACTGCTCCCCGACGATATCTGACGACACGAGCTCGTCATCGGAAACTTTAAGGATCCCCTGCCAGCGCGCGTCTGCAGCCGCCTTACGCAAAATGTCGTTTACTTCCTCAGCGGTCGTGTCGCGTGAAGTTACCATCGTCGTGTCGGCAATGGAGCCGACAATGACGGGTACGCGAACGGCGATACCGTCGAATTTTCCTTCCAAATCGGTAAGTGCTTTCGTCACCGCGATTGCAGCACCGGTCGTCGTCGGCACAATGTTCGCCGCCGCCGCACGTCCTTCACGCCAGCCGCGCGCATTCGGCGCATCCTGCAAACTCTGCGACTGCGTGTACCCGTGCACGGTGTTAAGAATTGCTTTTTCGACACCGAGCGCTTCGTGGATAACCTGAATTATGGGAGATGCGGCGTTTGTTGTGCACGATGCGTTAGAGGTGATATCACACGTCTTGAGTTTTTCTTCGTTGATACCCATCAGAACCGTCGCCACTTCGATACCGGGAACACTGTCGCCTTTTGCCGGTGCGGTAATGACAACTTTGCTGGCACCCGCGTCGAGGTGTTGCTTTGCGTCCTCATACTTCGTGTAGTGTCCGGAGCTCTCAATGACAATATCGATATCGAGTTTCTTCCATGGAAGCTTTGCCGCCTCTTTTTCTTGCAAGAATGCGATATCTTTTCCGTTAATGGTGAGCACGCCGTCTTTTGACTCAACATCTATGCCCGATCTTCCGTACACCGAGTCGTACTTCAGGAGATACGCAAGGTTGTGTGCGTCGCCGAGGTCATTGATGGCGACAATATCAAGTTCCGGATACTTGAGCGCGAGTTTCAAAAACGCCCTGCCGATGCGACCAAAACCGTTTATTGCAATGCGAGCCATACGCGTGGGGATTAGTGAATGGTGAATAGTGAAAGGGACTACTGCAGTAAAAAGTATACCATGCAGGGACTGCGTTCTCGGTGTACGCTCGGAAAAATTGACACATCACTATTTATTGTGGTATCGTACGCACAGATTTTCGGACCTTCGAAAGGAGAACAGCGTTGAAAACGCTCGGTGAAGCACGCAAGCAGATGGAACGCCTGCGCATCAAGATGGCAATCTTCGGCGTCCACTCAGAGCACAAGCAGGAGCTCGAGTTTCGAGCCGAGGAGATCGTTCGGATCTTCATCGAGGAGAATGCTGTGGGTAAGGGAGTGAGCGCTCCTGATGACGGTGTGCTCGGCACCCGGAGCTCCGAGCTCCTCGACGCTACTGTCGAGTGGTTCAAAACCATCGAATCCACGTGGGTTCCACAGGAAGCCCTGGAAGTTTCCTGACTCGCAGCACACGAAAACGCCGTCCCGGCTTCCGGGACGGCATCGTTTTTTATGAAAGCTTTTCCTTGAGAAGCTTCGCGAGCACCCCGGGGTTCGCCGAACCTTTTGAGAGTTTCATGCCCTGCCCCACGAGGAACTGCAGCGATGCTTCCTTACCCGCTTTGTATTCTGCAACCACTTTTTCGTTTTGTGCGATAACGTCATCAACGATCGCGC
This sequence comes from Candidatus Campbelliibacteriota bacterium, assembly GCA_045863475.1. Classification (GTDB taxonomy): domain Bacteria; phylum Patescibacteriota; class Minisyncoccia; order Phycocordibacterales; family EsbW-18; genus EsbW-18. The sequence continues at coordinate 91,649 of BTUR01000001.1, forward strand.
CAATCGCACCTTCATCGCTTTGCTGCAGCAATCCTTCCCGTTCCGCAATTTCTTTCGGGTTACCGCCCTGGGCCACCATAACAGCGAGCGTATCTTTTGCGCCGCGTGATGAAAGTTCATTGCCTGCAACCATCCGAATCAATTCCGCGAAGTCACCGGGTGCCACGGTAATCTCTTGCGCACCTTTAAGCAATCCTGCGAGGTCAGCGGCAATGTAGTTAGCGGCAAGCAAAATCATTTTCGTATCATCACCGAGTTCTTTTGTAACCGCCTCGAAGAAATTGCCGAATACGACATCGCCTCGAAACATATTCGCGTCTTCCTGCTTGAGTCCGAATGCGAGGTATCGCTCTTTCTTCTCCCACGGCAATTCCGGTAATTCTTTTTTGAGCGCATCAACTGAAAACTCGGGAATCTCGGAGATTTTCAGTTTCGGCAAATCAGGTTCCGGGAAATAACGATAGTCATGTGACGATTCTTTCTCGCGCTGTGAGAATGTCTCACCTTTCTCATCGTCCCATCCACGGGTTTCCTGCACAATCTTTTCTCCCGCCTCAAGTGCGGCGATTTGCCGCTGTGTCTCGTACTCAATTGCTTTTTCCGCGGCGCGGAACGAGTTGATGTTTTTTATTTCCGTCTTTGTTCCTAGTGTGCCGTCTTTTGAGACCGAAATATTTACCTCAACACGCAAATGTCCTTTTTCCATGTCCGCGTCCGACACGCCGAGGTAGCGCAGTAGGAGCTGCAGCTCACGCGCAAAGTCGCCCGCCTCTTTCGACGAGTGAATGACAGGTTCGGTCACGAGCTCCATCAAAGGCACGCCGGCGCGGTTGAAGTCCACCAATGAGTGATCGCCCTCGTGCTGAGAGCGCGCCGTGTCTTCTTCCAAGTGAATACGCGTCAGTGCAACGCCGTTTAAACTGCCGCCGGAGACCAGCGGATACGCGTACTGGCTGATTTGGTAACCTTTCGGGATATCAGGGTAAAAATAATTCTTCCGGTCGAATTCCGTGTAGTCCGCCAATGTTCCGCCGACGGCGACACCGACCTTCAGCACGTGCTTCACCGCCTCGCGGTTGATGACCGGAAGCGTGCCCGGATGCGCCATACACACCGGACACACGTTCCAGTTCGGACGCTTCTCGTCCGGGTCATTCTTTGAATCGCAGAACATCTTCGTCTGCGTTTTGAGCTCGGCGTGAATCTCGAGCCCTATCGTGGGCGTGTACTCCGTCATGACCTCATTATACTAGCGTCCTTCCAATTCGCCCATGCGCCGAGAAAGCTCGTCGGAGAGGTCTTTCAGCGACGCATCATCGTATATAGAAACCGTTAGTATCCGATCCTGCGGGATACCTGCGCGGGCAGAGAACTCTTTCTTCCGCTCCTGTACTTCCTCCGGCTGGAGTAAATCTGTTTTTGTCAGCAGGACGACTTCCGACTTATCGGAAAGCTCGCTAGAGTATTTTGAAAGCTCGCGGCGTACCGTGGTGTAGGCGTCAGCAGGATCTTCGTGCTCAAGTGAGATGCAGTGTACAACCATCTTCGTCCGTTTGATGTGACGTAAAAATTTGTGTCCCAATCCCCTTCCTTCCGACGCGCCCTCAATAAGTCCCGGAATATCAGCGAGCACGTATCCGTACAAAACACCCAAAGAAGGATTAAGTGTGGTAAACGCGTACGCACCGACTTTTGCATGTGCACCGGTGAGTGCGTTGAGTAAACTGCTCTTGCCCGCATTCGGCATACCAATGAAACCTGCGTCCACAACGAGCTGGAGTTCGATATCAACATCCGTTTCCTCACCCGGTTTTCCTTTCGTCGACTGTAGCGGTGTTACGTTACGTGAACCTTTGAAGTGTTCGTTGCCGTACCCGCCGTTACCGCCAACGAGAATGGTTTCGCGCTGGCCGTCGGCAAGCAACTCCCACGTCTGCCCGGTATCCCGTCGCGTAACAATGGAACCCACCGGAACCTGGAGGATAAAATCCTCACCGTTGCGTCCCTCTTTACTGCGTCCTCCGCCGGGCGCACCGTCCTCCGCGTCATAATTCTTTTGGTCCATGTAGCGCTCAAGCACCGAGAGGTCACGAATGGCCTCCACAACAACGTCACCGCCGCGCCCGCCATTGCCTCCGGCCGCACCTGAAAACTCCTTGCCTTTCAAGTGCAGCCAACGGACAACGCCGTCGCCGCCGCGTCCCGCTTTTAGATGTAGATGTAGTTCGTCGATGAATGCCATGCGGACACTGTATCCTAGAGACGCTAAATAAAAAAGCGGCCCCTACGAGTTACGGGGCCGGAGAGAGTGCGGGACGTACGTGCCGTCGCCGCGGAGGAAGGGACGTTCGGAGAAGACCGGCGGATGATCTTCGTACGCTCCGTCACAGACGGCGCAGGATCTTCCGTCGCGTTGCCCGCCCGGACCCGTGTCCAGCACGAAGGTGTGCCCGCGGCGGACCCGCGCTTCTTGAGACAGACTCTGGGACTGCGACATGTGTCCTCCTTCCTTGAAAACTCTGCAGAAGCTATAGCATGAATGACCGCCTGTGTGCAACTTATGCGGCAAGTGCGATTTCAGCAAGTTTAAGCGCACCTTCTTTACTGTCGGCAACCGCCATGAAACCTTCACGATGACAAAAGTATGCATCCGGAACACCTGTTACTGCCGCCAGCTCTGCCTCCTGCTTTCCGCGCCATGCATCCGGAAGAGGTTTTCTGTTGTCGTCATACATCGGAGGATCCACAACGCACACAAGCTGCCATCTGCCACCTTCGTGTTTGCGAATGAAGTAGAGTGTGTCGGGATGCGCGCCGAGAAACAGTGCGACGAGAATACGGTCAACGACCAAAGACTCGTCAAAGACAATGAGTTGTTTGTTCGGTGCTTTTTCGTATGCGTCATCGACAATTGTTTTGATTTCAATCTCTCCTTTCGCCGAGACGATGAGCCGTGTCAAAATCTTCTTCGCAAGTTCGACGGCCTCGAGAAACCCCTCATCATTGCTCCTGCTCTCGCGCCACATCGGCTCGAAAAGCGACATGACATCTTGCACTAAAAACGGAGGGGTGTTGCGTTCATTGAGCGAGAAGAGTTTCGTGCCGTTATCGTACGCATCAACCTGCTGAACAAGGCGCGTGTCTATCCGGTCTGCTACTTCCTGCGAGCCGCACACCTGCACGCCGAACTTTTTCCATACAAGCCCGAAAGACGCATACGGGATGCCGTTATCGCGCATGCCAGCACCAACTTCTTGGTGGTGGTCAAAGCGATTCTTTGCCTCGTCATAGACAAATCCAACATCAAGCACGTAGTCGCCTGCATCAATGAGGGACTGGTCGCGCGTTCGAACGACTTCAATGTTGTCATCACCCAGTAACAGTGCGAGTGTGGCGACGGCAAACACATCGTCGGCGTGAAAACCGGCGTTGTGCGTCACGATGCGGATTTTCTTTTCCGCCATGGAGATTAGTCGTTATCCGGAAGCAGTTTGTGGCCAACCCACACGACAACTGACACCAAGAGAGCACCGAGAAATGCACCGGTGAAACCAAAGACGTTAAACCCGTCAACAAAGTACGATGCGAGCCAGAAGAGTCCCGCGTTGATGACGAGGGTAAAAAGACCCAGGGTCACGAGGTTAATCGGAAGTGTGAGCAGTATGATAACCGGCTTCACAATAAGGTTGAGCACTGCGAGCACGACCGCAACGATGAGCGCGACGTAGAAACTCTCAACGGAAACGAATTGCGGCAGCAAGTATGAGGCCGCAAGTACCGCGAGCGCAGTAAGAATAATCTTAAAAAGGATACGCATAGAAATTGAAATTAACGGATAACGACTAAATAAACCTGAAATTATTGTACCACCTTTTCCGGAGGGGTCGCGGGTGTCTCCACGAGTCGCGCGCGTCGCTTTCGGTGGTACAGATACGCACCAACAGCAATGAGAACGATGAGAAAAACGATGTTTTGGGTATTTTCAATGACCGTCGCATATCGCTGGTAGATATGCGCAAATTCCCAACCCAAGAATCCCGACCACATTGAACGAATAATGGTTCCAAAGAATGTGTAGAGGGCAAACTTACCCAACGGCCAACGCACCAGACCTGAGAATACGTTGATGGCAACCGACGGCATGAGCGGGAATGAGCGCGCCAAGAAGAATACGACGTCATCCCACGCGTGCCCGCGCATATATGACTGTATCTTCTCAACATCCTCCCAGGAGAGTCCTGCGTAGCGACCATATCGTAGTACGAGCGGCTTCCCTCCCCAGTACACGACTCCGTAGATAATGAGCGAGCCGAGGGTAAGCCCCACCGCAATCGGCAAGCCAACGTACAAAAACATTTTCAGAAATGCCGCCCAGGAAAATGCTTCACCTGCAAGAAACACAAACCCTGCGGACACCGTCACGAGTGTTGAAGGTATCGGCGGCACGATTTCCTGTACAAACGCCAACAACAATACTCCCCACGGACCTAGACTGAGGAATATTGTCTGTATGTACGAGAGGAGACTCTCAATCATGATATTACGCCGTTGGCGCTATCTTCCACTCACCACTTTCAAGCAAGCTTTCGGCTTTTTTGTATTTCATCTGTTTGGTTTCCTTGCCGTTGGTGACGGTCACGAGATCATTGCGGCCGATTTTGTCGTGCGCGACCGCCGGCACCGGTGCACCCGCAGCAGATGTGTCACCGCCGATCATTTGCAATTTCGCGCGCTCGCGACGCAAGTTCTCTTCTTCCTTGGCGAATGCACCGGCACCCACTTGTGGCAGCATTGAGAGAATGTTCGCACGCACCGCCTCCTGCATGGAGCGGAACGCACGGATGCCTTCTTTTTGGTATTCAACGAGCGGGTCACGCTGGCCGTACGCACGGAGATTGACGCTGCTGCGCGCATAATCCATCAGCTCGAGGTGGTCAATCCACATGATATCAATGGTCTGCAGCATGAGCCGGCGAACCGCTTCAAAAAACGCCTCATCGCCGAGTGCGGTGCGCTTTTCTTGTATGAGTGCGTGCGTTGCTTCGTCGTCGCCGACCGCTTCAAGGAGTTCTCGCTCAATGTCCTCGTGCGTTCCGAGCACCAGTGCGCGTCGGTTGCTGTACACGGATGAGCGCTGTGTGTTCATGACGTCGTCGAATTCCAACACGTGCTTACGCACATCAAAGTTAAGACCCTCAATCTTCTTTTGTGCGCTTTCAAGCGACTTGTTGATGAATCTGTTTTCAATCGGCACATCTTCAGGGATGCCGAAACGGCCCATCATGCGCTTCACCACATCTGAAGCGAACACGCGCATGAGCGAATCCTCAAGCGAAACGAAAAATTGCGTCTCGCCCGGGTCTCCCTGACGACCGGAACGGCCGCGAAGCTGATCGTCAATGCGTCGCGCTTCGTGACGTTCGGTTCCGAGCACGAACAATCCTCCCAAAGACTTTATCTCTTCGTGTTCCTCAGGTGTTGCCTTCACGCCGCCGAGTTTGATGTCGACACCGCGACCGGCCATGTTTGTCGCAACCGTTACCGATCCTTTCTTTCCCGCCTGTGCGATAACTTCACCTTCCTGCTCGTGCATCTTTGCGTTGAGCACGGTGTGCGGAATACCCTCGCGCTGTAAATGCATGGAGAGCATCTCGTTTTTCTCAACAGACACCGTACCAATCAAGACCGGCTGACCTTTGTCGTGCGCCTCTTTCACGCGCTTTGCTATCGCTTCAAATTTTCCTTTCTCGGTCTGATAGATGAAATCGTTTCGGTCGACACGTGCAGACGGCCGATGCGTCGGGACGGGAATAACCTGCAGTCCGTATACTTTGTAGAATTCTTCTTCGCTGGACAGCGCCGTTCCCGTCATGCCGGAGATCTTCTTGTACATACGGAAGAAGTTCTGGTAGGTGATGGAGGCAAGCGTTCGTGATTCTTCCTGAATGCGCGTGCCTTCTTTTGCTTCAATGGCTTGGTGCAAACCTTCAGACCAGCGTCTGCCCGGCTGAAGCCGTCCGGTGAACTCATCAACAATGACAACCTGTCCGTCACGCACGATGTACTCCTTGTCGCGTCGGTACAAGGCCTTTGCGCGTACGGCCGTTTCAAGGTGGTGCACGTAGCGGATACCCGCATCGGTGTAAATGTTCTCGATACCGAGCATTTTCTCGGCTTTTTCAATACCCTTGTCGGTCAACAGCACGGCATTTTTCTTTTCATCCACCTCGTAGTCCTCATCCGGCTGGAGTCGCGCCGCGATTTGGGCGAATGTTGTGTACAATTTCTCCCCTTCACGCGTCGCGACCGAGATAATGAGCGGTGTGCGGGCCTCATCAATCAAAATAGAGTCGATTTCGTCGACAATGGCGAAGTTATGCCCGCCGTCCTCCGGCGTACGCTGGGAAAGGTCCTCTTTGCGGTACACCGTGTTGTCCCGCAAGTAGTCGAATCCGAATTCACTGTTTGTTCCGTAGGTAATGTCGGCACCGTACGCTTCTTTTTTCTCGCACGGACGCAAAAATTCGTATATAACTTTGAACGCAGCAACTTCATCGCGCTTTTGATCCGCTTCTGAATGCGCCGGGTCATACAAAAACGACTGTCGCTGACTGTTAACAACACCCACCGTTAGTCCGAGCGCCGCGTACACTTGTCCCATCCATACCGCGTCACGTCGCGCAAGGTAATCGTTCACCGTTACGATGTGCACACCGTGTCCGGTGAGTGCATTAAGGTATGCAGGAAGTGTTGCGACGAGCGTCTTTCCTTCTCCGGTTCGCATCTCGGCAATTGCACTTTGATGCAAAATCATACCGCCGATGAGCTGCACGTCGTAGTGGCGTTGTTTGAGTGTTCGCTTCGCCGCTTCGCGTACGCACGCAAACGCTTCTGGCAACACGTCATCGAGCGTCTCGCCGGAGGCCAAACGCTTCTTGAATTCTTGCGTCTTGTCGCGCAACTCCCCATCCGAGAGTTTTTCAATAGTCGGTTCCAGGGCGTTTATCTCATCCACCTTGGCGCGCAGTTTCGCAACCGCTCTTGAAGCATCATCTCCGAAAATCTTCTTTAAAAAATCCATATTTTAAGGGCTACGAAGGCAATTGTAACACAAATCCCGCCTTTCGGCGGGCGCGTAGTAAAAAGCGTATAAACACAAAACCCGCCAGAGGGGCAACGGGCGCCTTTGGCGCCCGTATATTAAAAAGTGTGTAAACAAAAAATCCCCTGAGGGGATTTTTTGTATGTGGGACAAAGCGGGGCGCTTACGCGCGACGTCGCTTCGTCGTCTTCTTGGCTGCGCGCTTCGTTGTTCGCTTCTTTGCCTTTTTTGCAACCTTGCGCTTCTTAGCTGCTTTCTTTTTTGCCATATGTTTGTCGTGGTACCACGACTAAGTAGTGTTTGGTAATGTCGACCAACACGAACACACAACTAAATGTGTGTATGTTCTATATAAAGTATCGGACAAGTACGAACACAACACAATGATTTTTAAGGAAAAATGTGGATAACTTTTTCGTTGCGTGCAGAATGACTCAGGTAAGCATCTGCGCTTCTCTTTCAATAACAATGTTCGTCGCGTCATGCACGCGTGTTTCAATTTTTTTTGCAAACGCGTCGACTTCCGCAGCTGTTGCACCTGCACGCGCACACAACACAAGCGGCTGTGTCGGAAAACAAAACACGTTTCCCTCAGCAGCTCCGTTAAGGTGCAGTACGGTATCCAGCACCCACGCCAAAAGCACCTTCACGCGTCCATCCCCCACCGGAAACCCTTTGATGCCAGGGTATTTCATTTCTAAAGAAGCAAACTGCTCGGCCGAGAGTATCGGATTCTTAAAAAACGAGCCTGCGGTCCCTACCGTGCGCGGGTCCGGAAGCTTCCGCTCCCGAACCGAACGCACTGCGGTGCGCACCGCATCGGCGTCAGACGGCACTACTCCCCCGAAGTACGCTTCAATGTCTTTATATGCAGTGTTCGGTACAAACGTTTTTGAAAGTCGAAACGCAACACGTGTCACGACATACCGTTTTCCCTCAAGCGTTTTGAAAAAACTGTCCCGATATCCGAACGCACAGGCAGTGTTTGGAAATATTTTTATCTCACGCGTATCCAACGAAATCGTTTCCACCCATTCAATTGTATCTTTCACTTCCGCGCCATACGCGCCGATGTTTTGTATCGGTGACGCACCGACGGTTCCCGGTATGCCGGAGAGATTTTCAAGTCCGAATGCTCCATGTGCAATCGTGTCTGCAACAAACGTATCCCAGTCAACACCCGCACCCGCAATTGCACGCACCGCGTCATCTTGATCTTCGTACACAATACCCGGAATGCATATGCGAATGACAACGCCGCGCACGCCACGGTCACCGACGAGTATGTTGGAACCACCGCCGATAATTGTTATCCGACCGTCTTGGTGGTGCGCGATGATGTCTGCCAACTCATCCGTGTTTTTCGCTTCATAAAAAATATCGGCGGGACCGCCGATATGGAACGTGGTGTACGGAGCGAGCGCAACATTTGGGGTTCCCCCGTTAGAGATTGCCCATTCCGAATTCTTTTCAAAAATTGTCATATCGATTCTGATATATACATATCGAAGCAAAAATTAAGAACGGAAACGCATAGCGTTTCCTGTCTCTAACGGGGTTCCGTTCATACATGACCGGCGGGTGCGAAGCTCCAATGAAATGTTCTATGTGAGTGCAGCCGCCGGCCATGCATAAAAAGAAACAATTCTATTGTACGTGCGACACAAAGTGAGTGCAACGGAAAAAACAAAGAGGCCTCGCCACCGATTTGGCGGCAAGGCCTCCGGAAATCTCAGGTTTGTCCTACTACTCCGTTGCCTCTTCTATGATGACCTCAGACGCGGGCGGGAGTTGTTGTTCCGCTTGTGCCGGCTGTTGCTGTGCTTCGCCTTGGTTTTTCAGCGACTCCTCGTACTGCTTAATGGTTGCGATTACCTGCGAGTCAGCGCGTAGTGGTTGGATAAGCAGGATATGATCACGGTTGATGTGCATCTCGTCACGAGGGCCGTGCAGCTCAGACCCGCTCTTCTGCAACACAAATCCGGCCTGTCCCGCGTTCTCCACCTGTTGTAGGTAATACACGTTCTTCAGTACGACGTAGTCATAGCTCAGTGAGCCAACCTTTCCGAAAAAGACCTGGTTCGTATCAAGAAAAGCCGCGACGTATGTGGAGTTACCCAAAAGTGCGCTGTTGGTGTCGAGTGTTGAACGGTAGGTGTACCAGACCAGGCCGCCGAAAAAGCCGCCGAGGATGATACCGAGTAAAATTGAGAGCCCTGATGGTTTACGCATAGTAGATAAAATTAAAAAACCCGTATGCATACAGTATATACGAGAGTGAGAGCGCACCAAAAGGAGTTGTGTACAATGTCTTTCCGGAAACGAAAACACCGCGCGGAGCGCGGAGCTTTCGTAGAACATCTGTGTAGTAGCTTAACACGCCACTGCACTCACGGGGGACATCATATCACAAAACGTTTTTTATTGCAACTCCCCCGAAGTTGAGGTGCCCGGTCCTTGGATTTGAATCTCTCTGCCAGACTGAACGGCGGCTTTCAATTCTGTTGCTTGTTGTGCGTACTCCGGAACAAATGCCGCGAGATCATCGGTCAGAACGAGCGCTTCCGTCTTCCTTCCCGCATTCGCCAAGTCGCGAATACCGATAAGATATTCATCTTTTGTTGCGTTAATGCGTCGCAGCTGTACTCGTTCCACTTCAAACGCGGTGATACGCGATGCCTCGGTATACGAGACGGGTGTTTTGTAGAGTGCCAGTGAAACCGGCCTGTCTCCAAGCAACCCTTCGGAGAACTGCATGAGCACCGTTTCAGCATCTGCGCGTTTTCCATGGAGGAACAACGAAGCTACGTATCGCGTTGCTGCATCAGCACTCTCAGGGGCACTCTCCCAATATCGTTTAAAGATATCTTCTGACTCGGTTTTCTTACCTAAAAGTTCCAGCACAACACCGTACTCGGCAAGGAAAATCTGTCGGTGCGGGTTAACTTCAAAAAGCTCCGCAAACAGTCGTTCTGATTCCACGAGATTTCCCGTGCGTGCGTGGAAGACGGCAAGAAAGTACTTCGGACGCGTATTCAAGGGGTCTTCTGCAACACCCTGTTCCAGCTCTGCAAGCGTGCGCTCCAAATACTGTCGCTTGACCTCATTGGTTACCGTCGGATTATCAGTCGCAGCAACGGTAAATGCGAGCCGGTTCAATTGATACCGCGCTTCGTCATCAGCGACCGGATCCGCGATTGCATCGTTAAACATCTCCAGAGGCTCGGTGAGACTTCCTTTCTGCAGGGCAAGGACAGCGCCAATAATATTTTTGGATGCGCGGATGTGCGGAATGGTTGTCATGTACACGAGTACCAGTATCAGAAGTAACACTCCGCCGACAATGGTGTTTCTCAGCGACGAATCGGCAAACACCCCGTCGTTTTGTTGCCGTGTATTCTGTGCAACAGCAGACGCTTCCCCGCCTAAGCGCACGTACGTCGACGCTATGAATCCCAAAAATAAGAAGAAGAAAATATAGCTGATAAGATTGTCGAATACGAAGAGGTTGTGGACGAAGTAACCGGCAAGCAGCCCCGTTCCCAAGCTCCGCTCAGGCACAGAGAGCTGCGCCGACTTTCTCCAGAGAATATAGAGTGCAACGCCAAAAAGCGAGAGGTACGCGAGTAAGCCGACAACACCCGCGGCAATGAGCCAGTCCAAAAATACGTTGTGTGCCCGGTCATACCATGGCTCCTGCTGATACATCCGCGGATCGTAGTACTTACCGAACACAACGATAAAGTTGTCCTGCCCCCATCCCAAGATCGGACGCTCATAAAATCCCGGAAGCGCGACGCCATTCCACAGGATGAAGCGGGCTTCTCCGGAATCCGTGTAAATTGAAATATTTGCGAAACGGCTGAGAATCGGCCGTTCCTGCACGAACGACGAATCTTTAAATGCGGTAAATACAGCCACGAGCGCAACGAGCGCCAGTATGACGCCGAGAGAAATTTTTCGCAGTCGCGGGTGCGCACCACCGCGCCACGCAATCAGAAGTGCTGTGAGACCAAGACCGCCAAGAAGTCCGAGCATCGTACCGCGCGTACCGGTGTTGTAGAGCGCCGCGAATTGTAGAATAAGTGCAGTAATATAAAAAACGGCAGGTCCTTTTGAGCTGTGTTTCCGGTAGAGGAACCATAGCGTCAGGAACATGTGGAAAAGCATGTACACCGCGAGGTAAATCGCGTTTCCCATAGTTCCGTCAACGCGCACACCTGCTTGTGAAGGGTCAGAAACGCCGAACGCCTGCGCAAGTGCATAAAACGCCATAACGACGGATGCTGCGATAGATGTATTCCAGAAAGCGCTCCATAAATTCTTTCGAGTCAAAACCGTTGAGCTCACAAGGAAAAATGCACAGAGATACAGAAACGTCACGAGTCCTTCCATGCGCTCAAAGTTACTCCACAAACTGCGCTCAAAGTTCGCGCCGAAGATGTCTGCGACGGCAACAACACCGAAGAATGCGAGTACCGCCCAGAGCATTGGCGACTTCTTCGGCACATACGAGCGATCGAAAAACAAGAGTGCACACCACAATGCCAGACCGATACCGACAAGAATACGGAATGCAAAGGCTTTTCCGGTAATAAACGGGAAATACATGGACCCCGTGACCAAAAACGGGATAAACGGAACAAGAAAGAGGGTACCGAGAATTCCCCACTCAAGATTTTTTTTCATCCCATTAGAAAGCAGGTCGCGGTCATCAGCCGATTTCGACACTGCAAGATTATCACTGAGTAATTGTCCTCCATTGAAATTACTGACCCCCGTATATTGCGACCGCGGCTTCTAACGGAATTCATATGAAAAACACTATACCACAGACAAAAAATCTACTGGAAAGCGGGATTAATGCTTCTGTGCCCATACCGCGATTGCGGGAAACAGAATTTCGCGTTCAGATTTGGGCATATGCAACAAGTACGGAGAGACATCAAATTCCCACTGCAAAACTCTTTCAGCAAGTGCTTTTTTTTCTTCTGTGTCGGCTATAAATGTCTTGAGAAACCGCTTGTGGTTAGGCATTTGATGATACGTCATGCGCGTCACCTGTGCTCCTTCTTGTTTAAGAATTTGCCTGACTTTTTCAGGATCGAGATAACACACGTATTTTTTCTCAGACAAAAGAAACGGGAGATTATTCCCCAAAAAAACCTGTAGGCGCTCCTTCAATGACGATGGCAGAAGCGAGTGTCCGAGGTCATAGCGATGAATAATGTATCCGCCGCTCTTTGTCAGCTGTACACTGTTTTTTAAGAATCGTTCAATCTGCTTTACATGCTCGAGAACGCTGAGGGACACGCAAAGATCAAACTGTGCTTCGTTACGTAGTGGTTCATATGCCAGTTGATTATAGATACGAACATTTGGAAAACGCGAGAGAAGTGCCCGTGCAGTATCGGCATCTTCTTTGCGCGGCTCAATACCGATGTACGAAAGTTTTGGAAACCGTTCAAGGAGCGGCAAAAAACTGCGCGACTGCCCACTACCCAGGTCGACGATACGCGTCGTCTCCCCAACTTCGAGTTCTCGTGCGATACGTTCGATAAAAAACTCTTTCGGCTGCATGATATTCGTACTATATCATGGCAAGCAAAAAGTGCTCTCGTACGGTACACTAATGGTCGTATGGAACAGATAAAACACCGTCTTATCGGCGCATTGCGTTGGAGCGAAAAATACACGAAGACCGACATGGTGTATCTCGTTGGTAATAGTTTCTGGCTCACGGTAGGACAGGGCATCTCCTCTCTAGCATCCCTCGCGCTAATAATTGCGTTTGCTAACCTTCTCCCAAAAGAAACTTACGGGACTTACAAGTTTGTTCTCTCGGTGGCAAGTGTTCTTTCCGTGCTGACCTTGCCAAGAATGAACACCGCAATCACACAGGCCGTTGCACGCGGGTATGAAGGTTCTCTTTTTGTTGGCACAAAAAAACGCGTTATTTGGGGTACGTTCGGTGCTATCGTCTCCTTTTTTGTTTCCCTTTATTATTTTCTGCAAGGCAACACTGAAATTGCAATTGCACTACTTCTTGCCGCAGCATTTCTTCCCATATTTGATACATTCGGCACCTGGAATGCATATCTCCAAGGAAAACAGGATTTTAAATCCGGGGTGATTTATACCACAGTTGTGCACATTGCTTCTGTTACCATACTGTTTCTAACTATTCTTGCCACTGACAGTCTTCTTGCGATTGTTTTTATCTACTTTCTTTCATATACGCTACTACGCGCTTTCTTTTTCTATCTCACAGTCAAAAAATATACGCCAAATACCCTGATTGATCCGAGTACGTATTCCTACGGGAAACACCTGACGGCGATGACAGTTTTGAGCACTATCGTTGGACAATTGGACAAAATACTTCTCTTTCATTTTTTGGGAGCAGCCCAAGTTGCAACATACTCAATCGCCCTGGTTGTACCAGAACAAGTTCAGGGTATGCTTAGAAATGTCGGGGTGGTTGCATTTCCAAAGTTTGCTTCACAAAGTTTTGAGGATATAAAAAGAAATCTCTCCTTCCGGCTTGCACAATATGGTCTCTTCATAACTATTCTGACCATCCTTTATGTTTTTTTGGCACCGTTTTTATTTTCTCTTCTTTTTCCCGGATACAGTGACGGCATCCTGCTCTCGCAAATAGTTTCGCTGTCCCTTATTACCGCCTTGGTTGGGCCTGCCGTAGCAGCCCTAGAAGCTCAACAGAAAAAACAGCAACTCTACATGCTTCGAACCCTCTTTCCTGTTATAGGCATCGTTCTTTTTCTTGCCCTTGTACCCACTTTTGGGATTTTAGGAGCAACACTTGCGTTTACTACCCTAAACTTCTCAAAACTCATCCTCTCACTCTTCTTTCTCTATAGGACATAACTTCCACCTAAAATAAGTTGTCTGTACAAGTAAAGCTTTAAAAAACGAAACCAGGGTAGAAACCGCCTGTTCTAAAAGAGGAAAGTGGGTTACATTAGTATGGTTCCCATTAAAACGACGCCAATAGCAACTACACAACATGCAGAACAACACTCATTTCAGCAAAAAAAATAAAGACTATGAAGCTTACTGGAAGGACAGAATCGGAAGAAACAGAACTTACATAACACCGATTCATCGAAAAATTTTGGAGTTGGTCTCGAAAATAGCGAAGCCGGGTAGTGCCGTCCTTGATTTGGGGGTTGGTCCCGGCCACGTGTTTAGAGAATTACAAAAAGACTACAAAGTATACGGGGCGGAAATCTCTACCACAGTATTTGATCTTTATGACTTTCCCACCGAAAACATCAAACATGTTGACTTGGAAAAAGAGATGCCCGCGTTTGATGGAAACCCAAACTTCTCCGTGATTATCGCAAGCCACATCATCCACCATTTTGATGATCCGCTGGCTTTCCTGCGTCGGGTTAAAGAAAAAATGGATAGCAACACTCGCCTCTTGGTGGCCACACCCAATACTGTATTTATAAACTACAGAATAAAATACCTCCTTCTTGCTCAGTTTCCTGATCTTAGTCGTGCCCACGTCAACTACCTGACTCCACGTGAATATAGAAAATTATTCGAAGAGGCAGGTCTAGAAATTGAAACATTTGCAGGAATTAAGCATTACCCCCTCCTAGTTTTAAGCACAATCTTTCCCTCCCTGTTCTCACAAACACTATTCTTTGTTGTTAAAAAGGTCTAAAACTACCTGTAGGGTTTTTTCTTCTCGCACAATCGATGCGGGAGTTTGAAAGTTTAAGTAATCCCAGTCAATGAAATAAATCTCTCCTTTCTCATTTAGGAGGATATTTTTAGCTTTAATATCCCCGTGTACGTATCCAAGATCGTGTAGCCTTGAAGTAAAATCTTGAACTTGTTTTTTAATTTTCATTCTTTCAGCCAGAGTTGGATTTTTTGCCAAAAAATCTTTCAGGCTTTCAGACTCTGTAATAACCTCAGTTAGTATTTTATTTTCAAAAAGAACGACTTTTGGAATATTGTTTTTTAAAACAACGTCCTCGGTTAGTTTCTTTAGGATTAGAAAACATTCCTTGTCCGGCAACCAATCAAGCCCCATTTTCTTGTGGTAAATCCTGGTAACGGGGTTTTTAATTTTTATAACGAACCACTCAGGTTTCTCTTTTTGTTTTACCCTGTAAATAAAATGTGTTGGCTTTTCGTTTCCACAAAAAAAAGAGGTGACGTCTAATCGGTTTTTAAACTTCAACTTATAAAAAAATAACACTGGAAAATAGAACAGAAACAGGATAATCTTCGATGTGTAAAGTAAAACACTGTTCATTTTCGTTTGATTTCAATAATCGACCGTTTATTTTTTTACAACAAAAAAATAACCAAGGGGCATGAAACGTGGAGAAAAGTGGCTATCTTTTTTTATCCAACTAATCACCCTATCGAGGAAGCGCACAAGAAGCATCATACCTTCCTTGACCACAGCAAACCTATACAGACCGAATAGCGCGTGGTACAGCACGCTAAAAGCCCCCGTTCCGAGTGGTGAGACATGTATCTCGGTAAAACCGGCGTCTGCAAAAATACGTTCAAGCGCAGACTGAGTGTAACGAAAATAGTCGTCTGGAGACCCGTGGACGTTAAAAAGAAACGGCGTTGAACCAACGAGTACGCCACCTTGTTTGAGTATGCGGAAGCTTTCATTAACCGCGTTTTGGTACCCAAACAAGTGCTCCAAAACATTGAGCATAATCACGCCGTCATAACTCTCGTCCTTCAAAGGAAAAGGTTTTTGTGCATCAAACGTCATGTCTATATCCACACCCTCCTTAATATTTGCGACCTGGATCGTATGTGTACCAGAAATAAGTTCGTGGTATCCAGATTTTTTATCTCCACCAACATCGAGTATTTTTCCGTTGATGGTTAGGTGCGACATGCACTCATATTGAAGCCTGCGAAGCAGTGAAAATGTTTTGGTCATAGCGATGCAATAAAAATAAGGTCGAAAGCAAAGAGGCCAGGTAGCCATCGCGCAAGTTTTCGGTATTTTCCAAGTCCGATAATTTGGACAGAGGAAAAATGCAGACGCAACATCGCACTGAGTTCTGAGACCGAAAAATGATTTATATGTGTCGGATCAGCGAGAGGTGTATTTCTCTTATTCCCCAAAAAAAGCCGGATTCTGTTCTTGATGCTAAACGCGTTCGGTACAGAGCCGATGAACATGCCGTTTTCCTTAAGGGCAGCGCGTGCCCGTTGTATAACCTTATTCGGATAATACAAATGTTCAAGTATCTCTCCCGCGACAACAACATCAAAACGCCTGCCGCCTAGTTCTCCCCAGTCACCGTTAAGATCGAAGCTTTCGGTCTTGATACCCAAATCCCGCCGAGCCTTTTCGAGAAGCCGCTCGTCAATATCAACTCCAAGCACTTCGTTATGCTTCGAAAAATGTTGCGTAAGCGTACCATCCCTGCATCCGATATCCAGAACCTGCTTCCCCGACCCGATAGTTTGCGATAATACTTCGCCACGCTCTTTTTCAAAAACAGAAAAACCGTCCCGTTGGCGTGAGCGGTGGTGTTCTTCGTACATTGTTTTTAGTGTGTTTGTGGTCATAACAATCTCGCCCGAAATATTTTATATAATTGTTTTTTTAAACATACAAACAATCGGGTTTCTACGGACACGTAGTGCTCGATGTTCGATCAAGTGTAACCCATAACGGGCAAAAAAGTCACGGACACCGAGTATTCCGAAATGATACGATTTTCCGATACCACGCCTATATTCCTTATAGCGCTTTATCGACCGTAAAACCGAAGTCAAAAAGATGGAAAGAGACATATTATTGACGAAATCGGCAATAAGCAGGCCATCCTTCTGTAAGATGCGCGCAACCACCGGGATAGCATCTTTATGGGTTGCGGCCGACGCAAAACCTGTTGAAATAATTATCTGCTGTGATTCTGCTCCGAGAACTTGTTCGGCTTGGTACACATCAAGCACTGAAAAACGGAGTCCGTTCTCCGACATGCCCGCGTTGCACACCTGCTTCCTCGTACGCTCGATGCAGCGTGGGAGTAAATCGGTAAAATGGTACGAGAAAGACATCGCGTGTTCCTTAAGAATCTTAATGACGCAGATTCCGACGTATCCATTCCCACACCCTATCTCTAAAATATCGTAATGCGGTAATTGTTGTGCTATAAGCCACCGCGCGATAAGACGTGCTTCCTTTTTTTGAATACGGCGTTGACGAAGCGTATTCCATCCTTCAAAACGCACATACTCTTTCTCCCACACATCTACTTCACCGAACTTATTTTTCATATGCGATGTTGTGTAGCTAACCGAAGCACGGCCATCTTCTTCTGTATCAACACTGGAAGTGAATGCTCCTGTTGGACATACAAGTGCGTGTTATGTTTCACCTGCGGTTGTTTTATCACCGTCGCAATCGATTCTGCGTCTTGGTCCGCAACAACAACCCCAAGAACCGAACTGAAAGCGATATTCGTACTCACCACGGGAATGTTCATCGCAAGCGCCTCAAGTACTGCCTTATCCATACTCCCCGTCTGACTCGCCTGGGCAAAGACATCAGCCTCAGCAAGAAAGTGCGGCAAGTCAGTGTACACGACCGCACCGGCAAAGTGGACTTTGTCCGCAATCCCCCTTCTCCCCGCCAGATCTTCAAGTCCTTTTTGGTACCGCTTCTCACCTTCGGTTTGTGCCAATCCGTACAGATAGAGTTCCGCCTCAGGATTCGTCTGGAGCACAATGGAAAGAGCGTCAATGAGCACGTTGATGTGTTTGACTGAGCTTATTCTCCCCACTGAAACAATTCTTAACGCACCGTCCTTCCTCACCATTCCCATTGGTTTGAAAAGTTCAGTGTCGATTCCCTGCCCGACAATGTGAACTTTTCTGCTTGCAATGCGGAACCCGTCCGGAGAAGACGTAAAGGCGATATTGGTCAGTTTCTCCGCGAGGCGCATTGATGTACTCACCGCACCGTGTGCATACCACCAGGAAACCGTCTTCCCGAGACACCTCCACACCAACGCCCCAAGAATCACATAAATCTGATTCATGTGCGCATACACGGCGTCGTAGTTCTTTCGCTCCCGCCAGATGTATGTGTAAAACCGTCGTACATATTTCATACGCGAAACGCCGCCCTCTTTCCCCAATGA
Organism: Candidatus Campbelliibacteriota bacterium; assembly: GCA_045863475.1. GTDB lineage: Bacteria > Patescibacteriota > Minisyncoccia > Phycocordibacterales > EsbW-18 > EsbW-18. The sequence goes on from BTUR01000001.1 coordinate 109,919, forward strand.
GAGCACGCGCACGTTCTCCGGCAGGTGGTGTTCTCCCTCGTAGAGACAGACGACAATGATACTTTCGCACTGTTTCGCAAACGCTTCCACCCATCGATGAAAGAACCCGAGTACCGGGTCCCGTACATCCATTTTTTGGGTCAGAATAAGCAGTCTCATTGAACTTTGGTTGAAGTGTTTCTATTTTGCGCGCCTGGAATGACTGATTCGCTCTAGAAATTCCGCGAGCGGGCGCTGATAATCGAGAACCGTTTTCCCGCCATACATTTTTTTAAACTGCTCTCGAATCGCCTGTGACATGGATGCAATTGTATCCGGAGGGTTATACAGCCCGTGGAGAGCACTCAGCCACACAGCAACATCAGCCCCCTGCGGAAGCACACGCCCCGTAACACCGTCAATAATCAAATCCTTGATACCGCCGACGTCGCTGGTAATAACCGGCATTCCCGCAAGCGCTGCTTCCATAAAAACCCGCGGAAAACCCTCATAAAAGGACGTGAGTATGAGTACGTGATGCGTTCCGTATACCGAAAGAATCTCATCTCTGTTGAGAACACCCCTATCACCTACAACAGACGCGGCACCCGACCGTGTAAGGCCCGCTACAAAATCTTTTTTACGTGTGCCGTCACCAACAAGTGTAAACCGAACCGCACCGCCAAACTCACCATGCGCTCTAGCAATCACTTTCTCAAGGAGATTTAAATTCTTTTGTTTTTCAAAGCGACCGATAAAGAGAACTTTCAGCGGCGGAATGTCCGGAGTTGAGCGCGAAAGATTTACAAGAGCATCTGCGTTTGCTGGAAACATGGGTTTGAAAAACACCTTGTTTCCGTAAGTAATCCTGAGGTGATCAACCGTCTCGGGACCGTCTGTTTGTATAGCGTCAGCACGTCGGAAAACAAACGGAGCTATGACAGCACTGATGCGACGTGCAACTGATTCCTTGGTAAACGCGCGGTTACGTATGTCCGTACCATATACCCCGACTGAAAATGGAATTTTGCAGCGTCGTGACAACAGCCACGCGACAACACCAAGCCAAAACGGATCTTGTGCGTAGATGACGGTAAAGTTTCCGTGCATAGCAACACGGCTAGCCTTTCTCCAGAGAGAAAAAAGACCGAGTGGTTTACTACGATACGGTACAGGGTGTACAACAACCGAAGGGCGTACTTCCCTTGCATCAACCGGGATACTTCGTCCAACAACAAGTATCTCTACCGACTCATACAGTTGCGCGTACTCCTCCATACGGCGCGCCGTATCGCTGGAAGGATTGAGTACGGACACATCCGTCGAGAGTATGAGGGCTTTGCCGTATTTCATACCAAGAGATTAGTAAACTCTCGCGCAATGTCTTTATATGAATGTACAAAAGAGAATTCCTGCACGCGCCCCTGGAACGTTTTGTAGATGGTGTCATTGCACATCTGCACCACAGCATCTGTAATAGCTACCTCATCAAGCGGATCAACATACAACACGATGTCGCCGAGCCGCTCTGTCAGACCCGTTTCTCGCGTAAGAATTACGGGTTTGCCGTACGACAGCGCCTCAGACACAAGGTTGGGTGATATGTCCCCAAGCGAGACCAAAATAGCGCAGTAGCACCGCTTGAGCGCGGTAAGTGTCTCTTCATGCGACACATCAAATCGCATATCCAATAGTGCAGTAGGAGCTTTTTGCTTTGCAAGTACAAATGCACGCATCAGCGTATCTGTGTTCTTCCATTTCAAATCACGGACGATGCATACAAAATCCTTTCTGGACGGCTGAACCGCCTCATCGGTCTTCTTTTGGAATGCATTTTCGATAATGGACGTTTCCTTTGCATCAAGGTTATACGGTTCCTTCCACACGCGCCGTTGATATTCCGAGTTAAACACGATGTGGTCAGCGAGTGAGAGCGCCCATTGCATTAAACGGAAAATTGTTTGTTCTTTTTTGTTGAAATACCGATGGCCTGTATAAAATTCAGAGAACAGTACTTTGTTCCCTGTCCGCTCTACATATTGCTCCCATAAAAAGTCGCCGCCCGTGCGGATAATCATTTTTTTACCGAACCATTTTTTCATCAGCGCGACCGGCACTGCGACTGAAAACGTATCCATGACGATGGTCGCATCCGCCCACAGGTATGCAGGGAGCGTTTTCAAAAAATACACAGCGTGACGCATCCCCGTTGGGAGCCATCGCTCCAACGTAAATGTCCGCACGGCAACTTTGTGGCCAAGTAGTTTGAGTTCTTCACGCAAACTCTTCGCGTAATAGGAAGGGCCGCCGGCATGCGGCGGATAAATACCTGTTGCTATCAAAATCTTCATTATTCTGGATTATCGCATATTCCAATGTTCTTAAGAACATTGGAGGAATAAAAAAGGTCCTCCGTGCATCGAGTCGAAGGGCCAGACAAACCCACTCCTTCGCCTATAGCTCCCGGAGGGAGACGACGAAGGGGGTGCCGCATTCCCGCGGAGACATGCGGCCGACGCAAGGCGACCGGGGGAACCTCGGCTACCGGTTTGACCGGAGCTTCACAAACGACCACGGAGGACGCCTTGAGCGTACGCGAGTAAACTCTCAAAAGCAAGCCGTTTTCTACTACACCGCAGAGGCAAACACTTCTTCGTTCACCCGGCGAGCAATGGTGTCCCAGTTGTAAGTTGTTGCGATGCGCTCAGCACCGTTTTTGATAAGCGATAAGCGAAGTGTCTCGTCTGAGAGAATTTTGGAAAGTGCCTGTGCAATAGAGTCGGGGTCACCTGCGCGGGCGAACACCCCCGTGACACCGTCCTCCAGAAAGTCAGGAATACCGCCGACCGGTGTTGCAACAACAGGTACGCCGGCCGCCATCGCCTCAAGAAAGACGATACCGAAACCTTCCGACAGTGGTGTACGCGCGTACACATCCGCACTTGCGACAAGTTCACCAACCTTTTCATGTAGTACGTGTCCAAGAAACGTAACGCGTTGTTTAATCCCGTGTTCCCGCGCGAGTGCCTCAAGCGACACGCGACGGCTTCCGTCGCCGGCGACAATGAGATGCGCGTCGGGAATCTTTGCAACAGCCGCAATAAGATCCTGCACACCGTTCTTGTGTTCAAGGCGCGATGTTGTCACAACAAGCTTTGCATCAAGTGGCACCTTGTATGTCTCTCGTACACGTCGCTTCCCCGCCTCGTCCAACGGTTTGAATACGTCCGTTTCCACGCCGTTGGGAATCATGACGCACGTGCTCACGCCCTGATTTCTAAAGTGCTTGCACAAATCATTGCTCACCGCATGGCACACACGCGCGCGTCGGTAGACCGCACGCTCAACCGCCATCTGTAGACGAACGAGAAAACGTGCCTCCGGATGATAAATAGTAAAGTCGGCCGACTGAATGGTGATGACGTACGGAACGTGCGTAAAAAAAGAGACGCACATACAGACGATACCGCTGAAAAATCCGTTGGCGTGCAGTAGCGGCCGTGAAGTTTTCCGGACCGCACGAACAGTCTGAAAAAACAAAATCGGCAGCGCGGTCAGCACATACCAATACGAGCTGTACGAAAGGTTGGAAAGCGGATACAGCGATGCGGTACGATCAATGTGCAAACGGCCATCTGTTTCGCGCGTCGGTGTTCCTGCCACGCGTCCGGTAATGATGCGGATATCCATGTCTTGAGACAACCGCTGTGCAATATTTTGTACGAATACCTCAATGCCGCCAATAACGGGCGGATAGTGTAGAATCGGTATGATGAGTGTAAAACGCATATGATTACCTTTCATCCAACAGTATCGCTCCTAGAACTTGGTGCAACGCTTTTTGGAAGCGCTCCGAACCCTGAAAAGCGCCTTACTGAGCTGTTTCCGGGTCATCATAGCATACTTACCGACTCCGGACGCTCCGCACTCGCCGTCATCATAGAAGCCCTGCACCTGGAAGGCACGCGTATGGCGGTCCCCGCGTTTCTGTGCACAAACCTGCTCCCCGTGCTCACTCACTACCGCATCGAGCCGGTATTTATCGACAGCGAGCCGGGAACATTCCAATTCCACGCGAGTTCGTACGCGGGAGCATTTCAAAGCGCACTCGTCGTTGCAACATACGGACAGATGCCCGACGCGACGCTCATTGAAACTCTTGAGCGCCGTAGTGTCCGCGTCATTGAAGACTACGCGCACGTTCCATTGCCGAATACTCCCGAAAATTTCTCGCGCCCGCGCTACTACAGCATTGCAAAGACACTACCTGCCCCCGATGGCGGTATTGCGCTTCTCCCCCGAGAATACGCGTATGAAAAAACATTCCCGCGCGCGCAGTGGACACCCGGGTTTCTAAAAAACACTCTCAAGCTCTGGCGCGTCGTAGCAGCATTCTTATTCCGAGTACGTATTCTTGTGCATAAAACGGAGACGCAGCCACCCGCATGGCACGGTATCACCGCAATGGCGTCTCTTTCGCGCCGCTGCTTGGGCCGCACACTTGCAAAAGGCAGCCGTTTTTCTCCCGCACCCTACGCGTACTGCTACCCTTTGCTTCTCTCCAACCCGGAGCGTGCGCAGCAAACACTTTTCAAAAACGGCATCATCGCCGAGCGCATTTGGAATCCGATTATCGCAGGGGCGCACAACGCGCACGCGTTCCCGAATGCGTATGAAAAATCAAACACGACACTGTGCCTTCCGCTGTGGCACATAGACAGCGACACGGCGCTGGAAACATACGAAAAGAAACTACAGAACGTACTTGCCGGCGAGTTTGCTGGCTTTCGGCAGTAGTACAAGCGGAATGAGTCCCCAGAGAGCGCGCAGCGGCGAACGGCGCGCTTTTTCGTGTGCGGAGTTATCTGTGATTGTGTACATACCGCACGGTGTCCCGCGCCACCCTTCCTTAAACGTTTGCAGTGGAGAGCCCGCGCGAACGCCGCCGAGAAATACTGATTGAAAACCGCGCTTTTGATACTCAGCAAGTGCATGGAACAACAGATGGTGCGGTGCGTGAAGGTTCTTACCTGCCCTGTCGGATGCGCTTATAAAATAGTGCGCGGTGTTTTTCTCGGTAAGAAACACAGAGGCAGCGCGTGCGTTGCCATTTACCAGAAAAAGATACACATCGTCGTGCGAAAAATGCGCAAACGTGGAGAACGGGAGTGCAAACGCTTTGGCCGCGCGCATCGTCCTGAGATACAGCCGATACGCGTCGCGCATGTCGCGCGGAGTTTGTGCGGTCCTGATGGAAACTTCCTGCGGGACTTCCTCTGAGAGGATGTGCCGCAAGGTTTTACGTATTGACTCAACTCCAAAGTTCGGGAGCGCAATGCGATAATCCATCACATCGGGTTCCAGGTCACCGCGGTCCGCAACGGGACAAAAGCTTTCGTGCACGCGAAGTGTGCATGACGGCCCGAAAAACGCGAGACAATCATCACGGAATTTTGAGAGTAAGAGTGGTTCACCAGAAAGTGCGACGACGTCACCGCCGTCTGAAAACGGCACCGTCGTAGCGCGTCCACGAATAGCTGCAACACGCACCGCATACCCGTCGCGATACAAAAAATACTTGAAATGAATATACGGAAACGCAGAGGAAAGCGCGTCCTCCCACGCACGCTCCAAAAAAGGAGACCGTTTCCCGACAAGCGCGCCCCATGCGTTTCGATCTGTAATTTCCTTAAAAGGACTCATGTTGTTTTTGAAACCTGTTCGGTGTACTCCTTCATGGTCACGATATCAAGCAGTCCTTTGTCACGAAGAGAACACGCATGCGCAAGTACTCGTTCAAAAATCTTAAGCTGTGTCTCGGTGTCATACGAGAAGTTGGACGGATGAAACCACAAATGGAACACCTCGCCGCGTGTAACGGCCTCATCAATGCCATACCGCATTTTTCGCACGAGCTGTGAAGGCGGCAGGAGCTTCTGCAGACCTCTGCGTGTGATGAAAAAAAGGCTGTCGGGGATGTTGAGCAGTCCCGACTCATGCCGGCGCGGCGTGTGCGTGCGCGCAATCGGCAGCCAGAAATCCAAACCGCGCCATAACGGCTTCGTTATTTTCGGGAATCGGTCGTACCACGTTTTCGTGACGCCGCGATATGCGCGTATGCCGTTTTCTTTCAACACGTCGTAATGCCCTTCTTTGTTGCGCGGGAAGATAAACGATGCGAACGGAAACCCGCGCGCTTCGTGGATAGCTTTTGCTCGGCGGATATCGGCAAGCGCCACGTCCCTTGAAGCGGCATCAAACAGCGTGTGCTCAAACGAGTGGCTCGCAATTTCGTGTCCTGCCGGAGAGGAGGCTATCGCATCAACGAGGTGTTCCGCGTCATACCACGCAAGATCGTCTCCATGGAAATCTTTTTCAAGAAGATGCGCGACAATAGCCCACGTCGCAGGAACGTTGTACGTTTCAAATGATTTCAGGAGCTTTTTGGTAATAGCGGCTTCACCACGCATGCGCTCAAAGTCGGCCGATGTCAGGTTCCAGTCGGTAAATCCCCATGCGTATTCGTAATCAATACTGATGATGAACGTGCCGCGTCTCATACGGTGCTCCGGTAAGCCGGTTGCACCCTCATCCTAGCACATCGTCTTCTATGATTTCGATGCCGTCTGCAAGCGACGCTCGCTCGTTTTTTTGCAGTGATTCAAAGAATCGTACGGCCAAAACTGCACACATGCCGCCAAAAATTCCGATGAATACTGAAAGCAGCATATCAGCGTGACGCGACAGTTTTTCCGCTCGGCAAAATCAAGTCAATCCGGTCGCCTTCTTCGGGAGCCATGTCGGTAATAACCGCAGGAAATGGAATACTCGTGTTTGGTGCAAGTAGTGTCGCGTTTGGGAATGAAAATGTTTTGTCTTCTTTCTCGCCTGATTTCAGGCGCAGTTCCCAACCGGAGAGATCGAGTTCGTACTCACTTTCATTCCGTACTGTTATAAAACCGCGCGGGCCGTACACGACGTCCCCTATCGACACGGCGGGTTCCGTGACACGCACTACCACTTTATCGCGTGACTTCTGCTCTTTTCCGGAAACCGAGAGTACCGCCGTGTACGTGCCCGGGAAATGGTAGATGTGGTGCACGCTCGCTCTCCTGTCGGTTGCTCCGTCACCGAAGTTCCATGAGTACCGTGCAAACTCGAGGCGCTCCCCTTTCTCATCAACACCGTAACCGTCAAAGAATGCAGATGCACCGGCGACCGTGCCGATATCAGGACCGGCATACGAGAACGCCCGCTGCACGTAGCCATTGGTTGTTTTTGCGGTCGATGTCTTCTTTGTAGTGCTTGTTCCGGCCACCTCACCCGACTCCTTCTCTTTTTTTGTGTTCTCGGTGCTGTTTGCCGCACGCGGTGTGGGAACACCTGTAATCCACGAGCCGTCCCCCTGGCGCTGTGCCGTGTGTTTTGTTGTATTGTCGCCGCCGAGTGACCAGTTCTCACCGCTTTGTACTTCATCAATCTTTGTACCAGAAGCATCACTAAGTGTCAGATGCTCCGTGTCGTTGCCGATTGCTCCGGTAAATATAAGATCCGCCGGAACATCCGGCACGGACGCGTCATCACTGCGCTCCAACAAAAAGTAGCCACCGGCCTCGATGACACCGGACAGTGCAATGGAGGGCGCGCCGTCCTCCCCGGAGAGCCGCCAGCCATCAAGCGACATGTGATCGGTGCCGTCGTTGTACAGCTCAATCCATTCGTCGTTTGCCGAAACCGACGTTCCCATCCAGGCAACTTCGTTGATAACAACAGCAGCCCCGGCCGAAAGTGGCCAGAGTGCGATGCATGTAAACAAAAAGAATGCGTGTTTCATCCCGTTAGAGAAAGGAAATGCAAAACATTTCCGCGGTTATTTAAAATAAACCAAACTTTTTTAAAGCCGGTCTATACGCCTCCCGTCCGAGATTACGACTATCTAATCTCTAACGGGATTCATACGCACGCACGATACAGAATCGGATATGAAAAAAATATAAGGACTGAGTGGCTGCGTCCCTTAGGGACGATTTTAGTTTTTTTCGTCGCGTTTAAAGAGATCTTTCAGGACGTGTTCTGGAACTTCTTTTGGTTGTTGCTTCTCCTGCTTCTGTTGCGGCGGTTCAGTTTTTTCCGTCTCTCGGCGCGGTTCTTCTTTCGGTTTTTGCGGTGCCGCAGGCGGAGGTGTCGGTGTTTTTTCTGCAGCATTCGCTTGTACGTCACCGATAACCGCGGAAAGTGCCGCGCGTAAGTCAGAGAGGTGCGCTTGTGACGGCCCCTTCTCTTTTTTCACGTGTTTGTGTTTTTGTTTGTGCCGATCTGCATCGTGACGGAGATTGGAAAGCGACACCGCTGCACGCAGTTGTGTCTCTCGATCAACAGCGGGTGCCGGAGCAGGTGCCGGGCCCCTGTGAGCGTGCTCGGGTCGCTCTGTGCGCGGCTGCTGCGGCCGACGCTCTTCTCGGCGAGGGCCGTGATTCCCGTGTCCCTCACCTTCTGGTCGAGGTTGCGCGCTCTTGCCGAAGTTTTTTTGGTGCCATTTCAAAATGTCGTTCTCCACAACGGCGCGCGGATGCGCGAATTGCGCACGTGAACGCGCGATAGAAACGTCACGGTATGAAATGTGCGGCACGGTAATCGGCGGCAGCGTACGCGCGGAGAACGGCGAGGACGCCATGCCGTCAATCATGAGCTTGAGATAAATCTGGTAGCGGTCCAGGTTCACAAGGTCTTCGGCGGTAAATGCCGGCGCGTACTCCTTCTCAAGATATTCGGCGTCAGTCGCACCGACACGAAATGTCATCATGGTGCCGACGTTGCCGAACACGGCGGCGCGTACTTCCTCGGACATTTGTTCAATGTACTGGTGCGCGATGGTGAGGTTGAGCTTGTACTTGCGAGCTTCCGAGAGAATGTCGGCAAACGACTCGTTGGCAAATGACTGAAATTCGTCCACGTACAGATAGAAGTTCGGCAGCTTTTCAAGTTCCGGCTCGCGCAAATCAGCGCGTGACATCGCGGCGAGGTAAATCTTCGTGATAATCATGGAACCAAGGAGGTTCGCACTGTCCTCACCCACCTGCCCCTTTGAGAGGTTGATGATGAGAATCTTTTTCTTGTCCATGATTTCGCGGATGTTGAACGTGGACTTCGGCTGACCGATGATGTTGCGGATAACCGGATTGGCGGTGAATTGTCCGACCTTGTTTTGAATTGCCGGTGTTGCCTCTTGTGCGAAGCGGTCGGTGTAGTTGGCAAACTCATCTTCCCAGAACGATTTCACACCCGGGTCGGTAACGTGCGAAACAACTTCCTTGCGAAAATCTTTGTCCGCGAGCATGCGGTTAATGCCAAGCAGTGTTGAGCCCGGATACTCCAGGAGGGCGAGAATGGTGTTGTTGAGAATGTACTCCATGCGCGCCGACCATGCATCCACCCAGATTTTTTTGAACGCCGACATCAAACCCGCCGCAACGAGGTGGCGCTTGTCCGGTCCGATATCTTCCATGACGTTGAATGACACCGGGTTGGCGAGGTCAAACGGTGCAAAATACAGCACGTCGTCAACGCGCTCTTTGGGAATGTAGTCGAGGAGTAAGTCGGCGCTCCGTCCGTGCGGATCAATAAACGCGAACCCTTCGCCGTTTTGGATATCCTGAACGGCCATGTTCTCCAGGAGTACAGACTTACCGACACCGGTCTTACCGATGACATACACGTGGCGCGTACGGTCTTTCGCCTTAATGCCGAATTTTACCCGTTTGCTGCGATAATCGGTCTCGCCGATATACGTGATGCGGTTTGGGTCGTAGGAGGACATGGATTTCAAAGACTGTGGGTCCCGCGCGGCGGCGGACCAGCTAGAGTTCAGTATAAAGCACAAATGAAAAAGAAAAAGCGCCGAGCTGTCTGAGCAGACAGCTCGGCGCGAACCCCGCGTCCTTCCTCAGTAGTTGATCACAGCGATAGGCCTCCTTGGTTGACCCTGTCTGCGTTGACGTTCCTGACGGCGCCACGTGCAATCTCTTCGACGGTCGCGAGATCGTGCGGGTCTCCCCACACCCACCGCACTTCTTTGACATCACGCCATGCACCAAGCAGGTGCGGGTACGCGTCCGGTTCGACGGTAAACAATCTCCAGTCGTCGTACACAACGAAGCGCCACGGATGGCGGCGCCAGTACGTGACCTGCACCCCGTCGTGGTTCTTGAGGCGCTGTTGAACAACGTGCTCCGGCATCAACGTATCGCACGGAGTCACAAACAGCATCCAGAGCCGAATCTCCTCTTTGGACGAAAGACCGCGAATCGGCGCTCGCTTGAGAAGCCCTCGCCAGTACTCATACCGTTCCACGGGATGATTCCCGATGACGACGTCCTCCAAGGGACGTGGTCTGTTGTAGAGCATTGATCCACCCCCCGACTTGTCGGTAATGCTGTCTTGAAAAATGTGCTTCTGCACACTACCCTACTCTGCAAAAACACGAAAATCAAGAACGCCGTCCGGGGTTAGCCCGAGACGGCGTTGAAGAACAGTCATGATTCGGTTTGGCATCCATCGCGCCTGATACGCTCGCCGCGCACACCGGCGAAGAGCCAGACGGCTTTCAGAAGAAATGCTTCCTTCCAGGTCCCCGACGACACCGCCGTCGCACCGTATTGCACGAGTGTGTCAGCAAGTGCAATGACCCAGATGAACGTAACCAGGGACAGCGGAATGAAAAAGAGTCCCGTGCCGGAGAGCGCGTACCCGAATGGCACAAGAAACTTCTTCATGCGCTCACCTTCCTGCACCAGATGGAGATGGCCTTGGAACCTTTCTTCCACGTAACCCTCCATCCGCGTTCCTTGTACATCTTGAAGAGACACTGCAACACTTCCGCCGGCAGACCCGTCGGCGAATCCCACCGGCCAACGGTCAGCAAACCCGTGTTGATGGAGCCCTCGAGATACGAGAGCATCGCCGGCAGATTGTTTTGGCAATCCAGATGATCCTGCACCGATACGACGCGCATGACTCCCTCCCTTTCCGTTGAGGTACGTTTCTGAAAAATCTGCCCCCTACAGTGCCCTACCGCCCTGTCGGTGTCAAAGAGCTGCCGGTGGCAGTCGCTTCATGGAGTGCAGCGCGTGTGTACGTGTTGCCTGCATCCCACAGCGCCCAGGAGGTCAGTCCTGCGTCGTATGTTGCCTGCATCTGTGCACGAACCATCTCAGGTGTATACGTCGCGCCGAGGTCAAAGTCCTGCAGCCAAGGGCGCATTTGTAGTACGTTGATGTTGCCATGTCCTTTGTTTGCCTGTGTACGCAAATAGGTGGCTTCGGTTGTTGTTGCGGTTGAATTTTTTGCCTCCGCCATAGCACGCACGCGCCGCACCGCCTCGTCCATAGAATACTTCACCACTTCGTACGGGGAGCTTGCCGGTTTTGCAATCCCGATGAATCCTGCGTTGTAGTGCGACGGGTACACCATCGGCATCACGTAATCAAAGTACGGGAGCGCGCGTTCAAGCAGCTGTCCGATGCCGAGATCGTCGCGGTTCGTTGTTGTGTACCCAAAGAGATCAACGGAGAGCACCGGGCGCGGTTCATCGTCTGAGAAAATATTGCGCACCGAACGCAAACCCGACGTCGGTGCCTCGCCCGTATCAAGTGCTTCGTAGAGATATGCGAAAAAAGTTTCGAGCTCCACATCTTTCGGCTTGCCCTCAGAGAGCGTGAACGCGATATCTTTCATGTTGCCGTCGGACGGATAGCGCACGTAGTCGTAGTTAAGTTCATCAAACCCGAGTGCGTATGACTCACGCGACAGTTCAATGATGTAGTCCCAGAATGGACGCGCACCGACATCGATAAATGACAGTCCTTTGTGGTCCGTCCAGACAACCGACGTGTCACTCTCTTTCTTCACCGCGAGTTCCGGGTGCAGTTTGCTGTAAAACGGATCTTGGAACACCGTAATGCGTCCGACGACGTAAATATTTTTGCCGTGGAGCATTTTGATGAACTCTTTCATGTCACGCGCGCCACACGCGTCAGATACGGACGGTGCAAGCACCGGATTATCGGTCGTAAAGGCGATTTTTCCGGAAAAATCCTTGATGTCAATGATAACGGCGTTGAGTTCGGTCTCATCAATGAGCTTTACGAGCTTCTCGCGAAACGACGGTGTGCCGACGACACACTGCGTCATGTAAATTGCCTTGAGCGGGTCGGGTGTCGGGAGGTGCACCACGTCAGAGGCGGGCTTTTTTTCCTCTTCGTCAAACGTCGCGTTCTGTGCCTTCACTTCCTGCTGGTTGTATCGGTATGAAAAAATCTGCGGTCCGATGAAAAAACCAACAAGGAAGATGACGACTGCCACCAACGATGCCCAGAGGAGCACCGGAGAGAACCATCGTATATGTTTACGCGATATGGGTTGTTTCATCATGTGATACTTCTTGCCGCAGTGTCCCGCCATACCGCAGATATAATCCCCAAGCGATATAAAACAGTCCGATGCCTGCTGAAATCCATTGCTTCCAGAGAAGCGGAATGCCGATGACCTGCGTCAACAGGAGCACCACACCAAGCAAAACGAGTGTGCGTGTTTGTTTGCGGTTCATGGGGATAAGTATAGCGTGCAGAACCAAAATATTGTAGTGTGAATTACAGACGAACCGCGAAGCATGCGCTTCGCAGAAAGGAGAGCACCATGAGAGCGTGGAGGGGATGATGCGTAGGCACACCCGCAGGAAAACTTCCAACTTCGGCAAGATGATCGACCGCGGTATCTGGATTCGCCACAGGTACATCCAGAACGGCATCCGCCGGCGCATCATCGATGGACGACGCAGTTACATCGTCCGGGCTCACCGTGGAAGGAGCACCTCACATCGGTGCAGGAGCACCGTCACCAACATGAAGGCCCGTACCATCTAGGGGGTGATCCGGCGCCTCGGCGCCATATCTGCCGCCGACGGGGCGGTGCAGGGTCCCACCGCAACGGGTAGTTGCCGCAGCACCATCCGCAACACTCTCCTGCCACCACGGCCGTCTCGATTCCGAGGCGGCCGCGTTTATTTTCCAGAAACAATCACCACAAATTCCCCTTTTTGCTTCTCTGTGTTGTCTTCAAAATATTTCAGTACCTCTTCGGCACTTCCGCGCACTACTTCTTCGTAAATTTTGGTCAGTTCGCGCGCGATGACGACAGTTTTTTCTTTCGGCAGAACATCCGAAAGTGACGCGAGTGTTTTCATGATGCGGTGCGGTGATTCATAGAAAATCATCGCGCGCTTACTCTCCGCAATCTCTTTGAAGAGTGTTTGGCGTCCTTTTTTGTGCGGCAAAAACCCTAAGAACACAAAATCCGCAACGGGCACGCTTGCAATGGAGAGCGCTGCAGTGAGCGCCGAAGGACCGGGAATAACTTCAATGCGAACATCCGGCATTTTCTCCCGAACGACTGACACCACGAGCCCGCCCGGGTCCGATACGCCCGGCGTTCCTGCATCAGAGACGAGCGCAACCTTCTTCCCCTCAGTTAGTGCTCCCATCACTGAGCCGATTTTTGCGTGTTCGGTGCGCGCATTCAAAGATGTCGTGCGTGTGTGAATGTCGTACTTATCCAGCAGGCGCTTCGTTACTCGTGTGTCTTCACAAAAAATAACGTCCGCCTCTTTCAAAATGCGCAACGCGCGGAGCGTCACGTCTTCCAAGTTGCCTATCGGCGTTCCCACCACGTAAAGCGTTCCGAGTATTTCACTTGTCATACGGGCACTATACATGAAACCGAAACGCCCCGCGAGGAATCCTCGCGGGGCGCGAAACGAACGGAGGTTAGACGACGTATGTCTTGAGCAACTGATCATCGAGATCCAACTCCTCACCGAGAGCACGCGCATACCCGAGAGTCCTACGGGCGCTCCTCTCATCGCCGTATGAGGTGTACGCTTCGGCGAGCTGCTTGTAGACGCGAACCATCTGCTTCCTGTCGGAAAAATCCTTGGCCTTGGCTTCGATTTCATAAAGCGCAGGAAGCGCCGCTTCCTTGTAGGAATTCATCACGATGGCACGGATGCGTAGAAACGCTTCCGTGTGTTCCTGTGGGTTTCGCCAGATGCCTTCCTGGACAACAAGTGTCGCAAGGGCGCGCAACCGACTCTTCTGCAGAATCCGCGATACGACGTCGCACTGATTCGCGGTCAGGAATGACTTGAAAATCACTACAACAAGTGCAGAGACGAATGCGAGAATCCCGCACACAATCATGAGTGGACCCCAGAACCACACCGAGAAAGCCGGGATACCACCACTCTCGCCCACTTCCTTGAACTTCGCGTCCATCGTCCCCGCGATGCTGTACGTCGTGCTCGAGAACGACACGAGAGCCGAGATGGCGCCGAAGAGCAATGCCTCCGGCACGAACTTCAGAACCGCCATGATGAAAAGCAGGAGCTTCGAGAAGAAACCGGTCCGCTTCCAATGCAAATCGCTGTAGAACGACGGGAGATGCTCGAACATTTGTTGCCTCCGTTTCGTTGTTTGAAGACCAAGCTCTGTCAGGAAAATACTCCAAAAAATAGGAGGTGTCAAGTATTTCCTGCAATATGTTTACAAAAGTTTCTCGCCGACTGTGTAGATATCACCCGCACCCATCGTGATGACGACGTCGTCGCTGTTGAGCCCGCGCGCAAGCTCATGCGAAAGCGCACCGAGCGTTTCGTATGACTCCACGCGACCGCCGTACTCTCGTATCGCATCACCGAGCCGGTGGTGCGAGATGGTCGGATCATACGCTTCGCGCGCCGCGTGAATCGGCGCCAGCAATAGCCGGTCGGCGTTGTGAAAACTGTCGATAAAGTCGTTAAACAACGTCTTTGTGCGCGAGTAGAGGTGCGGTTGAAACGCGACGACCAGGTTTTTATCAGGGTATCGCTTCCTGAAACCTGAGAGTGTCGTGCGGATTTCTCTCGGGTGGTGCGCGTAGTCGTCATACACGTCTGCGCCGCGCGTCGTGCGTCCTTTGTACTCACTCCTGCGCCACGTGCCGGTGAATTTCAAGAGTGTTCGGTTTACTTCTTCCTCGGAGATATTGAAATAGTCGGCAACCGCGTGCGCCGCGGCCGCGTTGCGCAAATTGTGCTCGCCAAATACCGAGAGTTTGCGCGCATCGTCATAAAACGCCATGTAGTTGATGATGGGTGCGCGGCTCTCAGACACAACATCTGCAATATTCGGGTCGGAGAGGTCACACACAACGGCGCCGTATACGGGAACCTTTTGCACCATCTCACGAAAGGCGCTCTTGATGTCCTCCAAGTCGCGGTAGTAGTCGAGATGATCCTCATCAATATTGGTGATGACGAGAATGTCGGGATGCAAGTTGAGGAATGAACGTTTGTATTCGCATGCTTCCACCACAAAACGCTTCGGATGACCCGCAACAAAGTTACTGCGGCCTCCGGAAAGCAGTGAACCTACAATCACCGTCGGATTGACACTTCCCTTGAGAACTTCAGCGAGCATTGCTGTCGTTGTGGTTTTCCCGTGCGTGCCCGATACCGCAACCGTAAACGTATCACGTGTCACCGCGCCGAGCGCCTCCGGATACGACATCAGGGGAACCCCCAGGTGCCGTGCACGTATCATCTCAGGGTTCTCCTCAGGAATTGCCGGTGAGTACACAACGAGATCAGCGAAAACGGGCACGTGGTGCTCATCGTGACCGGGGCGAACGCGCACGCCGATTTTTTCAAGCTCCCGCGTTACACGCGAGAGGTCGCGGTCAGAACCGGAAACGTGCACGCCGCGATGTCGCATGAGGCGTGCAAGTGCGGAGACACCGATACCGCCGATGCCGATGAAGTGAATATGCTGTATGTCCTTAGGCAAGACGGGCATGGTTTTCATAAAGAGAGTAAATCTTCTGAGAAAGCGGACTTAATTCAGGGACAGCACTGCGATGAAACCAAGAGACAGATCGTATCTCAAAAGGGTCAAAGAACGTTTCTTGTGAATCAAGTTCTCCGTGAAAAACATGGATCGTATCGTCTTTATGCTCTCCGTCATAGTGAATAGTTCCAATATACACGAGATCTTTTGGCATAACACCGAGCTCCTCTGACACCTCACGAGATGCTGTAGCCCTGCCCTGCTCTCCGGGTTCTTTTGCACCACCAGGAAACATGAATTTTTGCGGACCGTAAGTATGAACGACAGCAAGAACGTGCTCGCCGCACGTCAAAACAACCTTCGCACCTTCAGTTTTTGGATGAGTAATCAGCCAAAAGGCGCGCATACAGAATCCTATAATTGGATTGAGGAGGTGGACAAAACGTTCCAGTATCGTAAGTGAGCGCCTAGGCATATGCTTGGACTTCTTGTATGAACTGGTCGCCGCGGTCGTACTCATTTACAAACATACCAAACGACGCAAACCCCGGACTTAAGAGAATACTATCACCTTTTCTGGCAATACTGTGCGCCTGAGCAACAGCTTCCTGCATACTGCCGACGGTAACAACGTGCTCAAAATCAGCATCGGCAATGAGACTGCGAATTCTGTCCGTCCCTGTGCCCTCCAAAAACACAAGAGATCGAGCATACCGCGGCAGAGCCGCAGCGAGTGTTTCAAGCGGAAGTTCTTTGTCCGCCCCGCCGAGGATGAGGATAATGTTTCTCTTCTCCCCGAGCGCTTCGAGCGCCGCAACCACTGCATCCGGCATCGTTGCCGTTGTGTCGTTGTAGTAGGAAATGCCGTCGCGTTCAAACAAAAACTGCAGGCGGCCCGGCACACCCGCAAAGTGCGCAACAACGTTCTCAATGACATCATCGCGAACGCCGAAGCTCCGGGCCGCGGATGCAGCGAGCGCAATGTTCTCGGTATTGTGTTTTCCCTTCAGTGACAGCGAGCGCTCTTGAAATTCACGTTGCTCCGGTCGCTCCAGTCGCTCGGCGTGGTGCGGGTGGTGTTTTGCGACCCAACTTCCCACGTTTTCGCCGATAAAGCACACACCGCTGTCATCTTGAAAACAGAATATATTCGCTTTGTCGTTGAAGTAGCGATCCATGTCGCCTTTGTAGTAGTTCATGTGGTCCGGAAGAAACGTCGTGAACACCGCGACGTGCGGACTCATCTTTTTGTCACCGAAACTTGCAAGCTGCCATGAGTCCAACTCCAGCACAAAAAGGTCGTCCGGTTGCACATCATCGAGGTATGCGAGTGTAGAGATTCCCTGCACGTTGCCGCCCATGCGCACACGGCGTTCCGGAAACGCGCGCGAAAGCATTTCGTAGATAAGGTGCGTCACTGTCGTTTTACCCTTGCTGCCGGTAACACCGACAAGGTATTTTTCATGCTCGCGGCCGGCGTTTTTCTTGTATTCATGCAGCAACTGCACGAACAGTGAAACGCTCTGTTCAATCGGAATACCGTTTTTCTGCGCCTCCTTCAAAAAAACCGAATCAAGGGGCACGTTCGCCGCACGGATGATGAGATCACGGTTTTGAAAATCCTCCAGACGATGCCCGCCGAGAGCAAACGTCACGTTTTTAAAAGAGGAGAGCTTCTCAACCGACTCGACGAGTTGTTCAGCGGTCTTCATGTCAGTCACCGTAAGTTCGGCTCCGTGCTGTGCAAGAAAAAGGGCGTCTCCCACGCCACGTCCGAGAAGTCCGAGCCCCATGAGCGTTATTTTTTTGCCCTTGAAAAAATCCTGTAGCATAAAATCAGATAACAACCCGCCGGAGTGTCGTCGGGAGGTGCACGAGAATTTCGTACGGAATGGTGTCGCAGATTTTTGCGATATGCGCGACGGCATTCCCCTTCGCCGGATCCTGTCCGATAACAGTGACGTCATCACCCTCCGCAACATCAGGCACGTCCGTGACGTTTACCGTCGTCATATTCATGGAAACGCGGCCGATGATGGGACAGATAATACCGCGCACCTGCACAAAACCTTTGTTCGATAGCCGTCGGTCAACACCTTCGTAGTAGCCGACGGGGATGGTTGCCACGCGCGTTGTGCTCTGCGCTTTCCAGGTACCGTTGTACCCGACGCGCTCGCCCTCCTGTATCGTCCGCACACCTGTTATTGAGGTTTTCATGGAAAGCACCGGCAAAAGTCCCGGAATAACATCTGCAACGCCGTAGAGTCCCACACCGAGCCGGCCGGTGTTTGCATCAATGTTTTTTGTAAAGCGCACGCCCGCAGTTGCCGACAAGTGGTAGTGTTTCGTCTGCGGAACCGCTGCTCTCCACCGCTTTACGATGTCATTCCAAACCGCAATTTGTTTTTCTGTCATTTCGGTGTCTGCACCGTCAGCGTCGGCTAAATGAGAACACACACCTTCAATGCGAAGGTTGGGATTTTTTTGTGCAATGTGCACGGCGTCTTCCAATTCGTCAGGCATGATTCCCTGCCGGTGCATGCCGGTGTCGAATTTCAGATGTACGCCCACAGCGACGTGCATGTGCGCAAGATCCCGGAGTTGTGACAGCGAGCCGACGGTAAACGCGATGCCGCGCATATTGTTTCTCTGAATATTGCGCGAGAGCGTGTGACCGATAACGAGAATGGGAGAACGAACGTGCTCGTTGCGCAGCTGGAGCGCTTCGAAGTACGAATCAACAACGAGAAACGAGACGTGCGAGTGTCCGTCGATAATGTGTGCAATTTCAAGAAGCCCGTGTCCGTACGCATTTGCCTTCAGCACCGGTGCGATACGCGAGGGCGAGAGCGCATCGGCAAATGCATCAAGATTACCCAGCAGGCGCTCCCGGGATATTTCAACCGTTACAAGCGACTCATACGAGAACCTCCGGTCGCGAAGAAAACGAAATAGTGATCTCATGAGAATGGTGAAAAATTTTGCGCAAGAAGGTTTTGTATAGGAAGAAAGAGCGGCTTAGGAAGCGCGTCCCACGAAAACCATTCCCATTGTTCACATGTATCCGGTTCTTTAATTATCGGCTCACCGGACGTGTGATGTGCAACGACGAACAACGTCACATAGTGTTTTCCTTCTTTTTCAAACACATCATTGGTGAACACGGCATTGCGTATATTGGTAATCACAATACCCGTCTCTTCCTCTACTTCCCTACGTGCACACACCGCCACATCCTCACCGAACTCTAGATGTCCGCCCGGAAACGACCATGTCCCTTCTCCGTGCGATCCCTTTCGTTTTCCAAATAGTACTTTTCCGTCCCGAACAACAATCACTCCAACACCAACCTTTGGTCTTTGATTTTCCATGTGGGCACGGGGAGAGTCGAACTCCCAAGGGGTTGCCCCCACTACGACCTGAACGTAGCGCGTCTACCAATTTCGCCACGTGCCCGACGCAAGCATGGTATCAAAAAAGCCCTGAAATCGTAACCGTTTGGCGCCAGCTCAGCTCAGTCGCAGCTATTGACATTTTGTGTTTCTTCTGATAAGCTATTTCCCAGATGCAGCTTCAAAACTAACGATTCACAACTTCTTCCGCATACGCGGAGAAAGGACGCAAACCATGAAGAGAATCGTCTGCTTCACCTTCGTGGCGCTCGCGATTCTCATCGCAGCGTCGCCCCTGAGCGCGGTGGAACCCACCCCGCTCCCGCACCCGAACGCCTTCGCAGGTGAACGGTTCGGGTTCGACACCGCCGTCTGTGACTACGGTCTGACCTTCGTCGGTCGTCCGTACCACGGCCCAAGCGGCAGCGTCGCGGTCTTCCGCAACGGCGCGCACGTGTTGGACATCGCTCCCCCGCGGAGCACGTCCCGGTTCGGCGAAACCGTCGCGGTTTCGCAGAACTGCAACAGACTCGTCATCGGTGCTCCCGGTGACGACGAGGGCGGCACCGACGCAGGTGCGGCCTTCATCTTCACGCTCGCGGGCCTCGATCCGCTGGACTACGACTACGATTCCTTCCCGCTCACCGGCGTCGAAGCCGGACACGAGCTCGGGCAGGCGGTCGCCGTCTCCCCCTCGGGCAACACCGTTGCCTTGGGGGCACCCAGCGCCTACACCAACGAAGGATTCGTCTTCATCGTCTGGAAGGTGAACGGACTCTGGTCGGCGATGAACCTCCAGTTCTCCGATACGGAGCCCAACGACTACGTCGGTTTCGCACTTGCCGTCGATGACGCGCAAGTCGTGACCGGGGCGCCGAACGACTTCAACGTCGCAAACGGCACCGCATGGTTCGGTTCCTTCTACGTTCACAACAAGAACGAAGGAGGCACCAACAACTGGGGCGAAGTCATGAAGGGTACGATTCCCATGGACGGAATCGGCCAGTTGGGGTACGCGGTCGCCAAGAGCGGTCGCCGTGTGGCACTCGGTGCCAACATGGAAGGACTTGCCGGCGGCAATGGACCCGGAGCGGTCTACACCGTCCTGTTGTCCGGTTCGACGTTCTCAGTCGAACAGCACATTACGTCCCCTACTCCCGAGAACACCAGTTACTTCGGCAGCGACGTGGCGCTCATCGGCAACCTCCTGGTGGTCGGCGAGCCCAACTACGACGGTGCCGTCGACAACATCGGCAAGTGGTCCGTGTACCGCAAGCCGTCGTCGGGAACCTGGGGCTTCGTGACAAGCTACGAAGTCGCGGGGGCAAGTCTCAACGACCGCGGCGGATGGAGTGTCGGCCTCTACGGCGGCCACATCGTCGCCGGAGCACCGTTTTCGGATACCGACGGGGTCGATACGGGAAGCGCGTACACGAGTACTCTCTTCAACATCTTCTCCGATGGCTTCGAGCTCGGCGGCGTCGGTGTCTGGAGTCCACCGTCTCCGTGAATCGTTCGTTTCAAGTACCGCAGGCGGTTTCCTCTCGAGGGAACCGCCTGTTTCTTTTTATACAAAATCAAAAATACATTGACGCGGACGGCCCTGCCGTGCTATCACGTGTTCCAAACAGTTCTTTTATAACCAATGACATTCCGTGTGTACACGGAGAAACGGGAGGATTCGTGAGGAAATTCGTGATCGCCTCGGCACTCGTGCTCTCTGCCGGGTACGCGGAGGCGGTCGTTCATCCGACACCGCTCCCGTATCCGGACGCAAACGCAGGACAACAGATGGGAGAGGATGTCGCGGTATGTGACGGCCTCTCGGCCGTCGGCTGTCCGTTGTGCGGAAACGCGGGACTCGTCTTCGTGTACCGCGATGCGACGCACGTTGACGTGATTTCGTATCCGGGAACGCAAACCGGCGCGCGCTTCGGCGAGTCACTCGCGCTCTCCGATGACTGCCGCGTGCTCGTCGCGGGTGCTCCGGGCGATGATACACTCGGCGAGAATGTCGGACGGATATTCGTCTTTGCGCGAATCTCCGGCACCGATCTCTACGCGTACGAGACGACACTGTACGGAGCAAACTACGCGCCGTACGACGAGTGGGGCGGCGAAGTCGCCATCTCTCCTTCCGGCAAGACCATTGCCGGCGGAGCGTACGCGGCAAACAACTACGCCGGCAAGGTGTCGGTGTTCTGGGGCAACAACTGGTTTCAGCAGCGCATGCTCCAGTTTACCGACCTCGACCCGACTGATTTCGCCGGAGCGGCAATCACGCTCTCCGACGATACGCTCGTCGCAACCGCGTCCATTGATGAGAACGTGTACGGTGAGCTCGGATCGTTCTACGTGTTTCAGCGGCACTGGCCCAACACGAACGTCTGGGGGCAACGCATCCGCGGTGCCATTCCCGGAGCGTTCCAGCTCGGGTACTCCGTCGACATGCTCGGACGACGTGTCGCACTCGGCGCGCCGATGGACGGGGACTTTCCCGGACCCGGTGCCGTCTACATCATCGAATTGTTTGGTGGTGCGTTTTCCGTGGAGGCGCGCATCGAAGCACCGACTCCTCAGTATGAGGCGGGGTTCGGCGCGTCGGTGTCGCTGTTCTCAAACCTGCTTGCTGTTGGCGAACCAGGACGCGATGGAAGCGCCTCGGGCGCAGGTACAACGTACCTTTTCCGGAAACCGTCAGCGGGTTCGTGGACACCCACCAGTGAATTCCGGCCACTTGAAGCACAGTGGGACGACTGGTTCGGACTCGCACTGGACGGTTACGGCGGCACACTCGTGTTCGGAGCACCGTTTGCAGACGCGTTCGGTGAAGATTCCGGAAACGCGTACCGAGACGTCCTGCAGAATATCTTCTGCAACGGGTTCGAAGACGGCACAACGGACAGTTGGAGCCCGCGACCGTAGAAGCATTGGTATTTTCAGGCGGACTCTCTGTGGAGTCCGCCTGTTTTCTTTTGTATAAAAAACTCACCTCCGAAGAGGCGAGCTGACCGAAACCCGAATACCCTTGTGCCAGAGAACGATGAACGCGATACCGGCTGCCATGACGGCGAGTGTCAGGAAGACGACGGCGACTTCTGAATTCGTCTCCCTGGAGAACGCGCGGAACAGAAGTGCGACGGCAACTGCAAAAAGAATGAGGCTGATCCGTCGTACACCGCGGTATTCATCTGCGATGTGACTTCCGGCGAAAATCGGAGTGTCCTCCACGACAGAGATGGCGTAGTGGTACACATCCCGCATCTGGCCGTTTCTGAGGCGGACGGTGACGAACATCGCCGGACAGTTGCCCTGGTGATGACTTCCGGGAAACTCGCCGAAGCCTCGACATGTACATTCATGCCGATCGACAATCTCGAACGGCTGGTGTTTCCGCACATCAGCCAGTTCGCGACTGTAACGCTTTTCGCCAAACTTCGAAATCACTCCGTACGTCGGCACCAATGAACCTCCCTTTCTTGGTCTGGCGGTACTATAGCAAAATGAACAGAGAGAAAAAAGGAGCCGCAGCTGCGGCTCCTTTTCTGTGTGCGCGCACTAGGGTTCGGTCACGAATACTTTTCTGTTGAAAAGTTTCGCGACCCCGCCTCGCGCCGTCGCGCTCCGGCCTTCGACCCCAAAGGCGCGCCGAACTAAAAGCACCGAACGCTCCTGCGTTCGGTGCTTTGTTTTGTGTGCGCGCACTAGGGTTCGAACCTAGGACCTTTCGAGTATCAGTCGAATGCTCTACCAGCTGAGCTATGCGCGCGTTTGCAAATGGACTATAGCAAAATCAAGGTTTTTTCTCAATAAAAAGAAACAGCCGTACCCGTTGGATACGACTGTTGTGTGCCGGGATTGAACCGGCCGATGATCAGAGCGAGAGCCATCCGACCAGCAGGAGGTACCCGCCGATGAAGAGCGCGAGCACCGTGCCTACGAACTTGAGGCCCTCGACGAGGATCCTCTTCCCCTCGCTGCCAAGCTGCTTTCGGCGCGAGGGCATCGGCAGCGATGTGACGAAGCGGTTCATGCGGTCTCCTTCTTGGTTGCCTTCGTGATGTTGGTCAGCGATAGTCACGCACCAGACAAACGAGATCAATCGGTTTCCGCCTGAGCACCTTTCCTTCGTGACGGATAGGTTCTTGGTCAAGAAACGCGTTCGCAATTCGCTTCGCGATCTCGTCGGAACGTGCCTCAATGTACTCGGTGCGCTCCAACCACCCGAAAGCCTCATTGGGAACCTCGTTCTCGGGCCCCCAGTATTCCAGGTACTTCAACCTGTATTGTTTCATCGGTTGGGGCACCAACTCCTCCTTTTCGAAGAACTAGTTCAGAGTACAGTATATCATATTCATGTGATTTGTCAACCACGTTAGAAACACGGACCGTAGGTTCCTGCCAAAACGAATGTTTCTGACTTCTAACGTGGTCAATCTGTCCGTAAGAAAGCAAAAACCGCCCTATTGGGCGGTTTTTGCTGAATCATATTTTTTCTTTTGTTCTGCTCTATCCGGTCTTTCCCGGACGTCTTGGCACTGTTTAAGGATACCGTGCCCCCATATCCATCGTATGTTCAATTGAGACATACGATATCGACCGCCTAGACCGAGCTCACTGTGTAAGCTTGGCGATTGTCATTTGACTAAATCCACGACCAGCTTCCGCTAGCCGTGCCTTGTTACGCCTTAACCCTAATTATCGAACTTACCTTCGGTCCCGATAAACGGAAACTTCGGGTATTCCCGACTCTTTTGACTTGGCGGGCGGTGAGTACAAGGCTCGAGAACGTATTCACCGTGGTATTCTGACCCACGATTACTAGCGATTCCAACTTCATGAGGTCGAGTTGCAGACCTCAATCCGAACTGAGGATGGCTTTCTTAGGATTGGCTCAGGATTGCTCCGTCGCTTCCCGTTGTACCACCCATTGTATCACGTGTGTAGCCCGAGGCATCAGAGGGACATGCTGACTTGGCGTCATCCCCACCCTCCTCCCTGCACTTTGTTCGCAAACGAACAAAGTGTAGTTTGTTTGTTTATTAGTCTTGGCCTACGGCCCTTTAGTTTATTAGAAATTTCCTAACAAACTAACCAACTAAAAACTTACTAACTATACTTTGCGCTTGTGCGCAAAGTGCAGGGCAGTCTTGTCTGACACTTGTAACAGACAATAGGGGTTGCGTTCGTTACCCCACTTAAGGGAACAGCTCAAGCCACGAACTGACGACAGCCATGCATCACCTGTCCAGCCGCCCGAAGGCTCCTAAAGTTTCCTCTAGGATTCGTCTGGATGTCTAGCCTCGGTGAGGTTCTTCGTTTAGCGTCGAATTAAACCACATGATCCACCGCTTGTGCGAGCCCCCGTCTATTCCTTTGAGTTTTAGCCTTGCGGCCGTACTACCCAGGCGGACAACTTAACGCGTTAGCTTCGCCTCTGAGAGGGTCGATACTCCCAAAAGCTAGTTGTCATCGTTTAGGGCGTGGACTACTGGGGTATCTACAAGATTGTTACTTCGTAACAATCGCGAATGTGCGCAGATTATACGCAAATATCGCGAAAGGTACGTGATGTGAACATTTCTGCCACATTCTGCATGTCGCCATGCAGTTCGGACTATATCTTCACCCTCGCCGTCGTGCTCGGTTTCAAACCGGCACGACGGCAGGGCGCCTTACGTGTAGTCTCTGAGGCACCTACTCGTAGCTCTCGCTACTTTGGTTGCCTGCTGATCATCCGCACTGAAACGTTGTTACTTCTTCCCTCCGCGATTCTTGGCCAACTTCTTCTTCGCATGGATCGAAATTGGCATTAAACGGAAGATTGCGTGCACCTCGCAACAGCTGGCTTTGTAGCCAGACAATTCGGTCATCTTCTGAGCACGCTTCCTGGCATTGTCATCATTCTTCGCTTTGATGAACTCCTCTCCGAAGACATCTTTCGCACCTTGAATCGGAGAGAACCCTGTTCCCTTCAAAACGATGTAATAGTCTTTCACTGTCGTTTCCTTTCTCGAAGTAGTTTCAGATACGCCGGATTTTCCAGCATATAGTAAGGTTGTTTTGCTCCGACATTTCTGCCGGAAGGAACTATGTTCTACGTACCCCTACGCACCACCTTCGGTTTTTAAAGACCGTCAGTGAGTCATGTATATTTTTGAGAAACTCGCGCAGGCCGTGAGGCCGAGCGTGAACGCGTCGTCAACAGACGACGACGTGTGTTCTCAAAAATGTACATGCGAACGTTAATCCCATTCGCTACCCACGCTTTCGTGTTTCAGTGTCAGGTATGCACCAGTGTACTGCCTTCGCTTTTGGCGTTCCCCATGATATCAACGGATTTCACCCCTACACCATGAGTTCCGTACACCTCTTGCACCCTCTGTAGTCGTACCGTTTCCCGTGCGATTCTGTTGTTAGGCAACAGGCTTTGACACAAGACTAATACAACCACCTACACACCCTTTACGCCCAATAATTCCGGATAACGCTCGGGGCTCTCGTATTACCGCTGCTGCTGGCACGAGATTAGCAGCCCCTTATTCATGAGGTACCGTCAATAACTTCTTCCCTCATAAAAGATCTTTACGTCCCGAAGGACTTCATCAATCACGCGGCGTCGCTCCGTCACACTTTCGTGCATTGCGGAAGATTCTCGACTGCAGCCACCCGTAGGTGTCTGGACAGTATCGCAGTTCCAGTGGTGGGGGTCAGGCTCTCACCTCCCCTACGCGTCATAGCCTTGGTAAGCCATTACCTTACCAACTAGCTGATACGAGGCAGGCCGTTCTAGAAGCGATAAATCTTTACCCCGAAGGGACTATCAAGTATTAGCTCCGCTTTCGCGGAGTTATTCCTGACTTCTAGGTACGTTCCCACCTGTTACTACCCCGTTTGCCGGTGCCTCTTGCGAGGCCCCTTGACTTGCATGCCTTATCCACGCCGCCAGCGTTCATCCTGAGCTAGGATCAAACTCTACATATAAAGTGAAGCGCAAAGCGCTCACTTTTTTTGAGCAGAACAAAAGAAAAAATGTGATTAGCTTTTTTTCTCCGTTCTTAATTTTGTCTTGGATGAGACAGACTGTACTACGGTCTGCCTCTCATAGACGGGTTAACCGAGCTGTACTTTTTAATTTCAAAAGTACAGCTCCGGTTGTGCGTGCGACAGCGGTGGCCATCGCACGACTTTTATCCAGCACTTAACTTTGCTCTGCTACGCTACGTAGCATGTTCTATTTGTATATATTACAAAACAGAAACCGTGAACTGTACTTCGGCGCAACCAAGAATCTCAGGCGGAGAATTTTTGAGCACACAAACAACAAAAAGTCGTTTGCTGGCCAACATGGTCCGTGGAAACTTGTGTACTACGAAGCTTATATCTCTGAGAGAGACGCTCGCAACCGCGAACATCAGATCAAATACCACGGTCAAGCAAAACGACGTTTGCGTGACCGGCTCAAAAATTCTCTCGAGCAAAGTTAAGTGCTGGATGAATATTCAGTTTTCAAAGTGCCGTTTCCTACCGCAATTTTTTACCCCCGTTTCCACAGCGGAACCGGGGGTTTCTTATCGCTGTAGGAGCACTCATTATATTCATCAAAACCGCCCTGTCAACCCCGTGAGAGAGCCTCGTCAAAGGATTTGTGGGAAAGCTGTGTATAATATTTTTCTTGAAATTAACTAGGAATTTAGGATGTGTTCTCTCATGGGGTCAAGCCGCTTTCTGCCCTTTGGGGAAAGACCGTGGACAACGGAAATGGCCCCCGAGACACGCTAGTCTGGGGGCCGTGGTTGTGTGGGAATCCTGACTCATGCGGCGGTCTCGTCTTGTCGGTCGAGAGCGTGCGTCTCGTACTCCGAAGCCAATGTGTACGCGCGCTTACCCGCGTTCTCGACACGTCGCGCGAGCTGGGCAGTACGACGGAACCGCGTCCGCTTGAGTGCTGTGTGCGCAGTCCAGCCGACGGCGATGAGCAGCGAGCCCAGGAACGCCATCGGCATGTGCGAGAAACGGGTTCTCTGCTCCTCCTTCACCTCTCGAATTCTCATTGTTCCACCTTTCTGAAGCCGAGCACGGCGAGTCCCAACACCATCACGTCGACGAAGAGGATGCCAAGAATCACGAGTACTGCCGGAAGAAATTGTCGCATAAAAATTCCCTTCTGTAGTGTGCACTTCCAAAAAGGAGAATACGCTTTGATTTTTGCACGGTCAAGTTTTTATGCGAAAAGGCCGCGCCTGAGAAAGGCGCGGCCGGAACTGAGACCGACGAAACGGCTACGTTCTGATGAACGGCCGGTTAATGAACCACCACGTTCCCTGCACGAGTGATGCTCCGAGCAGAATGCCAATCCCGACCAGAGGGACCTTGAGCGTCTCGTACTCGAACATGCCCCACATCGAGAGGGCGACGACGAGTATCGACAGGAGGATTTCCCCACGCCTCAACATCCGAGAAGTGTCACTCGGCATCTCATCTTCCTCCCAGATCTCCCTCTCTACACGAAGCGCGAGAGGGATAGAGGCGAGGAGCAAAACGAGAGACAGAATCCACAGCGATGGGGACGGCCACTCATCGAAAAAGAAAGAACTGACGACCATCCCCGGAAGAACGAAGCCGCAGAGAATCCACGCGATCTTCTCATAGACCGCACCCACGATAGAGGCGACAATTCCGATTCCCGCACACACGAGAAACAGGAGTATCGGAAGGGGTGGGTCGGAAAAACCCAGAGACACCCTCGACAGAAGCGCCATGAGGCCCAGCATGGCGAGGCCCACGATACGAAACTGCCACATAGTCTTCTCCTTGTCCCTTCGGGACGATGTATGGAACAAACTGGAAACGACTATCTCACCGCGAGCACACGCCGTCAAGCGAAACCAGATTTCATCCTCCTGCGATACAATGAACGTATGCAACTCTCGCAACCGATTGAACAACGCTCCCGCATAAGTGAGTCCCAGAGAAAAGCGCTCAAAAAGCTCGGCGTGGAGACCGTGGAAGACGTCCTCTATCACTTCCCCGCGCGCTACGTCTCCGCAGAAAGCGAGAGTGTTTTGGAGGCGGTACCGGAGTCGGGTCGCGTCTCACTCGTCGGATCAATCTCAAAAACGAAAGCGCGCAAAGCGTGGAAGAGCCGCGTGCCGATGACCGAGGCGACGCTGAAGGACGACACCGGCTCGGTGAAACTCCTCTGGATGCACCAACCCTACATCGCAAAAATGTTTCCTGAAGGAACGCTCGTTGTTGTTTCCGGCAAAGTGCAGGAAAAAGACGGCAAGCGCTCAATGTTTAATCCTGAAATCACGCGCGCGGAAAGCGGCGCAACCGTGACAAAAAGTCCTCTGTTTAAAAAAATGGCGGAAGAGGGCGGCACGTCGCTCTTCCCCGTCTACCCGGAGAGCCGTGGTGTCACATCCCGCTGGTTTTACTACACGATACAGAAACTCCTTTCTGAAAATGTGACGCGCGACATTCCCGACCCGATTCCGGAGGAAATACTGAAGCGATACAACCTGCCGAAACTCGCAACCGCGCTCACATGGATACACGCGCCGAAGAAAGAGGGTGACGCTCTGGCCGCACGTAAACGCTTCGCGTTCCAGGAAATTTTCCTCATCCAGCTCGCCAAACAGCGAGAGCGCGCGCAGGCGGAAAGCGTGCCGTCATGGCGCATCACACCGTCACCTGACTCGTTGCAAGAGTTCATTTCGCGCTTTCCGTTTACACCTACAAAAGCGCAGCTGCGCGCGATAGATGCCATCGTGGAAGATTTTGCACAACCACATGCGATGTCGCGCTTGCTTGAAGGAGACGTCGGCTCGGGCAAAACATTTGTCGCGGCGGCAACCGCGTACGCGGTGGTCACGAGCCGCCCCGATGAGACAAAAGATTTTGGAAACTTGCAGATCGCGTACATGGCGCCCACGGAAATCCTTGCGCAACAGCATTTCGAGTCGTTCATATCATTCTTCCGCGGCCTCCCGATTCAGATTGGACTCATCACCTCCTCCGGCTGCCGCAAATTTCCCTCAAAAGTAAACCCGGGTGGCTGGACTGACATCTCGCGCACGCAGCTCCTCAAGTGGGTGGCAAACGGTGAGATTCCCATTCTCATCGGCACGCACGCACTTATTCAAAAGTCGGTAAAATTCAAGCACCTCGCCTGCGTGTACATCGACGAACAGCACCGCTTCGGTACCAAACAGCGCGCCGAACTTGCGCGCAAGACCGACGTCGCCGACAAAACCCCCTGGCGCATGCCGCACTTGCTTTCCATGACCGCAACACCCATCCCCCGGACACTTGCGCTCACCGTGTATGGTGACCTCGACCTCACACTCTTGGATGAACTGCCGCCGGGACGCAAGAAAATCATCACAAAAATTGTGCCGAGCAGTGAGCGGAGCACGACATACGAGGCGGTGCGCACAGAAGTGGCTTCCGGACGGCAGGCGTACGTCATCTGCCCGCGCATTGATGAGCCGGACCCGACAAAAGAACTGGCACTGCGCGCAAAATCCGTTGAAGCAGAGGCAAAACGCCTCGTCAAAGACGTCTTCCCGGAGTTTGAAATCGGCGTTCTGCACGGAAAGATGAAGCCAAAAGACAAAGATGCGGTTATGAAACGATTTGCCGACGGCGACATTGATATATTGGTCGCCACGTCAGTCGTGGAAGTCGGTGTGAACGTTCCGAACGCAACATCCATCATCATTGAAGGCGCTGAGCGCTTCGGACTCTCACAACTCCACCAATTGCGCGGTCGCGTCTTCCGTTCAACGCACCAGTCGTACTGTTATCTGTTCGCCGAATCAAAGGGTGAGACGACAACGAAACGCCTCGAAGCAATCGCATCTGCCGAAGACGGGTTTGCGCTTGCAGAAAAAGACCTTGAAATCCGCGGGTCGGGTGAATTGGTCGGCGGACGACAGTGGGGCATCACCGATGTCGGCATGGAGGCACTCCGTAATTTGAAAATGGTTGAAGCCGCACGCACGGAAGCGCACGCACTCATCAAAAAAGATCCTGAATTGTCACAGCATCCTGAACTCTGCCTCGCTGCAGACGCATACACCGACATTCATTTTGAATAACAAGGCGGCCGGACCTCGAAGAGGCCCGGCCATGATGAAGAACTACGCGATGTCGTGGAGCAGGCGCCTTTCCTTTGCATGCAGATACATCAGCCAGAGAAGGAACACGCCGACGGGAATCGCCATCGGCCACCATGCCTCACGCGAGAGCATCGCGCCGATGCCCGCCCACGTCAGGATGTGCACGGCGAGGAAAGCGCCGCGGCTAACCCGTCCCCAGAACCCGCTGAGCATGACCAGACCGACGAAGCAGCCGAAGGCCGTGATGAGCGTTCCCATCAACCCGTCAGGAAACCCGAGCAGGAGACAGTACAGCGAGAACACGGTCATGAAAGCGAGCGCGTCCACCAAGAAATCCTTGAGCCTCGTGTAAACCGTTCGAACTCGGTACATCATCCCTCCCTTTCCGCGCGTGTGCGCGAGTATGTGTCTGGACTATTTATACGCCTGAGAAACGGTGCGTCAAGCAAAAGCAAAACCACCCTTTCGGGTGGTTTTTGCTGAGAACTAGACTCTACACGAGTCAGCCGTTCGTTCAGTATTAGTCCTGAACCTGGGCTACACCTGTGCGGTAGTCTGCCTCCGGAAGAGCCGCTTGTGCGACTGCAGCCGAGTCCAATTCGCCGTTAAGGCGGAAGAAGACGTCATCAAGCAAGAGCTTGAAGTTTCCAGCAGCACCAGGAGTGTAGGTCACCGTGAGTGTGAAGGATTCTGTGTCACCTTCGCGAACCACGTATGCACTGTCGTCCTCGTCTGCCGTTGAGCTGAGAGAAGCCGTCGTCGTTCCTGTCGGAGCAGCAACAACTGCGTTGCTGTCGTTCAAGAGCGCGAAGGAAACTCCTTCATCTGACTGCTCAGTTGAAGATGCAGCACCGAACGGAACGTAGTAGTCCTCGCCGAATGCTGTTACTTCAAATTCAATGATGAACTTAGCACGGTCACTGCCACCATCAATGATGATGTCGTCTGCGCTCGTGTCTCCTGCAGTGAGAACAATACCCTCCGTGCGGAGCGTGTGCTCATCACCGGTTGCTGAACCTTTGAGCTGAGCGGGGCCGAGGTCATCGGCACCTTCTGCGTCAATCTCATCAACGTCCGCTGATGTGATCGCTGCAGTAACCGTCATACCCTCGTTGCCTGCAACGAGCGCCTTGAAGCGCAACATGAGCTCAACTTCAACTTCGTCTCCTTCGTCTACAACCACGTCACCGCGGTCAAAGTCGAATGTAAGACCACCGTCGAGTGTCGTTGATGCCGTGAAGTCATCAAACTCGTCGCCATCGATAACGAGCATTGCGTCGTCAACGATAGCTGCGTATGTCGATGAGCTTACTGTCACACGAAGCGGGATTTCGCGAATCTCAATATCATTGTCCTCTGCCTCCATTGTGAAAGCGAGAACCGTCAACCAGTTTGATTTTTTGTCATCCTCAAGCTCAAGCACCGTCGCGTCCGGATTATCCCGAGACTCTCGAATGGTGAGTTCTTCACCTTCTCCCGCCACGCCGATATCGAACTCAACCGTGTCGGTGTCATCACCGATTTCATGGTCGATACCTTCGCCGTCGAGTGCGCGGATACCATCGTCTTCAATCCAGAGTGTCCATGTAGGACCCTGATCTGCGTCGTCAATGTTGTTTTGGACTTCAACGTTGAGGACGAATTCTGCCGTCTCGTCCTCTTCAACAACTGCGTCGAGGCCGGAGAAGCGAAGACGATATTCATCGTCCGCGTCTTCATCCCAGTTGTCCTCGTCGCTACCGTCGATGCTGTCAACTTCGTCACCATCAAGCATGAGGGTGATTTCGTCGAAGACTTTCCACGGTTCCTCATCACCGTCACCCGAGAGGTTTGCAAACATGATGTCCACACGCTGCACCTCTACGTCGCCGTCCTCAACGTCGAATTCGAATTCAAAGACGTCTCCGTCTGAACCCTCCTCGACATCTGAGTCGTCACCTGACGATGCGTCAAATTGTCGGAGATCCGCTTCTCCGCCACTAAGCGTCGTGCCTGATGTTGAACCGCCGCCGGAAACAATTGGTGTGCACGTTGCACTGTACTTCGCACGTGAAATCGGGCCGAAGTACCCTACTGCCGGTGAAACACTGTTAGCTGCTTGCCACGCGGCAACTGAAGCTTGCGTAATGGGGCCAAAGTATCCCTTGGGTCCGGTATACGTGAAGTATCCCTTTGACTCGAGGAAGCTTTGGAGTGCTGTTACATCCGGACCTGTTGAGCCAACTGTGAGATTGGCCGTAAAGGTGTAGCAGCCTACCGAGCTACCGCCCTGAAGAGCTGCCAGCTGCGCGAGAAGCGCGTTAAGTTGCGCTTGCAACTCCGCGACTGTCGCCGCACTAGAGACCTGCGGTCCTGAGAGGAACAGCGCTGCTGCGATAACCGCAGCACCGATTCCCTTGATAGCACGTTTTGTAACGCGCCCTTTTGTTGTTAATTGCATATCTTATTTTTGTATTACACTGATAATTAGGTGGCCACGCTAAATGCGCAAACTACACCTGCACTCATAAGACACTTGCGTACACGGTGTTCTTACGAGACGATGCTGTAAATGTGTGGCATAGTGTGGACCCTGTAAGAACTCGGCACCCCAAGTGTCTCATTCATGGAACTGGAGCGACGATTCAATGACATATATGAACAGTACAGCGATGCCATTTTCCGGTTCGTGTATGTGAAGACGCGCGACCGCCAACAGGCGCTCGATGTCACACAAGACGCATTCATGAAAACGTGGTTGTACCTTGCCGACGGAAACACAATAAACAACGCCCGTGCATTTCTGTATCGAACAGCATACACAACAATGCTCAACGCGCTGAGAAAAAAACAACCGCTATCGCTTGACTCTCTTTCTGAGGAGGGGTGGGAACCGAGTGACGAGCGTCCCGATCCGGAAGCATCGAGTATCGAGCACGAAGAACACCGCGAGGTTATGCAACACGTCGGCGCACTTCCCCCGCACCACCGAGACGTGCTTTTACTCCGCTATGTTGATAACCTCTCCATTCAGGAAATCGCGACGATACTTGGAGGAACAGAAAACGCAATTTCAGTGCGCATACACCGCGCAATCGAACAATTAAAAAAAATATATGAACACTAATCCCCTCGAACAGTTTAAGACCGATCTCAAACAAGTCCGGCTCTCTGAACACGAACGGACAGAGATGCACAGCACATTACAGCTGTTCGTAAAGACAAACCCGGTGCACGCGCCCGTTCGTTCACGTGGCTGGATGCGTGCTCACGTACTTCACCGGGCGGTTTTTGCTTATGCGCTAGGCGCACTGCTTATTGTCACGCTCCCAACCGTGTATGCTTCGGGACAAAGTCTTCCGGGTGATACGCTCTACGCGCTTAAGGTAAATGTACTTGAACCAACAACAGAGTTTCTGTCATTCAACAATGAGGCCCGTGCCGAACGCACCACCGAACATACTCAGCAACGTCTTCGAGAAATTGCGTCCGTGCGCACCGACGAGCGTCACGCTGAAAAAATATCTGTCGCCTCAAACGAACTTGAGGAGGGAGTAAATCGTGTGCGAAAACACCTACGCGAATCGGAGGATATATCACTTCAAAAAAAGATAGAAATTCAGAAAGACCTTCTCTCCGTTGTTGAAGCCCACGAAACAATACTCGATACGGTATCAAGCTCCACCAAAAACAACGAGCTCGCAGAAACGCAAGTGGTACTTGAAAATGAGCTTATCGAAACAATCGGCTCGTTTGTTGAAACCGCCGATACAGATACCGTGCTCGATCACATCGAGGATTCTATTGAAAAGATTCAGGAGCGGGTCAAATCAGTCGCATACGAAGAAGAGCGCACAATACTCGAGCAGGGGGTTTCAGAAACAATTGCTGAGCTTGCTGAGGGAAATACTGACGAAGCACTGCAAACACTCATACTCAGCGAGCAAGATGCGGAAGCATTTGACGTTGTACAGAACCTGACCGCTGAGGATACGCAAGACACACCAGCACCAGAAGAAAAAGCCACGCAAGAAATGCTTGGGGAACCTGGAACAACTACCGAAGCAACGACAGAGTAAAGAAAAACCCCGCTTCAGCGGGGTTTTTTAAAAATTAATCTTCGTCGTTGTTTCCTGAACCGCCGGAGGGACCGCTCCACATGAGGTCCTCGGGGCGGCTCAATCGGTTTTCAATCTCAAGTGAGAGTGCTGCGTCCACATCTGCTTCGGCTACTCCGAGTTCAGACGCAATTGCTGCAACAATCTCGGCGCGCGTGCGCGCTGATGTTGAAAACGACTGTTTCTGATCATTCCGTTCAACCTTCACAACAGTAAGATCGAGAAACGTGTCCGCTTCTATCTCCATCCCGGAGCTTGTCGGCGCTGGAGAATCATCACTGTCATCATCGGAGTCATCGTCGGAATCATCAGATGAGTCATCCGGAAAATCACGCGGGTTGTCGACACCTGTGCTATTGTCGTCATCAGAGTCGTCGGAGTCATCATCAGATTTCTCGACTTCCGTCTCAAATTTCACGCGACCGTCTTCAAATTCAATCTTTGTTTTCACACCGTCGCCGCGCACTTCGATACCACCTCCGCCGGACACTTCACCGCTTGAGCGGAACTCGGCGCGAACACCGTTGTCATCACCGCTCTCAAAACGAATGTTGAAGTCTCGGATTTCAGAATCTGCAATCTTTGCGTTGAGCCGAGCGATAACCGCGTCAATTTCCGCTTTTGCCTCAGCATTTCCTTTCACCGAGAGCTCGTTGGATACTTCGGTAAGGTACGAGATTGCAACGGAGAGTCCGTTTGCAATGCGCACCTCACTTTCGGATGAATCATCATTTGAGTCGTCGTCTGAGTTGTCATCTGCGTCGTCAGCAATTTTTGCCGAGACGTTACTTTCCGTCGCTAGCATGAGCGATACTTCCGCCGCCGGAGCTGACGCTGAGGAACCGCGGTCTGCGCGTGCAAGACGAATGTTTTCCGATTCTTCCTCAACAATCTCTTCGAATTCATCCGCACGTTCATTGGCGAATCGGACGCGCAATTCATCTTTTTTATCATCACCTGCAAATGCGATGCGTACGTTTTCCGCTGCGCGGTCAATCGCGAAGAGGGCGTCACCCGGGCGCGAGTTGTCCGCGACGGCGACGGTTGCACCCGCTGAGAGTGCAATCATAAGTGCTACTGCTGCTGTAATCATAGAATATGAATGTGTGATAGATGTCCTGCTAATAAACCAGCTGACGAAAAACGGCGAAGGAACGGCGCGCGGCGTATGCGCGTGCGTCGTTACAATCGAATTCCAGAGAGCTGAGCGCTCTTCTGCCGAGAGTTTCTCGACGGAGAGTTTGCTGAGCCGCTGTTCTAGTGTGGCGTTTTCGTTAGACATGGCTGTGTATAAGGCGTTCCAATTCTTTAATGGCGCGGTGATGACGAATCTTCGCGTTGTTTTCGGTCACACCCAGGTGTTCGCCGATTTCGGCAAACGACAGGCCTGACCAGTACCGCAGTGTTACAACATCGCGATACTTCTCCGGAAGCCTCGCGACTAACTCGCGCATACCGTCCGGATCATGCACATCCGCATCAACACTCGGGTGCAGGTTTAGCTCGAGGTCATCGAGCGATTCATGCGTCTTCGTTTTGTAGTGCCGGATGAGCTTTCGTTTTGCGATGACGAACACGAAGCTGTAGAAGTGCGCGGGAGATACATACCGAAAATTCGGTAGCGCCGCCCATACGTCAACGAAAACCTCTTGCGCGATGTCTATTGCTTCTTCACGCGAGCGAGCTCGCGTGCGAATGAAGGAAAACACGCGGTCAATCAGGTGTTCGTACACCGCTTGAAACGCAGCTTCATTACCCTCCCCGGCTTGGGCGAGAGCATCCTGGAGTCCGTTTTGCCATTGTAAGGGAACGCTCATAAGGGTTATGTGTTTCTATTGTACAAAGGTTACGCTCCAATTGAAACAAAGGAGAAAAAATAGTACGGAAATACCCGTCCCGGCGCGCCGGGACGGGTATTTCTTCATGTGGATTTATTTGATGAACCCTCCAGCCTGAATAGACCAAAGTTTTTTGTACAGTGCGTCCTTTTTGAGCAATTGCGCATGCGTACCTATTGCGCGCACGGAACCTTTTTCAATAACGACGATACGGTCCATCTTCATGATGGTTGAGAGACGGTGTGCGACGACAAGCGTTGTCTTTCCTTTCATAAGTTCGCCGAGTGCGTCCTGGATGAGCGATTCCGATTCGGAATCAAGACTTGATGTCGCCTCATCAAGAACGAGAACAGGAGCATCTTTGAGAATCGCGCGAGCAATCGCGACACGTTGACGCTCGCCGCCCGAGAGCTTCACACCCCGCTCTCCGACGAATGTGTTGTATCCGTCAGGAAGCTCGGAGATGAACTCGTGGCAGCGCGCTTTTTTTGCAGCTTCAAACACCTCGTTATCGGTTGCTTCCAGGCGTCCGTATCTGATGTTGTCCATGAGTGTTCGGTGGAAAAGTGCTGGCTCTTGTGGAACGAGTGCAACGTTTTCCCGCAGACTGTCTTGCGTTACATGCGAGATATCCTGTCCGTCAATGCGTATCCTGCCGGACGCGACGTCAAAGAACCGTAACAGCAACTTCGTGATGGTTGATTTGCCTGCACCTGAGGGTCCAACGAAAGCGATTTTTTCTCCCGGAGCAATGGTGAGAGAAAAATCATCAAGAACAACTCGTGTCTTGTTAAACGCAAACGACACGTGGTCAAACACAATCTCGCCGTGCGGAACTTCAAGTGCACGCGCCCCGGGGACATCCGCAACATCGTACGGTTTCTCAAGAATCTCCACCATTTCGTGCGCATCGGAAAGTGCCCGGTACGTGGAGCGAAACACATTTGAGAAGCTCCAGATGAGGTCCGTGAGTGTAATGATGTATGTCTGAAAAAGAACGAAGTCACCGATGGTGAGCGTACCCTGCCGGAAAAAGTGCAGGGAGAGAAACAGCACGACCGCCTCGATGCCGATGGAAAGCGCCCCTTGGATGGTACGGACAACTTCGTCTATGTTCCACACCTGCACTTGTTTGAGCCGCAAGCGCTCCAAAATTGCGCCGAGCAGCGACTCTTCGTGTGAAAAACGCGCAAACGACCGCACGGCTGCATTGTTGGAGATACTGTCGGACAACGCACCGGTCGCCGCTGAATCAAGTTCGGCGCGTTCAATCTCATACTTTTGTTTCCATTTGAATGTCGCGTAGTTCGCATACATGAACACAACAACCCAGATACACAGCGCAAGCGCGATGGTTTGCGAACGGAAGAAGACAACGACGAGAATTCCCAGCGTCTGCACCGCAAGCGGAACAAACTGGAAAGAAAACTGGTCAAGCAAAGAGTCAAATGACTGAGAAAACTTGTTTATTTTTCGAACAAGCGAGCCGACGAACGAATCCTGGAAAAACGAATACGCGTGGCGCGCAGTGTACGCATATGCGTCGGCGAGCGTTCGCCGCATCACGCGGGTAGAAAGCGCGATAACCGACAAGCTCGCGGCACGCCAGCCCAGCTGACGCACGACACTCAAGGAAACCGCCCATACCAAAGCACCGAACGCAGTTGCGTAGAGCGCTTCTGAAAACCCGCCCGGCGCGGCAAGCACGTCAAAAAACCGCTTCAAGAAAACCGGGATGAAAACGGAGGTGAGGCTCGCACCGGTAACACCAAACAGCACCAGCGGAAGCAGGACTCTGTGTGTTCGTATGTACCCCCAAAACACGCGCAAAACACGGCCGGGGCGTATTGAATCAGTTGCATTCATATCGCAAGAATATCACAATGACGTAAGCCGCCTGTATGGCGTATCCGCCTGTAGCTCAATGGTAGAGCAGCCGTCTTATACACGGCCGGTTCTTGGTTCGAATCCAAGCGGGCGGACAACGTTAAGAAAAAGAGTGCCTGCGCACTCTTTTTCGGTTGTCCGAGGCGCAGTTTTATAATTTGGAAATGAAACAGCAGGCGATGCAATCGCCTGCTTTACTCACGTCTGAGACGGGTCCTCGGGGACACCTTCGATTTCTCGAATTAACCCAAAGAGCTCCTGCTCACTGAAGCTCTCGGGGTTCTCGAAGCACTCCGAGAAAACGTTGTACACCCCTCGAAGGTCCTCTGTCGTCAGGCCGTGTCTCTCAAGTGACACCTTGAGAAGCCGCGCACCGCGCGACAGTGGTACTTGCTGGGGAGGATCCTCCCCGGGACGAACGAGGCGCAGACCGTGACGGTCTGCGCCTCTGCGCCAGGCCATCGGTCTGCCCATAGTTCACCTCGTGAGTAGTTGGAACTGCACCTGAAGCAAACGTACCAGCAAAACCGAGCCTGGTCAAGATTATGCTGTTTTTTTCCAGTTCTCGTCGCGTCCGACGTTCTCAATACCTTCCGCGGCAACCTCTCGTGCCGCCTTCTTGATGTGTTCGGTGATACCCGCGAACTGAAGATCCTTTTCCGTCAAAACACCCCTCTCCACGAGTTTTTCCGCAAAGAAATCCTGTCGTCCGAGCATGTCGTTGTACGAAAATCCCGGGCCTTCCGCCATGATAGCTTCAATACCCTCTTTAATGCCCGCAAAGCGCTCTTCTTCTCCACTCATTTTCTCTTGTGGGGTGCTGATGTCGCCGGTTACACCCTCGGCCGTACGACCCTTCTCTCCCTTGTCTTCCTTGTCCATACCAAGAAGATTCTTAAGTCCTTCGAAATTCATAGTGTTTGTGGTTACGATTTATACTGCCAATGGCTCATTATACCCCCTTCTCCGCTTTTTTCACGGGTATGCCGTGAGCGCGCAAAATGGCTTCAAATTCAGGCTGCTCGATGGTTTCTTTATCAAGCAGGTGCGTCACAATCGCATCAAGCGCTTTTCGGTGCTTTTTGACGGCGGCCGTCGCCTCGGTAAGCGCCGCATCAATAAAGACACGAACCTCCTCATCAATTGTCGCCGCAATTTTCTCCGAGTACTCGCGCCCTTCAATGATCATGCCGCTCGTTGATGCGTGCACGTCATCATCATGAAACGCAACAGGGCCCACTTTCGGAGACATGCCGTACCGCGCGACCATGTCGCGCGCAAGTGCGCTTGCCACCTGTAAATCATTGCTCGGTCCTGTTGTCACATCACCAAAAATTTCCTGCTCAGCAGCGTATCCGCCAAGAATCATCGCCAAACGGTCGACAAATTCTTTTTTGGAAAGCAAACGCTTCTCCTCAAGCGGGAGTGAAAGCGTGTAGCCGCCGGCGTGACCGCGCGCGATAATGGACACTTTGTGAATAGGGTCAGCATTCGGCAGCACTGACGCAACAAGCGCGTGCCCTGCTTCGTGATACGCGGTAATTTTTTTCTCACGGTCCGAAAGAATGTGGCTCTTGCGCTCAGGTCCGAGCATCACCTTCTCAATGGAGCGCACTAAATCAAATTGCGACACCTGTGTTCGGTTTTCGCGTGCCGCCAAAATCGCCGCTTCGTTTGCAAGCGACTGCAAATCAGCGCCGGAGAACCCCGGTGTCCGCTCGGCGATTGTTTTGAGGTTCACATCTTCGGCAAGCGGTTTCTCTTTTGCGTGCACGGCAAGAATCGCTTCGCGGTCTGCGCGATCCGGCAAGTCCAAGCGCACGCGCCGGTCAAAACGCCCGGGACGCAAGAGCGCCGGGTCCAGCACGTCGGGACGGTTTGTTGCCGCCATGACGATGACACCTTGATTCGGCTCAAAGCCGTCCATCTCAACGAGGATTTGGTTGAGTGTCTGTTCACGCTCGTCGTTGCCGCCACCGAGTCCCGCGCCGCGAACACGCCCAACTGCATCGATCTCATCTATAAAAATAATCGCAGGAGCTGCCTTCTTCACTGTTTGAAACAAATCACGCACGCGTGACGCGCCGACACCGACGAACATCTCAACAAATTCAGAACCGGAAATAGAGAAAAATGGCACGTTCGCCTCGCCGGCAACCGCACGCGCCAAGAGTGTCTTGCCCGTTCCGGGAGAACCCATGAGCATGACACCTTTCGGTATGCGTGCACCAATTTTGTTGAACTTCTTTGGATTTTTGAGAAAGTCGACAATTTCAAGGAGTTCTTCCTTCGCCTCTTTAACACCCGCAACGTCTTTGAATGTCACTTTCTGTTTATCTTTCGGATCAAAGAACCGCGCACGCGACTGACCGAACGAAAGCGCCTGCATGCCCGCACCCTTTACCTGTCGTGTGAGCATCCAGATGAAAAAGATGATGAAGAGTAGCGGGATGATAACAGGCGCAAGATTGGCGACCCAGAACCAAAAACCGGATTCACTTTCAATGGCAATGGACGTGCTTGCGAGTTGTTCCCCTGAAACACCGTATGATGAGAGCATTTCGACAAGCGAGACACCCGGCTCTTTCTGCGATGTTTTTACCGTCTCGTCGCCGTACGTGACTTCAAGTTCATTGCCGCGCACCGTGATAGTGGTAACCGAACCCGCAATAACGTCAGCGGCAACCTGCGAAACAGGGATTTCTTCTTGTTCCGCGGACTCAGAGAATGAGGAGTACAAAAGTGCGAGTACTAAAAAGAGTGCGACGGTCACACCGACGTTGGCCCAAAACGGCTGTTTCGATGGAAGGTGGGTCGGCGGCACGCCCGGTTTCCGTCCTTTTTTCTCAGGAGTGTGATGCATCGTTCGTACAGTATACCCCGTGAGATAAGCGAGCTCCAAATTTCTATACCCTGTGACACTGTGCTGCTATCTCACGGGGTATAGAGCAAAAAAGAAAAGAGAAAAGAAAATGCGCGCGTCCCCGTGGGGAACGCGCGCAACGCAGCGTCATGGATGCGGCTCCATGTTCTTCTCCTCGTCAGCCACCGCGCGGGCCAGCGAGTACAACACGAAACCGACGAAGAGCAGGAGACATAGGAGGGAGCTGGTGGCAATCCAGAACTGCCCAGACGGGAGCATCTTGTAGAGCAGGATGGTCCCGAGCCAGCCGCCGAGGGTGACGTACTTCCCCTTCCCATCGAATTCCGACTGCAGGTACCTGCTCGGCCAGCGCCGCTCGACGAGTTCCGTGAGCAGGAGTGCCGGTCCGAAAGCGAAAATCAACATGAGCCATCCGGGCATGTGACTTCTCCTTTCGTGAGAACCGCGTTTGTCTGCAAGCGACTGTAGTCTTCACTCAAATAAAAGTCAATGAATTGAGAACACCCGCGACTTTTTTGGAAAAAGTCGCGGGTGTGACGAACTACGAACACGTCTGGCGCTTCAACTTCAAGCGCTGTTGCTTCTTCTCCTTGTGCCGCTGCACCACCTCACCGATCCATGCCGTCACAACCGACAGGACGACAACGGCGACGACGAGCGCGCAACAGGCAACCGCCGCCCAGAAGAACGCCGGCTCCGCTCCCGGGAAAGCGAGGCGCGCGAGAATGAAGGTCGCCCAGAGCACGAGGAAGATTCTCTTCCCCTTCACCTCCAGCAGGTAGTACCAATCTGTCGGCAAGAACCTCTCCATGAGAAGCCAGGCGACAAGCGCCAGCCCCGCGGCAAGCACAACAAACACCCACACTGAACGAAGAATCTCCTGCATGCCATCTCCTTTCGGAAGTTGCGAGTCTGACGGAGACCCTACGCCCCCGCTCCATAAAAGTCAACGATGCGTTATGATGTGCGCATGGGCACACTCGTCCAAAACAAAAAAGCACTTCGCGACTACGCCGTCCTCGAGCGATTTGAGGCGGGTTTGGTGCTGTCGGGGCACGAGGTGAAATCGCTGCGCATTGGCCGCGGTGAGCTTGCCGGAGCGTACGTCGTTATTCGCGGCAGCGAGGCGTTTTTGGTGGGTGCGGTCATCCCGCCGTACCAGCCGAACAACACTCCGAAGGACTACGAGCCGGATCGGACGCGGAAATTGCTTCTTTCCAGAAAAGAGATACTTCGACTACAGACAGACGGAGAGAAAGGCGGGTTGACAATAGTGCCTTTGTCGGTGTATAATAAAGGGCAGAGGGTGAAGATTGATATCGCACTCGTCCGTGGAAAGAAGAAGTTTGATAAGCGCGAGACGCTGAAAAAGCGACAGGCGCAAAAAGACATCAGGCGTACTTTGAAAACAAAATACTAAGGAGGCATTCGCAACAAGCTCTTGGCTTGCGCGAGCGTTTATTGGGGATGCCTCGTTTCGACAATGTGATGACTGTCGTGTGTGCGTCGTGGAAGGGTGTTGCCTTCCCAAAAACAACACAACCATAACTGCAAAATCAGCAGTACAAAGTCCGTACTTTACAGCACGTGACTTCGCGTTCGCTCTTGCATAAAGTAGCCAACGCGACATCTCGTTCGTTCTTGATTGAGGAACGGATGCAGGTGTAAACCTTTCAATCTCACGCCTCGCGGACTGATCCGACGCGAAGCGGACACTCATCGGCTCTGGCACGCGCTTTTTTCGCCCGTCTTTTAGGGCGCGTGTAAGATGCAAGACGGCGCTAGACAACGTAGATTCGCACAACATCGCATATTGGACGTGGGATCAAACCCACCATCTCCACATTTCAAAAATCAGCCCGCTTTATGCGGGCGATTTTTGTTATGTGGAATGAGCACGACACCGGTGTGTCGTGCGTGCGGGTTTGGTCGGTCGCAGCAATGTGCCGAAGGCACATGCGAGACGGGGGTCGCGAACACTTAGAATTTTGGCGCGCACGCGACAAAATACTTAGTGATTCGTGACTCAACCACCATCTCCACCACAAATATCAAAAACCGCCTTCGGGCGGTTTTTGTCATGAGTGCTACACTCTATATAGATTTACATGCGCACATACCGTGCGCCTGCAAAAAAAGGGAGGTTTCCCATGCCTCGCGAATACACAGGCAGGAAATTTTCCCTGCCGATCTTTGTCACCATCAACACGCTCTCGCTCGCGTTCCTGCTCTCGCTTTTGGCACTGTTGGCACCGGACGTCTGGCGCGCGCAACTTGAAGCAGTGTGGTGGTCGCAACTCCTGACAGTGGGCGCCGCGGTTCTCGCGTACGCCTTCCTGGAGTTCTTCTTCCACCGCTACGTGCTCCATGCGCCACTCGTCCCCTTCCTGTCGTACTTCTACCGACAACACACGCTCCATCACGCGCTCACTCGTGTGCGCATCAAGCGCGTCGTCTCTTCCACAGATGCCGGGATAGTAGAAAACTTCTACCCCATCCTGGAGGATCCGCAGCACGAGGCATCGTTCTTCCCGTGGTACACGCTCGTCGCATTCGTCGGCATCTTTTCCTCGGTGTACGCACTGTTGCAGTGGCTCCTGCCGTCGGTTCCCGTATTTTTGGGAGGCATCGTAGGAATCACCTGCAACCTGCTCATGTACGAAATCTTCCACATGCTCGAGCACAAGCCGCTTGAGAAGTGGCTGCCGCTGCTGGAGCATCCGAAGTACGGCGCGTTCTGGAAGCAGGTGTACGGATTTCATCTGCGCCATCACGCCAACGTGCTGTGCAACGAGTCCGTCTCCGGATTTTTCGGACTGCCGATTCCCGACTGGGTCTTCGGCACGTACGTACGCTCCGAGACGCTCTATCCGCACGGAAGCATCGCCATCCCGACGACGTTTACGCCGCCGACGCCCCGCTTCATCGGGTGGCTCGACGCTCGTGCACTTCGCGCGAAGAACCGACGACCGAAGAGTGTTGAGAAATGATCCCGCCTCGTTCCGGCATGCCGGAACGAGGCGTTTTCTTTTCACTATTTTTTCTTTTCCTGTTCCCTGTCTACTGTTCCCCGTTCCCCACTCAGACCTTTCTCACAATCGCCATGAGTTCATCAAACACTTGTGACGGCAGGAGCGACGCTTTGAAAATAAATTTGTCCGCGCCGAGTGTCTTCGCATCATTCATAACGGACTCGTCTGCGGTGTTGGAAAGAATGACAACTTTCGCAGACGGTGCGAGATTGTTTGCGCGAATGTACTTGAGCACTTCAATGCCGCTCATACCCGCCATCGTCACATCAAGCGCGATGATGTCCGGCAAAAATCCACCCTTGAGAATGTCGAGTGCTTCTTGTCCTGAAAGTGCGGTCGCAAGTTCAATACCGGCGGTCTCTCCTTTTTTCTTGTACAACGAGATGAGGAACTGATCGTCATCAACCATTAGCACTTTCATTTGTTGTGACTGTTCCATGTGTGGTTGTTACGCTCGCGCGGTCGCCGACGCCGTTCCGTTATGTATCAGAGAATCAAAAAGTTGGGACGGGAGGAGCGATGTTTTGGGAATGAACCGGTCGATTTTGAGTTTCTGATAGTCCTGCGCGTATTCTGATTCATTGGTATTTGAGAGAATGAACACCTTCGCATTCGGCACGAGATGTTCGGTGCGGATGGTGCGAAGCACCTCAACACCGTCCATGTCGGGCATGTTGATGTCCAACAAAATTTT
Organism: Candidatus Campbelliibacteriota bacterium; assembly: GCA_045863475.1. GTDB lineage: Bacteria > Patescibacteriota > Minisyncoccia > Phycocordibacterales > EsbW-18 > EsbW-18. The sequence continues at coordinate 154,723 of BTUR01000001.1, forward strand.
GTCGGGTGTAAAAGTTCCGCTGCGCAAAAGCTCGAGAGCTGCAACACCGCTGTCGGCAACGCGAAACTCAAGCGGATACTTCTCCGCTTTCTTTTGGTAGAGCTTCCTAAAGAAGCCGTCGTCGTCCACAAGGAGAACTTTTTTGCGCTGGGCGTCTGCCATGTCTACAGCGTAGCACTACTGCCGTGTGTTTCAAGACCCCTGTGAAAACTTTTATGAAGAACTCGCGGCGGACAGGGCCTTTCTGCTATACCCCGTGAGATAATTTCCTCGTCTGGTCGAGTATGTGGCACATCTATATCTCACGGGGTATACTAGCCAGCACACATATGATTGAACACGCGAAAGGATTTCTCATGTCCACGACCGGTGCCATTGTGCTGCTCTCGGCCGCACTTGCGTACGGCGGCTACGAATACGTAGCTTTGCGCAACGAGTACGCGATAACCAAGGGCGATTTGGAGCAGCAACTCACGCTGGCCTTGGATGAGAACGAGCGCTTGAATGATGAGCTACGCGCCGAGAAGCGCCGTGTCGATGAGCTTGCGGAAGAGTTTGAAGAGGTCACCGACACCGTCGGCACGCTTGAAAAATTGGCCAAGCTCGATCCCGAACTTCTGCAAAAATATTCAAAAGTGTTCTTCCTCAACGAACACTACATACCGCAGCGTCTCTCTGATATTTCCGACGACCTTCTCTTTGATAAAAACGCGGATCTGCAAATTCACTACAAGGTGCGTTCATACCTTGAGAATATGATTGAAGACGCCGAAGATGACGACATTGATATTTTGGTGCGCTCCGCATACCGCGACTTCGGCACACAGGCAGCACTCAAAACCGGCTACACCGTGACCTACGGCACCGGCGCCAACGCATTCTCCGCCGACCAAGGCTATTCGGAACACCAACTCGGCACGACGGTAGACTTCACAACGCCTGCACTCGGTGGCGCGCTTGATGGATTCCACACGACACAGGCATACGCATGGCTTTTGGAAAACGCATACCGCTACGGCTTCGTCCTCTCGTACCCTGAGAACAATGCGTACTACCAGTTTGAGCCGTGGCACTGGCGGTTCGTCGGCCAAGACCTCGCGCGCGCACTCAACCGCAAGAACCAGAACTTCTACGACATGGACCAACGCGAGATTGATAAGTACCTCATCAGCATCTTCGATTAATAAAAACGCCCACGAGGGCGTTTTTATTTTTTCTTTATCTCAATTTGCTACGCTGAGGAGAGTCAGTCGTATGGCAATTTAATACTTGAGATTTATTTCACCTCCCTCTCTGTACAGTGCACCGCAGAACGGTTCATTGAAAACAGAAAGGGATACAGCACGTAGTACCTAACCGGCCACTCGGCCACAGGAGAACAGTATGAACAATCGTATGTCGCTTCGTTCCCTCTTCCTCTTCGCGTTGCTCGTCGTTTCGGGCATCGCCGGCGCGCTGTACCTGCGCGCCACACTCGTCGCCGACGACACTGTCCGCCTCGCGCCCATTCCCGACCACAGCGCTCTGGAAGCGCAGGAGCGCGCCAAGCCGCGCTTCGTCGGTGAGATCGGCGGCATCTTCCTCGCACCACAGGGCACGCCCGTGCCGGAGAAGTACACGACATTCGAGGATCTTTGCGGTGATACCCTTACCGAAGATGTCCCGGATGACTTGGCGGGGGCACTCGAACTTTCACTCGAGTTGCCCAAGGAATATGTTCTCCAGGAGAATGACATTAACACCGGTGTCATCGCCTGTGGTAACACAGTGACCGCGGCACGCAAGGCATACACCTATGCCCTGCCACAGTATGCTGATGAGGCATACATCACTGTTGGGCGCTCTATTCTCGGGTACGACGAGATTGACGTTGCGTACGATCGACCCAAGACCCTCGTGGTTGCAGGCCGAGAAGTCGTCATCGTCGAACCCATCACTGACGACGGCTACATCCAGTATGCTGCTGCATGGATTCCCGAACCCTTCGGCGATACCTTCATTCATAGCTCTGGTCTACCACGTATCGAGTTCCTGAAACTCGTAGAACTCGTCGCTTCCTCCACACGCACGCAGTAACACAACTGCAGTCAAAAAGGAGAGACAAATGCGTCTGCGATGGCTCCTACCGCTTTTCCTTGGCGCCCTCATCGGCTTTTCTCTGCCTGCAGAGAGCGCCATCACCGCCGTCACGTACCTGGTCAAGATTTACCCCGCCTCCGGATCAAACGGACAGTCGCCCGCGCTTACCTGCGGCTTCCACGGCGGTAGCTGCGGCTCAGGAAGCGGATATTTTCTCGACTGGGACAACACGAGCACAAGCTACGCGTACTTCCGCGGCACATTCTCCCGCGCCGGCTCCCCGTACGAGACGAACCGTCTCCGGGGAGAACGACGCTTTGTCAGTGGCGGAAGTCGCGAGTGCGACACACAAGATGTTCGTATTGTTGAAACCGCCTCTGGTTCGACACGCGGCGTGATGCGCTACTTGCATATCTCCATGAACTCCACCTCCAACTTCCCCATCGCGACCTCTGACGCCGGCACCTACAACGCCAAGTCGCTAGGTTCGATGATCAATGACGACGGATGTGGAGCATGGGGCGGTACGCACGTGCATGCGGGATACACCACACTCGGCTCGGCTTCCCGCTCCAGGAACACATCTCGGTTCCCGGGCGGCGACTACTGCACTCCTGGCGTCAACTGCCGCACCTACACCAACAACAGCTCGTCCAACTGGACCCACAAGTTCACCTGGTCCGGCAACTGACCCTTTCTGACCCCAAACCGCTCAACAGCACCACCGTTGAGCGGTTTTTTCATACTTGACAAATGGGTAGATATTGTGCTATTATGTTAGGAGATGCTGGGTAGAGCTGAGGCGCAATTCCGCGCCCGGTCCTTCCCCAAACAGAAAGGGGTCGGCACGTGACCAACACCCGGAAGTCGCTCAAGGAGCGGCTGGGAATTCTCGGAGTTGGTCTAACTGCCAACTTCCTGATGGTGCAGGGGTTCGACTACCTGCTCTACCCGGCCGTCATGTGGTACTTCGGCGCGCTCATCGGTGCGGCAATCATGTGGGTCTTGTCGTTCGCCTTCTGCTATGCCACCATTCGTTTCTACGACTGGGCGAAGCAGGACTGGCTCGGCATCGAGACCCTCAAGGAAGTCCGCGACGCGCAGGAGAAGAAGAAGTTCTTTCACAAAGTGATGCAATGGGCGATGCGCCGCGGGGATTGGATGGTCATGTTGGTCCTCTCGGTGAAGTTCGACCCGTTCATCTGCACCGTGTACATGCGACACGGCGCCCATCAGTACAACGGCATGACGGCGCGTGATTGGAGAATCTTCCTCACGAGCTTCGTCATCGCCAACGCCTGGTGGACCACCGCAGTATTCACCGGACTGGAAGCCGGCGAGTGGATCTGGAAGTCCATCGCCCCGCTCTTCTAGAGTAAACCAGCCCGCCAGCAGCACCCAAATCACCGGGTGCTGCTTTCTTTTTCCGGAGAATTCCAGTCCGTGAGGAATGACAAATAGTGTTCGGCAAAAGATTCTTTGATATACCCCCACTCCTTAAGTCTCTTCTCATCCGCTTTCAGATAGCGATTTCCGATGTCATTGCGATAAAACATACGCGGAATATTGATATCTTCAACAATCTTATACAGCTTCTTCTGCGCTTCGCGCACGGTCCTGCCGATAGACGTCACATACAGCCCGTAACCGGCATCACCCGACACGACGTACTCATCTTTTCCCTCCTCCGCTATCGACACCTCGTCAAAGTGAATATGCTTCACCTCTTCTTTTGCGTACACACCGAGGTGAATCGGAATACCGTTGCTTGATACCGGATGTCCGTCAAAATGAAATGGGAACGGCGGGAGTGCAACGGTTGCAACGAGACCGAATCCCTTCTTCCATTTGAGGTCGTACGGTTCTCCGCCTGCAACCGCATATAAAAAATCGCCCCACGGGGAATCGTGAAGCTCTGTTTGCAAGTGTATTATCGGACAACCCAAGCGCGCCGTTGCCTCAGTCGGGAACGCACCTTTTTCATTGACGATACAATTGATGCTGAAGTCCCCTCTGAAGTCCGCCTCGGTGAGAAAATTTTTCAGTTTGGCGAGCGTCTCCTGGAACAGTTTATTGTTTTCATCGTCGTCGTACCATGCGAGCGTCCCCATCTCAAACGTCATCGGACCGAGGTCTCCCGGAAAAAGGTGCTTGTGTTCCAAATTCATTTCAATAGGACCGACCCAGTCGTGTCCGTTGAAATACCGCGCGACACCGACCTCAACTCCTTCAATCCGTTTATGGAGCGTTACAATATTGTGTTTGTAGCGCTCCCGCCGGTCATAATTTTTTAGAACCGCTATTGTGTCGGACGCATCCTCGAGGTACCCGACATACGTGAATTCTTTTTCCGAATTATTCTGCTTGAGAACCCACTTACCCTTATGCTCTTCAAGAAACTTAATGGCGGTATTGATGCTGTCGAAATCAAGGAGGGGGAACGTCTGAATGCCATTGTGCCGAAATATCTCATGACCGAAGTAACGGTTGGTCTCCATCCGCTCGCCTTGGTATGAACCGCCGAAGACCCGGTATCCCTCGCGGCGGAGTTCGTCCTGCGTTTTTCCGAAGCCAATGTCGTCAAAAAGGATGAGGCCGTCTTTGCCAACCCATTGGAGATCCTTCTGCCAGTCCTCGGTCTGTGTTACAAGACCCCGAAGATTCTTCCGTCGGGAGTTATCCTCAATGTATAACCTCACCTCATGCCCTTCCTTGCGCAGCAAGACGGCGAGATTTCCGGCCAACAAATCTTTTGAGACAAACAGCACTTTCATGGGTGGTGTATACATAGTATAGTAACCTCATATGGACAAGAACTCAAAACTCCTTTTTATCATTTTTTTACTCGCGATCCTTGTTGCTATAGGGTACACAACCTACAAAACAGTCTTTTTACAAGACTTTGAGGTTATTGAAGAAACTGAAGAATAAGCATCTCTTAAAAAGATTTTTGTTTAAAAAAAATCATGGAACAGGACAACAACAAAAAGAACGACCGCGGATTTTTATCCCAAATCCCCGATTGGGAAGAAGGATATAAAGAAACAGACAAAACAGTTATAGATTTTAAAAAAGAGGATTGGAAAAAAGCTGATGCAGACTTTACTGAACACGACCTAAAGATTTTTGGGCATGCAGTTATGGAAGACTGGGAGACTCCGTACATGAAAGAACTCGCCGTGATTGCTGGTTCTCGCGGTGGTGACGTGCTCGAGTTGGGGTATGGTATGGGAATTTCGGCTAATTTTATTCAACAACAACACATTGCAAAGCATATAGTTATTGAAGCGAACCATGAAGTAGCAAATAAGGCGCGTGAGTTTGCAAAAAAAGCGCCACACCCAGTAGAAGTCCTGGAGGGTTTTTGGGAAGAAGTGATTGATTCGGTTCCAGATAATTCTTTGGGTGGTATCTTGTTTGATACTTACCCTCTTACAGAAAAAGAGTTGTATCAAAATCACTTCGAATTTTTTCCATTTGCTTATAAAAAGTTAAAACCCGGCGGTGTCTTTACATATTACTCGGACGAAATCGATCACCTAAGCGATGTCCACATGAAAAAGCTCCAGGAAGCTGGTTTTAGTTTAGATAAAATTAGTGCCCACACCGTAAAGGTATCTCCTCCACCCGACTGTGAGTACTGGAAGGCACCGACTATTTTAGCTCCAGTAATTGAAAAATAAAGAATATGGACGAACTTTACTGCCCACTCTCGTTTCCACAACTTGAAACCTTTTTTGATTTTAGTTTTGCACCAACACTACTTTTTTACGCGTATATACCTATTGCTCTCGTTTCGGTTTTTTTTGGCCTATTTATCCTTTCCAAGAACACTAGACAACCACAATCGCAGCTCCTGTTTGCCCTTTCATTGGTGTTTGCTCTACTTTTGTGTAATGAAATTGTCCAGTGGATTACTGTATATGCCCGCGTTGTTCACCTCGGATGGGAACTTTCCGCCTTCTTCCACTCAGCACTTGTCTATCTCATTGTCTACTTCACCTGGACTTACTTCAAGGGTTCGGCACTAAGTTTCAAACAGAATCTGGGGCTTGTGCTTTCGTACGCACCTATCATCGCCTTGCTCCCCACCGAGTTCAACATGATTGCTTTTGACATCATAAACTGCGAAGCAATCAACGGGCCACTTTGGTACTACATCTACGCGCTGGAATTCACCTCCATCGTCTTCGTCGGCTATCTCGCCTTCTACTACGCACGCAAAACAACAGACAGTTCCATACGTAAACAGATATGGATGCTCTCCGCAGCATCGGCATTCTTCCTGCTCGTATTTACACTTACGAATTTCGCCGGAGACATCTTCTTGGTGTACGAGGTGAACCTCATCGGTCCCATCGGGATGGCGCTCTTCCTGTCGTTCCTCGCCTACATGATTGTCCGCTATCATGCATTCAGCGTTAAGGTCATCGGTGCGCAAATGCTTGTCATCGCGCTCGCGGCTCTGGTATTCGCGATGCTTTTTGTGCGACACATTGAGAATCTCCGCTACGTTATCGCCATAACCTTCCTGCTCGTGATGGCAATCGGTGCCGTGCTCGTTAAGAGTGTCAAACGCGAAGTGGCCCTGCGGGAACAACTGGAAATCATGAACAAACAGCAAGTTGATACCATGCGGTTCATCACTCACGAAGTGAAGGGCTACCTCACCGACTCGTCAGGCGCCTTTGATGCCCTGCTCACCAACACCTTCGGTCCCATCAATGATGAAACCCGCGCCATGGTCCAGGAGGCGCTCAACAAAGATCAGAAGGCCATCAATGAAATTAAGGAGTTCTTGCGCATCTCTGACTTCAAGACCGGCCGTGTCGCCTACCAGATGCAACCGTTTGATTTCAAAGCATCCCTTGAAAGCGCACTTCCTATGCTTGAGGAAAATGCAAAGAAAAAGGGTCTGGAGTTAAAGACCAACGTCGCGCCGGGCAGCTATACCGTAAAGGGCGACCAGGATCAGCTCACCAACCACGTCATCGGTAACCTCATCAACAACGCAACCAACTACACGCCGGGGGGCGCCATCACGGTCTCGCTCTCGCGCTCGGGTAACCGTATCGTCTTCTCGGTAAAAGACACGGGTGTCGGGCTCACCGAGGACGACAAGAAAGTACTCTTCACCGAAGGCGGACGCGGATCTGAGTCACGCAACATCAACCCGCACTCAACCGGCTACGGACTCTTCATTGCACACAAGATCGTCGGCGCACACCGCGGCCGCATCTGGGCGGAGTCTGAGGGCCGAGGCAAGGGCTCCACGTTCTTTGTTGAACTCCCCGCTCTCTCCTAAGCTGCGGTATTTTGCTTTTTTCTCACAATGAATCGGTGAATATGCCAATACTTCATCTCTTTTTTCATTGTATGTCCCCAACCCTCTTCGGTGGATTGAAAATAAATCTCAACAGGCTGCTTATGTAGAAAATTGAGTGCCTCATCGTAGGAAAAGAAACTCATATCTTTTCTATTCGCCCATGCATCATGTGGACCGAACAGGGAGAAGACGAAAAAACCTTCTGGTACAAGAGCATCAATGGCCTTTTCTAAAATCTCATGAACCGATTTCTTTTCAGCAAGAAACGGGAAGACATTGTTCGCGTGTATTACTGAAAATGAGTTTTTGGGAAACAGGAAAGATCTGACATCAGAATGCTCCACAAGTACTTTCTCCCCCACTCTCTCGTGTATCTTCTGGACATTTGCCTCAGACGCATCGATACCTACTACTTCAAAACCGTGCTCAGCCAGGGCGACCAAGTCATCACCACTTCCAAAGCCAATGTCCAACGCTTTACCGATTGGGCACGTTGGGTCATGTAAAATTTTTTTAAGCAAAAGATTAACCATACGGTCTTGAAAAGTATACAGCCACGGTGTTTGTTTCCAAACATCGTGGCTGTGTGATGCTGTGCGCTACGAATTCGTAGCGCAATCCTCGGGAGGCGCTTCTTGACAGTCACTGGTGACTCTTTAAAACGCTATTGAAAAAGGTGTAAAAACGTAGTACCATCAGCCCACCAGTGAGTAATCCACGAGACAAAGGAGGTACACGCGTTAACGAAGGCATCCGTGCTCCGGAGCTTCGCGTTATCGGAGCCGAAGGTGAGAACCTCGGTGTTATTTCTCGTGACGAAGCGCTCTCGCAGGCCCGTGCCCTAGAACTCGACCTCGTTGAAATCTCCCCGAACGCCGTACCGCCGGTCGCCAAAATCATCGAGTTCGGCAAATACCTCTACGAACAGAAGAAGAAGGCGCGCGACACGAAAGCAAAATCCCACCAAACTGAGACCAAGAGTGTGCAGATTAAAATCGGCACCTCCGAGGACTCCATGGGGATCAAGGCAAAGCAGGCCTCCGGCTGGCTTGCCGACGGGCACCGTGTGCGTTTCGAGCTGTACCTCCGGGGACGCGCAAAAGGCCTCCAGAATGACTTTCTCAAGGAGCGCATGGAGCGCTTCCTGAAGCTCCTCACGGTTGAGCACAAAATAGCCGAACCACCGACCAAAAACCCCAAGGGAATGAGCATGGTTTTGGAGCGTAAATAAAGCGCCCGGGAGGGGTTGCAAAACAGGCGGGAAAAGGTATTATAAGCGGGCCCTCAGGGGCTCCTTTTTATGAATCCCGTTAGAGATTGCTCACGCAATCTATACATCACAAAACGGGCTTACCATATAAAGAATATTTCGGACTTACGTCAATTAACTACGGAAATGCTAAAGCATTTCCTATCTCTAACGGGATGAAGACCAACAAGGCATATTCCAAGCGGTTGCGCGTCACCAAGAACGGAAAAATCATCGGACGAAAGGCCGGCGGCAACCACTACAACGCGAAAGAATCGCGTTCAACTCAGTTAAAACGAAAGCGCGGCCAGCGTATCAACCTGACCGTTAAAGTCCGTACGCGCTTTTTGCCAGGCAAATAAACCACCACCATGACACGAGTCAAACGAGGAAAAATATCGATGAAGCGTCGCCGTAACGTGCTTGCCCGCACGAAAGGCTTCCGCAACGCACGCAAGAGCAAGGAACGCCAGGCACGCGAGGCACTCTTCCACGCCGGCACGTATGCATTTGCGCATCGCCGCGACAAGAAGAACGACTTCCGCAAACTCTGGCAGACGCGTATCTCAGCTGCACTTGCTCCGCACAGCATCTCATACAGCCGCTTCATGGGGCTCGTCCACAAGAAAGAAATCGTGCTGAACCGCAAGATGCTCGCCGAAATCGCCCAGAATCACCCGAAAACATTCGACCGTATCGTCTCCCAAGTCATCGCGTAACGAAAAAACCCCGCCGAAAGGCGGGGTTTTCCTATTCAGAATCAACCGTGAAAGTCTGCTGAGTCCTCCTCAACAGGCCGGTAACTGTACGTCATGCGGTCCTGTGCTTTGTCTTTCTTCACAAGTTCAATAATCTTCTCCACGAGACTCTTGGGGTTCGTGTCGAATACGACTTTCTCGTACGCTCGGTTACCACGCTCTAAAATAGTTTTCATGGTTTCATCCGTCATCCAGTCCCCTTCCAGAATACCGATGGGTTTGTTGTCTTCAAAGGCAATGGTGAACTCGTGAATAGTTCCGATGCGGCCGCAGCCAAACAGCACAGCATCTGATGAACGCGTCAAAATGAGGTCGCGGCCCGAGTAGCCAAACCCCGTGTAGATGATGAGATCCATGTAATCAATCGGCAGGCGGAATGCCTCGATATGTTCGCGCTCAGAGGCCGCCGGCGAGAACCCGATAGACGTGCCCTCGGCTTCCTTGGCACCAATGGCCGACCAGAGCGGGAATCCCGTTGTGGCACCGGTTACGATAACCGCGTCGTGGCGCGCAATTTCCCGTCCAAGCTCTTTGGCAAGCTCATAGGCGTGCGGACCACAACTCGACGTCTCCGCCGCGCCTGATACGCAAATCTTGATGTCGTGATTTACGTCTTTACGATATGTCATGCTACTTAGTATACCCCATGAGATAACTAATTCCACACTATCCGTGACACAAAAGTTCGTATCTCACGGGGTATACAACCACAGACAAGAAATTCCACGGAAGCAGTCCACTGCACCTACTGCAAATCGATAACGTCGCCCGGGTTAGGTACAATCGCATCAATGCCGAAGAAATCACGCAGACGCTGTGCGAAAAATTGCGAACTCTTCGGCTCGCCCATAACCACGAATGCACGCTTAATGGATACGTTCGTTGCATTCACGAAGTCAACAAGCCCGTTGACGTCGCGGTGCCCTGAGTATCCCGATACCGAAACAATCCGCGCCTTTACCGGCAACACTTCTTTGTTTATTGTTATTTCTTTCACACCATCAACGAGCTGACGACCAAGACCCCCCGGCGCTTGGTAGCCCACGATGAGAATCGTATTGTTGGGGTCGGTGATGTAGTACTGCTCATGCGAAATAATGCGCCCCCCGACCGACATACCCGACCCCGCGATAATGATTTTGGGTCCCGGCGTCTCATGAATCTTACGCGACTCCTCTTCCGAACTAATGATTTGCAACCCTTTGAATGCAAAGATATCGTCGCCTTTGTTGATAACCTTCTGCACCGACGCATTGTATTCTGACTTTGATGCCCGATATATCTCGGTCACCTTCTGAGCAAGCGGTGAGTCAAGAAACACAGGCACATCCGGAATACGGTCTTTTTCAACGAGCATGTTTATCTCGTAGAGAATGTTTTGCGTTCGCTCAATGGAGAACGTCGGAATGAGCAGTGTGCCGTTGCGCGCAAGGGTGCGCTCGATAACGTCCTCAAGCTGGCCGAGCCGATTTTCCACAACTTCGTGCACTCGGTCCCCGTACACGGATTCCATAACAAGGTAGTTCACGTCCTCAACCGCGTCGGTATCTTTCAGCAACAACGACGGTGAGTTTCCGATGTCCCCGGTAAACAAAATTTTGCCTACACCCGGGTGTACAAACTCCGCCATGGCAGAGCCAAGAATGTGGCCTGCATTCTGCAGTTTCAGCAAGAAATCGCCCATCTGAATTGTCGCGTAGTACGGAATGGTCTCCCAATGGGAAAAGATAGGGGCGATGTCGTCTGCCGTGTACGGTGGGGGTAAACCGCACTCAGCGGCTTCCTGCATGATGAGACGCGCCGCATCGGGAAGCATAACCTCCGCGAGTTTCTTCGTCTCAGGTGTTGAGTAAATGGTTCCGGAAAATCCGTCTTTGACGAGTTTCGGTATGCGACCAATGTGATCGATGTGTGCGTGCGTCACGACAAGTGCTTTGATGCTCGCCAAGTCGTACGGAAACGGATTACTGTTTTCCGCACTGCACACCCGCTGGCCCTGCAGTAACCCGCAGTCAACCAAAATTTTTACCTTCGGCGATTCAAGTAAGAAGTTTGCTCCGGTAACCGTGCCCACACCGCCGTAGAAACCGATACGCACGCCGCTTGTCTGCTGTTCCCCACTCATAGTGTTTTGTTTGTTATGCGCGGACGGAAGAAAAACGCGGCACTAACAACAAGCCACATGCACAGTGCACCGAGTGTATCCATCACCAAATCAAGCGCGGTGTCACCAATAACGCTTCCTTCCTGCAACGAGAGTGAACCTGAGAAGAATTCAAAATATTCCCAACCCAGACCGACCGTAAGCACGGAGAGAACTGCAACAATGAGTGCGTGGAATGCCTTGGTGTGTTCAGTTCTGAAAAATCGCACAAAAAACCACAGTGCAATACCCGCAACAAGAAAGCCGCCCAAAAAATGCATCATGATGTCGTACCACCAGTACGTCCAGTAGAAGAAATTGTCCTGCGCGACGCGATCGAGCACCAGCAGCAAGAGCGAAACAACCGGAAGGGTGTACAGGAGAATGTTTTTTCGTTGTTCGGTCACAGAATTCCGAGGCTAGCTGCCGTGTAACGAACTCCAGTATACCCCGTGAGATAACTAAACGCCACGTTTGATGCGCCCTTTCAAATATCTTTTCCCCCAAGCAGTTTTAAGATATTTTTCACGAACACGCGCATCTTTTTCCGAAAGTGATGCCTCATAGTATATAAGTTTCCAAGGGCCTTTGTTTCTAGTAGCGAAAGATTGGTTATACTCGTGCTCTTTGATACGTCTCCGTAGGTCGTTTGTAGAACCAATATAAAACTGCTTGGGGCTTTTTAGGACATACACGTAATACATGGCCTGTTTATACACCCATACACATAAAATCTATCTCATGGGGTATACCCCGTGAGATATGCGGACTCCAAATTTTACACATTTTCGCACGTTGTATCTCATGGGGTATACCATAGCAAAACGCAGATGAGCCCCGACCTTGCGGTCGGAGCTCATCTGCGGGGTCATTTCGGAGGTGTTACCTAGCGTTTGCTAGGTGGGTCTCCTCAGTACGAGCACCAAGGTGCGCGGTTTGAAACAATTCGGAGTCCCTGTAACTTTTTATTTGATCTAGATAATATCCAAAACAACCCCTATCACACACGATACTCCCCCTCAACAATGGAGCGCAAGGGTGGATAACGCCGCGCACCACATCCGCGCAAAAAGTGAATATGCCAAATCAAAAACGCGCCGATTTTCGGGGCGTTTTTGGATTTCGCTTTATGAAGATTTGACAAAGACGTCGATTTTGTACGCCGTCAGCATTACGCGTCAACACCGAAGCGTTTGTACGAGAAAACGGGACTCTTCCCAAACCAGTATTCTATCTCGTGGGCCGCTTCTTCGGGAGTTTCCGAGGCATGAACAATGTTCATAACCGCCCGTTGTTCCTTGTTGGCCAAAACCGGTGAATCAACCGAAAAATCACCTCGGATTGTACCCATTTCTGCTTTAAATGGAAGGGTTGGGCCGACAATTTTGCGTACCATATCTACTGCATGTACGCCCTCAACAACCATACGAACGCACGGAGCCATCGTCAGGTAATCAATGAGCCATTCACGCACACTTGCGCCAATTTCTGACGCGTTAGCAGTCCCGAGTTCAGCCATTGAATCCACACCGTACTTTTCATATGTTCCCAAAGTCTTCTCTCCGAGGCGATCCACCCATGCTTGGTCTTTTGGATAGTGTCCACTGACCTGTTCTCGTGTTGCCTGGAACATTTCAAGTGCAACTACTTTCAAATCACGCTGCTCGATGCGTTTGATAACTTCTCCGATAAGGCCTTTTTGAACACCGTCGGGTTTTACGATAAGAAATGTCTTCTCTTCTTTCGGGTTTTTCATCACGTTAGAGATTAACTTTAAAATAAACTTCTTTCAAACATTTTTACTACCCTAAAAATCACCATGAGAGACCCTGCTACACCCTGTCTCTAACGTGATTCATGCTAAAAATGCTATGTGTAACGGCACCATCGTACCAGACGCCCGCAGTACGGGCAAGAAAGTGCTACACGCGGTACAGTGCGCTGATTTCCGCTTCCACTTCCTCGCGCGGACGACCGAAGCGCGTGTAGGAGAGCTGTTTGAGCGTCTCCACGACCTCCTGGTTTCCCTTCTCCGGCTTCTCGGTTGCGATATTGAACGGTCGTATCGGTTTGCCATTTGCCAGCATCTTCAAAAGTGCATTGAAGTTGTCGATGTTCATCAAGTCAGACGCAGTAAACACCGGAGCGAATTGTTTCTCTAAGAACTCGGCGTCTTCGGAACCGACACGGAACGAGCATATGGAGCCGACGTTGCCGAACACCGCGTCGCGAGTTTTCTCGTCGAGCTGTTTGATGAACTGGTGCGCAATGGTGAGACCGAGTTTGTATTTGCGCGCCTCTGAAAGAATCGTCGCAATAGAATCCGTCGTCACATTTTGGAACTCGTCGATGTAGAGGTAGAAATTCGGAACCTCCTGCTGCCCAACCGTGTCCACGCGAGAGAGCGCCGCCATCAAAATCTTGCCGACAATGATAAGCCCGATGAGGTTTGCGTTGATGTCACCGAGACGTCCTTTGGAAAGGTTCACCAAAAGAATCTTGCGCTCGTCCATAATCTCGCGGAAATTGAATACCGACTGCCGCTGGGTGACTATGGGTCGCATGATGTCGTTTGCCAAAAAGACGTCAAATTTGCTCGTGACATAGGGCACAATGTTCGCCAGAGACGCCTCCCCGCCCGCTTTTTCGGCCACCTCCCTCCAGAACTGCACCACGACGGGGTTTTTACAGCGAGAGAGCTTCAGGTCGCGGAATGCCTTATCAGACATAACGCGTGAGACATCAAACAGCGTGTTGCCCGTTTCCGGGTCTTCAATAACGAGCATGGTTGCATTGCGGAAGTACTGCTCAAACATCGGTCCCATTGACTCCGGCGCGCCGCCGTACAACTTCTGGAAGATTGAGAACAGCTCGTTGACCACGAATGTCTTTTGCTCCGGAAACGCCTGGTCGTACTCAAGCATATTCAGCCCCATCGGACGCTCGGTGTACGCGGGGTCAAAGTAGATGACATCATCCCAACGCTCTGCGGGAATCTGTGAGAGCACCTCGAGCAAATCGGTGCCGTGCGGGTCAATCATGCACACGCCTTCACCGTTTTTGATGTCCTGAATAATCATATTCTTCAACAGCGTCGTCTTTCCCGTTCCGGTCTGACCGATGGTGTATACGTGACGCAGACGGTCAAGCGCTCCTATGTACACCGGTGTTTGCACGTTTCCATACGTGTTGTGCCCAAGCAGAATACCCTCGGATGAGAGGTCCACCGGTGCCGGAGCAACTCCGGACTTTGAACGCTTCAATTCGCGCGACGCATCAGACCCGACGGACGGCACGTGAATGAATGATGCAATCTCACGCAAGTTCATCGGCATCACTGCGTCGTCGGAGAAAAGTCTGAACGTAAAATTCTTTATGAGTGGCTTAACGGCGGTTTTCTTTGCACGCGAAAACGAGAATGCATTGCCGCGCGGGTCATTGAACTGACTGAACGTCGCTTCTATCTCACTTAAAATAGCATCTGCACGGGTCGCGCTGGTTGCCGATGCAAGCAAGCGCATGTTCACCTCGGCAATCGGATGTGCAATCTTCTGTTTTACCTGCTCAAGTGCGATGTCATCCACCGGACGCTCTTTTTCTTTTTGTTTTTTCTTTTCTTCTTTCTCCTTTGATGAGAAAAAGAGTGTGTGCACTTCCTTTCCAATAGACGCGATAACCGACTTCTCCGCAAGTGCCTCTTTCACCGGTACACCTTGCGCTATCTTTTCGAGCGCTTTCCGGTAGCGTTCCGCATAATCGGTTTGCGCAGGGCGGATAAGCACCTGCACCGCCGCGCCTTCACCAACGCGCAACAGCTTTCCGAACGCGGAGAGCAAAATATTGAGCGGGTCGTAGTCGAATGCTTCGTGGGTTTTTATCGGATACGCGGCGGTGCGTTCATATGACGCAACAGAACCGGCAACCTGCCCTTCCGGAACAAAGATGTTGTAGTCGTTTTTTGAAACTTCAATACGCGCCTGCGGAAAAATAGAGAGCAGCTGCTTTTCAAACAGCGATACCTTTTCAGTCGGAACGGAGAGATACAACACCACGTGCTCGTGGTGCGATTCAACCGCCAGCTCAACAACGAAATGGTTCTTCTTCGCTCCCTTCTCAGATGCAACTGAAAGTGCGCCTGCGTAAAACTGCTCCATGGATGAAAGGAGTTCTGAAAGCGGGCGATGGTGTGCATCTGCATCCGACGCTGCAAACGGCAAGGTGACCTCTAAGAGCGTCATGTGGAGCGCCTTCCACAAGGGCTCGCCCTCTTTGATGCCGGATGCCGTGTATCCTTCCTTCAGATACTCCGCCAAAAAACGATGGAAGTCGTCCTCGACGTGCGCGTCATGGAGCTTCTCAACAACCGAAAGTGCGTTGCGGACACCCTTTTCCCGGACAAGCGTGAGAAGTTCGGAGATGATGGTATCGTGCTCCTCAGGGGCCAAATCCAACACCACCGCGTCGATTTCCGGTTGCAGCATTTCATGCCCTTTGGCAAGCGTTTTCTCAGGTGCCGCTTTTGCATACGCCCGCGTCACTTCTTCTTCAGGACGTTCATGCACGAGTTCGTGCACGCCGGCATCAACATTTTTTTCAAGCGCCTTAAGCCGCTCGCGCAAAAAAGATACCTCTTGCTCGGCTGAGGAAAATTTCGTCTCGGGCGTTACGGAAAATCGTTCCATACCTTTTTAGTATAGCAACTGGAACGCACAGAATGTAGGAGTGTTGTACCACCTCTTACTTGCCCGCGCTTTGTTGTTCAATCAAAGCCCTTCTGACACGTGCAAAGTACTCTAGAACCGTTTCATCACGCCTAAACAGACCACCGACGGGACGAGTTCCCGTTTTTTTCCCGAGATCGTCTAGGTATGATTTAAATTCCTCGAGTTTTTTTGCATCCTCTTCTATCGCCATTTTTGAGAATTTTCTGGCACTCATATCCCGCACACCCTTCCACACATCAGACTCGCCGTACTTCTGCCCAAAATACCAACGCAGTTCTTTATCAACCACATCTGCAGAATACTTTTCAATACCCATCTCGGCGAGACGGTCAACTGGTGTTCCGGCGGTCTTTTCCGAAAATACCTGTTCCGGTTCTGCACCTTCGTACTCAGTGATGCTTCCTGTTCCCGGCCACGTACTCATAACCTCCTCTATTTTTTCCGCCTGCGCACGGGTAAGCTCTGGATAATCTTGCATCAATTTCTCAACATTTTCTGATCCCGAATCAAAAGTTTCAGGGTGCCCTTCCTGTTCAAAATTCATCTTTGAAATCACCTCGCCTTCTTGTGCACCTGGAAGGTTCAGTGTATCGCCGTACGCGATGTGTGATTCGTTGTTGAATTCAAAATGTCCCGCGGCGTCCCCTTCTCCCGGCACGTAGGAGAGCGTGTCACCCTCATGCACCAAATTAAGCTCCGCAATCGGAACAATGCGCCCGTCGGGAAGTTTTACCGTCGACTCACCCCACGCAGCTGCAAACTGCTCTTTTGAAAGTCCCGCTTTCTCCGCGATGTCTTTTGCGGAACTCCAGATGTTTCCTCCGTGCTCGATGGTAACCGGCGGAACCGGCACTTCAACACCCTCAAGGTCAAGCCCTTGTGTCTCTCCACTGTGCTCTAAGATCTTACCGACTGAGGCGACAAGCGGCCGCTTGAGCGATGAGACCTCGGCACCCCGCGTGTGTGCGTCCGCGCCTTCGGCGATGGAATCAAACGCAAGGTGGTACCCCATCTCGGCAATGGTCTCTATGGCCAGTGCGGTTGAAAGGCGTTTGGTCCAAACTCCCGCCTGACGTAAGCGATAGGCGACAGCATCCACACTGCCTGTTCGGTCAACAAGCAAATCAACCTCCTTGATGAGCTTCTCGTTTTTACGCGCCAGCGCCGTCAGCCGCATCTGTTTTTCTTCCGCCGAGAGCGACACATCACTTTCAACCGTCTGCATCTCTTTAAACACCGGCTCAATAAGCTTCTTTACACCCAAGCCCGCTGCGGTCTTCGTCAGTGTGCCCGTGCCGGATTCCAGTGTTCCGCGGATTACACCTTTGGCGTAGACACGTGCAATGTCATCCGCAGTCGGCACGTCTCTCCCCGCTGCCCGTGCCTCTTTCTGTGCCTCCTCATACATTGCCATTGCGTCTTCAGCGACCTCATCAGATGACTCATCGTATTTTTTCTTCTCAAAACGATGCTCTTTGACGGTTTCAGAGATGCGCGAGAGCGCAATCAGCGTCCACACCGGCGAGCGTAGCATCCCCATCGGCGCAAACACCGCACGAACGGCGCGGACACCTTCTCCTGCGAGCTTCGCCCACTCCATTTTCTTACTTTTGCCTGCGTAAAAGTCTTCTTTGTTCTTCTCTGAAACATCCTTGGCCTCTGCGTAATGTCTGGCAACGGAACGCACAAGGAGTCCCGTTTCAAACCGTGCTTTTTCAAACCCTTTCAGTTCTTTTCCTTGTTTCTTGGCATCCACCGCACTTTCAAAGAATTTTTTGTATGCGAATCCAAACGCCTGTTCACCTGCCCAGTTTTTCACCTCTTGGATACCGAATCCCGCACCGGCAATTTTTCGCAACCACGTCGGTTTTTCTTTTTTTGGAACAACTTCAAGAACCTCTTCAATCTCTTTCTGCACATTAACTTCCTCTGGTTGTTTTTCTTCTGTCGGGAGCTTTTCCGTGAGTCCGTCATGGACATCTTCCGCCGACAATCCCTCTTGTGCACCGGCAGACTGAAGTTTTTCCTTGAGTTTTTGGATATCATCGGGAGAGAATACATCCTCCATACCCGCAAATTCTTCGCTTTTTCTGAGCGCTTCATTCAACTGCCCACGCGTAACACTTTTCAAACCCTGGTCTCCCTCTTTACGGACGGTCTCTACCGCATCTTTTGTCACGCCCGCCTCTGCTCCGGTTTGAAGACGACGTGCGAGGCGTGTTTTTTTGGCACGTTTCGTTTTTGCTTCCTCCGGAGAATACTGCTTCTTCTTCAGACCCTCGTGTATTTCCTCAAGCTCATCTATCATGCCCTCAAGTTTTTTCTTTTCTTTCCCCGAGAGCCACTCGTCTTCTTCCAAACGAATACGCCTGTCCTCTAAATATTTTTTGGTTACGCGAGGTGTTTGTTGTTTTTGCTGCTCTTCCGAAACGCTGCTTTCTTTTTTTTCAGACTTTTCCTGACTCACGTCCGTCAACAGTGACTCCTCCGTAAACGGAGCATACGCTTCTTCTAAAGAAACGCGCTCTGGCGACGCGGGTTTCCCTTCCGAAGGAACCTCTTTTTTTGGATCGACAGGTGATGGAAAGTACTCAAATCCCATATACTCCTATTGTACCGTTAAAATCTCCGGAGCGCCGTCGGTTATAAGAATGGTGTGCTCCCATTGCGCACACCGTGAACCATCCGCGGTCACGTACGTAAATCCATCATCACCGAGTATCACGTCACCGTACTCCTCTGCAATCGTCGGTTCAACCGTAATGACCATGCCGGGCTCAAGCTTGTCGCCTTTTCCTTTACGTGCAATATGGAAAACATGCGGTGTTTCATGTACGGCAAGTCCCACACCGTGTCCGCCGAGGTCGGCCACAACTTCAAAACCCTCCTTCTGTACGTACGGCTCAATGGCACGGCCGATGTCGCCAACATATGCTCCGCCGCGCGCAGCAGCAATGCCGATATCCATCGCTTTTTTCGTAACGTCGATGAGTCGTTGTGCTTGTGCGTCAACGTTGCCAACAGGGACCGTGACACACATATCCGCGATACGCCCCTGATGGATAAGTCCCGCATCGAGACTCACGATATCTCCTTCCTTCAGTATTCGTTTCGGATCAGGGATGCCGTGCACGGCTTCGTCGTTAATGGAAACGCACAGCGTCGCTGGGTACGGGCGGCTCGCACCGTCGGGACGGTAGTTGAGAAACGCCGGTGTGTCGCCGCCCTCACGGATAAGCCGCTCACACACATCGTTGAGTTCCTGTGTTGAGATGCCGGGAGCGACGGTGTCGGAAACCCGCTGCACGATGCACGCGAGGCGTTTCCCTGCCTCGCGAATAAGTGCAATATCTTCTGGAGTTTTAATGGACGTCATGTTATGCAACCGCCTGCATGATACGTTCGTGTATCTCTTCCCGAGTTCCTTCGCCGTTGACCTCCATGAGTGTCCCTTGCTCGCGGAAAAATGCGAGAGAATCCTTTGTATTCTCGTCGTACTCTGTGAGGCGTTTCATAATGACATCGCCATCATCATCTGCACGTCCTTCAATGCCGGCGCGCTTGGAAAGCCGATCATGTAATTCTTCATTGGAGATAGTGAGATATACAACCGCATACGGACGCGCAAGCCACGTCATCACCTCGTGAAAGAGTTTTGCTTCCTCAAACTTGCGTACTGCGCCGTCAAAAATGATGCCGCCCTCGTGCCCGAGCTTTACCATCTCGGAAATCCAGAGGTACGAAACAATCCAGTGCGGTACCAGCACACCCTGATTCATATCATCGAGAATCTCCTGCCCGATATCAGGATGAGATTTTGCAAGCTCTCTGAGACGGCCTGATGCCGAAAACACCGGAAAACCGGCCTTCTGTGAGAGCAATTCTGCCTGCGTACCCTTCCCTGACCCGGGCTTGCCCAGAATGACTATGGTGTTGTACTTCATCCCGTTAGAGATAGAAAATGCTTCGCATTTTCGTGGTTAATTTTTATACAAATTGTATCCGCTTTACACCTTTTTCTTCCTCCCGCTCTAGCTCCCAAGTGAGGGATCTCTAACGGGATTCATAGATTCCAGTATACCCGAGCACTAACCAAAGCTGAAAGGGTTAGTGCTGGGCATGCCAATAAAAACAAAGAGCCGCCCGACGAGCGGGCGGCTCGGTGAGCGGCTGTTTACTCGGGCCGCAGAACAGTGTCCACGGGCGAAATAGACACTGGAACAAAACTCTCGAGCTCATCTCGATGCCACACTCGAGTTGTATCCCCGCGTTTCTCTTCCGCCCTAACAACGTGCCACATACCATGACCTTTACGGCGATCGTCTACCAATAGAAAATCGATGTGAATCCAGGCACCAGGAACCTTGATGCTCACGGATCTCACTGGAACGTCGTGCGGAAGAGCCCCGAGATATTCTTTGATTGAAAGAATAAGCGCAGGGGTCACGTTCTCAACTCCAGTAAGTTGGAGGAGTTGCATCGCGATAGCCATTGCCGCACGCTCACGAGTTGAGAAGTGCACCGTAGAATCCTTCAGGTATGCCATGCTTTTCTCCTTTCCGGAGCAGACCGACGGAATTGTCGGCAGGCCTTTCCGGCCGTTTGGTGCTACTGCCCAACCACTCGTTGAGGTTAGTCTGGCGATACAGTACTCTCGTAAAAAAGAGTGTCAAGATTACGCAAAACATCGCTTGCATATTTCTATGGCAAGCGATGTTTTGCACCCTGCGGAGCGAGTATTAGTTTTTCCAAGCCTCTCGGAGCCCAAGGAGGGCGAGAGTGAGGGCGTTGCGAGCACGCAACGACCCGTGCTTGGAAAATATTAATACTCGCGGAGCGAAACTTGGGCTTCGACTTTCTTCACCAAATCGATGATCACCGATACAGCAATGAGAAGTCCCGTACCGCCGACTGCAACTGACGTAATACCGGTTGCCGTCTGCATCAAGAGCGGGAGAACTGCGATAAGGCCCAAGAACAAGGCACCCAAGAGCGTGAGGCGCGTCAGAATGTTGCCGATGTGCGTTGCCGTTGAAGTTCCCGGACGAACACCAGGAATGAATGCTCCTGAGCGCTGCAGGTTCTTTGAGATTGCGTCCGGATCAAACGTCACTGCGGTGTAGAAGTAGGTAAAGAGGAACACCAGGATGAAGTACGCTGCGCCGTAGAGCAGTAAATTGTTGAGGAACCCGTTGATGAATGAAACTGCCGCCTGCACGAAGCCGTTTTGCACACCCGAGAGGAAATTTGCAATCATGCCCGGGAACAACAGGATGGAGAGCGCGAAGATAATCGGCATGACGCCCGCCTGGTTCACGCGCAACGGCAAGTATGTTGAGACGCCGCCATAGACCTTGTTGCCGCGGATCTGCTTCGCGTACGTAATCGGAATCGGACGCTCCGCCTCAGTGATGATGACGACGGCGAAGATGATGACGAGCGCAACGAGCACGAAACCGACGTATGCAGGAATCTGCTCAGGTGTGAATGTAAATGCGAGTTGCTGCAGAGCACCCGGAAGCCCGGCGACGATACCTGCAAAGATGATGAGCGACATACCGTTGCCGATGCCGAATTCCGTGATGAGCTCACCGAGCCACATCATCAAGAGCGAACCCGTAACGATAACGGTGATGTTTGTGATGAGCTGCAAGCTTGAGAGGTCCGCAATGACGCCGTTGCGCTGCAACAGCAAAATGAAACCGAATGCGGAGAGTGCTGAGAGCGGAACGGTGAGCAACCGCGAGTACTGCGAGACGCGACGGCGTCCGGCCTGCCCTTCCTCGTGGTACATCGCTTTCAGGTGCGGAGAGAGAATGGTCAAAAGCTGCATGATGATGGATGCCGTGATGTACGGTCCCACACCGAGCATGACGATAGAAAGGCCTGAGAGCCCGCCGCCGGAGAACAGGTTGAGCAGTCCGAAGAACTGGTTGCTGCCGAAGAATTGTGCGAGAGCGGCCGTGTCGATGCCGGGAATTGGAATAGATGCAAACACGCGCGTCAGGGCAAGAATGCCGATAACGAAAAGAATGCGTGAACGCAATTGTCGGTCGCCGACAATGATTTTCAGTTTATTTGCAAAATCTGACATAGCGTTATTCGACTGACCCGCCCGCCTTCTCGATTGCCTCTTTCACCTTTGCCGAAACAGGTACACCTGAGACGGAAAGTTTCTTTGAGACGACGCCGGTGCCCAAAATCTTGACTGCAGGCGCCTTACCGCCGCGCATGCGGATGAGTTTCTTTTCTGCAAGCGTCGTAATCGTTACTGTTTCGCCTGCTGCGAATGCTTTTTCAATGGAGCGAATGTCCACCGGGAGCGCTTTCACGCGAGAGCCGACCGCACTTGTCGAGCGGTGCTTACCGTATCCGCGGCGCTTCGGAATCTTCTTAATCATGTCGCGGAATTCCGGTCGGATGCGGTGACCTGCACGCGCCTTCTGACCCTTCGTACCGCGTCCGGAGGTTTTTCCGCGCGTACCGCCGCGTCCTACGCGACGTGACTTCTTGTTCGGTGTTTTTCTTTTGAGTTCGTGGAGCTGCATAGTAGTTTAGTCTTTTTTCACGTCGGACTTTTTAACTCTAATCTCACGTGAAAGCTGCTCGAGCGCCTTGATGGCCGCAAACGCGTTGTTGAGCTTGTTGTGGCTGCGTGAAAGAATCTTCGCACCCACACCCTGCATACCCGCGAGTTCAAGCACGTCACGAACCGCGCCTCCGGCGATGAGTCCGCGTCCGGGAGCCGGATAGAGCTTCACGATACCGCTGGAATATTTCGCCTGCACTTCGTGCGGAATGGAGTTTGCATCCGTCTTTGAAATATCAATTTTGTTCTTGAGCGCCGAGCGGTATGCCTTTTCAACGGCGAGTGCGGTGTCACCTGCTTTGCCGGTGCCCACACCAACTTGTCCGCGGTGGTTACCCGCAACGACACACACGGAGAATGAGAAACGGCGACCTCCGGCGACGACACGCGTCACGCGGCGAATGCCGATAATGCGCTGGTCAAACTCGGGCTTCACGCGCTCGGTGCGTGCGCGCGGACGGCGGCGCGGGTTCTTCTCAAATCGTCCGCCCTTTCCACCACGGTCTCCCTCAAATGAGTCACGTCCCGCAACCGGTGTTTTTTCAGGTGCAATCGGAGCCGCGTCAACAGTCGTTGCGACGTCCGCAGCATCCATCTCGTTTTCTTTTGTAAGCATCTCGTCTGTCATAGGTATTACAGCTTCAGGCCTCCCTCGCGCGCGCCATCGGCGACTGCGGCAATGTTGCCTGTGTATGAAAATCCTCCTCGATCAAATACCACCGCATCAATCTTTTTTGCCTTAGCGTCTTTTGCAATCTGCAGTCCCAACGCCTTGGCATTTGCAAGCGGCTTGCCCTTCATGTCTCGTGTCGTTCCGGAAACAATCGTCGTCCCGCTCGTGTCATCAATAAGCTGCACTGACAGCGCGCGGTTTGAGCGAAACACGGCAAAACGCGGTCGCTCGGGTGTGCCTGAAATCTTTGCGCGGATGCGCGCTTGTCGTCGAATTCGTGTTTCTTTTTTGTTCGTTGCTGCCATATGCGTTATGCGGCTCGTTTACCTTCCTTGCGGCGAATAATCTCATCGTCATAGCGGAACCCTTTGCCTTTGTACGGCTCAGGTTTCTTCAAGCTTCGGATTTTTGCCGCAAACTGTCCGACGAGTTCTTTGTCGATACCGGAAATCGTTGTGAGGTTCTTTTCAGAGGTCACCGTCAATCCTTCAGGAATCGGAACAACAACCGGGTGCGAGAAGCCGAGGGCCATCGCCACATCCTTTCCCTTCACCTCAATGCGGAAACCGACGCCTTCGAGGATGAGTTTCTTTTCGTATCCGCGGTTCACGCCGTCAATCATGTTTTGGATGTGCGAACCGTACGTGCCCCAGAGCGCCTTCGTCTGCTTCGTCTCTTTCTTGGGTGTAAGCGTCACCTCACCTCCTTCAACCGCAATTGCGATATCGGGACGGAACATCCGTGTCAGCGTTCCCTTCGGACCGGTAACGGTGAGCATGCCGTTGTCGACAGTAACGGTCGTCTTTTCAGGAATCGTGATTTTTTGGCGTCCAATACGTGACATATTGATTAGGGAACTGGGAACAGTGACTAGGGAACAGGATTACCAAATCTCGAACAATACTTCGCCGCCGACGTTTTTCTTGCGCGCCTCACCGCCGGTGAGCACACCTGCCGGAGTTGAAAGAATGATGTGACCGTAGCCCTGGCGAACCGACTTAATGTCAGAGACGCCTACATACATGCGCTTGCCCGGTCGTGAGAGCCGTTTGACACCGTGAATCTTTGCAACGCCGTCTTTGTAGGAAAGAGTCGCCTCAAGCTTGTTGTTTGTCTTGCCCTTGATGGAAATGTCGGCGATGTATCCGGCGTTTTTAAGCGCGGTCGCGACAGCTTCTTTGAGCTGCGAGCGGTGTACCAGCACGGTTTCTTTACCTGCTGACGCGGCATTCTGGAGCGCGGTTATGAAGTTTGCGAGAGGGTCGGTAATCATCGTAGTTTCTTAGTTTGTTCGTTGGTTAGTTTGTTAGTTCCTAATGAACTGAAGCGTAGCGTAACTAATACACTTACCAACTGGCTTTCTTGATGCCCGGAATTTGTCCGCGGTTTGCGAGTTCACGGAAGCAAATGCGGCACAAACCAAACTCGCGCATGTAGCCACGCGGACGACCGCACTTAAAACAGCGATTCTTTGCGCGCGAGGGTGATGCGTTCTTTTTGAGTGACTGGAGCGCTTCGTAGTCGTGTGTTTCTTTCAAAGCCGCGCGTTTTGCCGCCGTGCGCGTGCGCATAGCTGCTCGTTTCTTGTCTCGTGCCAAATTAGATTTTCGTGCCATAGTGCAAAATGAAAGTGCCTCTGAACGTGCCCATGGGCTCCTTGCGGGGCCGGCTGACAGGTTGTGGTGAGGCGATGTCCCCGCTAAGGCGGGCAAGTCCCCAAAATGAGGACTTGGACATACTAGCAGAAGCCCCCGAAAAGGGCAAGAAACGAAAACGACCCACCAGCGTACACCGGTGGGTCGGAAAGAACTGGCTACCAAGTTACGATGCCGCTGGCGCAGACTTGAGCCGGAGAAGATCTTCCTGAGCCTGCTTGGCTCTCTGCTCCGCCTCGGCAATCTCTTGCTGGCGACGCGCCTCTTCCTCCCTCTTACGGCGATCACTGAGTCGCCTCTCTCGCAACATCGCCGCCTTGGCACAACGAGCATGTGGAGCAAGAACGAGAATTAGCGCAGTATGACGCTCTTTGGACACTGCGTAAGGCTCCTCGTCTTTCTCGTGTCTCCAGAGAAGGAAACGCGCGGCTTTCTCAGGAACCGACAGCCGCCCGTCTTGCAGGGTCTGCCTCAGGTTCCAACCAACCTCCATGAGTCGCGCAAACAACATTTTCTGGATGACCCCGTTGAAATCCGGGAGTCGCTTCATCCAGAACTCGTTCTCTCCTTTGACATCAAGCCAGACGGAAAGTATGCGGGCGCGAGCACCGCGGCATCTCTGACGAAACTGCAGTGCGTCTTCGGGGGTCTGTACGAAAGACCCCGAAAACTTGTCCAACTTCACCAGATGGGAACCGAGGTGCCAAACCCATTCGGAAAACTCGAAGAAGAGTCTTCGCATTGAACTTGCCGCCTCTCCGAGGGCACCTTTGTACGAAGAGTGCGCCGGGACGTTTCCCTCCTTGAGGAAAAAGGTGAGCGCACACTCGAACAGCGCGCGAGAACTCGCCAAGTCCCACTTTGAGAAATGCCGCGCGAGCTCGATGAACGCCTTCTGCTTGCACTCCGAGTGTAGATACTCCTCCATGTGGTCGCGCCTGGACGGGAAGTGATTCCATCCGTCGGCATAGGAGAAGTACAACAGAAGCCGTTCTTCCTTCTCAGCACCCGTCATCGCACTGGTGCGTTCCATACCCGCGTGAAGCATCGAGAGGAGGTCGCGTCTATTCGTCGCTCTTTCCAATCTCTGCTTCCACTCCTCGAAGGGGATGTCCTCGGTAATACTTCTCCCGTCGAGGGGATGCTGCTTGCCAGATACTCCTTCCCCTTCTGGGCTTCCCGCCTGGCTCTTCTTTGCACTTGTCATGGACCGCTCCTTTCTCTGACCCCGCTCTGCGGGGTGGTTATAGTCCATCGCCCATTCTCCACGCGCCCATACATATGTCAACGCGCGCCGTCGCTCCTAAAAATTGTACTGTGACAGCACAGTGGAGAGCATCAGAAGCCCCCGAAAAGGGCAAGAAATAGAAACGCCCCGCTCGCTCGTAAGAGCGTGCGGGGCGGGGAGGGGCTAAGCCCGAAGACTTTATGGGACCGAAAAATTTCTTAAGCGATGCAAAGCGTTACATACGGAGACCGACGGACCAACCTTCAACCCACTTGTCATCAAGCTGGCGCCAGCCCGTATATGGCTGAATAGTCTGGCAGTGCAGGTAGGGAACGCATCGATTGCCATCCCTGTCCAGGACGACAGAGGCCCAGGCATGAATTTTGAGTCTGCGTTCACGCCAGTCATCGGGAATGTGGCAGGGATCCCTCTCGAGAAACTTCAAATTGCCGTACGACAGCGACTTCTCGAGAAACCCGTTTGCCCTCACGGACTCGTACACTTCGTGCCCGGTCGGGTATGGGTCACCAATCTTCTGGTTCGGATCAGGCCAGAGCCCTATGCTACCTGGATTGCAGAGAACTCTCACTTCGAATTGTGGGGTGAGATGTTCACAAACCCAGATGGGGTACCAAACACTCTCGGCATTGACAAGCGCCTGGAACGGCTCGAGGAGATGCATCCCAAGATTCTCCAGACCGAGAACAATCTGGACTACTTCGGAGTCGAACGCACCGCGATGCTTCCTTAGAGCGTCACGTAGTCGTGCGACGATGTTATCAATCTGCCCGTCGGTGACGCTGGATGCGATCATGGTCTTGGCCATGGCGTCATCCTCCTTTGGTTCCCGCCAGTCGGGATTGACCGCGGTTTTGAAAACCCGTTTTCTTATTCTCTAATTCGTTCGAATCAGAGAACGTTAGAAAGTAGTTTTTGGTGCTCAAAACCGCGGTCAATTTCTAGTTCCCTGTAAAAAACTTCTGGCTGCGTTATACCACCACCGAAGTCTCCCTGTCAAATATAGCCGCGCCGTCGCTCCCCAAAAATTGTACTGCGACAGCGCAGCGTAGGCCTCCCTGAGCCAATCCATCATTTGCAAAACCCCGCGGAGGCAATACGTTGCCGAGCGAGAACGCCCCGCCAGCAGGCGGGGACGTGTGTTTTGCAAATGGTTGATTGGCGACTACTTCTCTTTCTTGAACGGCACGCCAAGGTACTCGAGGTACGTTTCTGCGTCTTTCTTATTGCGCGCCGAGGTGACGATGGTGATAGCGAATCCAAAAACGTCGCGTGCCTCCTCATCGGCCGTTTCAGGGAAAATCGTGTGCTCTTTGATGCCGATAGTGAGGTTGCCCATCGGGTCGACTGACTTGCGGTCAATGCCGCGGAAGTCACGCGTGCGGGCGAGGGCGATGTTGAAGAGGCGGTCGAGGAAGTCGTACATGCGCTGTCCTCGCAGCGTCGTCTGGTAGCCGATGGTCTGTCCCTCACGGAGCTTAAACGATGCGATGGACTTCTTTGCTACGCGGCCAACTGATTTCTGACCCGTGATTTTCTCGAGACGATCCTGAATGACTTCGATTTTGTTCTTGTCCTTCACCGAGCCGATACCGACTGAAACAACCACCTTCTCAAGCTTCGGGAGCGCCATAACGTTCTTGAGGTGCAGGGCCTCCTTGAGTTCAGCGTACGCTTTTTTCTGTTTTTCTTTTACGGGAATCATACCGGGATTATGCTTTCTTTACGTTAGAAACGTGAACGGGCATGGCCTTTTCGAGAATCTGGCCCTTTGCGCTTCCCTTCTTTGATCGCTGGTGCCGCTTTACGCGGTTAACACCCTCGATGAGAATGAGGTCTTTCTTCGGAAATGAGCGCGCGACCGTGCCTGAGGCTCCTTTGTCCTTGCCGGCAATCACTATTACTTTGTCTCCTTTTTTGACGTGCATACGGGTTATACAACTTCAGGCGCGAGCGATACGATTTTCTGGTAGCCCTTCTCGGTCAGTTCGCGCGGAACGGGACCGAAGATGCGGTTTGCTTTCGGCTCAGGCTTTACCTTGTCGACAATTACGACCGCGTTTTCATCAAATCGAACGTATGAACCGTCCTTGCGGCGGAAGGGTTTGGTCTGACGGACAACGACCGCGTGCACGACGTCCTTCTTCTTCGTTGCTTTGCGCGGCTCCGCAATCTGAATGGAGATAACAACTTTGTCGCCAATTTCGGCCGTGCGGCGCTTGCTGCCGCCGAGCACTTTGAAAACACGTCCGACTTTTGCACCGGAGTTGTCTGCGATTTGCACGATGGAACGCGGTTGAATCATAAATTAGTTGGTTTGTTGATTGGTTTGTTAGTTTTTTAGTTCCTAAGAAACTGAAGCGTAGCGTAACTAATTAACTAACTGACTATCTTAAAGTGCTTATCTTTTGAAATCGGCTTGCACTCAATAATCTCTACCGTCTCACCCATCTTCTTTGTGTTGCCAGCATCGTGCGCCTTGTACTTTTTCTGGCGCATCATGTACTTGCCGTACTTCGGATGCTTGATGTAGCGGGACACGGAAACAACAATCGTGTCTTTCATTTTGTCAGAGACCACGATGCCTTTGAGAATTTTCGGTTTTTTTGCTTGTGCTTCCATGATTATTTGGTGCGTGCGGAGAGCTCGGTGAGCGCGCGTGCGATTTCTTTCTTGCTCTCACGAAGCTTCTTCACATCACGTCCGCGTGAGGACGATGTGGCAAAGCGGACCTGTCGGAGCGCCTCTCGCTTCTCGGTGACGAGCGTTACGAGGTCCTTGTCCGTCATATTCTTAATGTTGTCTTTTTTTGCCATAGCTTCGTGATACTACAGAAACTTTCCCTATCGCGCAATGATTTTGGTCTTCAGCGGCATCTTAGCTCCTCCTTTGCGGAGCACTTCGCGTGCAATCGCCTCGGATACGCCGTCAACTTCAAACAGCATCTGTCCCGGGAGTACTTCAACGACGAATCCTTTCGGGTCGCCCTTTCCTTTACCCATGCCCACCTCAGCCGGCTTTGCCGTGTACGGTCGGTCGGGGAAAATGCGCGTCCAGAGGCTGCCGTTCTTGCCGAGTGCGCGGCGGATGACGCGGCGTCCCGCTTCAATCTGGTTTGACGTCACGCGGTGCGCCGACATCGCCTTAAGCCCGAATGAGCCAAAGGCAACCGTCGTGCCGCGCGAAGCAACCAGCTTTCGCTTCGGATTCTGGCGCTTCGTCTGCCACTTTCTGAATTTTACTTTCTTGGGAAACAACATACGGCGTCGTGACTATTTGTTGAAAATATCGCCGCGGTAAATCCAGACACGGATGCCGATCTGACCCTGCGGAATGTGCGCTTCGTCGTGCGCGTAATCGATGTCTGCACGGAACGTCTGGAGCGGGATGCGGCCGCGCTTAATCTGTTCGCGTCGCGCCATGTCAGCTCCGCCGAGGCGGCCTGACAGGTGGATGCGGACACCCTGCACGTCTTTGTTCGCCATAACCTTGTCCACGGTCTGCTTGAGCACACGGCGAAACGGGGTGCGCTTCTCGATACCCTCTTTGACCATGCCTGCGACAATCATCGCGTGCGATTCCGGCGACTTTACCTCTTCGATGTCGATTTTGATTGGACCGACGCTGTGAAGTCCCTGTTTGAGTACAAAACTGTCGATTTCTTTTTTGAGCTTTGCGATGCCCTCTCCTGAACGACCGATGATAAGTCCCGGGCGTGAGGTCTTGATGAGAATGCGCAGCTGCGCGCCGTGACGCTCCATCTCAATCGTTGAGACGTACATCTTGCTGAGCATCTTTTCGAGCTTGCGGCGGATGAGCACATCCGTTTTGAGATTTGCGCGGTAGTCTGCGCCACGAGCAAACCATCGTGACTGCCAATCACGCAAGATACCGAGGCGGTGTGCAAATGGATGTACTCGATGTGTCATATAGATAGATAGGGATTGGGGAACGGGGACTAGTGAACAGTGATTAGGAAGATTTCTTTGTCGTTTTCTTTGCCGGAGACTTCTTCGGGGCTGCTGCCTTCGCGTCCGCCTTTTTCACCTCAGACAAAACCAGTGTGATGTTGCTTGAGTGCTTATCGAAACGTGTTGCGCGTCCCTGCGCTCGGGGCAAAATGCGGTGCAGTGTCACGCCCTTGTCGACGCGAACTTCAGCAACCTTAAGCGTCTGTGCCTCCGTCATCCCCTTCTGCTTGGCGTTTGCAAGCGCGCTCTGGAGTGTTTTTTCAAACTGAACCGTCGCTCGTTTCGGCGTTGCGCGCAAAAGCTGGAGTGCCTGCGGGACGCTCTTGCCGCGGATGAGGTTCGCAACGAGGCGGACTTTACGCGGAGATTGCCGGTAGTTTTTGAGGTACACGCGCATACTTATTTCTTAGCTGCATCTGACGCTGCCGCCTTGGCTGCGTGTGCTGCTGCAATTTCTGCCTCTTTCTTGGCGGTGTCGAGCGCCTTTTGCATCTGACCTCCGTGCTTGCGGAACGTCTTGCTCGGAGAAAACTCGCCGAGGCGGTGTCCCACCATCTCTTCAGTTACGAACACGTCGATAAACGTCTTGCCGTTATGCACCGCAAAGGTGTAGCCGACCATTTCAGGGGTGATAACTGAGGCACGAGCCCACGTGCGGATAGCCGGTCCTCCCGGCTTCTGCTTGCCCACCTTCGCCATGAGTTTGACGTTGAGATATGGTCCTTTTTTGAGCGATCGTGTCATGTGACTGATTTTTAACGAGTATAGCGAGTATAAAAATCGTTACCCCGCCCTCTCTAGTTCCCTGCTATAACTGGCATAAACCTAATACCCTATCGCTCTCTACTTTGGCACGAAACAGGGATATCGTGCTTGAGAGGGCGGGGTTCTCGAAAAATACAGTCGTCAGAAACTCCTTATTTTTCGGAAAAAAATCGGCCCCTTGGCCTCGGGGCATAATACCAGAAGCGTCTTACGTGGTCAAATATATAGCTGACACAGAGGCTTCGCCTCTCAGTGCACTGAGAGGCGAAGCCTCCTGAAATCCACACATAATGCACAGGGGTATTGCAAAGCATGAAGAAAGTATGTAGAATCAGCTGTGGAGTGAATGTTTTCCACCCGGACGCATCCTTCCGGCAAACACGCCGGCAGGTTCTCGCTGAGGGAGAAGTATCGATGGAAGACGCAGATGTCGGCAGAAAGGTCTGTTGCGTCAAGCGCGACGGCGACAAGGTCCAGGGCACGGTCTGCAAGTGCACGAGGAGAGGCATCGGCGTGAAGACGCCGCACCGCTTCTACCCGTCCGAGCAGTTCTCGGAGTTCTTCCGGGCCCTCGAGTACCTCACGCCGCGACTGGCGCCGGCCGAGCTGTAACCAGGCAGCACCAATGGAACGGGTTTGAGCCCTCGCACGGCTCGAATCCACCAAGAAAGGCAGGTCCCTCGCAAGACCTGCCTTTTTTCTTTACAAAAAACCGCCCCGGCAGAGAGCCGGGGCGGTTTAGCATTATCTGTTAGACCTTCCGCTTCTTGCCAACGCGACGGCGTTCGACAATGAGGAAGTTTGAATATTTCTTCGGACGGCGCGTCTTGTGTCCCTTGCCGACGTTCTTTCCGTGGCGGGTGCGAGCTCTGCGGTGACCGCGTCCCTGGCGTCCTTCACCACCTCCGTGCGGGTGGTCAACCGGGTTCATCGCGGTGCCGCGGACCTTCGGCTTCTTTCCGAGCCAGCGCTTGCGGCCGGCCTTGCCGAGGTTCACGAGCTTGTTCTCAGGATTGGAAACTTCGCCGATGGAACCCCATGCTTTCTCAGAAACCTTTCGGATTTCCGTTGACGGCATCTTCAGGAGCGTGTAGCCGCCGTCATGCGCGACCACTTCCGCGTAGTTGCCTGCTGAGCGGGCGATTTTTGCGCCGCCGTCGGGCTTCACTTCAATGTTGTAGACGAATGTACCGACAGGAATCTTTGCGAGCGGGAGCCGGTTGCCGGGAATGAGCGGTGCTTTTTCTGATGCGAGGAACGTGCCACCGACTTTCATGGACTGCGGTGCAAGGATGTAGCGGCGCGAGCCGTCTGCAAACACGAGCAGCGCGATGAAGCCGGTGCGGTTCGGGTCGTACTCAACTGATTCAACGCGCGCCGGAATATCTTTCTTCGTGTACGCAAAATCAATGTCTCGGAAACGGCGCTTGTGTCCGCCGCCGCGAGAGAGCGTCGTGAGGCGGCCGAATGAGTTGCGGCCCGTTGCCCGCTTAAATCCGCCGGTGAGCGGCTTGTGCGGGCGGCTGTGCGTAATGTGCTTCCGGAATTCAATGCCGGTCATGCCGCGACGTCCTTTGGTTGTAGGTTTGTATTTCTTCATGGCTGTAGTGTTACACGAGCTCGATGGTGTCTCCCTTCTTGAGCTGTACGTATGCCTTCTTGCCACCGCCGGTTTCAATCGGCGTGCCGCGGCGCGACGTCTTCGTTTTCTTCGGAACGTTCACAACGCGAACACGAACCGGTGTGACACCGTAGACGTCTTTGACTGCCGATGCGATGAGCTTCTTGTTTGCCGATGTCGCAACATCAAATGCGTAGACGTTGTGCGCCGAGAGCAGCGTTCCCTTCTCGGTAACGCGCGGGTTGCGCAGGATGTTCGGGTTCACGCGTCCGGCGGCAACCGTCTGCTTGAGGCTCTTCTTCTCCTCTGCGCGTGACGCACCCTTCGCAACCGGAAGCTCCTTTGCCTCTTCCTCTTTCACCTCCTGGACTTCCTTTGTCGCACGCTTCGCAAACAGCGAGGTCTTCGCTTTTGCACCGCTTGAGTTGTCTTTTTTACGAAACAGCATATGTCTGATTTTATTAGCGAGCGTTAGCGAGATTTATAAAATCGGCACCCCGCCCTCTACCCACAAAGACACCTGGAAGTTCAGTCTGAATATTCATGTTTTTTTGTATCTGTGATTTTGTCATGGTGTTAGAGGGCGGGGTCTTCGAAAATATACTCACTTCGTTCGTTATTTTCTAAGAGTTCAATTTTGATTCAAACGCTTTCAGTGACGCATCCGGGTCGACAATCACAACGTACGTGTATGAGAGCGCGGAAAGCGCATTGAGGTTGCGCGCCTCTTCAACTCCGGTTGTCGCGATATTGCGGAAGCTTTTCTTTACTGCCTCGCTGTTTGAAGGCATCACGAACAGCGCAGCGTTGCCTGATTTGCGCGCAAGCTTCTCAAAGCCTGAAATCTTTGCGAGATTTGTGAGCGCAGTTTTCGCCTCGGCGGTTTTCGGAGCGTTCATGGGAAGCGTATCAACAAACAGCACCTCGCCGTCTGAAAGTTTCTTTGAAAGCACTGAGAACAACGCCTTCGCGCGCATCTTCTTCGGGATGCGAACACCGTACTCCTTCGAAGCAATCGGGCCGTGCGTTACACCACCGCCGCGCCATATCGGCGAGCGAATAGAACCGTGTCGGGCGCGTCCCGTTCCCTTCTGGCGCCACGGCTTCTTACCACCACCACGAACTTCGCCGCGTCCTTTCGTGTGTGCACGGCCGCGTCCTGCGCGTGCATTGTTTTGCATGCCGGATACCACCTGGTGCACCAAGTCCGCATTCCAAGAAACACCGAAGATGCCTGCCGGGAGTGTTACCGTACCTGACTCTTTTCCTGCGACTGTGAAGATGGGGGCTGAGAGACCGTCCGCTGATTTCTTCACCGCGACCTTCTTTTCAGCCTTCGGTGCAGCCGCCTTCTTCGGCGCTGCCTTCTTCACTGTTTTCTTTTGTGCGACTTTCTTTTCCATAGAAAAATTATTGCGCGATGACTTCAACGACTGTGCCGCGACGTCCCGGAACCGCGCCTGAAACAACGAGGATGCCCGCTGACGGGTCAATCTGGAGCACGCGAAGGTTCTTTACGGTAATGCGCTCTCCGCCCATGCGTCCTGCCATGCGGCGGCCTTTCGGCACGCGCTGCACACCACCGGCGCCGATGGAGCCCGGCTCGCGCTCTGAGTGCTTCTGACCGTGCGTGCGGCGTCCGCCGTGGAATCCGTGCCGCTTCACCACACCCTGGAATCCTTTTGCCTTTGAAATACCCGAAACCGTAACCGTGTCACCGACCGCAAGCGAGTTGGGGTCAATAACCGTACCGACTGCAAAGTTTGCGATGTCACCGACTTGAAATTCTTTAAAATTCTGGAATGTCCCCTTCGCTTTCTGCGCGCGGTTTACTTTCGATTCCTTCTTTGTGCCATAGCCAACCTGCACCGCGGTGTAGCCGTCGGTGTCTTGTGTTTTCACCTGTGTGACCGTCGCCGGAAACAGTGAAATGACCGTGCCCGGGTGCACGACGCCTTTTTCGTCGAAAATCTGCGTCATCTCTTGCTTTGTACCAATGAGAAATTTCATTTTTATTTTCTCCTGCGTTCCCGCAGGTTGAAAACTGATTCGCCCTGCCGGACACTGTGGTCCGGCAGGGCCGGTAGTGTCCAGTGGTCCCTATAGGGACGTGGAACGTAACGGGAGACACTATACACGAGCACTGTTTTGGATGCAAGACGCCCGCGACAAGTAGTCGCGGGCAAGAGGGGTATCAACAGGCATTCAGAAGGAGTCGAGCGCCTTGAGCCACCCCTTGGGAAGCTCGTTGGGGTTGGACATCTGCGCACCGCAGTTCGGGCAGAAGCGCGGGTTCCGGTTGCCGTCTTGGTGACGAATCTGTCCCCCGCAGGAGCTGCACTTGAGGATCATTCCCTGGTACGGATGATAGTAGTCGGCGACCCACTCCGCGGTCTTGACCTGCGCCTGTTCACCAGCCATGTCCATCTCCTTTCGGGAATCTACCCGCGACTATACGCTGGCGGCAATACGAAGTCAAAGCGAGGCGTCCCTTAGGGACGATTGATGGCACTATTGCCACCGTGCACACATAAGAGTAAGGTGGCGAAAGAGTTGTTCCAACAAAAGGAGAACGGACATGCGGAAAGACAGGTTTCTCGATTTTCTCGGTGGAGCTGCGTTTTTCGGAGGGATATTCCTGAGTGCCTGGCACCACGCCGCGTACCCTGGCCCTGTCACTTTCTGGTGGGGACTCATGCACGTGCCCTTGGTGGCTCTGTGGGTTTTTGGTCTTCGGAGGCTTTTCCACATCCTGATGGGACCAAGTGTGGATGAGCTCGAGGCCGAAGACCGTCAGGCACGGGCAGGGAAATCCACCCCCGCCACGCTTGTGTCGGTCGTCGTTGTCGCGCTGCTCAGTGCCCCTGCGCTTGCGCAGGAAATCCCGAAGACGGACACTCCGCTGGTTTTCAAGTCAGTCGTGCGCGACGTCAACGTCAGAGAGTTCGTCCTCTCCCCGGAGGAGGAGGTTCGTTTCTTCAAGAGCAATGTGACACGACTGGAGCGAGAGGTCGTGGTCGCCGTCCTCCAGACGCGCATGAGCATGGAGACCGAAGAAGACGGGAGTATTGTCGCCCTGCTTCTTCGAGTTAAGACGGAAACCGCCTGTTACGGGTTCTGTTTCGAGCCCGAGGTACTGGAGCCGCCATCCTGCGTCGTTCCACTGGAGATGCCGAAGGCAACCGCCGCTGTCCCCGCAAGGGACGGCGGTTTTTTCATACAAAAGTAAAAGCCGCACCGAGAATCTCGGTACGGCTTCCACAGGAGATGGGAGCAGTGATTAGCCGTACTGGACGGCCTTCTTCAGAAAATCCCGTGGGAAACCCTGCTCACAGAATCGAAGCACCTTCCCGCAACTGCGACAAAATCGGGGTAGCCGTTGGACCGAAAACTCTGGAAACTGGTCGCCACAGCCGCCGCACTCGAACGTGCATCCCTTGATCGGGTTGAACTCAACCGTGGTGATGTCGCACTCGTGTGCGCCATCCACGACCGTCACCCTTTCCGGTACAACCCCTTCACTCACGCATTCCTCCTGTTTCGAAAGAACAAGCTCCAAATCTATTTTCGGAGCGGAACTGGTGAAGATACCAAACATTTTTTAATGCGCAAGCGTTTGACACGGTTATACAAAAACTATAGATTGCTCCAAGATTCAAACGCTCAAGAAAGGAGTCCGCTTCATGATCTTTGGCATCGTAGGCAATAAGGAGCGGGATGGCAGTTTGTTCCTGTATACCTGCTTCGTCGCGCGGAACGAGAAGGAGTTCTTCGACCAGCATGCGCAGTACGGAACGGACGGCTTCCAAGTCCTTCGTGTCGAATCCCCGTGTACTTTCCTGGGGAGCGAGGAGGAGCTGCTCGAGCAACTCTGCAAACACATCGCCGAGAAAGGACCAATGGCCAGTCTGCTGCGTATGGCCTTGAAGGCCGGCGCGAAGGTCGGCTGGGAAGTGCGAACACAAGATATCGCACACCGCCTGCTCGGAATCGGTAGATAACAGGGCGGAAGCCATCTCTATACCGCCGTCTTTCGGGACGGCGGTTTTTCCATATGAAAACCCGCCCTTTCGGGTGGGTTTTGTTACATCATCCGCGCACCGAAAATCTCATCTTCCGGTTTCATCTCATTTTGAGGAATGTACGGTCACCGACTCCTCAGTGATATTTTGAGTACGCTGATTTTGGTACGGGATTGATGAAAAATAAAGTCACCCGACCTTGCGGCCGGGCTCCTTATTTTTACATCATTTTGACTTCAATGTTCACTCCTGACGGCAGTGACAGCGAGGTGAGCGACTCGATAACTTTCGGAGAGGGGTTCATGATGTCGAGTACTCGCTTGTGAATGCGCATCTCGAATTGCTCTCGTGAGTTCTTGTCGATGAATGCGCCGCGGTTGACCGTGTAGGTCGAGCGCTCGGTCGGAAGCGGAATAGGACCAATGACCTCCGCGTCGTACTTCGTCGCCGTGTCGAGAATCTGCTTCATCGACTCGTCGAGCAGCTTGTGCTCGTAGGCGCGAACGCGGATGCGCAGCTTGTGCGGTGCGTCATCGCCCGTTTTGGCTGCTTTCTTGGTTTTCGGTTTTTTCAACGTACTCATAGGTTCCGTGCGGGGATACTGTAGCGTATCGGGGTGTTTCTGTCTAGGAATCCTCCTCACGTCGCCGAGCTCCAACGAAGTTGGAGCTCGGTACACGTGCCCAGGATTACGCAACAATCTTTGTGACGACTCCTGCACCCACTGTCTTGCCACCCTCGCGGATAGCGAAACGCTGCTGTGCTTCAAGCGCAATCGGCGCTGTGAGCTTCACTTTGAACGTTACGGTGTCACCCGGCATGACCATCTGAACGCCCTCAGCGAGTGTTACCTCTCCGGTGACGTCAGTCGTGCGGATGTAGAACTGCGGCTTGTAGCCGGAGACGAACGGCGTGTGGCGTCCGCCTTCATCCTTCGTGAGGATGAGGACCTCGGCCTCGAATTCCGTGTGCGGCGTAACCGAACCCGGAGCTGCGATGACCTGTCCGCGCGTCACGTCTTCTTTCTTGAGACCGCGGATGAGGATGCCTGCGTTGTCACCTGCCTGTCCTTCGTTGAGCGACTTGTTGAACATCTCAATGCCGGTAACGGTCGTCTTCTGCGTCGGCGCAAGTCCGACAACTTCAACGTCCTGACCAACTTTGATGATACCGCGCTCGATGCGGCCCGTTACCACGGTGCCACGTCCTTCAATTGAGAAGATGTCTTCAACCGGCATGAGGAACGGTTTGTCCGTTTCGCGAACCGGCTCGGTGATGTAGCTGTCGAGCGTGTTGACGAGCTCAAACACCTTCTGTGCCCACTCATCATCTGCTGACTTCGCTTCAAGCGCCTTAAGGCCTGAACCGCGGACGAACGGCGTCTCTTTGCCGTCGAATCCGTACTTCGTGAGCATTTCGCGAACCTCCTCTTCGACGAGGTCGATGAGTTCGGCGTCGGCGACCATGTCACACTTGTTAAGGAAGACGATCATTTTCGGAACACCAACTTGCTTTGCAAGAAGGATGTGTTCACGCGTCTGCGGCATCGCGCCGTCCGGAGCTGCAACCACGAGCACTGCGCCGTCCATTTGAGCGGCACCGGTGATCATGTTCTTGATGTAGTCGGCGTGACCAGGAGCGTCGATGTGCGCGTAGTGGCGGTTCGGCGTCCAGTACTCCGAGTGGTGGAGTGAAATAGTAATACCGCGCGCCTTCTCTTCGGGCGCTTTGTCGATGTTGTCGATTGCCTCGACGCGGGCGCCGTATCCCTTGTCCTTGTTGAGGTCCAGGACGTGGAGGATAGCTGCGGTGAGAGTCGTCTTGCCGTGGTCAACGTGGCCGATGGTTCCGACGTTGACGTGCGGCTTTGAACGATCAAATTCTGCTGCCATATGTATTAATGCTAAAAATTGCTAAAAAGTGGCTCTCTACTTTAACCCCTCGAGAAGCGCACACGCTTCCGACAAAAAATACGCTAAGCGCGCATTGTGTAAGCACGGCTCATACTATACGTGTACGCAAGAGGAGTCAATCCCGTTAGAGCTGTATTTTCAATGAACAGTGGAGAAACTGTGTATAGAAAAACCCTACGTGCCGCTGCGATTCGGATGATGGAATCTCTAACGGGATCAACTTTTTCGGCACTTTTTGTGCATTACGCGTGGATAAGCGAAAGCCCCGTCCCGGCGTGCCGGAACGGGGTCTTCAAGAACTACATCATGTCCAGAAAATCGTACTGTCGGGGAAGCTCGAGGTGATCCGGCACGCGGATGCGTTCGACGGGAACACGGTCCCCCAGTGCATCCAGAATGTGCTGTCCGATGAGAAACATCTGCGGACACATCTCGCGCGGCTCGTGTCCCGGTCGCAGATAGCATGCGACAATCACATGACTTCTGCGCGCGGACTCAATCATCGCCTCGACGCGCGCAAGCGATGCTCCGACGCGCAGTGCTGCAATCAGTATCTCTTCGCGCGAAGCGTGACTGCCGAGGTGCCGGTCCTTCCATCCGAAATCAATGACACGCAATTCATCACCGGAGAGCTCGCCGTGGAGTACGAACAACAGTACGTTCGTGTTCTCGATAAGCTCATCGCGACGCTGTGACGCGTACATCTTGTTCGCCGCCGCTCCCCTGCTGTTGCTCTCCAGGAGCATCGCGGATGGCGCCACGATACACATCGACACCATCATGATGCCGCACCAGCGCAACATCGTTGCGTCACTCATGCTAAACCCCGCAATGAGCGCTCCGAAACTGATGATGCTGAGCATCACGCCTACGAACGACACTCCTGCAAGTACCGCGAGTTTGCTTCTCTGCCACCTGCTTTTTCGAGCGAGCTCTCCGTAGGTCATCGCACGTCCCTCCGCATGCGCCGTACCTTCGTTCCTTCTCTGTACTCAATGGTCGCACGGGAGGGTTCAAGCGCAAGTGGAAAACCCCCGCACGCTTTTTGCGTGCGGGGGTCGTGAGGAACGAAGAGCTGCTACTCGGAGAGGCCGATGTTGAGGGCCGAGAGCTTCGGCGGCTCGGGAACCGGGAAGTCGTCGAGGGGGTAGGCCTGTCTTGCGGCCTCGAAAACCCTCTGGCTGATGAAGAACTTACCATCACGAGCATCGATGACGCCAGCACCGATGGTTTCGAGAAGTCGTCGGTCGAAACTGTCCCTGTCAGACGCGTAAGCCTCGAAAAGCAGTTGGTCAGTCAACGGCATGGTGACCGGTGATGAGGTTTTGGGCGTCGACGACGCGGGTCCCGTCCAGAGAAGTCTCACGGTTTCCCAGTGGGTCGGGTGCAGTCCCGAATGACTGAGCAGGAAGAATAAATCATCGAACTGCTTCTCCCACGCTTCGCGGATGGGACGGAGCACTCGATCTTCCACATGACGTTCGTAGACGAGCGAGCCAACTCCCACCAGACATCCGATCAGCGCCCCCGCGAGAAGCATCCATGCACCAAAGCCGGCGGTGCTAGCCTTGCCGACGAAAGCGGCTTCACCGTAGAAGATGAAGAAGGATGCAAAGCACACGGCAGCGAGAAGCATCCCGCCGTAACCAACAGGAGAACACCAGCGGTCGAAACGCTTCTGCAACTCTCCATACGTCATGGGAAATCCTTTCTCTGCCCTCAGGCAGCGTTATGTTCTGCGGCGACGATATAAGTAAAGCGCGGACGAGTCAAGCTCGTCCGCGCGGTGCAAGGAACACAGGATTCAGGATCCGCAGAGTGTGTCGAGCTTCTGCCGGGTCTCTTCGACGCTCCGGTCGTCATTGCTGTTCGCTGAAAACTTGTCGAGAGGACACGCCGCCCGAACAACATCCCAGAGGTTCTCTCCGATGGAGAGTCGGTGGTAGCTCTTCTGCGAGATCTCGAGAAAACCCCTGGCCTGAAGACGGTACAGGTAGCGGAAGAATTGCAACTCACCCTCCTGAAAGCTGCGGGCCGCCCCCTCGACTTGCTCTTTGCTCCAGAACATCGACACATGTTGCGCCGAATCGGACGTCCAGAGGTGTCTGATGACGCGAACTCCCTCGGCCTTCAGAGGGCCGTGAGCGAGAAAAAGAAACGTGTCGATATTGTTGATTCGCTGCAACCATGCGGCTCTGATGTCCTCGCGCTCGTTGTACCACCGTGCTGTCGAGAAAAAGAGTGCGGTGGCACCTGCGATCAAGAGCGCCAGGACGAGCACGATTTCCCAGGGAACGTCGTACCCCAGCGCAAAACGTGCTCCTATGCACATGAGCACCAAAATCGTGACGAGTGCGACAACGAAAAACGAATTGCGAAACATCCGGTAATTCTTATTCGCCACTCCGTACGTCATGACGCCCTCCCTTTCTGAAAATCCTGCGGTTATTATCTTCTGCCACCATACGTCAAACCGCCCGCACTGTACAGTGCGGGCGGTTTCTGTTCCCTGTCGTCTGTTCCCTGTTCCCTGGCTCTAGTCGTGCTTCATCTCGTTGCCCAAGTGCTCGAGGTAGCGAGCAGCTGCACTTTGTCCTCCCAAACCAAATGAGAGACCGAATGCAAGTGCAAGTGCGATGACAACACCTGTGAAGAGCGTCTGCAAGAATGCAACGCCGATACCGAGGTGTGAGAGCGCAACCAAGAGTGCGAAGACCAAGATTGACCAGCGTGAGAGTGCACCGAGGAAACCTGCCATCTTGATGTGCGTTGCCTTCGCCGATGCGATGACGAGCTTGCGGACTGCCTCTGCAATCACCACCGCAACCAGCATGATGAGCACTGCGACGATGACCTGCGGCAAGTAGCCCAAGACCACGTTGCTCAAGAAGTCGGTCACCTGTGTGAGGTTGACGATTTCAAGTGCGGCAATCAAGAAGACTACGATAATGAACCAGCGAACGAGCTCGCCGATGAATTTGCCTGAGTTAAGCGAGAAACCGGCGCGTGCGAGCGTCTGTTCCATGCCTGCGCCCCGAAGCGCCGAGTCGAGCTTCATCGTCTTGAGAACCTGGTCCACAGCACGTGCCAAAAGCGACGCGATGATCCAGCCGACGATGAACACGATGAGGGCAACGATGAATTTCGGCAAAAACGCGATAACTCCCGCCCATACAGACGCGAGTGATCCCGCTACCGTCATACCCGTTGTTCCAAGAATTGTTCCTTGCATAGATTAGTTAGAATATAGTTCGAATTCGTTTTTTAATGTTGTTTTCAGGGTTTTTCCCCGAAAACATGCCCGAAGGCGCTATTTCGACTTTTAATGTCTTTAATGATAGCAACGGAGCAGGATGTCCTTTAACCCCCTTGTGGATAACCCTTCGTTCGCCTGAATCGCCCAAAAAGCGCGCGTCTCCGCCTGCTGGCGGAGCGCTCACTCTCGGGCTCTCGCCCTCCGAGAGTCTTTTTGCGCGACAGGCTCTCTGCGTGCGGGAAATAAGCTCGTTCCGTACGCAGGGAATACAAAATACGAGAGTCTTTTTGTGCGACAGGCTCTCTGCGCACGGGAAATAAGCTCGTTGCGCACCGCCCCGCAGTGACCAAAGTCACTGCGGGGCGTGTTGAGGTGAAGAAAAAATGAAGTACCCTACAATCCGAGTTTGTTGACGATGTTGCGGTGCGGATAGTCAAACACATCGCGCACGAGTCGGTCGTTCATATCCATGCGGTATCTGAAGTCCTTTGTGGAAAGCGTAACGTAGCGAATTTCCGTACCGCAGTCAGACTCAATACCTGCAATCGCGCGCTTGAGCGCCCGCTCGTTGATTCGGTCCCCGACGATGAGAATGTCTGTACGCGTGTCAAAGTCACCGTTCATGAAAATACCCGATGCCGAT
This sequence comes from Candidatus Campbelliibacteriota bacterium, assembly GCA_045863475.1. Classification (GTDB taxonomy): domain Bacteria; phylum Patescibacteriota; class Minisyncoccia; order Phycocordibacterales; family EsbW-18; genus EsbW-18. The sequence goes on from BTUR01000001.1 coordinate 197,356, forward strand.
ATAAGTTTTATGGTTCCTGTACGCGCAACGCGCTCTTCAATATCAACATCCACAAGCATGTTGCCCAATAAAAGTTCACGCAACGAAACCATGTGAGGAAACGAAGCATCGAGTGTCCAGCCCTTAGCTTTTTTCTTCGCAAATCCGGCAGATTTCAGCCACGAGAGCGGACCCGTCAGTGTGCGTGCAGGAACGTGGAGGCGTTCAGAAAGTGTTTTCGGCATAAAGACGCCGTCCGGGTGAAATAGAAAAAAACGCATCAATCGCACGAGCGTCGCATCCCCAAACAGTTTTGCCAGCAAATCCATCCCGATAGTGGCAGGTCGCGGTCGTTGTAAACTTCCGAAACCAGCAAATTAAGTTTTAACAAAAATACAGCTCACCCCACGGAATCCGGAAAGCGACCGCGGTCACTATCGGGATCCATGTCTAGATTATAGACGCATTTCTTCATAAAACAAAAACGCCCCCGTGGGGGTGTTTTTGTAATTGCTTGGATATCAGGACAGTGCGGCTATTTGTTTTTGAAGCTCTTCGATGAGTTGCATGATGAGCGCGATGAGCGCCGTTTTAATCTCTTCAATCATGCGCGCCCGGTCTTCCGGCGAAAGCGCACTGATATCGGTCACGTCCAAAGGACCTGTCACTTCCTCCGCTCGACGGCTACTACCACCTCCTCCACCTCCACCACCCCCGTCATCCTCCTCTTCTTCCTCTTCATCGGGTGTGAAATTAACGATAAGCGCTTGAGAACCGTAGTCGGATTGGTCGGTGTACCAACCATTCTCGTCATACGCACGCAGATAGATTGTGTACGAACCTTCTGCAAGTCCGGAAAGTGAGCATATGAACGCTTCGTTTGTTTCGTTGTATGCACCATCACCCGCATCACACGCGGTCCATGTGCCGTCGGGGTTGCTGCTGAATGCATATTCAACCCCCGCAATATCTGAAGCTGAGTTGGATGCATCCGCAGTTCCCGTCAAATCGTAGGAGGTGATGTCAGTTTCTGCTGAAGCGACTGTTGGAGCAACTGTGTGCGGGAAGTTAAACACGATAAATGTTGAGCCCGCGTCCGTTCTGCCGCTAACATCAGCTGCGTATGCAACCATGGCTATGTCGGGACGACCGTCGTTGTTGAGATCACCTGCGGTCATGCCTTGTGCAAAGAATGAGCCGGAGATGCCCTCCCAGCGCGCCGCGTATGCGTCCGCATCGGTGATGGTGATGTCATTGCCGGTTCCTGTGGTGCTTGCAAACGAATCATTGTCGATGTAGTACACCGCGCCGAGTGATTCGTTTGTCTCACCCTCAGGAAATCGTCCGGAGATAAAGAAGTCGTCAACGCCGTCGCGATCCATGTCGGCAACTGTCAGACTCGTGCCGAGGTGCTGCGTGAGGGACGCGCCAATGAAGCGGAGGTTGTAGTTCGTCGTGGGTGATGATGTGCCAAGCTCCACCACGTTGTCCGTGCCAACGTAATCATCAATGAGGTCATTGTTAATGAGGTACGTCCAGCCCGTACCGCGAACAGTGTTGCCGCCGTGGTCGGCGCCATTGGCGCCGACCAGAATATCCGTTGCACCATCATCGTCAAAATCACCCGCAGCGATGCTGCCGCCGAATACCGCGTGGCGCGAAATCATATCGTAACGAGTCGAAACAGTCGACGACGCATTAAGATCAACAATATTGCCGACACCAGCGTATGCGTCGAGTAGTTCATTGCGAATGAAATACACAGAACCACCATCGGCTTCAACATTGTCGCGGCCGTATGCAGGAAGCATGAGATCGAGTGTGTCGTTGCCGTCAAAATCTTCAATGATAAGCGGCCCGTTACCGAAAAGTTCCGTTGATTCACTGCCATCGAGCCGGATGTTGAACAGTGTTGTGGATGCGAGATCCACCGTGTTGCCGGTGCCAACATAGTCATCCAAGAGTGAGTCGTAGAAAATATAAATCGAACCGGAGTACGTGCGACCGTTGTTGTCCGCATCTCGTGCACCAATGAGCAAATCATTGCCACCAACGCCGTCGAGATCGGCAACTGCCAGACCCTGCGTAAACGCGAGCATGTCGTTTGCGGCGGCACCTTCAAACCGGATGGTATAGCTTGAGGATGCCGACATGTCCACGGTATTACCGGTACCAGTGAGGCCTGAAAAAATGCTGCTGTCGATAAGATAGAGCGCTCCTGCTGACGAGCGTCCGTTGGGATCAACACCGTATCCGGCAACAAGAAGATCCGGTGCGTCGTCGCCGTCGACGTCCGCAACTTTTGCGCCGCTGATTGAGAAGTAGTCGTCTGCCGCAGCACCGTCAAAACGAATGTTGTAGGAGGTTGATGCGAAAAGATCGATGGTGTTACCTGTCCCTGTGTAATCGTCCAGAAGTGAATCAAAAAGCACGTGGAGTGAGCCGGAATTCGACCGACCATTATTGTCGTCCCACCACGACTGGAGCAATATGTCGTTGCGTCCATTACCATCAAGGTCGGCAATGACCGGGTCGCTATAGCCGGTCCAGTCACCTTCTGTTGCACCGTCAATACGAATGTTCCATGCGGTTGCATCAGAGGTGATGTGCGTTGCTGCGGCAAATGCGGAGAGCGGTGCGACGAGTGTTGAGGCAGTAAAGACGACACCGGTAATGAGCGCGATCGGTTTGCAGATCACGGAATATTTTTTTAGCATATGCAGACCATCATACCCTGTTTCTCCAACATCAAAAAACGCCCCCACAGGGGCGTTTTTCTTAGAAGTTGCGGCTGCGACCTAAAGTGACGCTTTATTTAAGCGTGACCTTACCTCCGGCTTCCTCAATCTTCTTCTTCATCTCCTCAGCATCTTCTTTCTTCACACCTTCTTTGATGATGCCCGGTGCACCGTCAACGAGATCCTTCGCCTCTTTGAGACCAAGACCCGAGACTTCCTTCACCGCCTTGATGACTGCGATCTTGTTGTCGCCTGCTGCGGTAAGTTCGACGTTGTACTCAGACTTTTCATCTGCAACCGCCGCTGCCGCTGCCGGCGCTGCTGCTGCAACTGCCGAGACACCGAACTTCTTCTCGAGCACTTTGACGAGCTCGTTGAGTTCAATAACCGACATCTTCTCAACCTTCTCTACCAAATCTTTGAACTGCGCGGGAACTTCAACTTTTTCGTCAGCTCCCGGCTGTACTGTTGTTTCTTCTGACATATGTGTAGTTAATTAGTTTATTAGTTGGTTAGTTGGTTAGTTGTGCTTGCCTAATAAACTAAAGCGAAGCGTGACCAACAAACTAACAACTGCCGCTATTCCTTCTTGCCTGCAATAGCAGCAAGCGCCACCACCAGACCCTGGATGGGTGAGTTAATGACGTTGACGAACATTCCGCGCAACGTATTCATTGACGGAATGGTTGCGATTTCAAGCATTTCTTCGCGGTTAAGCATCTTGCCTGAAAAGATACCTCCAAGAATCGCAATGCGGTTCTCAAATTTCTTCGTGAAGGCATGAATGCCGCGCGCCGGGGCGGTCGTATCCGCTCCCTCGCCGCTCACGTGCGCGATGGCTACTTCACCGGAAAGGTCCGGTGTCTCACCTTGTGCGCCCGATGTCGGCAACGCTTTTTTGATGAGCGTTTTCTTTGCAACGGTGTACCCCACGCCGTCTCCCTTGAGCGTCTTGCGCACTTCGGAAACGTCGTGAACAGTCAGTCCGTGAAAATTCACGAACACTGCCGTTGCGGCGTTTTTGAAGATGCCTTCAAGTTTCTGAAGGACGTCTTCTTTTTTCTGTCGTGTGACTGCCATAGTTCTTTTTGTTTTTAAAACAAAAAATGACCGCACGGGCCACTCTAAAAGAGTTGTCGACCTCTACAGGACCTCTGCCTCTTGTGTATGTGAGACTGCCTGTGTTCTCTGGCCGTGCCCAAACAAGATACAAAAAAGAGCGCAAAAAAGCAAGAAGCCGAGTCCCGATGTGTCGGGACTCGGCTTCTTTTGTATCTTTTTCTGTTCCCTGTTCCCTAACTAGATTTCCCGGATATCCGGATCGTCGGTTTCGCTCGGGTCAAGGGCGCTTTCACAACCCGGGTCGGGGAGCGTCTGACCGCCACCGTCATAGTCGATGACTCCATCGCCATCATCATCAAGTCCGTTGTTACACTGTGTCACCGTCGTTGCCTGGTTGAGCTCGTCGTCATCTTGGGGACTTGAACAGCCGGGGTCATTCATGTCGATCAACTCGTCCTCAGGGTCGTCGTTGTCGATGTTGTCAGAACACTGTGTCGCGTTTGCCTCATCGTCATCATCCGCGGACTGACAACCGGGATCATTCGGGTAGTCCGTTTGTTTGTCGCCGTCGTTGTCTTCTCCGTCGGAACACTGCGGCGGACGTAAATCAACAATGACTGAGTCGGAAACCGTGCCAGACGCACCACCAATACCTTCGCCACCACTTGGTACATCACACGTAATAATAAACGTTATCGGACCTGTAATGGTCGGCGACCATTCCGCACCATCGTCATCTTTAGGATTGCCGTTCCACGACGCTACACCTTTATTATTGCTCGTACCGACACAGGTGCCGGGTTCGATGTCAGATGACGTCCAGGTGAGATACGCCATCGGGTTTGCTTCCGAAACGTACACCGGACCGTCATCGCCGTTTGCTTTTATATCAACATCTGCCCCCGGAGCTGGCGGGTCTTGCGTGTACTCCAGCACAAAGACAACTGTATCTCCCGCCTCGAGATACTGAGAATCTACCGGAGTTATGTCGGTAAGCGTGTAACCGTTTTTCGTGTCCGCTGGGTCAATAATGTACGTACCGACCGGCATGGGCTCATAAATTTTTTCAGTTTGGTTCGAGAGTTCGTTGTTGTATCCGCCCGGAGGCCCGGAGAGTATCCACGTCGTCGCAAATGGATTACCGAGGTTATCGAACGATCTGACAATGACCGTACCCGTCGTCGGTGAAGGAGGATTGACTGTCACCGTACATGCTGTTCCTGTCATACCGTCTGACGAAACAGTAACTGTCTTCGTCCCTGAGGTTGTGTAAGAAACGAAAAACGCCCCGCCCGTATCAGATGACGGGGTACCACCCGTCGCGCTCCATGAATACGTTCCATTGCCGCCGCGTGCAGTAAGCCCCGCCTGTTCGCCAATATCAACGGTCTGCCCTGCCGGCAAACACTCAGGTGTCACCTTCACTGTTGTTGTCGCACCAGCCGACCCACCGGATGTGTTGCCACAGTTCACCGCAAACACCGTGTTGTTGTGAAGCGGTGCGGTTGGACCAGCAGTACCTGACGGTTGCGTGCCGGTGAAAAACCCAACCGTCTGACCTTCAGGGTTTGCATAACAATATGTCGCATTCGTTGAACCCCATGTGATGGTTGTGCCCTGTCCGTAGGTAACTGGTGAAGGAGATGCGGAGATTGTCGCGGTGACTGATGCGCCGGTGTTAAACGTCGCGGTCACCGAGCGGTTTTGTGTCATCGAAACAACACAAGAGCCTGTGCCGGAGCACGCACCGCTCCATCCGGTAAATGTCGAACCTGTCGCAGGAGTTGCAGTTAGTGTTACTGATGTACCTGATGAATATCCTTGTGAGCAGTCGCTCCCACACGAAATTCCCGCAGGAGCTGACGTCACCGTACCGCTCCCTGTTCCTGCTTTGGCGACAGTAAGCGTGAAGGAGGAGGCGGAAACCGTCACGGTATCCGTACACGTTCGTGTCACTGTGCCGTTGGTATTGTTGCGCCACTGCACACGCCCTTTTGCCGTGTAGGTTCCGTTTGAAGAGTACGGGGCGTTTGTCCAAGAGTTTGAGCCACTGCTAATCCATGCGGTCGTTGCGTCGTACGAGCCATTGTTTGTGTAATCAATTTCGTATTTGCGATTTGTTCCTGTTGAGCAATTTTGTGCGTTTTGTGTTGAAAGCGCGAAGGTGAAACTGCTGCCGGCGGGACCTGAAGACGGCGTGACGGCAAGATTACATGAGAATGAACATGGGTTGGGGCGGTTGATGGTAAATGTTGTCGTTTTTTGATCTTGATTTTCAGGCGGATAACCGTAGAGACTCGTTGTGCGAACGATGAGTGTGTATGTGCCATTGGCAAGCGATGAAACGTTTATCGAACCGTTATACTCAAACGGAGGATTGGGAATCCCTTCGTAATCCCTCCACATCGTGGGCCCTACAAGTGATGTTCCTTGCACTAAAGCCCAGGTTTGTCCCTGAGTAACGATGTGCCCGTTTCCCTCAACACCTTCACACCTTCCTCCCGGAAGCCAGTCTGCACTGACGATGGTAAGAGTATTTTGAGCGGCATCGAGAGAAACTGTCCCCGTGTTATACGTATGAGGACCAAAACCATAATCACCCGGCACAGGGTTACAAAGTGCAAGTGCCGTTGACGGAGAAGACAACGCTCCGAAGAGAACCAGCGCACTAAAGAGCACTGTTACCGAAAATGCAGAACGTGTAAAAGAGGTGGGGCGTTGCATGTATAGAAAGTATTTAGGAGTAATAGTTACGTGATTAAATGATAGCACGCAAAAAACGTAACAAAACGAATGTGTGGAAAAAGATACACCCCGCTCGGAGATGAAGTCCGAAACGGGGCGTGGTGCCATGCGGTGCGCGTACTACGCGCCACCTCTGGACTTGCAGGTGATGTCGACGGGAAACTCCTGGGAAGCCAGAACTTCGTTGAAGGTAATGCCGGGCGACCACTTGTAGCCTCCCCTGCCAATTACGACTTTGACGAAGGCCACCTTCCCAGGAAGGTCACAGAAAGCGGGGAAGCTGAAGCCCCAGCGACCAACACGCACCGGTTTGGCTCCTTGGCCACCGAGCGGCTGCATCGAACGATGGTTGCTGTCGAGGAAACCGGCGATAATGCCGCTGTCCTCAGGCCAACCGGGGAGATCTTCGAGCGCCGCGTACTCGCCCCTGATCTCGACACCGTGGCCGACGCTGATGGTCGAACCATCCGGTTGATCAACCGAATTCACCTGCACCGCCCAGCTCATGGGCGGCGGAGGGTCGATCTTCGGAGTCGTGGCGAGAGAACCACCACCGTCACCACACGCGGAAAGCGCGAGGGCGGCGGCCAGTACGAGAAGCGGCGAAACGTTGCGGTTCATGACCGCCTCCTTTCTTCCCCTTTAGAGGGATACCTGCGATGCTCTTCGGTATTGAAGAGCGTCTTCTGTCGTACAGCATTTCATACTTTATCAAAAAAGTCAAGTGGTTACGCCCCAAAAAGGGGAAAACGCGTGGACAACCAATTCTGGTTGTCCACGCGTCTCCAAAAACTTCAAAACCCTCCTTACTTCATTATGTACGCGATTTTCACCGAAACGGTGCCATCTTCATTTTCGGCAAGCGTGATATTTACCTCCGCGCTCTCTTTTGTAGCGTAAAAGTTCGTTCCCGCATCCTCCGTTTCAACAGCGTCTCGTTGAATAATCCAGCCCGTGTTCTGCAACATTCGCCGATATCCAGTCACATTCTCGAAAAAACTCTTCGACGAGGTGTACTGGGCGTACGGCATGTTCCCTGCACCATTTTGATACGCAATGGTGTAGCTCGTCTCTATATCTGCATCCTGCTCCAAAAGAAGCTCTCTCGGAAACTCAGGCGTTAAACTTCCCTCCCGCGCGTGGTAAATAGGGTTGCCCGCTTCATCGTACGTCGTCTCAGGCGCGCTCATTTTGGTAAACCACAGCGCAAGTCCGAGCAGAACGAGCACAATAACGACGGTGGTGATGAGCGCTTTGCGTGACTTGTGTTGCGCAGGAGCCGGCGCGGCACCTTGCGGCATGGTCGGATTTCCAGGAGTTTGGCGAATGTCTTGTAGGTCCATATATAAATGTATTAGTGAATAGTGAGAAGAGGCGACGTGCCTTGTCCCCCAATAGTACGTTCTCTGATACGCGGGAACAATAAATCGTGTTGATAACAACGGCACACGCACGACATTTGACACCACCGAGTTCCACGTATATACTCACCTCATTAATACTGTGCTGATTGGGTGCTGCGCCAGAAACGGACGCGGCTCTTTTAATTAAAAACAAGGAGTGAAGCGACTATGTTTTTATTAACCCCGCCCTCTGTGCTCTCAGGACATGCCCTAGAGAGAAGGGTGCCGAGAAAGAAAACATCGCGACAACCACACAATTAAAAACGTAGAGGGCGGGGTGAGATTTATAAAACTCGCTTCGCTCATTAAATAAATCATCATGACATTCGACCTTAAAACACTAACAACCGTTCTCGGCGAACTCGAAGAGGAGCGGGGTGTTGCAAAAGAAAAAGTACTCGACGCGATTGCAATTGCGCTCGCGACCGCATACAAAAAAGAGTACGGCAAGCGCGATCAGATTGTGCGCGCAACATTCGACCTCAACACGGGCGCAACTGAATTCGAACAGGTAAAAACTGTCGTTGATGAAACGACCGTTCGATTTAAAGAAGACGGCGAAGAAGAAGAGGAAACGTCTGACACGGAAACTGAAGACGGTGTGGTGAAGCTTCCTGTTTTCAATCCCGAAAAGCACATGCTCCTTCCCGACGCGCAAAAAATAAAGAAGGGAGCGAGCGTCGGTGATGAAGTCGTTTTCCCGCTTGAAGCGCACGATGACTTCGGACGCATTGCCGCACAAACCGCAAAGCAAGTTATCATCCAGAAAATCCGCGAGGCGGAGAAAGAGCACCTCTCTGCAGAATACGGACAGCGCGAGGGAGAAATTCTTTCCGGCTCCGTGCAGCGCATTGAGCGCGGCAACATTTTCGTTGACCTCGGCCGTGCCGTCGGCATCCTGCCGTACGACGAACAAATTCCCGGCGAGCGTTACCGCCCCGGCGAGCGCATCCGCGCATACCTTTTCAAAGTTGAAGAGACGCCGCGCGGCGTGTTCCTTCGCCTCTCACGTTCGCACCCGCAGTTCCTCGCGGAACTCTTCGCAAACGAGTGCCCCGAAGTAGCGCAGGGCGTTGTTGAGATCAAAGCGATTGCACGCGAACCCGGAAGCCGCTCGAAGGTCGCAGTGTGGTCAAACGACGATCACATTGACCCCGTCGGTGCCTTGGTGGGACAGCGCGGCGTGCGCGTCTCAACCGTCATGAGTGAATTGGCCGGTGAAAAAATTGACGTCATTGAATGGTCTGAGACGCCGGAGCACTTCATCGAAGACGCGCTCTCACCCGCAAAGGTGCTCTCCGTCGAGATTATCGACGAAGAAAGTCACAGTGCAATCGTTCGCGTAACCGAGGACCAGCAGTCGCTCGCCATCGGCCGCGGCGGACAAAACGTTCGCCTCGCCGCGAAACTCACCGGCTGGCGCATCGACATCCAGTCAGCCGGCGGTGAATCGCTCGACGAAGAGTCACCTGAGGAATCTGTTGAACACGTCGCAACCGAGATCGCTGATGAAACAGAATCACCGAAAGCTCCTGAAAAAACAGCCGATGAAACGGAAGCACCCGAAGAAACGGAGGGTACCAAAAAAGACGGGGAAGAATAAGGGCAATCCGGCGAGATAAAATCTAGATAAAGAAAAAATAAAGTTTTTCTAAAGTTTTTCACCACCTTTATAAAGTTCTCACCTGTTGCGTGAAACGTCCAAAAATCACCGAGTGAAACGATGATGATTTTTGAGACCCCCGCCCTCTGTGCGGGCAACAGCGCAAGAAAAACCAAAGAAAATGTGCAAGGAGGGCGGGGCGATGATTTTGAAAGCTCGCGCCGCTCGCTAACAAAACCAATCGTATGAACTACTGGCACGACGTTCCGATAGGAGAAAATGCACCTGAGGAATTCAACACCATCATCGAAATCCCGAAAGGGTCGAACAATAAATACGAGATTGACAAAGAGACCGGTCTCATCGCGCTGGACCGCGCGAACTTCAACGCATCCGGATATCCGTTTGATTACGGATTCGTACCGCAGACACTGTGGGACGACGGCGACGCGCTCGACGTGGTCGTGCTCGCGACGTATCCCATTCCGTCGGGAATGCTGGCGGCCGTTCGCCCGGTCGGTTTCATGGACATGATTGACGGCGGCGACCCCGACCACAAAGTGATTGCGGTGCCCGTGCACGACAAACGCTGGGAGGACGTCCAGGATCTTGAGGACTTGAATAAGCACACACTGCGCGAAATTCAGCACTTCTTCGAAACGTACAAAGCTCTCAAAGATGACGACCCGGCAAAAAACGCGGTCATCATCAAAGGATTCACCGGCAAAGCAGATGCCATCAAAGCCGTCGAACGCGCCGCCCGCCTGTACCAGGAAAAAATGGAGCTCTAAGCGCGCTGGTTTCATAAACCGCCGCCAGGCCGTAACGGTCCGGCGGCGGTTTCGTATACCCTCTTTGCGGACTATTGGGGTGGTGTACAATAGTTGCTACAGTCAGAAATTTGTCGACCTTATCAATTTTTAACAATAACCACGTATGAAGAAAACACTCATTGGCATCTCAGCAGCCCTTCTCCTTGCTGCTCCGATTGCATTCGTTGCGGCAGAAAGCACAACAACGACGACAACCACGCGCGAACAGAAACGAGAGGAGATGAAAGCGCGCTGGGAAGAGCGCCGCGAAGCGCTGGAGCAGAAGCGCGAGGAAATTAAAAATCGTTTCGAAGAGAAACGCGCGGAATTCTCCGCAGACCGCCAGCAAAAGATTGCAAACATTCTTGAGCGCGTCATAACGAGACTTCAAAGCGCAATCGACCGCCTGACCGGATTTGCAGATCGCATTGATGCACGTCTGACACTCCTTGAAGACGAGGGTCTGGACATGGATGTCCCGCAGGGTCACGTCGACGCTGCACGCGACACACTCGATGATGCGCAGGAGAAACTCAACGGCATCGACCCGTCAGAAATCCTCGAGGATTTGGGTACGACAACTCCGCCGACCGCAATTGGCACACTCCGTGCAGAGCTTGTAGCGGTAAAAGAACTTCTCCGCGAAGCTCACGGACAGCTCATTGACGCAATCTCATCCATCAAGGCAGGTCTCCAGAGAAACGACGATGATGAGGATGAGGACGAAGACGACGAATAATAGCAACCGTATCTTTTATTTGATGTAACACCACACATAATATGGAACCCATGAACATGCAGACACCCGCTCCGCAGAAAAACAACGGACCGGTCGTCGGCATCATCGTTGTTATCATCGTGCTTGCAATCGGCGCGTACTACTTGTTCACGCAACTGCAGGCGCAACAGGAAGCAAACCAGACCGATGAAGCGGCCGTCGAGAACATTGAGGGCGACCTCCAGCAAGAGGACTTCGCCGGGCTCGAGGCAGAAATGGAAGCAGACCTCCAGGAACTCGAGCAGACACAATAACCAACAACGAAAAAGACCGTCCGGGAAAACCTGGGCGGTCTTTTATTTTCGCCGGCAAACTGGTACACTCTTGCCGCGTATGTACTCGAATTTTAAAATCACAAAAAATAAAAATGCAACCGTCACCATTGAGGGTGAGTTGCCGCACGATGAGCTCTCCCGTCACCGCGCGCGCGTGTTGGGTGAATTGGGACGAGACATTGAACTCCCCGGATTCCGCAAGGGCCATGTCCCGGAAAAACTGCTTATCTCCCACGTCGGCGAAGGGGCGCTCTTGCAGGGTATGGCGGAGCACGCACTTTCAGAACACTACCCGAAAATACTTTCGCACCACGGCATAGACGCTATTGGTCGCCCGGCCGTCTCCCTCACGAAACTCGCGCCCGGCAATCCGCTCGGATTTAAAATTGAAACCGCGATTGTGCCAGTGCTCTCGCTTCCCGACTACAAAGAGCTCGCGAAGAAACATGTTGCACAAAGCAAGAAAGAAGAAGTTGTTGTAACGGAAGACGAAATCTCAAAGTTTATTGAAACCGCGCTTAAAGAAAAAAATGAGCGTGCCGGCAAAAAAGACGAACCGCTGCCCGAAATAACCGATGAGCTTGTTAAGGAATTCGGCGCGTTCACCGATGTGGCCGATTTCAAGGCAAAAATTAAAGACGGATTACTGCACGATAAAAAGCACAAAGCGCGTGAGACACTGCGCATCACAATCCTTCAAGACATCACCGACCACACGAAGGTCGTCATGCCGGACATCCTTGTTGAAGCCGAGCTCGACAAAATGTACTCGCAGTTTACGCACGATATTGAACGCTTCGGTCTCAAACCCGATGAGTACATGACGCACATCAAGAAAACTCCGGAGGATTTGCGAAAAGAATGGCGTCCCGATGCGGAAAAGGCCGCGAAGCAGCAGCTCATTCTCCATGACATCTCCGTTGCTGAAAAAATTCAGCCGACAGCCGACGAAATCAAAAAAGAAGTCGACCACATTCTCTCGCACCACAAGGACGCGAAGCGCCCGCACGTCGAGGCGTACGTCGCCACGGCGCTCGCCAATCAGAAGGTTTTGGAATTTTTAGAAAAACAGGATGCGTAGCGTCGTGCTTTTCTTTTAAATTCTTAATCCCGTTGTAATCTCAAGCGAGGTTTTGGAATTCCTGGAACAACAGCAATAAAAAGAAGGGACCCGGACGCGCAATGCGTCCGGGTCTTCGTCTCCCTCTCCTACCCTCTCCAGGCACGCCACATCATGTGCGCGTCCCTCGCTGCCTGCACCAGACTCGCCACCCCCGCCCCGAGAAACACGAGTCGGAAAAGCCCCGTCGGCAAGTAGGCCACGAACAGCGCCGAAAGGAAGAGACTGAACGCGTTGAGGACATGCGTGAGCGTTACCGCATGTAATACCCGTCCGCACCGCGCACCGAAGTCCTCTTTCTGATGGTGCAGAAGCGTCAGAACCCCCTGAAGATTCACGTGCATCTGCCTCCCCCTTCCGTTGAAAGGCGTTCTTCTGCTTCTATGCATAGCAAACGTAGGCTCTATGGTCAACGCATCGCGTTTTTGCTATGCTGTGCCCCGTTGAAGCTATCACCTAAGCACTCTACTTCTATGCTTATCCCAACCGTCATTGAAAAAAGTCAGTTCGGCGAACGCGCGTACGATATCTACTCGCGCCTGCTCAAGGAGCGCATCATTTTCCTCGGCGGTCCGATTGACGACCACACCGCCAACATCGTCATCGCACAACTTCTCCACCTCGAATCACAGGAAACGGAGAAAGATGTGTGGTTCTACATCAATTCCCCCGGTGGTTCTGTGTCGGCAGCATTCGCAATTATCGATACAATGAATCACATCAAGCCGAAAATATCGACAGTGTGCGTCGGTATGGCGGCGTCCGCTGCTGCATGGATTCTTTCGTCAGGTGAAAAAGGAAAACGCTACGCGCTCCCCAACGCCGAAGTCATGATTCACCAACCACTCGGCGGCGCGGAAGGTCAGGCAACCGACATTGCAATCACCGCGGAGCACATTCTCAAAATACGCGATAAACTCGTCGACATTATGGCAAAAAACACCGGCCAGACGCGCGACCGAGTTGCGAAAGACATCGAGCGTGACTTCTTCATGTCCGCAGAGGAAGCCAAGAAATACGGTGTAATTGATGAAATCCTGACGAAAAAGAGCGGGAAGAAGTAGGAAAAGAAGACCGCCCGCCTCGGAAAATCCCGAGGCGGGCGCGTTTTCGTTCAGTCGGAAGCATCGCTTCCATAGGGTACTGGGCCACCGCCCCTGCACCCCAACACGATGGGTACCACGAGAATCCACAGGACGGTGTAGACACCGAGAACGATGAATCCCCACGGCTGCAATGGAGCGGCCAACAGAAGAACCGACCCCGCAAACGTCGTCCAGAAAAGAAGACGTGGAAACTGCTCTGTGAAAGCGCTCGCAATGACCGAACCAATGAGTGCATACAGATAGAGGCCAAAGATCATGTCCCAGTTTTCGGTCTCAAGCGCATCGGTCACACCCGAGTGGCACACCACCGAGAGAACCATCACCAGAAATGCGATACTGAGCGCCTTCGCCATGAGCATTTCCTCCCGAATCGAGTTGTTGAGAATTCAGAACGTTCTGGGCAAAAAATACGCTTTTTGGGTAACCCTGTCAATATCTCCTCGGGATACCGCTTGCCCAGAGCGAAGTCGAGGGGTATGATGTTGCTATTACAACACATAAACCTGAAACTCGCTGAAACTTTTGGAAATTATATGAACGCCCACGAAACCATTGAACTGAAACGACGTTCTCCCCTGCCGTTCGACGACAGAGGCGTGTAAACACTCCAAAACTTTACTGCGGTTTCAAAAGAAACCGTTATGGATCTAAAACTTGTAGCATTTCTGCTCGCGGCCGCCGGGTTAGTCGGCATCGCGCTCGGATACTTCCTGCGCTATCTCGTCTCGCTCGGCCAGCGCGGGTCTGTTGAACTTGAAATCAAGCGCAAACTCCTTGAGGCACAGGAGGAAGCAAACCGCATTATTGAGAACGCGGAGAAAAAGGCCGACGCGAACCTTGAAGAAGCGCAGAAGGAAGCGGAGGAATTTGAAGAAAAACACAAAAAGACCGAGGAGCGCCTCATTAAAAAGGAAGAGTTCCTCGACAAACGCCAGGCCGACATCGACCACCTCGGTGAAGAGCTCAAAGAAAAGATGGAAGAGGTAGACGTACTGCGCACCGAGACCGAAACACTGAAGGAGAAGCGCGAACAAGAACTTCAGGCGGTATCGCGTCTCTCAGAAGAAGAAGCGAAAGATCTCTTTATAAAAGAAATTGAAAAGAAATACGAAGCAGATCTCATGGCACGCATGCACAAGCTTGAGGTCACCGGCAAAGAACAGCTTGAAAAGAAGGCGCAGGATATTCTCATCACCTCCATTCACCGTCTCGGCAACAACGTGACGTCCGACATTATGTCGTCATCAATTGATTTGCCGTCTGACGACATGAAAGGAAAAATCATCGGTAAGGAAGGACGCAACATCAAAGCATTTGAGCGCGCATCCGGCGTTGAAGTCGTTGTTGATGACACACCGGGGCTCATCATCCTCTCGTCGTTTGATCCGGTTCGCCGCGCAGTCGCCAAATTGGCCTTGGAGCGCCTCATTAAAGACGGCCGTATCCAACCGGCGCGCATTGAAGAAGAAGTCGAGAAAGCACGACAGGACATCAATAACATCATCAAAGAAAAAGGTGAACAGGCGGCATACGACGCAGGTGTATTCAATCTTGACCCGCGCGTCATCTCGATTTTGGGACGCCTCCACTTCCGCACGAGCTACGGACAAAATGTATTGCAGCACTCCGTTGAAATGGCGCACCTCGCCGGCATGCTTGCTGAAGAGCTGGGCGCTGACGTTGCGGTCGCGAAAGCAGGTGCCCTGGTTCACGACATCGGTAAAGCGGTTGACCACGAAATCCAAGGAACGCACGTTGAAATCGGACGACGTATTCTGCAAAAATTCGGCGCGGATGAGGCAATCATCAAAGCAATGCAGGCGCACCACGAAGAGTACCCGTACGAAACACTGGAAAGCATCATCGTGCAGGTCGCCGATGCGGTTTCCGGTTCTCGTCCCGGTGCACGCCGCGACACGGTTGAAAACTATCTCAAGCGTCTCTCAGACTTGGAGAACATCGCCACATCCTTCTCCGGTATTGATAAGGCGTACGCCATTCAGGCAGGTCGTGAGATTCGCATCTTCGTAAACCCTGAAGCAATTTCCGACATTGAAGCAAAAACACTCGCACGCGATATCGCCAACAAGATTGAAGCGGAGTTGAAGTATCCGGGCGAAATCAAAGTCAACGTCATCCGCGAAAACCGCATCATCGAATACGCGCGATAAAAGTCGTTACACAAGCAAGTGAAAAGGCCGTCCCGGAAAGCCGGGACGGCCTTGTTCGTTTGCGAGAAGTTACTGCTTCAAGCTCGCTCGCCAGTGTGTGTTGACGGACTCTCCCACCCACTTCTGAACGAGGTTCTCAAGCGCCTCGCGGCTGTTGCACTCCATCTTCTCTTCCTCCGTCCAGGTGTTGTCGGCGAGGAAGGTCTGACCACCGTACATCGGAAAGACCCGAATGTAGCGCGTTCTGATTGAGTCGAGCGGAAACATCCAGTGCCCGGCGAGACGTCGGTCGAGAACGTCTTCGTGAGCCGCGACCCAACAGAAGCTGCAGTCGGCAATAATCACCGACTCGCCTACCGGGAGAATTGGAGCCCCTGAGAGCTTGGTCATAGTCTCCCCTTTCAGTGAACCCTGGGTGTGATCCAGTCCTCGGTCGTCTCGATGCACGCCTGGGCGGTGCAGATGACGTAGACGAAGTGACCGTTGATGTCCTTGTAGCCAAGGACGACCCCGGGGACCGATTCCCCGTGCATCTGGTACGTCACCTCGGTTCCACGCGGAATTGGACGATGATACGTCATGCGTCTCCTTTCGCTTTTCCTGCGTTTTTTGAAACGAATTTGGAACAAACCTCGTGATTTTTTATCCTATTTTCAGTACCTTGTCAACTTTCTCTCGTATCCACATGAAACTAGCAGCCTATTGCCAAAAAAACGGCTTCATTGCTATACTTTTCAGTACGGTCGAACCAAAACCATTATCAACCACTAGTGGTTACAAAAAATTATGAACAAAGCAGCACTCGTTGAGCGCATTGCAGACCGCCACGGAGTTACGAAGGCAGACGCAGAGCGCATCATGGAGACACTCATCGATTCAATCACATCAACGCTCAAGGGCGGTGGTGAAGTTGCAATCGCAGGACTCGGAGCGTTCAAAGTTCGCGCACGCGCAGCACGAACGGCACGCAACCCGCGCACTGGCGCTATGGTTCAGGTTCCTGCAACAAAGGTACCGAAATTCACAGCAGCAAAGGCGCTCAAAGAAGCGGTCAAATAACCCTTCTTTGTCCCACATACAAAAACGCTCTGCTCTTGGCAGAGTGTTTTTGTTTACCACTTTTTTTGTTACTATAACGCGTGTTTCCGATGCGGGATTAGTTTAGTGGCAAAATGACTGCCTTCCAAGCAGTAGACGCCGGTCCGATTCCGGCATCCCGCACTAATTTGCCTTCCAAGTAGATGGAGATGTGTTTGAACACATCTCCATGGAGTCCGATTCTCCCTGCCCGCACAGAGTTTTTAAAACAAGGACATAGTGGTTTCATACAAAAACCCCGCCACATACGTGGCGGGGTTTTTGCTTTTGAGGAGTAATCCTCATTCTGCGTGCTATGCAGCAGATTCTTCACCTTGGGGCTGTGCCTCTCCTTCGGCAGGTGCCTCCGGCATCGGCTGGCCTTCTGCAGGCTGCTGACCCTCCGTCTCCGGCTGGTCAACCTGCGGATTTACATTTTGATCGGTCATATGCAAGATGAGTTAGCTGACAATTAAATCCGCAGAATGCGGATTTGTAACTTCATACTACCAGAAACAAGCACTTCGGGCAACAAAAATCGCCCCGCGGCTACGGGGCGATTTTGTTTGAGAGATCTAACTAAACCACTGACGAAATCCTCGTGCACGAGGCAGTAAAAGAAGCAGTGCAAGCGGCGCGCCCCAGTTTGCCCATCGTTCGACGAAGTCCCAGATTGACTCACCCATAATAGGACGCACGAGCGCGGTCCATAATCCCCAAAACGCCATCCAGAGTAGTGCGATGCGAATTGGTTTCACCAAAATAATGAGTGCAAGAATAATATCCATCAAACCAATGAGCGTCAGGAGCGTCATCGCCGTCCCCTGCTCCACCTTCATCAACTCCTGAATCCAAATAACCCACTGTTCCTTTCCGTTGTACGCAAGTATGCCGTGTCCGAAGAACTCTCCGGCGACCGCAATGCGCAACACCCATTCCATTGCTTTTGTATTCATACAAAAATAAATTAAAAAATGACTGATACCCTCAGTGTACGGCATCAATCATTTTTTACGAGAGACCATGTGTATTGTCTCAACCTAGTCGGGGCGCCGAGAATCGGACTCGGTCTACTTGGTCCCAAACCAAGCGTACTACCGGTATACTACGCCCCGCTTTTGCCCTCCAACCCTCTTCTTATCTCATCGTGAATAATCCTGTGGCAGTTAGCACACACAACTATACACTTTTTTATCTCTTTTATAAGTTTTTCGGACCCCACCTCTCGACGAAGTCCCCCTATTGTGAATGATTTTGTCCCCTCAATTTTGTGATGAAAATCAAGCACTCTCGAATCGGCGTTGCCACAACGGTAGCATCCCCGGCTTTGTTTATATTCAGAGATCCACCGATAATGCTTTTCTATAAGTGATTGTTTCGTCGCGCGATAACAATCGCGACACTTTCTCCGCCTAAATACCTTGCGTGGTGTTGTTAGTGCAACGCCAAAATAGTCGTCCGGGAATGTTTTGCCACAGTATTTGCATTTTTTCATGCCCCAATTCTAGGGCGTGGATATAAATTTGGGATAAAATCACACATCCCAAAGAACAGGTCGGGCTGCCGGGAATTGAACCCGGTCTACATCCACCCCATGGATGCGTACTACCGGTATACTACAGCCCGAGTGAGGAAAATCAGGTTTTATGTTCACATGAAAACTGATTTTCCGAGCGAGGGACGTATCGAGATGCGCAGCAGCGAAGATACGCCCGACGAACTAATCTAGCATTTTTACATTTTTTTCTCCACCGAACTTTTCTTTAAACTCTTCCACACAATCTCAAAAATCTCGCGCATCGTCTTTGTAATCGCCGGGTTCTCAATCACTAATCCTTGTAAATTAAGCGGATCAAAAAATCGCACAAACGTCGGACCAATCTCTACGGCAATGTCCGACGAGTATTCTCCTGCAGGTGCTTCAACAAATTCGCGTCCATACTCGATATCTTTTGCCCGAAATTCTTTCAAAGAAGGATCTTTCGGAGCGATACCTTGCATTCGCACCCCTCTGTTTTTCAACTCTTCGTTGTATTCCTCATATCCGCCGAATATTTTCATAACCTCAGGCGATGTTTTGGCATAGAAACCTTTTACAATTCCTCCCTCAAGAGAATCCAGACCGTACCGCAAAACTTCTTTCGCACCCTCAGCACCGTCAAAAAACAGCACTTGCGGTTTTTCGGTACCAACTTTCTCCAACGCCTTGATTTCCGGAAGCGCCCGCTCAACCTGTTCCAACCTTTCACGCGCCTTTTCAATCAGGTTTTCCGGCGATATCGCACGATAGAGCCTCTTTTTTGTACGTGGAACCAAAACCGCCGCTCCTTTGCGTACAAGCTCGTTAAGAATCACATATGCCGTCGGACGTTTAAGCCCGCTGACAACCGCCACGGAGTACGCAGATGTCGTCCCGCGCTTCAAAAGAGCAAGGTATACCGCCGCCTCTTTCTCGGAAAACCCCAAGCGTTGTATAAGCTCCTGAAATTCCATACATGGGCAGTATATACGCAACAGAAATAATAGTCAATATTTTTGACAACCTAAAGTGATGGACGCATTAAAACCTTATTCTCAGGCGTTTTTTGACGTTTCACTGCACTATTTTTAGTCATAGTATTTGACATTTTATTCAAACCCATGTACACTGTGTCCAGATGATGAGCAATAAAGCTCATCGAGATCTTTGAGGAGACACTCTCATGTATATCGAGGTCATCGGTGACACTCGGAACGGCGGAGATGTTTGGGCTGAAGTGGTAATCGGCGAGTGGAGCGGCAAGCCCCACCTCGATTCCGAACAAGCCACCATCTTCTACACCCCACTCTCAGAGCCGGTCCGGCAGGTTCTCGATTCGCTTGGTCACAAGCACATCGAGGCCTTCGAGCATCTCTTCCTGCAACTCTTCCGCGCAGGCATGGATGCCGAGCATGATTGTCCTGAGATTATTCAAAATATTCGGGACATCTGGGAGCTCGACGCCGAGCAAGAGCGAGAGAGGCTCTGGCAAGAGGAGCACCGGGCCGGAATTGAGTACTGGGGCTCTAGGGGACCAAACACCATCGAAAAGGACGAGCTGCTCGGAAAACAAATCTGGCAGGGACTCTCGATTGATGGTGGTGGTAACGAGGAGACGGCCCAGGAGTCCGCGGAGGACTCAGAAACAGAACCTCCGAAGCCGTGAGGCCGAAGACTCACGCACAGCCAACGGGAAACCGGGGCTGTTTTTTTATAAGTTTCTAAAGGACATTCTCAATGACACCTATTCTGGCAGTTTTGTCCTTTAGATTTAACTTTACCGTAACCACGTCCAGTTGGAATTTTGTTTCACGTGGAACATCCTTATCTACCAGGTAGGTTTGAATTACCCGTGAAAGCCGCTTGAGCTTTTCACGTGTAACATGTTCCTCTGGTCTTATTTGATTTGTTTCACGTGAAACATTACTTGTTTCTGTTTCCCATGAAACACACTTTACCTCAACAAAGTGAACTACGGATTCTTTGCAAGCAACAACATCCAACTCACCCCATTTTCTAAGATAATTTCTTTCAATTATTGAAAAACCCTGTTTCATGAGAAACCGGACAGCCAGATCTTCCCCGATTCTTCCTATTTTTGATGTTTTTGTACCTAATTGTTTCACGTGAAACTATATTTTATAAAAAGCCTTATTTTATAACGTTTTTCATAAACTAAAGGACTTCAAGGACTGGTGTCTTTTACACATATCCCCGTTGTTATCCCCATTTTAGTGTTGAAAAATAAAGTTTTCTTAAAGACTTTCCTTGCTGTCTTTTTCATCTGATGTTCAAAATTGATTTCTTAGAGGCCTTGCCACTAAGTGCTTAGTGGCGAGACCTCTTGGGTACAACTTGGAAAAAAGTGTATATACGCTATACTCCAAAGCGTGCTGAAAGCACACTTGCGGGCATATGCGGTAGGTAGCATATGTCGCTGCGTTTGGAAAAGATGGGACTGAAGATCTCCAATCTTCATTCCGCCTTATTCCTCATTTGCGGGCATGGTTTAGTGGTAGAACACGTCCTTGCCAAGGACGAGACGGGAGTCCGATTCTCCCTGCCCGCACCAAGTTGGTTACCCAAAATACTACCGTAGTGTGCTCCCGGAGGGATTCGGTCACAGATACTTTTCTGCTGAAAAGTCCTTCGACCCCGCCTCGCACCGTCGTGCTCCGGCTTTCGAATCCCTCCGAAAACATCGTATTACAATTTGTGCTCCCGGAGGGATTCGAACCCCCAACAACAGGTTCGAAGCCTGTCGTGATATCCATTTCACCACGGGAGCAGATACGGTCGTATCATAATCTGATTCTTCGCTTTTTGCTACGGATTTTCAATATACAATCAATGTATGAAACCCATCCCTAAAGAAGTTCGCGGCGTTGTCGCACTGCTTCAGCACGGAGGCTACGAGGCATACCTTGTCGGCGGATGTGTTCGGGACATCTACCTCAACCGAACACCCAAAGACTGGGACGTGACGACAAACGCAACGCCGGAGCAAATCCAGGCGGTTTTTCCGCACACGTTCTATGAAAATGATTTTGGAACCGTTGGTGTGGTCAACGACGACACGGAAGACCCGACACTAAAAAATATTGAGGTAACACCGTACCGAAAAGAAGGGAAGTACACCGACAAACGCCGCCCTGACGAGGTTGTCTTCGGCGCAACGCTTGCAGAAGACCTCGCGCGTCGCGACTTCACCGTCAACGCACTTGCGTACGACCCCGCAACGGAGACACTGGTTGACCTCTACGACGGGGAAGAGGATCTCGCAAAGGGAGTTATTCGCGCGGTGGGCAATCCTGATGAACGTTTTGAGGAAGATGCACTGCGATTGCTGCGTGCCGTGCGCCTTGCAACCGAACTTTCCTTCGAGATCGAAGAAAAAACGGCAACCGCCATCAAGCAACGCGCAAAAAACCTCGGTGAGATTTCCGGCGAGCGCATTCGCGAAGAACTCAGCAAAATTCTTATGTCTGACGCGCCGTTCCGTGGCCTGGAAATTCTCCATGAACACGGACTGCTCCGTTTTGTCGTTCCCGAACTCTCCGAAGGAGTCGGCGTGGGTCAGAATCAGGCCCATTCTTTCACGGTTTTTGAGCACATCGGTCGCACCGTGCAGGCGGCGGCGGATAAAAAGTTTCCGCTTGAAGTCCGGCTCGCGTGTCTCTTCCATGACATTGCAAAACCGCACACAAAAGCGATGGATACGAAGAAAAACGACTGGTCATTCCACGGGCACGAGGTTGTCGGAAGCCGTATCGCACGAAAACGCCTCCAGGAACTCCGATTTTCCAACGATGTCATTGATACGGTGATAAAACTTGTGCGTTGGCACATGTTTTTCTCCGACACTGAGCAAATCACGCACTCCGCGGTGCGCCGGCTCATACGAAACGTCGGACGGGAGAACGTGGAAAACATTTTAAACGTCCGCATCTGCGATCGCATCGGCACCGGACGTCCGAAAGAGCAGCCGTACCGGCTCCGCAAGTACAAAGCAATGATTGATGAGGTGATGCGCGACCCGGTGTCCGTCTCGATGCTTGCAATTGACGGCCGCGGACTCATGCAACTGCTTGATGAGAAACCCGGACCGCGCGTGGGGTGGATTTTGCACGCACTCTTAGAAGATGTGCTTGATGATCCGACACGCAACGAGCTCTCCTATTTGGAAAAACGCGCGTTTGAACTCGCCGGTATGCCTGAAAAAGAACTGCGCGCACTCGGTGAAAAGGGAAAGGACGCACGTGAAGAAGCGGAGGAAAAGGAAGTCAAAAAGATCCGCTCAAAGCACCACGTGCAGTAGAACGCAAAAAGCCGCCCTACAAAGCGTGATCGTTGCATTGTGCGGGATGCACCATGTTGATCTGTGCCCTGTGAAAGCGGCTTGTCGTGGAACGCCCAGCAGGCAATTCCAGTTTGGATGTGGGGTAAAAATCGCATAAGGACTATTGATTGGAGGTATGCGTGCATACGAACTCCGGAATCTTGCGACACCTCAAAGAGAGATGTGGCTATCCTTGATGAAACGACTCTTCATTCCCTCATCACGACAAAGAACAAATCCTCGGGGAGAGGGCAAGGAGACATGTGGGGTTTTGATTTGTAGACCCCCTCAACTCCGACTCTGGTATCAATTCTAAAGGACACAGTTTCAATGTAAAGGACACAATGGTGGATAACCGTGCTTTCCGATGTCCTTTATAAAGGACATCGGAAAAAACCCTTACAAAACAAGCTCAACAGGGCAGTGGTCAGAACCGTAAACAGTAGGTATGATTTCCGACTTCTTCACACGACTAAGTAAATCAGGTGTTACAAAAAAGTAATCCAAGCGCCAGCCGACATTGCGATCGCGTGCGCGCGTTTTGAGATCCCAGTACGTATACGCGTCACGTTTGTTGGGATAGAAATTACGAAACGTGTCAACGAACCCCTCCGCTATCACCTCATCCATCCATGCACGTTCTTCCGGAAGGAATCCGACGTGGTCCTCGTTTTCCTTGGGCCGGGCAATGTCTATCTCCTCATGGGCGACGTTCACGTCCCCGCAGAAAATGACGCTTTTGCCTTGTTTTTTAAGCCCCTTTACGTATTCCAGAAAGGCGTCGTAGAAATCAAGCTTGTGTTTGAGTCTCTCGGGAGCACCGCCACCATTGGGAAAATAGACGTTTAAAAGCACAAAATCCTCAAAAACAGCCTCAATAAGCCTTCCTTGGGAGTTGAACCGCTCCGGCAGAACGTCAAAATTCACCTTTTTTGGCTCAATCTTGCTGTAGAGGGCAACACCACTGTGACCCTTGCGCTCTTTTGAGGAGTTGAAGTAAGCGAAATATCCCTCCGGTTTTCGGACCTCTGGCGGGAGTTGTAACTCCTCGGCTTTCGTCTCCTGCAGGCAGAAAATGTCGGGTTTTTCGTGCTCAAACCACTCCCAATATCCCTGGTTATAGAGCGAGCGGAGGCCGTTAACATTCCACGAAACGATGCGCATGAAGAAATAATACCATCTGTTGTGCTATGCACAGCATGCGTTCCCCGGCAAAACACCCTTGCTACAATGAAGGAAACATTATTAGAAACGTAATTAACAAACGCACTATGATGAAAGGAAAATGCTCGACGGCGGGGATTGCATGGATTCTCGTTCTCGTCGGCGCAATCAACTGGGGCTTGGTGGGACTCGGCTACTTCTTCGGAGGTAACTGGAACGTCGTCAACTTGCTCTTGGGAAACTGGATGTGGCTTGAAGCAGTCGTCTACGTCCTCGTCGGCGTTGCCGGCGTCTACTCAATCTGGGGTTGCAAGTGCCACACCTGCAGCAGCGGCAAAATGGAGATGAAGAGTGCCGCACCGATGGGCGGACAAATGTAACTCTCCGCTTGCATTTTATTTCGGGAACACGCGTAATTGTCTGCTGACAATTCACTCGCACTCGCCCTCATCGGGCTCCGTGAGTTTCCCGAAATAAAAAGCTCGCTACGTACGAAACCCCGGCCGTAAGGCCGGGGTTTCACGTTCTAATTTTCTGCAAGTACCGCGTAAAGTGGGGGCCCTTGACAAACAATTTTAGCTTGCTATAATGCCCTCGTCACATAGCTCAACGTAAGGTAGAGCGGCGGTCAAAAAACCGCGTCAGACCGAAGGGGAAAAGAGGCAGTGCTGGCGAGCACAGAAGCCCTCAGAACCTAGGTCGCAGAGATACGCATCTCTGTTGTGTGGGTCGAATCCCACTGTGGCACCCGAGCCGCTGGTACACCCGGCGGCTTCTTCATTTCACAAATTCACAAAAATAAAACCCCTCACACGAGGGGTTTTATTTTTTCCCGTGAAAGTTTTTATGCACGTCGCGCAGGTGTTTGTCGGTGACGTGCGTGTAAATCTGCGTCGTCGTGATGTTCGCGTGACCTAAGAGCGCCTGCACCGAACGCAGATCCGCGCCGTTTTCCAGCAAGTCGGTGGCAAACGAGTGACGCACGACGTGCGGTGTTACTTTTTTTGAAATACCCGCTTTCACGGCGTACCGTTTCACGAGGCGTTCGACAGAACGTGCAGATAACCGCAAATCTGAACGGCTTTTTGAGGACGGCCCCGCCTGTACAAACATCGCATCATCAAGATCGGCACGCTTTGCAAGATAACTTTCAACCGCGGCGCGTGCGGTGGGGGAGACAAACACGACACGCACCTTATCTCCCTTGCCACGAATGGAGAATTCTCCGCGCGAAAGATCAATATCGCGCGGCAACGACACGAGTTCAGAAACGCGCATGCCGGTGGAGAACAAGAGTGCAAGAATCGCGCGGTCGCGCAGGGCAGTCAGTGAGTCGCCCTCGGGTGCACGCATGAGACGTGCAAGTTCTGAGGACGTAATGAGATCCAAATCGCGGTCACCGACTTTCGCAAGTTCAATCGCCTCCGGCTGAAGACTCTCTACGCCGCGTTTGCGCAAAAATTTCAGAAATGCGCGCAGTGCGATGAGATAGTAGTTCTGCGTTTTCTTCTTCAGCGTCTCGCCGCTTTTTCCTCCGGCATCCTGACGGTTCAGCCACAGGCGGAACTCACGCACCACCGTCTCAGTGATGTCCTTCGGTTTCGAGACTTTGGAGAAGGTGATGAAGCGGGAGAGGTACCGGTCGTAATTTTCAACCGTCTTCAGCGAGCGGCCGCGCTCGATTTCAAGATACTCGAGGAATTCGCGCTTGAGTGTTTCAACATCTTTCATACTCCTATTGTGCCTCCTTTTTAGTGTCGCACAATATTGTCAACCAATCGCAATTGACATACATAGACGGTGTTGCTATTACTCTTGCAGAACGAACGAAAAAACGACCTGAAAGGAGTGCCCATGTTCCTGTACATCCTGATTGCCGTCGGAGCGTACATACTGCTGGGGGGCATCTACGTGTGGTCCCTCAGGAAGATCTACGCACGGAGGCCGGCCTGGGAACCAAGATCTGACGACACCTGGTTCATGAGAGTATTTCTCGAACCGGATGTCCGTGCCGGTCTCTGCTGGCCGATACCCGTAGTGGCGATGACGGTGACGGCCGTAATCGTGGTCGTTGTAACCTCGATTGCCGCGGTGCTCAACGGCTTCAAGTTCACCAACTAGCAATCCCAGCCCGCCCGCACAAAAATTTCTGTGTGCGGGCGTAGTACTTGCAAAAACTCTAACACGTGCTATAGTTGCATCGGCTCGACGAAGTAACTTCCGAAGGTTTCCGCTCTCTGGGGCACCTCGCCAGAGACCCTTGTAGCTGTGCACGGACAGGGGCTCACACAAAAACGGCCCTGGAGTATGCCGAGAAACTGGGTGAAAACATCGAGCCATGGGGTGCCCACAAGCACCCCATCATTTTGTAAAAAGCATTAGGAGCAGGTATACTCTTTGCATCATGGCATTAACAAAGAAGAAAAAGGTACGTGTTATCAAGGAAACCGCGCGTCACGACAGTGACACCGGCTCTCCTGAAGTACAGATTGCGCTTTTGAATAAGCGCATTGACGAACTTGCGAAGCATCTCAAAGGCAACCGCAAAGACAAGCACTCCCGACGCGGACTGCTCGGTTTGGTCGCACAACGACGCTCACATCTCAACTACCTGAAAAAAAAGAGCCCAGCAAAATACGCTGAGCTTCTCAAGCAGATTAAGGAGTAGCAACTCCTACAATTATTATGTCTATCATCAAACAAAAGGCACAACGCGTTGCCGTTTTTATTGACGCGCAAAACATCTATCACAGCGCACGCAACCTCTACAATGCGCGTGCAAACTTCGGCCAAATCGTTGACGACGCGGTTGACGGCCGTCCGCTCATACGCTCTATCGCGTATGTCATCTCCACTGAAGAGGGGAGTGAAAAAACATTTTTCGAAGCACTTGAAAAAGCCGGCATTGAAACAAAAACAAAAGACCTCCAAATTTTTGCCGGCGGTCAGAAGAAAGCCGACTGGGACGTCGGACTCGCAATTGATGCGGTAAAGCTCGCGCCCAAACTCGACGGAGTTATTTTGGTCTCCGGTGACGGCGACTTCATTCCGCTCGTGAAATATCTCCAGGTCAACGAAGGGTGTCAGGTGGAGGTTGTCTCATTCGGACGCTCAACATCCGCAAAGCTTATTGAAGCCGCGGACCACTTCACCGATCTCGACGAGAATCCCCGCAAATATCTTTTGGGATACCGTGGCGGCAAAATACAACGACGCGAGCAAGGAGCCGCACCGCGCGAACAGCAGAAAAACGAACCGTCTTCAAACGGTCCGAAAACTGTCCGCCGACGCTTGGACTAACAACACGAACATAAAAACCTCCCGCATCTCGGGAGGTTTTTTATATCAGAACAGAAGATGTTGACTAAACCAATAAAATTGTTATAATACTCTCAGATGCTAATCACTGACGTCTCTGCTTTCCCACAAGGAGAACGCGATGTTGGAGTGGATCATGCAAGTCGCACAGAGTCATCCGTTCATCGTGATGCCCATCGTGCTGTTCGCCGCGGCCGTCGTAGTGCTGGTGCTCATCGCCTTCGGCTACGACCTCACCCGTCCCTACCGGGATCGGAAGAAGGGGGAGAGTATCCCCTACAAGAAGGCGGTCGTCGCACTCTTCGCCCTCAGCATCCTCTCGGGGTGTGCCAAAGAGATGACCGCGGAAGAGCGCGCGTTCGTCGCATCCATGGAAGACCGCATCGTGGCCGCTCAACCAGACACGATGATTCTGACCTGGAACAACAACCTCGGACGAATCGTTCGGGTGGAAGTTCTCGGGGAGAAAGATGAGCGGTCAAGGATGCAAGTGCACGTCGAGTGGCCGGATGGCACCCACACGTGGTACGCCCCTCGTGCTCTCGCCCGAACCACCAAGCGAATCGCTGACGGTAGCAGCAGCACGGAGATGACGGGCGTCCTCTTGGAGTGGTGGTTGCAGAGCTCGCTCCAACGAGATACCCCGCAGCCGCCGGCTCGATCCGGCCCGACACCGTAACCCAGCCCCGCCCGTCTTGGCACAAAGCCAGACGAGGCGGGGCTTCTTCATTTCTCGGGTGCGCGGTGCTACAGTACAAGCGTTACTAGTAGCGTCTTTAGCCCTCAGATGGCTAGGTTTGAAGTCTCTTCAAATCTAAGATCTGGGGACTAGGCATCAGTCCCACATGCAGAAAAAAATTTTTACTACGGAAGTAGGCGGCAAAACACTGACCGCCGAGTTCAACGACCTTGCAATGCAGGCAAACGGCTCGTGCTTGGTCTCGTACGGCAACACAACCGTCTTGGCAACCGCCGTCATGGGCTCTCAGGAGCGCGAGGGATTGGATTACTTTCCGCTCACCGTTGATTACGAAGAAAAATTCTACGCCGCAGGAGCGATTTTGGGCAGTAAGTACGTGCGCCGCGAAGGCAGACCGTCTGACGAAGCAATTCTCTCGGGCCGCGCCGTTGACCGCACCGTACGACCGCTCTTTGATGCACGCCTTCGCGTTGAAGTGCAGGTCGTCATCACCATACTTTCAATCGGCGAAGATGACCCGGATGTCGTCTCCGTGCTTGCCGCATCACTGGCACTCGCAACATCCGACATTCCGTGGGCAGGACCGGTGGGCGCCGTTCGTCTCGGCCTCGACACGCAGAAAAACTGGATCGTAAACCCGACGTACGACACGCGCGAGACAAACGTGATGGATATTCTGGTGTGCGGACAAAACGGACTGATCAACATGATTGAAACCGGCGCGCTCCAAATCCCGGAAGAAACAATTATTGAGGCGCTCACGAAGGCCTCTGCCGAAATCACCGCGCTTGAAGCATTCCAAAACAAGGTCATCAAAGAAATCGGAAAAGAAAAGAAAGTGTTTTCATTCCCGGAACTCTCAACAGAAGCACGCGACCTCTTTGCAAAAGAAATCGAACCGAAGCTTGCAAGCGCGGTGTTCACCGGCATCTCCGGAGGCGAAGCAACCGGCGAGTTGCACACAACGTGGAAAACACTTCTCAAAGAGCAGTTGCCTGATGAAAACCGCGGTTTGGCAGATCTGTACTTCGAAGAGAAAGTTGAAAGCGCATTTGACGAAGGTGTGCTCGAAGGCCGCCGCCCCGACGGCCGTGACTTCGATGAGGTGCGTGCCATTTACGCGCAAGCAGGCGGTGTAGCACCAATGCTCCACGGTGCCGGCATCTTCTACCGCGGCGAGACACACATCTTTGCCGCACTCACGCTCGGCGGTCCCGACGACATTCAGGAACTGGAAGGTATGGAGGTACAGCGCAAAAAACATTTCATGCTCCACTACAACTTCCCGCCGTACTCAACAGGGGAGACGGGACGCATGGGTGGCACCAACCGCCGCATGATTGGTCACGGCGCACTTGCTGAAAAAGCACTTCTGGCTGTTATCCCGCCGAAGGAGTTGTTCCCGTACACCATTCGTTTGGTTTCGGAAGTTATGTCGTCCAACGGCAGCTCATCAATGGGTTCCGTCTGTGGCGGCACCTTGGCCTTGCTCGACGGTGGTGTTCCGATTGCATCCCCGGTTGCAGGTATCGCGATGGGTGTCGTTATCGGAGAGAACAACGCGTACAAAGTGCTCACCGACATCCAGGGACCTGAGGATCACTACGGCGACATGGACTTCAAAGTTGCAGGAACGCGCGACGGCGTCACCGCAATGCAAATGGACGTGAAAGTTGCCGGTGTTCCGCTCTCGGTATTCCCGGAAGCGTTTGAGAAAGCGAAGCGTGCGCGCCTGCACATTCTTGAGAAAATCACCGAAGCAATTCCTGAGGCACGCGCCGACATCTCACCGCTTGCACCGAAGATTCTCGTGACGAAGATTAAGAAAGACCAGATTGGGCTCGTCATCGGCGGCGGCGGCAAGACCGTCAACCAAATCCGCGACCTCACCGGCGCTGAAATCTCCATTGAAGAAGACGGTACGGTCTTCGTCACCGGCAAAAACGGCGCGGCAGAGAAGGCGCTCAAGATTATTGAAGCTATCACGCGCGAATTCCACGCAGGCGAGACATTCCAGGGAGAGGTAACGCGCATCGCCGAGTTCGGTGCATTCGTGCGCCTCGGTGAAGACACGGGCATCTCAGGTATGAAAGGAACGGAAGGGTTGGTGCACATCTCGGAGATTGCACCGTTCCGCATCGGAAACGTAGAAGATGTTTTGAAAGAAGGTGAAATCGTTCCCGTCGTCATCAAAGAGATGGGGGAGGAAGGGCGCATTCGACTCTCCATCAAAGATATCGACCCTGAATTCGCATCGCGCAAGGGAGTTGCACCGTTTGAAGGCCCGCTTCCGCAAAACGACCACCCGCGCAGATCCGGTAGCAGTGACCGGCCACGACGATTCGGCGGAGGCCACGGCGGCCCGCGACACTAATAAATCAGGCATCGTTACTTAACCCAACTACCCGCCGTGCGCGGGTAGTTTTGTATATTGACAAATGTTATTTATATGCTATTCTGTTCACTAGCAAGTTCGTTGTTGGGGCTTGCCAACACATACACGGCCCTAGGCCGAAGGAGAAGACAGTGAACAATCCGAAAGAGATGTTTCCTGTGTTGGAGGCAGAAATCACGCACGTCGTGGAACCAACCAAGGTCCCCGCCAGCAGTGTGATCAGATTCTGCGTGTTCGATGTCGGCCACTACGACGTTTCGAACCCGTTGTTCAAAGAAGGATCCCCAGAGTTCGGTGGAAAGAGGATGACCGGCAGCGAGCTGATGGAGATGCTCCTTCGGAACGACTGGGTTCTTCTCTCCCTCTGCTGGATCCGAAAGGACGGACACACGAACTACGGTCACGAGCCCACTGTCAACCACGAGCTCGTGGCCACAATGGCGAAGATCAAGGCCAGCTAGCCATCCGCATCACCGCCCGAAGAAAGCCGCTGCTTTCTGAGGGCGGTTTTCTTTTTCATACAACTCATCCACTACTGATATCGAACCAAAACTACTCTCAAGTTCTTAAGAACTTGAGAGTAGTTTTTTCATCCACTAACTTTTTTGTCGCAACATTTTTTATCCGCTATGCTGTACCTATGAGTCCCGTTAGAAGCCACGGTCGTAACAAACGGGAATCGAAAACTTTGATGAAATACTATTACGCAAAAGTAATCACACAGGTTTACTGGCGGTCGTTGACCGCGACCTGCTTCTAACGGGATGAGCGATACACCACTTCCGGGGTACAGCGGCATGCCGCCGGAGCCGTCACCAAAAGACGGCTCGGTTCCGCCGAGTACGGCTCCACAACTGGCACCGACGTTTGGTCTCCCGCCAGAGACACCGATTATGCCGGGAACTGTTGACCATCACATTGAGCCGTCCGCACCCGTGCAACCGACCCCAGCTGCGGCGCCCGCTTCTGAACCCTTGCAGTCAAAACCGCAACCAATCCCTGGCGTCATCATGCCGCAACACACCACACCCCAAACACCGACGCCTGCACCAGCAGCAACTCCTGCTCCCACACCCGCGGCTCCAACCGTTCCCAAAATTCCGCTAGTAGCCATCCCGCAACAAAAACCACCCGCCAGAACGAGCATGTATGACGCGGACGTCCGTGGTGTCGCGGGCGCTTCACCGAAAGATTACGGCATCGTCGGCCCTACCAACCGCACGAGTACACCTCCATCGCGACCCCAAACAATCCCGCAGGAACCTGCCCGTCTCTCGGCACAAGACGCGCTGTATCAAAGCGCTCTGGGAAAACCGCTTGAAGGTCCCGTCATTCCTTCCACACGGCCGCAACTCCCGCCGACACCTCCGTCTCCGGTTGCAATGTCCCCGGTTCCCGCACCGACACCTGCAGAAACGGCAAACGAAATGGCACGGCGCACCGCCATTCGCACACTTGAAGGCGACGTCGCATCAACCATCGCAAAGAATCAACTCACCGTCGGCGGCATTGCACTCGCACAACAAAAAAAGATGGCGGAAGAAGCCATCAGCAGCGTTTCGGAAGAAAAGAAATTCTCGTGGTGGGCAGTGTCCGGTATCATCCTTGCACTCTTAGGTGCGGGTATCGTCACCGTTGCATACCTCATGCAACTTAACGCACCGGAACCGAATGAACCGGTGCTCACAACGCAAGACGCGCTCATTCCCGCCGTGCCCGAAGCGACACTCGACATCACCGACATGACGCGCACGTCCATCCTGCGCGCACTCTCTGAACTCTCCGGACAATACGCATCGCGTCCGGGTATCTCACTGGTACGTCTCATCTCATACCGCGAAGAAATTGTTGAATCAGAAACCGTGCGCGTGCAGGCGGATGTATCCGCAGAACAATTCTTCACGCAAATCTCCGCACATGCACCGAGCCGGCTTATCCGCGCACTCGGAAAACAAACCTACTTCGGCATCACAACCGTTGAAGGGCGCGCGCTGCCGTTCCTCGCGTTTGAAACGACCTCATACGACTCGTCATTTGCGGGCATGCTTGAATGGGAGCAGTTCCTTCTCGCCGATTTGCCGTTTCTCGCGTACACACCGGCACTCATTCCCACACCGGAGCCGACAACAAGCACGACAACGGCAACAAGCACACCGGTCTCGACAACGACACCAGCAACGACAACGCCCGCCGCACCGAGTACGGGAGTTCCTGTCGTGGAGATTCCCGTATTCGTTGACATCGTCGTAAAAAATCACGACGCGCGCGCGGTGAAGAATCAGGACGGTTCCGTAAGATTCCTCTACGCATTCCCGACACCGACATTCCTACTTATCGCGCAGAATGAGGTCGTACTCGGAGCCCTCATCGACCACCTCAACACGGCGCGATTTACCCGGTAGATTTTTTAGAAAAACCTGGTACACCCCGTGAGATAGTGAACGAATGTTGCGCGTATATTGAAATTATGTATCTCATGGGGTACACTCACGTGGTATGAAACACCTCACACCCGAACAAATTGCGTCGTTTAAGCAGAAATTGCTTGACGAAAAAGCCCGCCTGGAGGCGGAACTTTCAGACGTCGGCGTTAAAAACCCCGACCGTGCGGACGACTGGAACGCAGTCGTTGATGAAGGAAAAGACGTATCAACGGCGGACAAAAACGAACTCGCTGATGCCTTTGAAGACCTCGAAGAGAATAACGCGATTGTCTCTGAGCTTGAGACCCAGTACCGCGATGTTACTGCGGCACTTGCACGCATGGAAGAGGGAACGTACGGTATGGACGAAAAGACCGGTGAACCGATTCCTGTTGAGCGCCTAGAGGCAAACCCGGCCGCGCGAGAAAATATCTAACTACTACAACACCGTCCCGGCCAAGCCGGGACGGTGTTTTTGTTTTGGAAATAAAAAAACGCGCCGTACTAGGGGAGGCCTAGCACGGCGTATACCTACACTCTCGATACGAAGCAGGGGGGACAGCGGATGTCTGTGCCGCCGCGGACGAGCTCGTCCGCATGCGGGCAACAGGCGGGCACTGCGCAAGGGAAGTGAAGACGATGAGAGCGATGCTCGCCCATCGCTCGTACCACGATCCTTGGCGTGCTCAACACGCGCACATCACACCTCCGCAGCCCACGCTCCGTATCGAGAGCAAACCTAATCTGCTTGAGAGTTTATCACGTTTATAAATAAAGTCAAATTGAAAACCGCCCCGGCGTACCGGGACGGCTGTAAGGCAAAGGAGTAGTTCAGAAACCACGCCTCGCAGGGCGCGGATTCTGTCGGTCCCTTTGCTTCATGAGCCGATAGAGCTGGTGCGGAGCCTCGAATGACTGCCAGACATTGACGCCCGGTACGCCGCGCGTTTGGGCAAGCTCCTCGCGATCAGAAGTCATGAGACAAATTGGCACATCGGCACGGTCAGCCAGGGAACGAAACTCCTGAGAAAGCGCCGAGATGATGAGCCCAGCCATGCCACGTACCCCGGGAACATTAGGATAGTCCGCCACAAGAATGGCAATGAGCCCCTTTTGGGATCGCGCGATTTGAATCCCCTCGAACTCGTGTCCGGTCTCTACAACTTCAACGTCGGGAAAAAGTTCCCGAAGTCGCCTGACAACATGCTCCCTCGAGGAATCAACCTGGTCAATGACAAGAATTTTCACTTGAAGCTCCTTTCTGTTCTGCGAGCACCTTACCTGTCGCCCTCACCGGTGTCAATTTATTTTTCTTTGATGTTGTGGTGTGCATACTCTCTCCGTGTCATTCGCAAAAACATACGGAGCACAGACCAATCTTTTGTCTGCACACATAGTCGCTGCGGAAGTAGACGTCTCCGGTGGACTCCACGCATTTTCCATCGTGGGACTTCCCGACAAAGCAGTTGAAGAGTCACGCGACCGCGTGTCCGCCGCGATAAAAAATTCCGGATTCGAGTCGCCAAAAAGCAGGAATCAAAAAATCGTCATCTCACTTGCGCCTGCTGACATAAAAAAGGAGGGGCCATCGTTTGATCTTGCTATTGCACTCTCCTATCTGCTCTCGCAAGACGACATTCGTTTCACTCCTGACAAAAAATTATTCCTCGGCGAACTCTCCCTTGATGGTGCGGTGCGCCGCGTCTCCGGCGTGCTCCCGTGCGTGCTCCACGCAAAACGCTCGGGATTTACTGAAGTATTCGTCCCAAAAGAAAACGTTCGCGAGGCGGCGCTGGTACACGGTATCGCTGTCTACGGTGTTGCAACACTGAAAGAACTCATCCAACACCTTGATGAAAAACAAAAAGAGCGCGTGCTCATTACACCGTCGGAAGAAACCCGCGTAGAAAGCACACCTCCCGCATATGCGGTGGACTTCCAAGACATACGCGGACAAGAAACAGGGAAACGCGCACTTGAAATCGCCGCAGCCGGAGGACACAACGTCGCACTCTGGGGACCGCCTGGCACCGGCAAGACACTTCTGGCACGCGCCCTCGCCGGCATTCTACCAACGCTGTCATTTGATGAGATGCTTGAGGTAACGAGTATTCACTCCGTTGCAGGAATACTCCGCGACGATGTCATAACCCACCCGCCGCTGCGCTCTCCGCACCACACGAGCTCGTACGTATCACTAATAGGCGGCGGCGCATTCCCCAAACCCGGTGAGATAACACTCGCACACCGCGGCATCCTCTTTCTTGATGAATTTCCAGAGTTTGACCGTAGAGTCATCGAAGCACTGCGGCAACCGCTTGAAGAACGCGTTGTCTCGGTGTCGCGCGCAAAGGGGTCTGCACTCTTTCCGGCAGATACACTCACCGTTGTTGCGTTCAACCCGTGCCCGTGCGGCAAGTGGGGGAGCGCAACTGCGTGCACGTGCTCACCGCTCGTGCTTTCACGGTATCAGCGCAAGATGTCCGGACCCGTTATGGATCGCATTGATTTGTGGGTTGAGATTCCGCCCGTTGAACACGCAACACTCGGCGAAACGGCAAGCGGTGAAAAAAGCGAGACGGTTCGTGCACGCGTAAACTCGGCACGTGAATTGCAACGAAACCGGCTTGCATCGTTTGAAAAAAGAAAAAACAGCGAGATGTCGGTGCGTGATCTCGACGCGCTCGTCCCGCTGAATGCGGAGACGCGCGCACTCCTCAACGAGTCAGCCGAAACACTGGGACTCTCCGCGCGCGGATATCACCGCGTTATCAAAACAGCGCGCACTATTGCCGACTTGGACGGTTCAGAAAATGTCGAGACACGTCATATTCTGGAAGCGCTTCAGTACCGGCCGAAGTCACTGTTCTCGGTATAAAACAAAACACCCCGGCATGCCGGGGTGTTTTGCGGTCTCGGATATCTCTAGATCAAAACCCGTAGTACGCTTGCGCGCGCTACCGGCTCTTTCCTAGAACGGATTGGCTGCACCACGCACTTCAAAGTGTACGTGTGAACCCGTCGAGCGTCCTGTTGAACCGACGTAACCGATGACATCTCCCTGTGCAACCGTCTGTCCGACTGTTACCGCGTTACTGCTGTTGTGCGCATACAACGTCTGTGTGCCATTGCCGTGTTTAATAACGACATAGTTGCCGTATCCTCCGCTCCAACCGCCCGTGCTTGCAATGATGACTTCACCTGCAGCCGCAGCATAGATAGGTGTACCCGCACGTGCCGCAATATCAATACCGTTGTGTCCGTGCAATCCTTGTGAGCGCGTACCGTTAACCGGGCGCAGGTAGTACCCCGCGTAGGATGGTCCTGCGTACGAGCGTGAACCACCGGACGAACTCGACGGTGCCGGTGCCGCAATCTCACCGTCCGGAATAATAACTTCTTCTCCGACGGTCAGTGACGCACCTTTCTCCAAACCGTTGTATGACAGAATTTCATCGGCATCACCTTTGTATTTCTTGGCGATTGAGGCAACGGTGTCACCCTTCTTCACCACGTGTCGAATGCCGGTAACAGGAAGAATAACGAGCGTCTGTCCGGGACGAATGGTTGATTTACCAATCATGTCGTTTGCCCAGCGAATGGTGTTGATGGAAACGGAGAACATTTCGGCAATCTGGGACAGTGTGTCACCTTCGCGCACAACGTATACGGAAATCTGGTCTGACGACGCCTTACGCGCCTCAGCAGCCATTGGGTTCTCATCCGCCGCAAGCGCATCACCCCCGACAATAGAGGACGGGGAAGCAACGGCAAGCTTTGGGTTCGGGTTTTCCGTGCTTTGGAGTAGCGGCATGGAAATGGAGGTGAGGTGAACGTTTGAAAACTGCTCCTGAGCGCCTACGGACGGCAGTGCACCATACATACCGATAAGCCCTCCGTACGAGACGAAGGGGAGAACGGTCGCTGCGAAACGGAAAGCAAGGTGCTTCCAAAAACGTCCCGAGAGAGCCCTATCTTTCATTCGGCCAGCAAAATGCGACGCTGAAGAACCGAAATCCCGATAAAAATGTATTATATGACTGCGTTAGGTTGTAATGCCCCCGTTTCAGCAAGTGGGACCGCCCTTTTGGAGAGGTCCGAGAATCATCCACTTCAGAACACCTTCAATTCTACGTGTCCGACACTCCATGGGCAACGGCTTGGTGGATAAACTGAGGAATGCGCGTGGAGTCAAAAACGGCTTATTAGAGCCGTTTTTTGTCTCTCATGGTCACCACAAACCCTTGTCTAAATGCCAGTTTTATTGTAAAAAACAAATGAATGTAACCTTTCATCGATTGACAAATTCTAAAAAACAACACAAAATCAACGCAGATAGTCCTGAATCGGCGCATTTGAGCGCCAACACTTCAAAAGGAGGGTGCATGACCAGTATTCCCGGATTTTTCATCGGCCTAGCAATACTCATCGCGTCACTGGCGGTGGGTCTGAAGAACGGGAACGAAGTCGTCTTCGGCCTCTGCCTGGTTGCCGCCTTCGTGGGTCTCGGGGTGGCCATCGCCAGTTCGACGCCGGAGGCGGAGGTTCTCTCACGGGATAGCATCTGACCATGGAGACCTTCGTGCAGGTCGCCGTTCTGTCTCTCATCGCCCTTTTCCTCGTCGCGTTCTTCTGGGTCATCGCCATGTTCATCTGCAATGGCGCTAAGGGGGATGATTATGGCCCGGAAGAGCAGGGGGCGGGGAGGCTCGACGACGTCCTTCCGGAGGACACCGCCGGCTGGGAAGCGCTCCCGTTCGGGGTGACGTGCCGCATCCTCTACCAGATGATTGACTGCGAGCGGGGGAAGTGGGACTGGTACATCACACTGCGGTGGATGGAGGAAGACGAGTATCTAGAGCAGACCTTCCTCATTCCGAATGCGGTGATGTCTGAGGAGTCACCCGCCTTCGGCGCAATCCTCCCGAACTTCGCGGACAAGTGCATCGTCTTCGAGAAGGTTCCGGAGACCAAGTTGCACTACGTCGTCTTTAAGGTCTTTCCGTGCCCATAAGGGCCCACGCCGTCCCGGCATCTCGGGACGGCGGTTCTTTTTAGGTGCGTGGTATCATGCCAGGCAACCATGTCACACCTCGACGGTCTTAATCCGGCACAAAAAAGAGCAGTGGAGCATATGAGCGGTCCGCTTTTGATTATCGCCGGCGCCGGAACGGGTAAAACGCGCGTCATCACACATCGCATCCTCAATCTCATCAACGCAGGTGTCCTGCCGGAGAAAATTCTTGCCATCACATTCACCAATAAAGCCGCCGGCGAGATGCGCGAGCGCGTTTTTAAACTCCTGCCGCCGGGAAGTCCCGCGCCGTTCATCGGCACGTTTCATGCGCTTGGCGTGAAAATCCTCCGGGAAAATCACCGTCTCCTCAACATTCCGAAGTTTTTCTCGATTTTCGACCGCGACGATTCAATTTCTACGATTAAGCGCATACTCCGCGACCTCGGACTAGACCCAAAACAGCATTCGCCCTCCGCGTTCCTCTCCGTTATTTCAAAAAATAAAAACGAAGCGCGTCCGCTCTCTGAATTCCGTGAGAAAGCGAACACGCTGTTTGAACGCATGACGGTTCCCGTGTGGGAGCGGTACAGCGAAGCACTCGCTCAGGAAAAAGCATTCGACTTTGACGATCTTTTACTTGCAACACTCTCGCTTTTCAAAAAGTATCCCGACATTTTGCGGGAGTATCAAAACCGCTGGTCGCACATCCACGTTGATGAGTACCAAGACACGAACACCGTGCAGTACGAACTCACACAACTCCTCTCCGGTGCGCACAAAAATATCTGCGTGGTCGGTGACCACGATCAGTGCATCTACACATGGCGCTCAGCCGACATGCGCAACCTCTCACGCTTTGAAGAAGATTTCCGTGACGTCACGGTTGTGACACTCGAAGAAAATTACCGCTCAACACAAACCATCCTCACCGCCGCAAACCGCGCCATTTCGCAAAACGAAATGCGCAAAGAAAAAAATCTGTTCACCAGCGGGTCGGAAGGGGAGAAAATTGAGCTGTACACCGCCGCATCTGAGACCGATGAAGCACAATGGGTGGCGTCACGCGCACAGGAACTCATTGACGCAGGTGTTCCGGAAAATGAAATTGCCGTGTTGTTCCGCGCAAACTTCCAATCACGCGCGCTTGAAGAGGCGTTTCTCAACGCGCGTGTTTCGTATCAAGTGCTCGGCACACGGTTCTTTGAACGCCGTGAAGTAAAAGACGTGCTCTCATACATCGTCGCGGCGCTTAATCCCGACAACACAACCGCACTAGCACGCATCATCAATGTCCCTGCGCGCGGCATCGGAAAAACAACACTTCTCAAAATATTTTCCGGGCAAGAGCACCTGCTCCCCCCAAAAATGAAAGAGAAAGTGACCGCATTTCGAACTCTTCTGTCGCGCATCGCCGACTTCTCGCACGCACACAAGCCGTCTGATGTCGTGAAATTCGTCGTGAAAGAAAGCGGTATCGAGCACGAACTCGCACACGGCACCGACGACGAACACGAGCGCCTTGGCAACATCCGTGAATTGGCAACGCTTGCCGTGCGCTACGACGCACTGCCCGCAGACGAAGGCCTGCATACGTTTTTGGAAACCGCACTCCTAGCCGGTGACCAGGATTCACTGAAAAACGACGAGGCCTCGGTAAAACTTATGACCATTCACGCGGCAAAAGGTTTAGAGTTTGCGCACGTGTTTATTACGGGACTTGAAGAAGGATTGTTCCCCGATGAGCGCAGTACTCTGCGCGAAACACCGGAAGAGCGCGAGGAAGAGCGCCGGCTCTTCTATGTCGCGCTCACCCGCGCAAAGAAACAAGCACACCTCTCGCACGCCCTCATGCGCACCATCTTCGGTACGCCATCAATGAACGTTCCGTCGCAATTCATCACCGAACTCGACGCCGAGCTTGTGCGCGACGTTACGCCGCAGGATTCGTGGCGACCCGGAAGCGGAAAGGGGCTGCTTGATATTGAGTTTTAGGGAACAGGGAACAGATGACGGGGAACAGGAGCGAGAAAGGAAACCTGCTATCATATTCCTAATCACCGTTCCCCGTTCCCCGTACCCTACTCTCATGGCCCACCGCGCAAAAAAACACCTCGGACAAAACTTTCTAAAATCAAAAGTGGTTGTTGCAAAAATGGTTGCCGCCGCGGATATCCTTGAAGGTGATGTTGTGCTTGAAATCGGACCGGGGAAGGGGGTACTGACTGAAGCACTCTTACAAACCGGATGCGTCGTCGTTGCAATTGAGAAAGACCGCGAGCTTCTGCCTCTCTTGCAGGAAAAATTTCAAAAAGAAATCGCCGCAAACAAACTTCATCTCATTGAAGACGACATACTGCAGTTTTCTCCTGAAAAAAACACCTTGCTCTCGCACGGATACAAGCTCGTCGCTAATATTCCGTACTACATCACCGGAGAAATACTGGAAAAGTTCCTCTCAAATCAGCACGCGCCTTCGTGTGCGGTGCTTTTGGTTCAAAAAGAAGTTGCACAACGCGTGGTCGCGCGTGACGGACGCGAAAGCATTCTCTCAATCTCGGTGAAAGCATTCGGTACGCCGAAAATCGTGACCGCCGTTCCGAAAAAATATTTCTCACCCGCGCCAAAAGTTGACTCCGCTGTACTTCTCATCAACAACATCACCAAAAACAATTTCAAAGACATGTCCGAAAAAAGATTTTTTGAAATCGTAAAAACCGGGTTCGCGCACAAACGCAAGGTGCTGACCTCAAACCTCTCGTCGCTTTTTCCAAAAGAGACGCTCGGAGCATTTTTCAAAGAACACGGACGCCCATTGAGCGTCCGTGCGGAAGAGTTGTCTTTGTCTGACTGGTTGTCACTTAGCCGTCGCTGAGCAGTGATGTTCCCATGTTGAGCAGGTAGCCGTCACCGGCGCCGGTGACCGGCGAGCATCCGGTTGAACTAATTGCCCAGCACGTCGCACCGCCCGTATACGGAATGTAATTGCCGACGACATTCGCCTGTGATCCCGGCCATATTGCGTAGTATTCGTAGATGCGCGGAATACCCATGGACAACCAGTCGGGAAAGCCGATACCGAGTTTCTCAAGAAACTGCAGGAGATAAAAGTAAATAATGCGGTACTCCGTATATGTTGTCTTGTCGTACACCGTAAAAATGATGAATCCGCACGTGCATGTTTGATAGTCCACGTTCACGATATAGCCACCAAACGGCCTGACGAACTGCGCTTCGGCCCTACGGGAGAAAAACGGAGAGAATGAGGTGAGCAAAACCAACGAAAGCGTGGCGAGGGAGATAAGTGTTCGTTGTACTGGTGCGGAATTCATATATTTAGAAGATAAACGAGAAGGGGATAAAGTTGCTCCGCTCATTCCGTCCGTTGATAACACCGATTTGGTATTCCATCGTTCCGGCCGCATCTCTGAAAAAGTCCCCGTGCTCTTCCAAAAAATCCTCAGGAAACGGCCCTTGTACAGTAAACGTAAGTGTTTCACCGTCCGGCGAGTCAATCAAACCCCACTCCTCAAACGCAGAGCCAACACGGTTTCCTGTGGCGGTGAACCCCGTGCCATATATTGTCACTTCCGTGCCCACACCACCGCTTTTTGGTTCAATACCCAGTATTTTCAACACATAACGCTCATCCGGGCGCTTTGAATCAGTAACTTGAGATGCCAGTAGATGTGCACGAGTCGAGCGCCCAAAAAACCCCGTTCCGGCAAAAAGACCAAGTGGTGTAAGGATTTCTGAGGCGTGTGCCTCCTGATACCGGCGCACGGCATCCGCCGTCAACAACCCAAAATACATTGTTTCGTTCCCCGGAGAGCCGGGGCCGAGCGCGGCAATTTGTGTTCGCTCATCTTCATTAAGCAGTCGCTGAAGTTCAAGCACATCCTGTCCGCTATCGCCAAGTGAGAGATCGCGAGAAAATGTTGCCGCAAAAACAAAAAGTGGGGCAAAAAACAAGAATACAGCTATACC
Source organism: Candidatus Campbelliibacteriota bacterium (assembly GCA_045863475.1). GTDB lineage: Bacteria > Patescibacteriota > Minisyncoccia > Phycocordibacterales > EsbW-18 > EsbW-18. Next base: position 239,084 of record BTUR01000001.1, read on the forward strand.
CAGAAATCCTGAAAAAGAGGTGCGCATAGGAATAGTATAACGTAAAATAAACGGTAAAGAACCCGCACGTCGTGCGGGTGGGGATGTATGGATACCACACGAACCACACCAAGCAGTAAGATTGTCGCGCTCGCCATCATTGTCGTCGCTGTTGTGGTTGCGTCGTGGCTCATCAAATTCGGAGGGAAGACCGAAGGAGTTGCCGATACGCGCTTTACGACCTCAGACGCTCAAAAAACATACGTGAATGAAACCGACACCGATGGGGACGGACTAAAGGATTGGGAAGAGTCGCTGTGGGGATTTAATCCAAAAAATGCTGACTCCGACGGGGATGGCATCAATGACGGCGCCGAAAAACAGGAACTACAGGCACAGATACTCACGCAACAAGAAGCATTTGCACAGCTTCTCGACCCCACACAGGACCCGAATTGGGAATCGCTCTCGTACACCGAACAGGTGACCGGACGACTCCTTGCTGACTACCTCACATTCAAACAGACCGGTCGTGCGCTCACCGAGAAAGACGCTGCCGCGCTCGTTGAAAATCTTCCGACATATGAGATTCCAACCAAGGCGGCACCGCGCGTGTACTCACTCACCGAACTGCGTCTCTCAAATGCAGCAGGAGAAGGCGCGTTGTACGCGTACGGAAACGAAGTTGGTTCCGTGCTTTCAGTTCCCGAGAATGAAACCGCTCCAAACGAACTCCTCGTGCTCGTGTCATTCATGCGTTCGGGTGACGACGCGGTATTTGTACGCGACCTGCAAATCGTTATTACTCAATACAACACGGTAATTTCCGAACTGCTTGCCATCACAGTTCCAAAAAGCATTGTCGTCGAACACCTTGGTGTCATCAACGCGCTGTCTGCAGTACAAAATGATCTTCGTTCTTTCTACAGCTTTACGGAAGATCCATTCCTCGCGCTTTCAGTGTTCACTGCATATAATGAAAGTACGACGCAACGCGACGAGGCGTTCGACGCATTGCGCGCGGCCCTCGCGGATGAGGGTGTTGCATACCCAGAAACGGAACCGGGATACGTACTTATGAGCGCCGCTTCTCTATCACTATGATTTCCCTTTTTCGAACAACAACTACCCAAAAATGCTTCGCTGTCGTCCTTCTTGTTATCTTCTCCTTCGGCGTTATATCCTCCGCATACCCGCATCCCGCCTACGCACAGAGCACGGAGGAAGAAACTACGTACTACGACGGTCCGTCATTTGATGAACTGTTTGAGAAATACGCTGAACAGTGCGCGACCGCAGCGGCCATCGACCTTGTTCTGGGCGCAGTGCTAAGTGTGATACCGACATCGGTACCAACTGCTCCTTGGCCAACTATCATCAAAGAAAGCATAAAAGACTGTCTCGTGTCTGCGACAAAGTTTGCACTGCTTGAACTCATCACCGGACAAGCCGTCGGCTGGGCGCAACGCGGGTACGGCGGTAATCCGTCATTCGTACAAAATATCTCGCAGTATCTTCTCTCTATCGCCGACTCCGTCGCCGGAAGTTACATTGAACGCACAACCGCCGGACAATTTCTCTGCTCGCCATTCCGCGCCGAGATTCAACTCGCACTTACGCGCTACTACCAGGCACAGTCAGGGCGTGCATTTCCGTACGGACAATCAAGTTGCACCTTAACCGGTATCGCAAGTAACGTTGACGCGTTTCTCGCCGGTGACTTTTATTCCGGTGGTTGGGAATCATGGATAGAGTTGTCCACCAATTCATATCTCACGCCGTACGGCGCATACCTCGAGTCAGCCGCTGCACTTGAAAAAGAGGTTGAGGAGGCGACCACAGAAGCTGAAAAGAAACTCGAATTTGGAAGCGGTTTCTTGAGTAAAGAAACCCAGAACTGCTACGAGACACAAGAGACTCTTGAAGACGGTACCGTCGTTACGTTCCAGGAGTGCGATCCACCGCAAGTGGTCACCCCGGGTGAGACGGTGAAATCCAGTTTGGAAAAAGCATTCGGTGTAAAACTTGACGCAATCGTCGCAGCCGACGAGCTCAACGAGATCATCTCGCTCGTCGCCGTCTACCTCCTGACCGACGTTCTCACCCAAGATGAGGGTCTCACCGGCTACAACTACACCGAGGAGTTTGAAGAACCACTCGTTGATGTCGAGGACCCGAACACCTATCCGGGTGGAGGCGGCGGGCAGTGCACACCAACAGACCCAGAACCCGGCACACTCGGATCAAGTATCACCTATACGCCATCAGCGATAAACGATTTCTTTGCCGGCAACATACCGCTTCCCTCGGGTAAACGCTGGGGTGATTACCGGCGCGTTGCAATTACCTTTGACCTTACCGTAGGCGCGTGGAACGGGCCCGGAGAGCAGTACAACGTTGTGTGGCTCAACCGCGGCGGTAATGATTGGGGCGGTGGCGCAAACCGCGTTATAGAGGTAGCGGCGGTGCACACAACTGGTACCAATCTGCGCGCCGTCACGCAAGTAGACAGCTGTACGATAGACAGCAGCAACCGTAAGTCTCAGCGCATAGCACTACAACCTGGAGAGACGTATGCCTTTACGATTGACTACGAGCCGGGAGCAAATCGTGCACGACTTACCGTGCATCGAGGCAACAATCAAATACTGTCTATGAATCTTGACCCGACCGTAGACTTTCTCTCAAGCACAAACTCAGAAAACCAAACGGGGTACTATCTCCAACTTGGCGCGGAAGGAAGCGTGCAGGGGAATGAGGGAAACACGGACGGTTGGAGATGGAGTGATATCACTGTTGAGTTTGAACCGGGGAACTAACGTATGTTTACGTGGCTTAAAAAAAACCTGAAATACATCCTACCCATCGCGTGTGTGGCACTCTTTTTACTCTTGCCTGAAAGCTTATACGCCCAAGGATTTCTTCGATACCTCCACCCAAAAACATGGATTGAAGAATTGCTCAAACTCGTTCTCCAACTCGGTGGGCTTATCCTCGGATTTGCCGGCATCGTGCTTGAGATGACCATTCAGTACACGATAGTTAAGATGAAGGATTTTGTGAACGGTATTCCTTCCATTGATTTGGCGTGGCGCACTATCCGCGATGTTGCCAACATTCTTTTCATCTTTGTTCTTCTCCTCATCTCCATCAACATCATTCTTGGTTCGTGGGGAAGCGGACCATACAACAAATCGCTTATTCCGAAGGTCATCATTGCCGCGCTTCTTATCAACTTCAGTTTGTTTTTTACAAAAGTTGTTATTGATGTTTCCAACATCATTACCTTCGAGTTTTATGAAACAGCGAAAAGCGTCCGTAGTAGCGGCACCATAGATCTCCCCGGAGGCGTCACAATAGACACCGGACTCACAAGCTCATTCATGCAAGGGCTTGGCGTGTCAAAGATTGCAACCGACAAAGCGGCGGCAACATTCGCGCAGTCATCATATCCGGTCTTCAGCCTCACCATGGGTATCATCACAACGCTGGTGGCGGCGTTTGTTTTTCTTGTGATAGCAGCATTGCTTATCGTCCGGTTCGTCTTGTTTATCTTCTTGATGATAACTTCGCCTATTGCATTCCTTGGTGAACTGCTACCACAACTTCGAACACATTCAAAAAAATGGTGGGAAACTCTTTCTGCTCAGGCTGCGTTTGCCCCCATATTCTTCGTCCTTATTCTCATCGTCGTGCTCATTATTAACGATGACCAATTCGGTGCGCTTGTTACCGCGCCGCCGGGAACATTCGGACAAAACGTCAACACTGCACTTATACAGATGGTGGCAATTCTGTTTCAGTACGCAATTGTCATCGGCATGATTGTCGCCGCACTTGTCGCCGCGAAACAAACTTCGAATAAAGCCGGCGAAGGATTTGTAAAATGGGGTTCAAAGTGGGCGGGCAAAGCGGTATTCGGAGGTACCGCAGCACTTGGACGCAACACCCTAGGTCGCCTCGGGGAAAAAATCGCCCAGTCGGGGACGCTTGGAACAGCGGTCGAGAAAGGTGGCTTCCGTGGTTCTCTTGCAAAAGGCCTTATTCTTGCAGGAGATAAGGGGAGAAGTTGGACGTATGACGCACGTGCTTTCAAGGATGTTTCAGGTGGTGACTTCAGTGCTGGCGATGTTGGCATTAAGGGAGGGCTCGTTGGTGCACGTGAAGCACGTCAAAAACTAATCCAGGAGCGTGCTGGTAAATATGCAACAGCAGCAGGTATTGGCGGCTTGGAAGAGGAACTCCAAAAAGCGGAAGCCGCTGGTGATCAGAAGAAAGCGGCGGAGATTAAAGAACAAATCGCGAAACTAAAAGGAACCAGAACATCATCACAAGAAGCACTCGAAAAAGAGACGAAAAAGTTAACTGCCGCACAACGGGAGGAAGCGCAGACCGCAATACGTGTTATTGACGCACAGGAAGCATATATTGAAGGCCTACAGCGTGACTTCAGACTTGAGCAGGATCCGAAGAAAAAAGCAGAGCTGGGAGCAAAGATACAAGCCACAGTCAGTGAACTGAATACCTACAAGGGAACGGTGGCTCAGTACAATGCTTACATGGATGCCCACAAGAGAGCGGAAAGTGTTGCAAAGGGCGCGTCCGGTGCTGTGACGAGAGCGAAAGGAAAATACGCTGATACTCTTGCCTCAGGCGGTGCATTCATCTCAACCAGAAATGCTGGAGATGCTCTACGGGCTGAGATGAAGAAGGACAGTGGTGATGCTGCAAAAGAAGTAATCAAAGCAATGAAAGCTGCTGCACAAGCACAAGTGAGACAGGCTGGTGGTGGGCAAGCAGGAGGTGGTGCTGGAGGAAGAGTACGAAGAGGAGCGGGGCAACCCCCCCAAGGACAACCCGCGGGCGGAGGAGGTGGGCCGCAAAACCCGGCTCCTCCTCAACCCCCGCGGCAAGCAGGCGGCGCAATCCTTAATCCTCAAGGACAACCCGTAAACGCACAGGGAACTACTGTTCCACCAAATAATCCTCCGAACATAATAACCCCGTAACCCAATGATGAACCCGGAAATACAACAATTGATAAACAAACAGGTTGGGGCTATGCCACCGAAGGTGCGCGAGGCGTTTTTGCACATTGATGCATCAAAATATATCGGCACCTTGGCCAAGAAACACGACCTTCGCACGGATCAGGCCGGTGTCCTCGAAAACGAGATAATGATTATTATGCTGGGCCTCGAAAACCCACGCACATTCATGAATAACCTGACACAGAAGGGAAATATTTCTCGGGATACCGCAGCCGCTATCGTAGAAGATATCAACCGGGATGTGTTCGATAAAATTCGTCACGACCTTGCAACTTTTCTTGAACAGAGTGAAAAACAGTATGGCCCTGGAGAGCCGGAAAAAACAGATTCGCCCGCTCCTGCTGTTATTATGCCCCAGCCGCAAACAGCCCCTACAACACCTGTCGCACCTGTTATCACCCCCGCGGCACCGACATCTCCAACAGCACCAGCGCAGGGAAGTGGTGCGCGCACACTCAACACCGACTTTGCAAAAGAGAGAATGGAGCGTCAGTTCCGCATGCCGACTGAAACGAAACAGGTGACCGAAAAGCCGGTTTCCGGGGAAGAGGGGAAAAAGTACCCGGGCGTTGATCCGTACCGCGAACCGACGAAGTAGTTGGGAACAGGGAACGGTCATGAATCCCGTTTAGAAGCCGCGGTCGCTACTCTCAGAAATCAACAACCATGATAAAACGTTATTACACAAACATAATTTCGCAGGTTCAGAAGCGGACAGTGACCGCGACCTGCTTCTAACGGGATGAAATTTGAAGTACCGCAGTTTATCGACGTCGAAGACAAGGTGTTCGGACCGTTCACCTTTAAGCAGTTCGTGTACCTCGCCGGAGGAGCGGGTCTTTCAGTTGTCATCTGGCTTTTTGTGCCGCGCTTCATCGGCATTTTTCTCATTGCCGCGGTTCTGGGGCTCGCCGTTGCGCTCGCATTCTACAAGGTAAATGAGAAACCGTTCGTGAATTTCCTGGAATCCATGCTGCGCTTCTTCGTTTCAAAAAAACTCTACATCTGGAAGAAGGAGGCTCGAAAAGTCGAACACAAAACGGCGGCGGAGGCACAGGTAGAGGGCGTCGTCGTGCCGCGCCTGTCTGACAGCAAGCTTCGTGACCTGGCCTGGAGCCTTGATGTGCACGATTCACTGTACGACGAACAAAAGTAGGGAACAGGGAACGGTCATCAGGGGACAGGAGGAAAGGACTTGCGGCAATACCTAATGATGCCGTTAAGGAGTTTGAGGGTTTTTATCACCCTTTCACAAAGCAGGAAAAAAGCATCGTCTTGTAAATACCCGACGTCACGGGCCAGGAGAAGCTGGTTTTGCACCTCAACCAAAGAACCTCGTGCAACAAGGTAGAATCGGAGTTTCTCTTTATGAGACACCCTTCCGTGTGCTTCGGCCACATTAGAGGTCACTGAAACTGCCGCCCGCCGTATTTGGTTTGTTAATCCGAATATTTCATCCCCGGGAAATTCTTTTGTGCAAAGGTAAATTGCCTTTGCAAGGCCGTGTCCCTCCTTCCAAACCTGTAAATCGGTAAAATCTAGAGCCTTACTCATACCGCCACGGTACACAAACTGCATAAAGCCCTCCTAAACCGTTCTGTTCACCGTTCCCGGTTCCCAGTTCCCTAATATGCGTTACAATGTAACGCATATGGCGCAACAAAAAGCGCAGAGCGCGCAGGTATTCGTTCCCATCAAAGAGATCCGCAGCGGTGTCGTCATCCTCAAGGACGGTTCCATGCGATCCGTGCTCCTCTGTAGCTCGCTGAACTTCGCTCTGAAGTCCGAAGATGAGCAGTCGGCAATCATCATGCAGTTTCAGAACCTCCTCAACTCGGTGGAGTTTCCCATACAGATATTCATTCAGTCACGCGAGCTGGACATCCGTCCGTACATCGCGCTTTTAGAAAACCAGATAAAAGTGCAGGAGATTAATCTCATCAAAATGCAGACGCGCGAGTATATCGAGTTCATCAAAGGGTTCATGGAGAACGTCAATATCATGTCCAAGAGTTTCTTCGTTGTTGTCCCGTATTCTCCGGCGGTTATCTCTGCAGCGAAGGGAGGTGTGAAGGGCGCACTTGGTGGCATCCTCTCGGGCAAAAAAGAAAACCCTGAGCAGAAAATCATCGCGTTTGAGGAACACCGCAGTCAGCTCGAACAACGCATCGCGGTTGTATCACAGAATCTTGCACGCACCGGCATTCGCGCAGTCCAGCTGCAGACGGAGGAACTCGTTGAACTGTACTACAAACTGTTCAACCCGGGCGACTCCGAAAAACCGATTGCACTCTCCGCAGTTAAATAATCTATGGGAATTTTTGACTTCATCACAGGAAAAAAGAACAACGACGCACCGCAAATCTCCCCGGTGTTGCCAAAAGACATCTACGAAGCCGGTGTGCTTGAGTTGCAAGACATCATTGCGCCGTCGGCACTCAAAGTAACACCGCGCGCACTGAACCTTGGTGACAAAGTTGTTCGCACGTTTTTCGCCATTTCGTATCCTCGCTTCCTGCCTGACAACTGGCTCTCGCCGATTATCAACCTCGACAAAGTATTTGATATCTCAATTTCCATCATTCCGGTAGACACAGCGCAGGTACTCAAAGAATTTCGAAAACGCGTTGCCGAAGTACAAAGTCAGATTCATATTCGTGAAGAAAAGGGGCTCGTGCGCGATCCGATGCTTGATGCCGCATACCAAAACCTTGAAAATCTCCGCGACCAGCTCCAGCAGGCAACTGAGAAGCTTTTTGACGTCGGTCTCTACATATCAATCTACGCCGATAAAGAAGAGGACTTGGATAAACTTGAGTCTGAAATCCGCTCACTCCTGGAAAGCCGCCTTATTTACCTCAAACCCGCACTCTTCCAACAAGAGCAAGGGTTCCGCAGTGTTCTGCCGATACAGAGCGACGAGCTCGGCGTGCACAGCAAGCTCAACACCTCGCCGCTTTCCTCATTCTTCCCGTTTGTGTCATTTGACCTCACGTCCGACAAGGGAATCCTCTACGGCATCAACCGGCACAACGCGGGGCTCATCCTCTTTGACCGTTTCTCCATGCCGAACTACAACTCGGTGACCTTCGCTACCTCCGGTGCCGGAAAATCATACGCAACGAAGCTCGAGATTCTGCGCACACTCATGTTTGATACCGACGTTATTGTGATTGACCCGGAGCGTGAATACGAGCACATGAGTGAAGCGATGGGCGGGCGTTACTTCAACATCTCACTGACAAGCGAACACCACATCAATCCGTTTGATTTGCCGCCCGTGCGCGAAGACGAAACACCCGCAAACGTTTTGCGCTCACAAATCGTCACCTTGGTGGGACTCTTCCGCATCATGTTCGGCGGACTCACCCCTGAAGAAGACGCCATCATTGACCGCGCCATCACCGAGACGTACGCACTCAAAGACATCACCGGCGAGCGTGATTTCTCCGGAACCGAACCGCCGCTGTTGTCTGACTTTGAACTGGTCCTCGCCGGCATGGAAGGAGGGGAGTCTCTGGTGCAACGACTCACAAAGTACACAAAGGGTACCTGGTCCGGATTCATCAACATGCCGACGAACGTCGACATCAATAAGAAGTTTATTGTCTTTTCCGTGCGCGACATGGAAGACGAACTCAAGCCGGTTGCGATGTACCTCATCACACACTACATCTGGGGCGCGGTACGACGCACGCTGAAAAAACGCCTGCTCGTTGTTGATGAGGCATGGTGGATGATGAAAGAAGAAGACACCGCGTCACTTCTCTTCGGATTGGCCAAGCGCGGACGCAAATACTACCTCGGCATCGCAACCATCACCCAAGACGTCGGCGACTTCTTGCGTTCTCCCTACGGACTGCCGATTATCACAAACTCATCCATCCAGATGCTCTTGAAGCAGTCGCCGTCGGCTATCGATTTGGTGCAACAGACATTCAACCTCACCGACGAGGAGAAGTATCTGCTTCTGGAATCAGAACAAGGAGAGGGCATCTTCTTTGCGGGACTCAAGCATGTTGCCATCAAAGTCATCTCGTCATATACGGAAAACCAAATCATCACCTCAGATCCATCAGAACTGCTTTCCATTAAAAAATCGCGTGAACAGCTCCGTTCCGCAAAAAGTGACGATGCGGAGCCTCTCCAGGAGAAAATCTATTCCAACAGAAGGGTTCCGGACGGCGATACCACAGCACCCGTTGCACCCGGAGCAGGAATCGCCGGCAACGTGGAGCTTAGGAACGTAGAATAACCATGGACGGGCAACAAGAAGCAAAAAAGCCGCGCATCAGCAAGACGAGTGCGGTCCTGATGGTCGCAACCGCAATTATTCTCGACCTTGTGAGTATCATACCCGCTGTCGGACAGGCTCTCGCCGATGTTGGGTCATTCGTTATATTTCTCCTTTGGTTCCTCATTCTAGGAGTTCCGCTTGTCACACCAAAAAAACTCCTAACAACAGGACTTGCGTATGTGATTGAAGTTATCCCGGCCATTAGCGCACTGCCGGCAATCACTGCGGGTGTTATAATTATGATAGTGCTGACCAGGGCGGAGGACGCAACAGGACTCACACTTCTGGATTCAAAAGGTATTGTTAATCCGCTCAATGTCACCAAATCCTTGGGTAAAAATACTGTTTCAAACGCCACCCCTCGTATGAATGACATACTCACCCCATCAGCCTAAGACATATGAAGAAAACCCTTTCCACAACACTCTTACTCTCACTTCTCGCCACACCCCTCCTTTCTCTTGCGCAGGTTAACGTTGCAACATCCGTCATTCAATCCTCAGTTGAGCTTATTTGGGAATCGCACGCATACCTGCCACCGCTGTATCCGGGCAAGGCGTTATATCCCGTGGGCGGTGAAGTAACCGTGCTGGCACTCCCGGACGCATCCCTTGGCTCTCCAAACACGCTTTCTTACACCTGGAAAAAAGATGGCGTGGTAGACGGTGCCCAGTCAGGGACAGGGCGGCGTTCATATACATTCTCAGGATCACGGTTCGGTGAATCTCCGCTTGTCACCGTTGAAGTTTCAAACGGCGCGCGCAGCGAATTTGGTTCCGTACGCATCGCGCAAACAGCACCGTTTGTCCGTTTCTATGAAAACAAACCGCTCCAAGGTATCGCATTTGAATCTACACTTCCAAAAAGCGTTGCCACAAGAGAAAGAACATTTTCTATAGAAGCATACCCATACTTTTTCTCGGCATCCTCGCGCGGAGATCTTCGCTACACATGGAGTGCGAGCGGTTCTCAGCTTCCTGACGCGACGGGTGCAGCGCTCTCTGTACAGACGGAAGAACCGGCAACCGTAACCACACAACTCTCCGTGCATAACGTCACACAAGTATTACAGCGAGCAACCGAGAGCCTCACCATAACGTTCGAATAATATGAAACGATATTTGCCGTTCATCATCCTCACCGCACTCATCCTGCTTTTTGCAGGTACTCCTTCTGATGCCCTTGCCCAGAATCCACAAGATACCTCCGACGGGTACCAACTCCTTGTTAATGACCTTCCATTTGTTTCTACGGCACAGCAGCAGGGCGGGGGACTTGAACGCTACCTCAGCGCATTCTTCCAGTTAGGACTTGCAATTGCAGTACTCCTCTCGGTTGTTATCTTCACCTACAATGGCGTGCTCTATATGACGTCCGACGTTATCGGCAAGAAAGGTGAGGCGAAGAGTGGAATGCAGTCGGCAATCCTGGGTCTCGTGCTTGCATTCTCCGCATGGCTTATTTTGCGCACCATTAATCCCTCACTCGTTGATTTTAAACTCTTCGATACACTTGCCGAGATACGAGAGGAAGTATCAACACCGCCGCCGGCACCGCCAACTGCAACAACAACCGGTTCGGAAGCGGAGATGGCTGCTCGTGAAGCCTTCAAGGCCGTTGGTGTTGGTATCAATAACTCACCATGCCCTCCCGGAAGCAATGGGCAGGGGTGCACGAATGTTGTTGGATTAGACCTTATCCGCCCCCTCTTTGCTCGCATAGCAGCTGATTTGGGCGGATGCAGCGCCGAAGATTGGGACGCAAAACGATGTGTCGTCACAATAACAGGAGGCACCGAGCCTGGACACAAGACCCACGAAGTGGGAAGGCCAATTGCCGACTTACGTTTTAGTCAAAAAACATCTGAGTGGGTAGCACGAAATGCCAGAAAGTGTTCGGTGGAACACAGTCTTGGCCCTGTATGGGTTATCCGCAATGAGCAGACGTACTTTCTTGATGAAGTACGCGGTGTTGATAAGTACGGTAACCCCACCCCCCGACATTGGCACGTGTGCGTAAAACGTGGAAATTATTGCACTGATTACGCCAGTGTATGTCAGACCGTTGCAGAGAACTAAGGTTATGAAAAAAACACTCATCATACTTTTTACACTCGTTATCTTCGCCGCTATTTTTGTAGGCGCGTGGTGGTTTTTGATGCAAGACCAGAGCACACCGACAACAACAGAAACAGGTGAGCCGGTTGAGCGAAGATTCAACCCATTTGGAATGTTTTTTGATGACAGTACTGACACAACAGGAAGCACGACCGTCGATGATACTTCTGGCTTCCTTGATGTGCCTGTAGCAGTCCCGAAACAGGCTCTTGTGCGAATTACCGACGGTCCTGTTGCGGGGGTTACAACACTCTCAGTAACCACCGGCACCTCCACCAAACACTTCGTCCGCTACGTCGAGCGTGAGACCGGACATATCTATGATGTCTCCCTTGAAACGCTCCACGAGACACGCGTCTCCAACACAACCATCCCGCGCGTACGCGAAGCCCTCTTCGGCAACAACGGTACCTCTGTCGCACTTAAACGTATCCAGGACGACGGGGAGACTGTTGAGACGTACTTTGGCTCAATCGCAGATGCGGAGGGTACAGTGAGTGAATCCCGCCTTTCCGGAATGTTTCTGCCGCACAACATCCTTTCCATCGCACTACACCCGACTGAGCACCGTGCTTTTTATATCCTAAAAACCGAAAATGGCGGCACCGGTTATGTCGTATCACGAACAGGGACACAAAACGTCTTCTCTCACCCCTTCTACCAGTGGCGGCCGTCGTGGAACGGAAACTCCGTCCTCCTGACAACAGCGCCCTCACGAAGCGTAGGTGGCATCATGTTTTCACTTAACACATCATCCGGACTCTTACAGCGCCTCTCTGACGAAACCATGCCGGCACTTACCGCATTGCCGGGTCCCGACACCGTGCTCTTGGGTTCAGTAAGCCAACAAGGATTGGGGATCTTCACTTACGACACAGGGACTGCGAAGTTAACCGCTCTTTCCGTGGGAACACTCCCCGAGAAATGTGTGTGGGGAGACGCTACGACGTTATACTGCGCACTACCGAGCAACGCGTCACAAAACCTTCCGGACGCGTGGTATCAGGGTTCTGTTTCATTTGCAGACACGTTTTGGAAAACAGATACCGAAACCACCGTCACCACCTATCTGCTGGATCCGAGCACGGTGGTTGAAAGCGGTGTCGACGCAATCAATCTTTCATTCTCACAAGATGGTGAACACCTCACGTTCATAAACAAAAAGGACGGCTCGCTGTGGCTTGCCGACCTCTCGCAACTTTCCGTACCTGAAACAGAGAACGCGTACTAGCGGAAACTATTTTTGACTCTCTTGATCGCGCATTTTCTTGCGCAGAAAACTTTCCTGCGCAATGGAGAAGATATTGCTCGTGGTCCAGTACAACCCGACGCTTGCCGGAAGCGCGGCGGCGATAAACACAATGATGATAGGGAAGATGTATTTCATTTGGAACGACATACTCTTCTGAAACGACGCACCGAATGATTCTTTAGAACCCGACGGCTGCGGGAGTTTCATAAAATACGCCTGGAAGAATTGGGAGACACCGGCAAGAATTGCAAACAAAACACTTTTCTGCGCGACATCAAAAATGCCGAGAAACATCGTTGAAACCTCCGGTGGTACCGACAAAAATGAGTAGAGAAAATCAGGGTGTATGACCGGCAGGCCCGCGCGCACAAACATAAAATACAACCCAAAAATAATGGGGATTTGAATAAACATGAAGAGGATGCTGGAGAACGGGTTTACCTTGTACTCCCGGTACAACTCCATCATCTTTTGTGCCTGCTGCTGTTTGTCGTTTTTAAACTTCTCGCGTATTGCATCCATCTTCGGTTGCACCTTCTGCATCGCGAGCTGTGTGCGCAATGCGCGCTGTGCAACCGGGAAGAGAATGAGTCGTACGAGAATCGTAAAGATTATGATGACCACACCGAGGTCTGCCCACGGAAGCAGGTGTATGAGACCGACAATGCCGTTGTAGAGCGGCTGGGTAACTGCGGTGAAAAAAAATCCTTGTGACATACGGCGACTATTGTATACCCTGTGAGATAAAAAGAAAAACTTGTGTAGTACTCTATCTGGTGTTTATCTCATGGGGTATACGTGGTTTGCGTAATGCGCTACTTGGAAGCGGTACCGCGAATACTCTTACAAATTTCATCGCACATCTCCGTGTGAGCGGGGAGTATTGCAGTGAGTACGGAGATAACAAATGCTCCGTGAGAAATTTTTTTATCACGTACACACGAAGAGAGGCATGCAAACACTTTTCGCCGCAGCGCGTTGCGTCCCGACGCGGTTTTTTCTGTTTTCTTTCCGACCGCAACCGCAAACCGCAGGTCGTCTGTGTCAAAAAGCGCACGGATAAGAAAATGTTTTGAGCGCAAAACAACGCCGCGACTGTACACGGCGTTGAATTGTTCTTTTGAGAGACGATGTTTTTTTGAAATCATCCCTTCTGGTGTCGTTAGACTGCGAGTTTCTTTCGGCCCTTCGTGCGTCGGCGCTTTACCATCTTGCGGCCGCCGACTGTTTTCATACGGACACGAAACCCGTGGGTTTTCGCTCGTTTTCTCTTTTTCGGTTGATATGTTCGCTTCATAAAAATTGACTTTTAAAAAATCTGTTATGCACTGGCCACTCG
>BTUR01000002.1:0-79542 GCA_045863475.1 Candidatus Campbelliibacteriota bacterium
GCGATTAGTCCTTTCGTTCAAAATGAGTTCGCGCAAAAGCTAATACATCACCGCAGAAAGAAACTTCCTGTTCTGAAAGCCGAGATGCGCCACGCGCCTTTGGCGCGGGGCTGGGCAAAAGGTGGCGTCGCTTCGCGACGAATTGGGACGGAATGGGCAGGGCGAAATGGGCGGATTTGTCCTTGTTTCAATCTAAAAGCAATTTATATGTCCAAACCAAAATATTTTCTTTACGCTCGCAAGAGTACCGAAGATGATGACCGACAAGTGATGTCTATTGAGGCACAGCTTTTTGAACTGCGAGAATTGGCGCGTAAAGAAAATCTTGAAATCCTTGAGGAATTTCAAGAGTCGAAAAGCGCAAAGACACCGGGGCGTGAGGTGTTCGGCGAAATGATGTTGAAAGTTGAAAAGTTAGATGGTGTTGGCATATTAGCGTGGCATCCTGATCGCCTCGCGCGTAATTCGATTGACGGTGGACGAGTTATTTACGCCGTAGACACTCGAAAAGTTGTGTCTTTGCGCTTTCCGACATTTTGGTTTGAACCAACCCCGCAAGGGCTCTTTATGCTGCAAGTGGCGTTTGGTCAATCCAAATATTATTCGGATAACTTATCGGACAATATCAAGCGTGGTGTCCGCCAAAAACTGCGTCGTGGAGAATGGTTGAACTTAGCTCCCTTTGGCTATCAGAATAACCCCCGTATTAGAAATATCGAACCTCATCCAACAAATGCTCGCGTAGTGAAGTTGGCTTTTGAAGAATACGCCAAAGGGTCGCACACTTTTATTTCGCTCGCACAATTTTTGGCGGACTTGGGCGTGGTGACTCGTAACCAAACGCCACTTGCCAAAGTTTCCATCAAACGACTTTTGACACACAGAGCATATCTCGGCTTCGTCAAACATGGTGATGAATGGTTTGATGGAAACTTTGAGCCAATTGTTACTCCCGCATTGTTTGAAGCCGTGCAGAAAGTATTGCAAACAAAAGAAAGGCCGCGCAAAAGGAAAATCAAGCACGATTTTCCTTTCACTGGACTTTTTCGATGCGCCGAGTGTGGGAGTATGATTTCCGCGCAATGGGCGACTGGAAAATCTGGTGGTCGCTATCGGTATTATCGGTGCTCGAAAAAGCGCGGCCACTGTTCGCAAGCGTATTTGCAAGAAAGCGAACTTACTCGGCAAATCTGTGCACGGCTTCAAACAATCTCGCTTTGCGATCGCTATACCAACTGGATGTTGGACAAAGTGAGACTATGGGAGCGTGAGGAAATTGGAGCGTCGCAAAGCGAGGTTCAAAATCTTTCGAGTGGAATCAAAGCGAACGAGGAGCGCATGGAAAAACTGCTCTCGGCGTATCTTGATGGCGATGTACCGAAAGATGTTTATCTCAAGCGAAAAGATACGCTCATGCGCTCTCTCGCCGCTTTGAAGGAACAAATGAAAGATTTTGAACGCGGGAGAAACAATTGGGTCGAACCCTTGCGGGAATGGATTTTAGATACGAAACAAGCCAATTTTTTGTCCTCCTCCTCTGATTTGTACCAAATCAAGTCGTTCGTCCAAAAAATCGGAACGAACCCCTTGGTTCGTGACAAATCCGCCCATTTCGCCCTGCCCATTCCGTCCCAATTCGTCGCGAAGCGACGCCACCTTTTGCCCAGCCCCGCGCCAAAGGCGCGTGGCGCATCTCGGCTTTCAGAACAGGAAGTTTCTTTCTGCGGTGAGGGTGGGATTCGAACCCACGGTCCAGTTTCCCGGACACCACATTTCGAGTGTGGCGCTTTCGACCACTCAGCCACCTCACCAAAATCAAAACTCAAGATGAGGTAGCTGAGTGTTCGACAAGTCGTCCACCTCGTCCGTTTTCAACGGACTCGGATGAATGCTGTCTAAACAGCCTTCATCCACTCAGCCACCTCACCAGGTGTTGATTTGCCGCCTCATTTTGCCATATTTCCTTAAAAATGCTATATTTTTTCGCGTCGGTAGAAGGGAAAAGAATACGGCCTCATCGTCTAGCCTGGTCTAGGACGTCACCCTTTCACGGTGAAAACTCGGGTTCGAATCCCGATGAGGTCACATGAAATTTGAAAGACCCCCCAGCAATCCTGCGGAGACCCAGTACGGCTCATATCTCGAGAAAAACGAAACGCTCATTGAACGGGCGCACGAGAAAGCGGCAGCCCTCATCGCTCGTGAAGCTGTCGACCCGAAAGGGTTTGATGACGTGTACTCGTCCGATGAGATTGAAAATGACTTGAAGCGCGTTGCAGAGCGCACGGCGACGTTTGAGAACAAAGACCGTTCGTCGCTTATGGATAAGGCGGCGCTTGCAGCGGAGGCGCTCATGTACGAGCAGGTTGGCAAGAGCGACTGGCTGTCCGGAGAAGGGGTGAAAGTATATCCGGAGAAAACAACTGACTCCGATGATATTTTCAATAAGACCGACTTGGTGCTGACGTTTGAAACAGGGGAAGACGAGGAACCGCTTGCGGTGACGGTTGATGTGACCATCGGTATGCGCACGCTCACCGAGAAAATTCACTCAATTAAACAGGAAATTGATACGCAGTCACTGACGACGGTTAAGTATCACGAAACACCGTCAGGAGAACATGTACCGCTGGAAAAAGCACCGCGGGTTATTCTTGGGATAGAGCCGGAGACGCTCATGGAGCTCCTGCCGTTATGGCTGACAGGTGATGCACAAGGCAGGGAACGACTCAAGACACACCCGGTACAACTGGATGTGGCACTGGCGATTGAGATGCAGCTGAAGGCCTATGAAGAGTATGCGCGTACTACAGGAAAGGAAAACACGGCCGATCGTTTTAAAGCTGCCTCGGGTATTATTACAGCGATTTGTCGGGGAAAAGTACGAAGCAGCACTGAACCTGTGAAAAGAAAAGAAGGCCGCCTGTTGCGTGACTTGCGTACGGCACTTGATTCCCAACTCTTGAACCCTTCATCAAAAAAGGTTCTGAAAGAAAGTTCTCTTGAGGAGCGTAAACGTTTGGAGATTATCAAACGTTTGCGGCGCTAGAGTGCAGACACCCTCTCGTTGCCGCATTCTTTCTGTATCGTCGTACCGTCTTTCTCCAGATAGACGGTCGTTTCTTTTGTGGTGTACGAAAAATCTTCCGGGTTGATGGAGAGTGTTACGAAAAGGCCGCAGCGAACGTTGTCGTTCCAGTACTGGTCAAAGACGAGATTACCGAGCGAGTAATAAATGTCTTTTCCGTTGTAGGTCTCGCGTGTCTGTATGACGTGCGGGTGGCCGCCAACGATAAAATCTGCTCCGGCATCAATGAACTCCCGAGCAAGGGCTTTCTGATATTCGTTCGGCTCATTCGTGTATTCGTATCCCCAATGCGTGAACACGACCACGAAATCTGTCGTCGTTGCGAGCGAGCGGATAGTGGCAACGACATCGTCTTTTCCCGGTGGAAAGAATTCGTTAAATCCGACGAAACCAATGCGTGTTCCGCGGATGTCCTGTATGTGGTGCGTCTGCGCGAACGGCTCGCCGAAGTATGAGAGTCCAACGTCGCTGAGATGTTGTTTTGTCTGTGAAAGTCCCGGGTTGCCGAAATTAAATACGTGGTTGTTGGCGAGCGAGAGTACGCCGATATTGGCGCTCGTGAGTGCCTCGACCGTCTTCGGTGAGAACGTAAACACGTAGTTGTTCTGCTCAAGCGGCTTTGAGCCCTGGCTGACCGATTCGAATGTGGTGACCGATCCCTCCAGATTCGCAACAACAACATCGTGTGATGAGAAGAGAGGCGCGAGAGGTGCAAGGATGGCGTCATACCCAAGCAGTTCTGCTTTTTGACGGATGTATCGGTCAAACATGAGGTCACCACCGAAGCCGATGACAACGGGTTCTTGTTTTGGAGAAAGGCGATTGACGATGTGTTGCAGCGGCGTCGGCGCACCTGCGGGGCGCGGGAAGGTGAGTATTCCGGCAACAAGTGCGACAACGACAATAATCAACCAGCCCTTTTTCATGGTGCAGTTATAGCACGAAAAAAGTCCCGAAAAAACAAAAGGTGTGGGCGATACAGGACTCGAACCTGTGACCTTCACAATGTCAATGTGACGCTCTAACCAGCTGAGCTAATCGCCCGAACGCGAAGCCATTGTAGACCAAAGTGGCAGTTTTCTCAATATTTGTTTTTTTCGTCTGTACGCGTACAAATTCTACACATTACTCCTCCTCCCATGTGATGGTGGTGTATTGGTCAGTTACCAACGGGAATGACGGTGGTGGTCCGTACAAGAGGCTTCCGTCGTAGTTGATGTTTCTTGTCTGGTATCCGGTATTGTCGGTGTAGGCAAAACCGTATCGCTGACTGGTCGCAATCATACCCCACAGTGTTATGGTTTGCCGTGTGTGGTACGGCGAGCATCGCTGTGAGTTGCCGCTCGGTCCGCGGTAGTAGTATCGTCCGACACGGCCATTCTGTGCGATGAGTGCGCCATCAATTCTCAAATCGTCTTCACTTACCAATCCGACGGTCACGTTGCCTTGCGCAATGAGACCGAGCACATCAGTGCCATCATAATTTGTGTAGAGGAGATCATTGTTTACGACTATGTTTTTTCGGAACGGCGGATTGTCAGGAAGAAACGCGGCAACGATGGTGAGACGGCCGCCGTCTATCTGCCCATCAACAAAGATGTCGTCTTCCAAAAAGATGATGCCATTTTCCGGGAACGGATATGTGTCAATCAAATGCTGGTTTCGTATGCTCCATGTCCCCCAACCGGACTGATCTGCACTGTTCGTGCATCCCGACGGTGCGTTGGTAAAGCCCGTGACGCGATAGAGATCAAACGTGTCGTCGGTCTTCAACACGATGTGGTACCCCAATGCGCCCGCACTCGGCCGGTAGAAACCTGCAGTTTGCGCGTCGGTTTTCATTTGTGCGAGATCGGTGGTGATACCGAAGAAGTCCACGGCCGGAACAGGGAACTGGCGGCCGATTTGGAACACATCGGTTCGGTTTGGTACCGCCGACGGCGGAAGCGGGTCAACAGGAGCGACGTGGGTGTGCACACCAAACTCGTTTCCTCCCGTATGGTCAGGATCGTTGTAGGTGGCAACCGCGCTTGAAATCACGTTGTGCGCGATACCATCAAAGCGCACGCCTTGGTTGGAGTGAACGGGTCCGAACACCTCTGTACCTTCTCCGAACCGCATAACGTCGTTTGCGGCAACGGCATATTTTGCGATGGACGGTTTGGCAAACTGCACTGCGATTTCACGATCAAGCGTTTCGTTGTCGGCCACGTTTCCTTTTGATGAGACCTGAACGAGTGTGGAACCAAGCGGTGGCGGTGTAATGTCGAGGGTGAATTGACCGACAACATTGTCGTCTTTGTCGCGGAAGTCATGCGTGTACGGGCCTGAGGTGCCGGTTCCGTCTTGGAAGTCCTCAGGCGCGTGCGCGAGGTGCCATCGGTAGTAATCAATACCCGCCTCCGCAATCTGAAGTGTCTTCTCACGGTCCACGGCTTGTCGTCCCGCTTTCACATTGAGGAGTGCCCACGACGCGGACGCGTTCAGGAGATATACGGCGACTGAGCCGAAAATGATTACCGGTGCCAATATGAATCCTGCGGTGCGCGTGCTCATAGGTTGTCTTTGAGGTTTCTCATTGAAACTTGCGTCGTCAGGGTGATTGCCCCCGGCGGCTCCTGGGCGTCTTTGTCGATGACTATTGTTATTTTTGCCAACCGTACGGTGGATATGTCCACGGGGTCGGAAAGCGGGTCCGTTGTGCCGTCATAGCTGTCGTCGTAGTAGGCGAAGACGGACGTCGTGCCGTTGGCAACGTCGTGAATGAATTCAGTCACGACTTCGTCGCCAGGGTTGTAGGTCAGTGGTGATCCGGTCGGTTTTGTGATGCCTTTTTTCAGTATTGTACCGTCGAGGAAGTATCGCACATGCTCTTTGAGTTGGTCGTCGTCCACGTTGCGGTAGAAGGCAATTGATGATGAGGAAGTTTCTGACAGGGCGTATGCACCGAGACTGGACGGGGAAGCGGAACGAATCTCCGCACTCATCATTTTAAGTCCTCGACGCGCCTCATTCTGTGCCGTCAGGCTTTCCGAGATGACTCGGTTTATTGAGAAGACATCTTTCTGGAACGCATAGAGGACAAGTCCGAGCACAATGAGCAGTGCAATACCGAAGAGCATTTCAACGACAGTGAACCCGAAACGGAAACGATTTTTATTGCGGTGTGCGTTCATGGTTTACGGTGATAAGGTGATTTCTCGCTGCTGCCACGATTCGTCCATCGAGACGGTATCGGTGGATTGCTGGTAACCGGATTTGGAGACCGTCAGCGTGTACGTACCTGCACCAAGACCGGTGAAGAGTGCCTGGCCCGGCGGTACACACGACGACGTGAAAGTGAATGAGACGTCGGAGATTGTCGGTGTCCACGTTGTACTTGCGGTTTGCAGGTACGCTTTGTAGCGCAGATATCGTGAACCGTCATGCAGTGCGTTGATGTTTTGGTCGGCCGCGGTGTAGTAGGAAGCGGATGTGCCGTCCGGTCCCACAAAATTCCATGCGAGCTTGTCGTTGTTTGTGGCGATTTGAAAACGGACACTGTCTGCACCCGTCGGCGGCGGCTGATCTTGCGGTTGCCAAAGAATTTGATGGAAATTTGCCGATGATGAACCGACGTCAAACGTTGAGGAAATAAGCCAGCCGGATGTCTGGTATTCATCAAGAATTTGTCTCAAGTGAAATTCGCCGGCAGGGTCGTTTGTTCGGATGTCTCCGTCGGAGTCGAAATATTCAGTTGTGTTGACGTAGTCTTCCTGTCCCGATCCTCCTGACCAGTCGGTCTGGCGTATAAAACCTTGTCCGGTGGTCAGTGTTTCGTCGTAGCCGGTTTTCTCGAGCCGGACGGTTGCGTCAGTAAGCGGAAGCTGTGTTGACGCGTCTTTGACGGTTACCAGCAGTGTTCGCGGGGTTTTTGGCGTGACGATGAACTTCAGGTCTTGTGTCGAGTCAGGATTAAGTGATAACGGCAAAAGTGGAATGGTTCCCGCGAGGTCGTAGACGCCGTCGGTGAGGTCTACGTCGTATGTGTCCCACTCAAGCCCGGACACGTTTCGGTCTCCCGCGGCATTGGTTGAGAATGAAGCATCGTACTTCAGAATCTCAGGGTCCGTACCGATGAGTTTGGAGCCGAACAGGGAGAACCCGACGGAGGGAACAGGTGTGCAGGTATCCGTCATGCTCGAGATTGAAAGTGAGCTCGTGCGGTCAATGGAGAAGCTGATTTGTGTGAGCTGTTGGAGGGCCACGGTTGCGTGCGGTTTAACCGGGTTGGGGTTGTCTTCATCGCCTGAAGGATACGTCATGTCCGTTGAGTAGCCGGACTTCGAGACGGTTACCTCATATGCTTCGACGCCGGGCGGTGCATCGACGATTTGGAGCAGTCCGTTGTTATTCGTTGAGTCGTCAATAACGATGGAGGACGTCCCTTGATTGTTTTCTACGTGCACATCGGCATCGACTATCGGTTGTCCCGACGCATCAAAAACCTGAACAAAGAGCGCGCCGTTCGTTGAAGCGGTTTCAAGCGCTCGCGGTCCGACGTGCGTGGTGAAGGAAAGTGGTGTGAAATTTCTGCACGACGCACAGCTGATTTCCAATTCAATGAGTTTGTAGTCGCTCGGAGAAAGGTCCGTAGGACTGCCGTCTATTGTGCCGTCAAACGGGTCGTCAATGTTGCGTATGGTGGTTTCCACGGAGAACTCATTGCCATCGCGCGTCAGCGTCTGTATGTGGGGAATCTTGCCGTCCGGAATACCATCGGGTATACCGACATCCGTGTACGGCAGGTTGCGGATGATTTCAAATTGTTCATTGGCAAGCGCCGCAGCTGCGACTTTGAGACGAGACGCTTCAATCGCGCGCATAGTTACGATATACCCCTGGTAGACACTGACCGCGATGACGAGAAAAACGAATATCCCGACGAGGGATTCTACGAGCGTAAATCCGTGCTGTGATTTAGAGGCGTGCATGACAAGCAATATGAATACTCTTTATGATAGCAAAAGAAAAAACCTTTTTGCTATAAAACAGAGGGTTTAGTGAGCTCGCGCTTTCAGGTGGAGATACAGGTCTTCAAGTGCGCGCACGGCGTCGCCGGCGGCGATGTTGTTTTGATGGTAGCGGACGTTCGTGCAGTCACCCGCGGCCCAAATCCCCGGAATGTTTGTTGCGTTGGTCCACGGGTCGATTTCGATGCGTCCGTATTCGTCCAGCGCAAGAAGTTCTTTCGCAAAATCCGTGTTCGGCAACATGCCGATTTCCACAAAGATGCCGGTGACGGGAAGTGTGTGCTCACCACTCTGGTCTTCGTAGGTGAGGCCGGAGACAAACGCGTCTCCCGTAACCCCTGTGATGCGCGCGCCGGTGATGACCTTCATGTTGGGGTGGGCGGATACTTTTTGTACCGTTATGGCGTCTGCTTTGAACGTGTCGCTTCGGTTGAGCAAGGTGACTGATGTGCAGTAGGCGAGGAGTTGTGCGGCGCTTTCAAATCCGGCGTTGCCGCCGCCGATGACCGCAACGTCTTGGCCCGCGAAGACGGGACCGTCACATGATGCGCAGTACGAGATACCTTTGTTCTCAAACTGTTCCGCGCCGGGAACGTCGAGTTTTTTGCGTGACGAACCGCTTGTTATGAGAATGCTCCGCGTTGTGTAGGATGCCTTATCGGTTGCAACGGAGAATTCGTCATCTTTCTTTGTGATGCCGGTAACCCGCTCTCCCGTGTTAATAGTGATGAACGAGTCTGCGTACGCGCGGATGTGGGCCTCAAATGCTTTTGCAAGTTCGTTGCCGGGAATAGACGGTGTGCCGATCCAGTTTTGTATGTCGGGGGAGACGACGCTCTGTCCGCCGAAATCAGGTGTAATGAGCAGTGTTTTGAGTTGTTTGCGCGCCGCGTAGACCGCTGCTGCGGTTCCTCCGGGTCCTGCGCCGATGATGATGAGGTCGTACATGAAAACCAGTATACCAGAGGATGAAATGGGAACGAAAAAAACCGTCCCGGCATACCGGGACGGTTTTCGCGCTTTCAGAAATATAAGGTGAACGGAGCGTTATTTTTTGCGGCGGAGGAATGCGGGAATTGCACCCCACTCGTCCTCTTCCTCTTCCACTGCTTTTGGCTTCAACTCCGTCTTTTCAACAGGTGCTGCCTTTTCGACAACAACCTCCTCCTTCCGCTCTTCTTTCTTCTCCTCCTTCTTTATGTCGCTCGCGGTTGTTTTTGTGAATGAATTGAAGATTCCTGTCGCTGCAGCTTCTTCTTTTTCCTTTCGCGCCGCTGCGCCGAAGAGTGAAGGTGAAACCGCGTTGCCCTCCGGGAATCCGGATGCGATGACAGTTACCTTGAGCTCGTTCTTCTTGAGGCGTTCGTCGCGAACCGCACCGAAGATAATCTTTGCTTCCTTGTCCACGTTTTCGGTGATGATTTTCGCGGCATCCTGGATTTCCATCATCGTGAGATCGTCACCGCCGGCGATTGCAAAGAGTACGCCCTTTGCACCCGATACGGATACGTCGAGGAGCGGTGAGTTGATTGCAAGCTGTGCGGCTTCGACTGCACGTCGTTCACCACCGGCAACACCGATACCCATGAGGGCCGAGCCGGTGTTTTGCAACACAGCGCGAATGTCGGCGAAGTCGAGGTTGATGATACCCGGCATGGTGATGAGGTCAGCAATACCTTCAACTGCCTGGCGGAGCACCTCGTCACACAACGCGAATGCGTTGCGGAGCGTCGTGTCTTTCTGGATAACGTTGAATAGTCGATCGTTGGGGATGACGACAAGTGAGTCCACCTCTTTCTTGAGCTCGTCGATACCCTGTTGGGCGATGCGCTGACGCTGCATACCCTCAAAGGAGAACGGTTTTGTGACGACACCGACAACGAGTGCGCCGAGTTCTCGCGCAACCTGCGCGACAGTCGCGGATGCACCTGTTCCCGTGCCGCCTCCCATACCGCACGTGATGAACACCATGTCAGCGCCTTTGAGCGCCTCCTGCATTTCTTCTTTTGTTTCTTCTGCCGCACGTCGTCCGACAGTCGGATCCATACCTGCACCGAGACCCTTCGTCAGGTTCTTGCCGATGTGAATTTTTTTCTTCGCAATCGAGTGGTGCAAATCCTGCGCATCGGTGTTTATAGAAATGAATTCAACGCCACGCACCTTTTGGTTGATCATGTGGTTGACTGCGTTGAGTCCTGAACCACCAATACCAACGACTTTTATTCGGGCAAATGACTCTACTTCCGGTTCTATTTTTGTTGCCATACAGACTAGAGGGAGGCCTGCATCCCGTGCACGCCGCTTAATTAACCCCGTAATACTGCCATCGTATCAGATACGGGCGTGTGGTGCTACACCTTTCGCGTCTGGGTGGGGAAATTGACGCGGTGGCACTTCTGTTTCTTAATCAGCTCCTTTACGGGAGTAGTTTTCTAAAAAGATTTCCTAGTGCCGAACCGATACCTTTAAACCCTTTAGAGCCGTTGCCTGAAAGGCTTGAAAGTGCACTGCCTGCTGAAACATCCGGAGAAAGACCCAACAGTGAGAGTCCGTATGCGACTGTCCATGACGGATCGTACACCTGCCCGTGTGCGGTTGCGTTGACTTCGATGACACCGAGACGCGAGGGGAGCGACAAGACGCTGCGCGCAAGTTCTTGTACGCTTTCGGTCTGTGCGCCGCCACCGGTGATGACGATACCCGCGGGCAGCAGTCCGTTCTTACCGATTTTTTTAAGATGTGTTTCGACGAGGTCAAAGATGTCGCGGAGTCGTGCATTTACGATTTCGTCGAACTTCTTTTTCGGTACATTGATACTGTTCATGTCACCGAGCACCTTTGCTCTCTCCGCATCTTCAAGTGAGACGCGCAACCCGAGCGCAAGATCTTTTGTGATGTCGTGTGCACCGCGGGGAAATACTTTGAGCGAAATTGGCACATCGTTCTCATAGACGATGAGTGAGATGGTCTCTGCACCGATGTCGACGAGTACACACCCGGCAATACGTTGTGTCTTTGAGAGTACCGCAACGGCTGACGCAATCGGTGCGGCGACAATCTCACGCACCTCAATATTTGCACTCTCCACTGCATCGATGAGGTCGGCGAGGTGTTGTTCAAGCGCGGTGACGAATATCGTTTTTACTTCAAGCTTCAATCCTTTCATGCCAAGGACGCGACCGAGCACTTCTTTACCGTCGAGTTTGTAGGAAAGCGGTATCGTGTGGATCGTTTTGCGGTTGAGTTTTGCCGCGTCGGGGAGCGCTTCTTCGGAGGCTTCAATGGCACGCGAAACATCGAGTTCCGTAATCTCGGAGTCAGCGCGCGAAATCATTGCGGTACCGCTCGTGACGAACGCTTCAAGCCCTGTACCGCCGACGGCAAGCATCACGCTCTGAATTGGTGTGCGTGCGCTCTTCTGTGCGGCAAGGAGCGCTCGCGTGACGTTGCGCGTGACGTTGGTTGCGTCCACGATGTAGCCGTGCCGCAGACCTGTGGATTCCGATTCTCCGGTACCGATGATGCGCCGAACCGGTCCGCGTTCAGCGCGCGCGTATTCGGAAACGACCGCCCGCACCGTCATTGTGCCGACGTCTAAGCCTGTGGAAACTATTCTGCTCATATTTCAATTTTCAGTATAACAAAAAAGCCCGCACAAAGGCGTTTTTTGGTGGATTGCGCAATGTGGAAAAGATTACCGGCCTGTTTCTCGGTAAAACTTTTTCATCACCTCGCGCTCCAGGCGCTCCATGCGCGCACCGTGGTCAAGACCTTTGAGGTGCAGGAGTCCGTGTACGAACAGAAAGTAGACGTGGCGGTGGGGCGTTGCGTCAAAGAGCGGTGCCTCGCGCATGCACAGCGGTAAGTCGAGGTACAGCTCACCGCTGTTTTTGGAGAGGGGAAAGGAGAGTACGTTCGTCGGCTTATCTTTTCTGCGGTACGTCCGGTTAAGCGTCCGGGAGCGCGCGTCGCCGACGAAGACAACGGAGAGGTCGTATGAACGACCGAGCACCGACGTTGCAATACGTTCTAAAAGACGACCCTCTTTCTGAAGGGAAAGAGGGGTCGTGCGTGAAAGTGTCGAGGAAAACGAAACGGTCATGGATTAGACGCGATCGAGGTGGCCGAGCTTGAACAGTCGTACGCGGGTCTCTTTCTTCTCAATGGCGCGCAAGCGGTTCTTTTTCGTGACGTACGATGAAAGATCGCGCTTGTGGTATCGCTTTGAACGGACCTTGCGCAAACCGCCCCATTCATTCACCTTCTGCCGAAAACGGCGAAGGATGCTCATGTTGTTCTCGCGGTCCGATCTGGTTATGTGAATATTTGCCATACGAGTCGCCATGGTACCACGGCAAAAAAGGGCCTGCAAGGCCTAGCCGCGCTTTGCGCGGTCTTTGAGATAGTCAGGAAGCCGAGAGAGCGGTATAGAATCCTGCTGGTTGGTTGCGATGTGCCGGACGAGTGCTGTGCCGTCGTAGACCTCTTTTTGGCCGATGATGACGATGAAGGGGGTTCCCAGGAGCCGTGCGCGGTCCATCTGTTCGGCGACGTTGTTTTGGTGCAGTGTCGTGCGGACGCGGATGCGTGCTCGGCGAAGGTTTTCCCCGATGGCAAGCGTTCTGATTTTCGCCTGCAAACCGACCTGTACGACGAATACGGACGGTGTTTTTGCCGGGCGCTTGTTGATGACGTAGCGTTCGCGGGACGAGCGCATTGGCAGTGAGAGCGTTGCCTGAAGTGCGGGGATACTTTTTTTATGACCTATCTTGCGGGAGAGGTGATCGTACCGTTCTCCGTAGGCGAGCGGTCCGTCCAGATTTTCAGTTTCTCCTGTAGGTGCAAATGAGAATACGGTTCGTGAGGTGTAGTGTTCGGGGCCAACGAGAAACGGGTCAACGTTATACGGAATCTCAAGTGATTCAAGATACTCAAGCACTTCTTTGAAATGGGCGCGGCTCGGCTCCGACAGATAGTTGAGCGACTGCGGTGCTTCGGTGCGCACCTCGAGGCATTTGTGGTGCGTGCAACGCAGTGGAGCAAACACGCTTTCTTTGAATGCTTCACGACACGATCCTTCAAGGTCGTTGAGCCGCGGGCGGTAGTATGCGGCAAGCGCCTGCGCGTATGCGGCGACTGATTCGCGTCCGCCGACGGAGTTGATGGTTGTTGTCAGGTCGCGGTAGCCGTACTCATGCAGGATTGCCTGCACGGTCTGGAAGAGCAGTCCTTCCGCGGAGCTTTCGCGGTCGCCGATGACCTCAAGACGAAGCTCAAGGTTCTTTTTGTAGGGCGCTTTGCGTGTGTGTGCAGCCAGAACAACATTACCTTGATGCACATCGTTGGTGACGAAGGTGCGGAGTGCTGCGGCGTGGTGTACCGGGCAGTTGTGCTTCTGCTCACACATCCTGTCCTCTTTTGAAATGGTAAGCGGACGCGAGAGCGAGAAACCGTAGTAGTCGGCAATCTCAATGGCCCGCTTCAAGTCGCCTTCGTATCCGTATGACGCATCCTCAAATGAATGAACACGGCGGCTTTTTAGTTGAGGTGTGTGGTGCATACGATAGGTGGATACATTACTCCGTTTCGGTGGCGTCATCGACGAGCACGTACTCGTGCTCACCCGGGAACAGTGCC
The DNA here is from genome assembly GCA_045863475.1 of Candidatus Campbelliibacteriota bacterium. Lineage (GTDB taxonomy): Bacteria > Patescibacteriota > Minisyncoccia > Phycocordibacterales > EsbW-18 > EsbW-18. The sequence continues at coordinate 13,738 of BTUR01000002.1, forward strand.
GCTTTTGTTACCGGGAGCAGTCGGACAAGTGCGCGCCCGATGATAAAGTCGCGCTCAAGCGGCCCCCAGACGCGCGAGTCAGAACTTGCGGGTCGATTGTCTCCCATGACGAAGTATTCGGTGTCATCAAGAACGACGGTCATGTCGCCGAGTGTCGGGTGTGATAGGTATGTTTCGTCGAGCTTGAAGCCTTCAGGGTTGGCATCGTTTTGTATGATGACCGAACTTGCCGAGACGATGACCCGCTCTCCGGGCAATCCGATGATGCGCTTGATGAAGAACTTCGTCGGGTCGTTCGGGTACTTGAAAATGACCACATCGCCGCGCGCCGGCTCCTCAAATCGGTATGAAATTTCATCAACAATGAGGTATTCGCCGTTTTTAAACGTCGGGTCCATAGAAGATCCCGACACAATGAACGGCTGTGCGATGAAGACGCGAATAGGCAGTACGACGAAGACAGCAATAAGTACGAAGCGAATAAGTTCAGAGAAGAAAACACTCGAACCGCTTTTCGCAGGTTGTGGTGATGGCGTCGCTGTAAGTTGTTCGTGCGATTCCATTTTTGTTTGTGTCAATTGTATGCGTGCGTTGCTCTTGACGCAAGATTTTTAATCGTGTTGCAACTCTTTTTATGTTTCATTGACGACGGATTCGCGTCTGACTACAATGACATGCACATATGAACTACCTCATTATCGGTTTGGGAAATCCCGGAGAGAACTACGAAGGCACGCGGCACAACGTTGGACGCATGTTTGTTGATTTTGTGCGCACACAGGAAGATTTTCCGGAGTGGGAGAATGAAAAAAAAGCGGTCGCGCAGCTCTCAAAGGGAAAAATAGGAAAACATGACGTGTTTTTGTCGCTTCCGGACACCTTTATGAACAAATCAGGGAGCGCGGCGGCGTATCTTGCCCGAGCCAGAAAGGTAAAATCGGAGCACGTCGTCGTCGCGTATGACGACATTGATTTGCCGCTCGGCACGCTCAAAATTTCTTTCGACCGCGGATCCGGCGGACATCGCGGACTTGAATCGGTTATCAAGGCGCTGAAGACGCGCGAATTTTTGCGCGTCCGCTTCGGTATCTCGGGTGCGACACCAAAAGGTAAGACGAAGAAACCGCAGGGAGAAGAGAAGGTGTTGAAGTTCCTGCTCGGTGCATTTAAGAAAGAGGAACTCACTGCGCTCAAAAAAATATTCAAGAAAGCGCACGAGGCGATTGAGGTTGCTATTACAGAGGGAAGAGAGAAGGCGATGTCGCAATTCAATTAGGGAACAGGGACTCGTGAACAGAGGATGGAAAACAAAAACGGTTCGCCAGGGGCGAACCGTTTTTGTTTACTCGAAGCGAATTTACTTCTTTTCGGGAACGTAGGAGAGCGTCATGCGCTGTTCCTTCGGATCGAAGAGATTAATCTTGAACGTGTATGACTTACCAAGCTCAAGCTGTTCGCGAAGTTTGTCGATAGATTCAAACTCCGAGACGTGCACCAATCCGGCGACACCTTCTTCAACCGATGCGAGTGCACCGTGCTTGTTGTACTTGATGATGACCGCGGAAACCACGTCATCCTTCGTGTACTTCTTGCCGGCGGAAACCCACGGGTTTTCCTTGAGTGCCTTGATTGAGAGTGAAATCTTGCCGTCTTTTATCTCAATAATCTTCGCGCGGACTTTTTCACCGACGGAGAAGATCTTGCGCGGGTCTTCAACGAGACCCCAGTCGAGCTCCGAGATGTGCGCGAGTCCTTCGAGGCCGTCTTCAACTTTCATGAATACACCGAAGTCCACAATGCCGGTAATTTCACCTTCAACTTCGTCGCCGACACCGTATTTTTCGATGAGTACTTCTTTTTCTTTCTCACCGATACCTTTCTCAGAGAAAATGAGTTTTCCTTCCTTCGGGTCTGCAGTGATAATGACGACCGTGAGGAGTTCACCGACGAGTTTTGCCAACTCATCGAAGATGCGCTCTTTGTCGCCGCCGTCAACGCGCGGGTAGTGCTCTTTGCCGAGCTGGGATGCCGGCAAGAAGCCCGCAATACCTTGCCACTCGACAATGAGACCGCCCTTGTTCGCTTCTTTGACAGGAAGGACGAAGGTCTTCTTTTCTTTTACCGCCTTCTCCGCGTCGCTCCAGATGATTGCCTGGCGTGCTTCGCGCAGTGAGAGTTCGTAATAACCGTCTTCATTGTTCGTCTCGACGATGGTACCCGATACCTCGTCGCCGATGGCGATGTTTTTGATGATGTCACGCGCGTTGTTGTACTCGCGTCCGAAGATGATACCCGAGCCGAATGGCGGGATATCAACGATGACTGAGGACTTGTGGAGCGCAATGACGCGTCCTTCCACGATGTCGCCGACGGAGGGCGGTGTTTTGCTCGCAGCGAGCATCAACCCCATCGGGCTTTGATCTACTGCCGGTGCCTCGTCTGTCGTCTGCTTGTCTTTTGTAATACTTGCTTCCATATATGTTGCGTCTGATACGCAAAAAAGGGCAAAAACCCCCGTGATGACCCGTCATGCGACGGCATCTATTGGTTTTGGTTACTTACTAATGGCCTTGTCCCCTTATGACAAAGACAGGGAAGAGTATAGCACGCGTATTACCGGAGATTCAACTCTTCGGTTGAGTGACCCCGGCTTCGATTTCTGCATGGCAATTCTTACAAACAAGGGTGCATTTTTTTGCTTCTTTCACGATGCTTTCCCACGAATAGGAGAGTCCTTTAACACTTAATGCAAATTCCTTCTTTTTTGAATCAATATGGTGAAAATCAAGAGCACCAATGTATTTTTTGTATCCGCAAACGGAGCATTTGCCGCCGAATAACTGTACAAGGCGAGCTTTCTTACCTCGCCTGTTTTTGACGACCCACGCAGACGCACATTTTCCGCAACGGTACGAACCATCGGGTCGAAGGAAATGTTTTGTTGAGCCGTGTTTTCTACAGATTCGATTCATTGTGCGAACAGTATAACACCACGTGTTAAGGTTGTCTTTTCCCGATAATTCTCTATACTATTTTTAGATGTTCCACAATATTCCGGTGTAGCTCAATGGTAGAGCAGCGCCCTGTAACACTTGCAGCTTTCTCGAGTAATCGAGATCGAACACGAGGTGAATTCGGTGAAACCCTTCATGTATTTGTGGGGCAATACCGAGCCAAGCCGCGCACGGCGCGGAAGGTGTAGAGACTATCCCTTCAGGGAGTACTTCTTCGGAAACGAAGCGGGAAGCGCCTCGCCCCCATCATGGTGGGGTGATGATATAGTCCATACCTGTAGGTAACTACGGGATTCTATGTAAGGCGTTGGTTGTAGGTTCGAATCCTACCACCGGAGCTGAGGATAAAGAAAAAGCACCCGAACGGGTGTTTTTTCTTTCCATCCGAAGCGAACGGTGGCAATATAGTTATTACCACCGGAGCAAACATAGAATGGTCATAGATATAGAACTGACGTTGAATAGGTTCGGCTTTGGAAAGATTTCTGAAAATAAATTTCAGTTTCTTTGTTTTAGATTTTCTAAATGGGACATTCCAGATAAATATTCAATCTCTTTTGAAATAAACTGGCGAGTAAAAGGAAAGGTGTAGCGGTGTTTTCGACAGGGGGTTGGGGGATGAAAAGCCCCGTTTGCTATACTGGTCGAATTATTCGACTAGTATAAAAATATGATTATCGTACACGACACTTTTGTTTGTAAGCCGGGGAATGCTTCAAAAATGGCGAAGTTGTTTAAGGAGGTTATGGAAAATCAACCCGGGGTGCTGTATGTCATGACTGATATGACCGGACAGTGGCACAGAGTAATCATGGTAAGCCAGCACGAAAACCTGACTGCGTATGAAAAGAACTGGGAGAAGCACATGGAGGATACCGAGGAAAACAGAAAGATGGGAGAGAAAATGAAAGAGATCAATAATATGTACGTGTCCGGCTCCCGAGAGATATTTAAGGTTTGGTAGTGCCGCAGAACACCTGTATGAATAAAAAAAGAGCACTTCTCTCCACTCTCGAAATCGTACTGGGGGTGCTCATGATTGTGTACGGCGGATACGATGACAGTCCCGGAGCGCAGCTGCTCGGACTCGTGGCGGTTGTTTTCGGTGTCGTGGGTATGGTAAGAAACAGGAAGAAGAACGCTGTTCCACCGATTCAAAAATAAAAAGAGCCCGTACGGGCTCTTTTTATTTCCCGTAGCGGTGCTTCTTCGCAATGCACCGACAGCCGTACGGCTTGATGTGTTCGTCAAAATATTCCTGCTGATAGTCGTACGTGAGTTCTTCACCCGACGCTATCTTTCGCAGTGCAAAAACGTAAATGCGTCCGCGCAGAATGTCGATTTTACAGTTCGGTGTGCAGGAGTGATTGATGTACCGCGCGATGTTTTTTCTGCTGCTGCCATCTATAAATCGGTTTTTGTTTGTTTCAAATAGGTACTTGCCACCGCGTGCGTCAGCCTGTGTAAGTGTCAGTACCGGTCCTGTGTATTCAATAACGAACCCGCGCCGCTCAATAGGCGCGTCGGTAAACAATCCCAGGCCACTGACACCGCGTCGTACACGCAGGGAACGGGTGATATGTCGGTATTTTTTAGGTAACACAGACGCCAGTATGCCAGAGTGTCTTTAAAAATAAAGAGAAAAAGCATACCCGCGCATTTTTCCACCAGTTATCACCTTTTTTATCCCCACATGGGGCTTTTTTTATTGACACACAACACTCTGCTCGCGACAATGAGTACAGGTTTCGGAGTCGGACAGGCTGGATCGCAAGTGAAGGCCACGCACGTGAGGCTTCGGCCGATAGAGTGCTACGACTGTGTGACCTACTCAAAAATTCCTACGCAAGTAGGGATTTTTGATTTTAGGAGAGACAAGGGCTACTCAAAGATATCCCACATTTCTTTGTCTTCGTTGCCGTCGAATTTAAATATCGCAACACCTAAAAGGTCGTACTCTTTCGCGAGGTCCACTTTTTGCCGGATGGCTTCCGCATCGCTCCACGTCGCGTAGTAGAACACGGACGGCAAGCCTGTCTGTTTTGTATAAGCGAAACTCAGTGCCGCGGCACGGCTTGCGTCAGACGTTGTGTTCGGGATTGATACCGCACCGTTGAATTGAGGTGCGTTTTTGAGTGTCGGGAAGGAGAAGGAAAGTTCTCCGGCGTCACTTCGCTCAGGTGTCACACGCTCGTGTTTTGCGGTCTTACTGCCGTAGGATGGATTGAATGCGCCGGTTTTGTTGTAGGCCTGGTACGCGTCTGAATATACGACGACTTCGTACTCGTGCCCGTACGTGGGGATACCCAAACTAAGCTTTTCTTTCGGAATGGTTTGCAGTGTCAGTTCAATAACCTTTCGCACCCATGCGGGATCGGATACCGGAATATAGGGTTCACCGGGGTGGCTTTTGTTGAGTTTGAGGTCGGCGCGTTGCTGGTCGTACGTCATGATGTTGACGTGGTCGCAGTACTTTGCGATTGCATTAAAATCGTTTGCGTAGCGAAGGTCCGCGGGCATTGTTGTATAGAGCGAGTCCGGCGGCGTGCGCGCTTCAATGGTGCAGGAAAGTACTTTGTTTTTTCCAAGTTCATCTTTCAGCTCGCGCAGGAAAAGTGCAAAAGCATCGTGTGTTTCGGCGAGCTTGCCTTCGTAGTCGATGTCCACGCCGTCGTATTTTCCTTTGCGCACCATGTCACTGATTTCTTCAACGTGATTTTTTCGGAGGTCTTCATTGGTAAGTACCGCGTGCATCATGTACGTGTTGCTCCACATAACCGTCGGAATAACGAGGATGTCTTTTTTGCGCGCGGTTGAGAACAGTTTTTTCCACGTGCTTTTTTTGAGTTTTGCGAGATCAGTGAGCGAGCCGTCGTTTTTTACCGTGTAAGCAAACGGGAAGATGACGGAGAGTTCGCTGAGGTGTTTGCGTGCATCACGCGTACCACTTGAGGCAGCCCAGTAGGGAATCCACCCGGACACTTCAAGGTCAGATGCAGCGAACAGCGGGGCGGGGGAAGCACCGAGTAGAAGCATTGTCGCGCAGAGCAGTACAAGTTTGTTTTGCAGTGCGTGTTTCATATACATACAGTATACCTTGCGATACACAAAACGTTTCAGATTATTTATCCGCACATTCATGTGTTCTTCAGGTGGTATGGTGATACTTGACAAAATACCGTAGAGTGCTATACTGTACACGGACAATCGAATGGTCGATTGCCGGACGCTTCGGAGGCATTCATGGCGAGCAACAAGAAGTTCTGGCGGAGGGACTGCGACAAGAGCCTGCGGAACATCGGACGCCGGAGCTACTGGTTCCGCGAGCCGAGCGCTCGTCGTGAAGCGGTTCTGCCGGGTTCGAAGCTCATCCGTACCGCCGTCGTGGCCGGGTTCGAGAAGAACCGTGAGCGGTTGCCGCCGAACGTGTTCAACAGCCGCGGGGGCTGCTGCCGCCACTTCGGCATCGCCTAGAAGTCGACCAAGAACTACCGAAGGCGCCTCAGCACACAGTGTGCAGAGGCGCTTTTCTCATTTGCTACAATTATATTCATGACAAATGACGCGCGCGTGAACACAGAAAACGAAATCGCGGTGTTCGGCGGAGGATGTTTTTGGTGCACTGAAGCAGTTTTCAAAGAACTTCGCGGTGTAGTTTTCGTTGAGCCAGGATATACCGGCGGAACAAAAGAACGTCCAACGTACGAAGAGGTGTGCTCGGGAACGACCGGTCACGCAGAGGCGATTCGCATCACGTATGACCCGAAGCTTATCGCGTTCCGCGATCTCCTCACCGTGTTTTTTGCGACGCACGATCCGACGACACCAAACCGGCAGGGAAATGACGTCGGCACGCAGTACCGCTCAGCGATTTTTTACACGACACCGCAACAAAAAGAAGAAGCAGAGCGTTTTATAGCCGAGCTTGAAAAGCAGAGCACACTCGGCGGACACGTGGTTACCGAAATTACTCCATTGAGTACGTTTTTTGAAGCGGAAGGATACCACCGAGACTACTTCGCGCGGAATCCGGAGAAAGCGTACTGTCAGCTTGTTATCAATCCGAAACTGGAGAAGGTACAAAAACAGTTTGCGGAGCTTTTGAACGATCACACACTGTAACGATTAAAAACGCACAACAAAAAAGACCCCTGTGCAGGGGTCTTTTTTGTTGTGCGTCACATCACGTGATGTGTACCGCTATGCTCCTGATTCGGTTGTCGTTGACAACTCATCCGACAAAGATGCGTTATCCGATTCATCAACCGACTGCACTCTCAGGTAGTAGAGGGTGGCTGGTGAGAGATCCTCAATAACCAATTCGTGATCGGTTACGAGTGCGTCACTGCCGATGAATGCCCCTGTCTCGCTGACATCAACGGGTGTGCTTGTCCCGAAGAATGCCTTCGAGTCAGACGGCTCGTCGGTCGTCCACTGCACGACTATGGACTCATCTGCGGGGAGCATAATGATGTCGCTGATAACAGGCGGTACATCATCCGGCGGAGGCGGAACATCCTTGACCTCAACTGATGTCGTTGCTACCGCGGTTGCACCGGCGTCGTCTTGTACCGTGAAGGTGATGATGTACGAACCAGCCTCCGCGTATGTGTGCGTGAAGGTCGAGGTTTGTACAAACGGCTCGCCCATCATGATGCTGCTTCTGAGTGTTGCACTGTCGCCCCAGTCAACGGAGTAGGAAAGCGGTCCGTCCTCCGGATCAAGGGCGTTGACTGTCCATTCCCCTTCCGCGTCAACCTCAATCGTCTCCGGTCCCGCAACCGATGTGATAACCGGGTCTTCGTTCTCGGGCGGCTCGACCGCCGGCGTCGTGAAGGTTACCTCAGACGATGTCGCCACACCGCCGTCCCGTGTTTCTGAACGGGCGACTGCGTAGTACATGGTGTCGGGTTCAAGGTGCTTTAGGTTGATGACGTGGTGCTTTACCCGGCCGCGACGGTGTACATCCGGGTCATCTGACATATCAACCGGGGATGAGGTGCTCACCCACACCGAACTGTCGGAGCGAATGTCGGTGTCCCACACAATCTTTGCCTTGTACGGCGACTTCACATCGACCGAAAGATCGGAGATTACCGGGGCCTGGACTTCATCGCCATCTACGCGCACCGTGACGGATGACTTTGCCGTGCGCCCCTCCTCATCCATCACCGTGAATCGAACGGTGTAGACGCCATCGTGGTCGTAGACGTGCGAGAAGGTTGCCGTTTGCACGAACTCTTGTTCAGCCTTGAATGCGCGAGAGAACATGTTGCTGTCTCCCCAATCAACGGCGTAGGAGAGGGAGCCGTCCTCGGGGTCCGATGCGCGAACCTCCCACGTACCTTCCTGTCCTGCGGATAGAACAGTCGGTGCGGTTATGCCGGAGATGACCGGCGCGCGATTTTCCGCTGCGAACGCTGAGCGCGTGCGGCCTTCCAAGAACTTACTCCAGAAGGAACCCCAGCGCGATGCGTCATCGCGAGAATCCGACTTGAATTCCGCGCGCGCCTTGGTTTCAGAATATGCACGACCGTCCTTCTTTTCAGCCAGCGCGAATGCTGACGGAAAGGCGAGAGCGGCGAGCATAAGTGATCCAAGGACTATTTTTTGTGTTTTTCTCATGTGGTGTACCAGTGTGTACTGGTAAAGGTTAGTAACTCATAAAGGTGGCGTGCGCGACCGACGAAAGCGCGCGAACGCCGAGAGGTGAGTATAGACAAGGCACGTTGAGTTTTTGGTGAAGCCCGTAGGGCTTTTTTGGGATGTGTGGATAACTCACTTGCCAAGGTTTGGTGGTGGTGTAGCATCAATTCTGCAGATGTCTCCACGCAAGTGGGGACATTTGCATTTTAGGAGGGAAAATGACAGAAACTGCCCGCTGTGGATAACGCGCTTGCACTCCTTTCTATGGTTTTGTACGATGGCTCCTGTAAACGTCTCCACGCAAGTGGAGGCGTTTACACGTTTATGGGAAAGTTTGTGAAAGAATGGAAGACGGTATACTGTCGGCAATGCCCTATATACAGGTGAAAGTAACGCCGAGTGCCCGCACGGAACGCTTTGAAGTTCGCAATGACGGCCTGTTCGTTATTGCGGTGAGAGAGAAGCCAAAAGACGATGAGGCGAACATTCGGGTGCTCGCTCTCTTGGCAAAGCATCTCAAAGTCCCTAAAACGAGTTTGCGTATCAAGCGCGGTCTCCGGGGCAGGAATAAGCTCATCGAGATCGCGGAATAAGTGCACGTGTAATAGAAAAGCACCGTACTGCGCGGTGCTTTTTCTAATCACCCCTATTTCTTGAAACCTTTCATGAAGTCTTCACTATATACATAGTATCCTTAGCCACAGCCGTACTATGCAGTACATTTCCACGGCGTTAGCAGGTATAACACACACCCATGCGTATACTCATCGTAGAAGACGAACAAAAACTCGCCGAGACGCTTGCCCAGGGTCTTGAGCGCAAAGGGTACGCAAGCGATATAATTGAAGATGGCGAAAAGGCGTTGACGCGCATCCTGATGCACCGCGACGATTACGACCTGATTATTCTTGACCTCATGCTTCCGACGCTTGATGGTCGCGAAATATGCCGTCAGGTTCGGGAACAGAACATCACGGTGCCGATTCTCGTGCTCACTGCGCGCAATGAGACCGAGAACAAAGTTGATTTGCTCGAATCCGGAGCGGATGACTATCTCGTCAAACCGTTTTCGTTCAGCGAACTGCTCGCGCGCGTACAGGCGCTCTTGCGCCGGCCGACGACGATGTTGCCGGTGACGCTGCGATTTGCGGACATCGAGCTGGATGTCGCGCAGCACACGGTGACGCGCGACGGAAAACCGGTTCCACTGACACTCAAAGAGTTCACGCTCTTGGAGTACTTCATGCGGAATCCGGACACGGTTATTAACCGCGAAGATATTCTCAGCCACTTGTGGGACTTCAACTATGAATCATTCAGCAACGTCGTCGACGTCCACGTCAAAAACCTCCGACACAAACTCAACGCCGGGGGTCGCCCGAATCTACTGGAAACGGTTCGCGGGGTTGGGTACCGGCTTCGCGAATAAGTACCGGTCCGACATCTTTTTTCGCACGAAGACGAACATCATCGTGCTCCAGACCGGCTTTACGGTGCTGCTCATTGTGCTCACCGGCGTCGGGTTCGACTATTTTTATAAAGATCTCTCAAGTGCGCTCATCGAAGAGGTCATTGAGAGTTTGCAGTCGTCTCCGAGCATGGAGCGAGCCGGCGTCATTGCCGCTGAACTTGAATACGTGAAGACGCGTGCGCTGATACTTGCGATTGCCGCAGTGCTTTCGGTCGCAGCCGTATTCGGTTATGGTGTCGCACGTCTTACACTGGCCCCCACACGTAAGGCGCTTTCCTCACAAAAACGCTTTATCGGTGATCTTGCACACGAAATTCGAACACCGGTGACGATTCTCAAGACCAATATGGAAGTTGCACTTTTGGAAGAGGGTCTGCCGTCGTCACAACGGAAAGCAATACGCAGTAACATTGAAGAGCTCGACCGTATCGCGGACCTTATCAATAACTTACTTTCACTCAACGCGCTGTTTCGTCCGGAGCGGATGGAGTTTAAGGACATAGACTTCGGTGAAGTTGTCGATGACGCGCTGAGTAAGTTGTCTGAGTTTGCGGAGCACAAAAATCTTCATATCACGAAACGGAAGAGCACAACCCGCATGGTTCGCGGTAATGCAACTGCGCTCGGACAAGTTGCCATGAACGTGCTTAAGAATGCGATGTGGTATACGCCGGAGAACGGCCAGATCGACATCGCCGTCATACCTGATTATCAAGGATTCATCGAACTGACCGTTCGAGACTCCGGTATCGGCATTGCGCGCGATGATTTGTTCCATATTTTCGAACCGTTCTATCGTGCTGAGCGTTCGCGTGCGCGGCACAGCGGCGGTAGCGGGCTCGGGCTCGCCATTGTCAACGACATTGTAAAGCTACATAACGGCAAGATTGCAATTAAGAGTGCCCCAAAAAAAGGAACAACAATAATGATATCGATTCCGTGCGGCTCACCCGGCTCTGAAGCGGACACTCCCAAAAAACCCAAAGGGGAAGTTGCCGTCGATTTTTCTAACAAACAAAACGAAACTGTGTAGCGCCGCTGCTCTTCTTCACCGCCCTTTCAGCACGAGGCGTGTATAGTGTGCGTTCGTCGGGGGGATAGCGCGGAGCACTGTGCTTCGCGCAGTACAACATATGCACACAGCGCATGGTACAATAGGCACATTATCCATTGACCATACCTATCGTATGATCAACATCAACTTGAAAGCATCGGGTATCGATTTGACGCCCGCGCTCCGCTCGTACGTAGACGACAAGATGAAGGCGTTGGAGAAATTTATTGATCCGAATATTGCCGCGCAAGCGGACGTTGAGATTGGTCAGACGACGCACCACCACCAGTCCGGGAAGATTTTTCGATGCGAAATAAATCTTGTGGTTCCCGGTGATCTTATTCGGGTAGTCGCGCAGGAGGAGGACCTCTACGCCGCGATTGACGTCGCCAAAGACGAATTGCTCGACAAAGTCAGAAAGCGCAAGGATAAGAAGACAAAGGACGTTCGGCGTGCCTCGCGCATGTTTAAAAGCGTGCTCCGCAAGTTTGGTTTTGGCAACGACGAGGCCTAACGGAGGAAATCCTCGTACGCCATCTCTTTTCTTCCTTCAGGAATGACGCGCTCAAGAATGAGCGCGTCATTCTCAATTCGTGCTGAGGTTACGACGACACGAACTCGAGCACCGTTTTTTTCTGCAAAAAAGTACGCACGCGGCCAGATGTCATAAGCGAGTATTGCGCGGTAATTTTTTATCGGATCATCGGACAGGTCAATGCGCGCGTCGTCCTTTGTAATCATGGAACAGTACGTTGCGGCAGTGTCGTCTTGAGGCACGGGTGTGAGTGTGCCGGAGAGATACGGTGCAATGCTTCGTGTGAGGAGGTGTGCGCCACGCCTTGCCGCCAGTGCGCGCAGGCGCGATGCGGTAACGGGCCACTCGGGAAGCTCGTCGACGACGGACTCTTGCGCGAGCACTGGACCGTGGTCCATCTTTTCGTCCAAGAGCATTACCGAGACGCCCACATTCCGTGCGTTTGTTTCAGAGAGTATTTGTGACTCAATAGGCGAAGGTCCGCGGTGTTTCGGTAAGAGCGAGGGGTGCATATTGAGTGCACCGTGTTTCGGGATATCAAGAAGCGCTTGCGGAATAATTTTGCCGTACGCAACAACAATGAAGAGATCCGCACCGACGGCCCGGATATTTTCAACAACACTTTCCTCGGAGAGTTTTACAGGCTTGAGTACGGGAACGCCGTGCGCGTGCGCCCATTGCGCCGCGTCCGACGGTGTTAACAACATACCGCGCCCTTTTTTCGTATCAGGTGCGGTGACGATAAGCGACGGTATCATGCCGGCGTCGTGGAGTGTCTGGAGGGACACGACCGCGATGTCAGGCGTGCCGAAAAAAACAAATCGGAAAGGGTTAGTCATTTTCTTTTGGCGGCGGAATATCACGTACGTCCCGGGCAGTGTCGGTGAACAAGACGCCGTTGAGGTGGTCGGTTTCGTGCTGAAATATTTGTGCGAGGAGCCCTGAACCGCCGAGGGTGAATTTCTTTCCGTTTTCATCATGTGCGGTGACCGTTGCTTTCAGTGCACGCGGCACCTCGCCGTACTTCCACCGCACCGACAAGCAGCCCTCTTCAAGCCATTCTCTTTCTTTTGAGAGTTTCGTGATGTTCGGGTTGATGAAAACGCGGTCGGGAGGCAGTGGTGCATCAATATCTTTTGCAAATACTTTTCCGGAGATGACAAAGATGCGCAGAGAGACGCCGATTTGTGGTGCGGCAATAGCAACACCGTCAGGCTCTTGTGCAAGTGCTTTCTGCATATCCGCAAGAATCTTTTTTAGCTTTGTGCTTCCGATATCTTGTATCGGCACGTCCTGCGCTATTGCGCGTAGCACCTTGTCCTCTGCTTGGACGATTTCTTTCATGATGTCCCAGTATACATGGCGAGCGGCGCCGTTTCTATTTTGGACAAAAAGGCCCCTGGCAGAGGAGGGGTTCCCGCCAGGGGTTGAAGAAGCGAGCCGGTCGAGGGCGGAACGACACGCGCGTTCCGATGCAGACAGCCGACTCTGGACGCTCTGCACGGCCTCATCATACTGCCTGTCGGGGTCGCGTCAAACCGCTTGTCGGTGTGGTAGGCTGTCCTCGTATGAGTCGCGTATATGTTGCAATGTCGGGTGGTGTTGATAGTTCAGTGTCGGCGGCGCTCCTCAAGCAAGCGGGGCACGAGGTGACGGGTGTGTTTATAAAAACATGGCACCCACCGTTTTTGACGTGCACCTGGCGAGAAGAGCGAAAGGACGCAATGGCCGTGTGTGCGACGCTTGGCATTCCGTTCCAAACGATTGACTTGGAGGCTGAATATAAAAAAGAGGTGGTTGACTACATGCTTGCTGAGTATGCCGCGGGACGGACGCCGAATCCGGACGTTATGTGTAACGACAAAATAAAATTTGGTGCGTTTTTTGATGCCGCACAGCGTGCCGGGGCAGAGTATGTGGCAACGGGGCACTACGCACGGGTTGTCACTGATGCAGCGGGACAAACACACCTCCTCGCGGGTGTTGATGGTAATAAAGACCAATCATATTTTTTGTGGCGTCTGCGGCAGGAAACACTCACGCATGTGCTATTTCCCGTCGGTGACCTGCAGAAACCGCGTGTGCGGGAACTCGCACACGAATTTGGATTGCCAGTCGCGGATAAAAAAGACAGTCAGGGCGTTTGTTTCTTAGGTCATGTTGATATTAAGGATTTTTTGAAACGATTTATTACCATCACACCAGGGAGCGTGTTGGACGAAACGGGGGGGGTTATCGGCACGCATGACGGTGCGATCCTCTACACGCTCGGACAACGGCACGGTTTTTCGGTGACGCGCAAGCAGCCTGAAGACGGTGCGTTTTATGTTGTCGCGAAAAACGTGTCAGAGAACACCATTACGGTGTCGCGGCACCTTACAACAACGAATACGTTCGACGTGTCATCGGTTGTGCTTGAAAATTGCAATTGGGTTGCGGGTGTTGCAGCTGAAAGCGGCGAGTACCTCGCGCGGTTCCGCTATCGCCAGCCGCTGTTTGAATGTGTCTATGATGCTGACACGGCGGCCGTACGTTTTTCCTCCCCGCAGAAATCTGTTGCGCCAGGCCAGTCGCTGACACTGTATCGCGGAGACGAACTTATCGGCGGCGGTGTGGTTAGTGCAGTGTCGTGATGTGATACGATACAAGCATGCTCGTCACTAAACTTGACGGAACACTTGAAGAATTTGAGCCGCAGAAGCTCGCTGACTCGCTCCGCCGTGCGGGTGCAGCAGAAGATGTTGTTCAGTCCATCGTTTCACATATTGAAAAAGAAGTGGCCGAGGGAATGACGACGTCGCATATCTACAAACAGGCGCTGCACATGCTGCGAAAAACGACGCACGCGCCTGTTGCCGCACGCTACTCATTGCGGCGCGCTATTCTTGAGCTCGGCCCGTCAGGGTATCCGTTTGAGCAGTTGCTTGGCGAGGTGCTGCGTTCAAAAGGCTACAAAATCGACGTCGGCGCAACGCTCAGAGGAAAGTGCGTGACGCACGAAATCGATGTCGTGGCGCAAAACGATAAAGAGCTTATTTTAGTTGAGGCGAAATTTCATAACGCGCAGGGGTTCAAGACCGATGTGAAAGTTGCGTTGTATATCCACGCACGAATGCTTGATTTGCGCGACAACCACTATGACAATCTCTGTCCGCCGGGTGGCACCTGTTCGTCGTGGCTTGTGACGAATACAAAATTTACCGAAAACGCAATTGCATACGGCAAATGCGCGGGCATGCACCTCATTGGCTGGGGATATCCGCACCACGGGCACCTTGAACAACTTATTGAAGAGACAAAACTGCACCCGCTGTCGTGTCTGACGACGCTGTCGCAAAAGGAACGCCAGATTATGTATCAACGCGGCATCGTGTTGTGTAAGGACGTGACGCAGAATCCGAACGTGTTGGAAAGTGTCGGTGTCACCGGTAAGAAAGTTGATGCGGTGTTGCAAGAGGCGCGACGTTTGTGTGTGTAATGTTTTATATATAAAAATGTAACGTACGTATATGGAGTCATTTATTTCATTTTTAAACGATTCGCACGCCGTGCAGTTGCTTGTCGCACTGCTCCTCGGTGTGTTTGTTGGCGCTGAGCGCTCACGGGCGGGGAAGACGGCGGGATTGCGCACGTACGGCCTCGTGTCACTCGGTTCATGTCTCTTTGTGCTTGTCTCGGTTGCGGTTGTGCCGTCGGTGGTCGGTGTCACCGGTGCTGACGTCATGCGCGTTGTTGCGGGTGTGGTCACTGGTATCGGCTTCTTGGGTGCCGGCGCCATCATCATGCGTGGGGAGACACTCACGGGACTCACGACTGCAGCAGGGCTGTGGGTATCCGCCGGCATCGGTGTTGCGGTTGCCCTTGAACTCTACGCACTGGCAGTTGTAACAACCGTCCTGACCTTACTGGCGTTTACTGTTTTGTGGTCTGTGGAACACAAGGTTGTGGGTGTTGATGACAAAATAGACGGGAACTACTAACTTGACTTTTTTGACATTTGTGTAGTATAATCTACACGGATTCCGAAAGGAGAGATTTCCGATGGCAAAGGCCTTCTACCGAAAGGAAGAGGCTCTTGAGAGGGGTTTTTGCCCGAGCTGTGGCTGGGAAAAGGACAACGAGGACAGGTCGCAGTCGAACTGTTTCGACTGCTGTGTCCTCCCGCCGACCACCCGGACTCGCTCAGCAACCCCGACCTCTCCCAAGAGACAGTCGAGGCGAAGCACTCCGAAGAGCGTTGCTTACCGCAAGGTGCAGTCGCTCTGCCAGATGGCCGAGTCTCGGAACAACCCGAGACGCACGCCGCGCTGGTGAAGGTCTCCCTCGCACATGGTCCCCAAAGCGGTTTTCCGCAGCGGGGGCTTTCTTTTTTCATGGTACACTGCACGCTATGGCAGGATATCGGCAAAAACTTTTTGACCCGGAGTCGAAAGAGCCGTTCAAGCTCTCTCGTTCCAAAATCGATCTCTTTACGCAGTGCCCTCGTTGCTTTTATCTCGACCGACGCCTCGGTGTTTCGCGCCCCTCGATGCCCGGCTTTACGCTCAACGTCGCAGTCGACCATCTTTTAAAGAAGGAATTTGATACGCACCGCGCAGCCGGCAGCGCGCATCCGCTCATGCAACAGTACGGCGTTGATGCGGTGCCGTTTGATCACGTCAATATGGATGTGTGGCGCGAGAACTTCAAGGGTGTTCAGTACACAGATCCGGAAACGAACTTTTTGATTACCGGTGCCGTTGACGATATTTGGGTAAATTCCAAAGGAGAACTTCACGTCGTTGATTACAAAGCAACGTCAAAAGAAGAGGACCCGAACCTCGACGGTATCTGGCAGCAGGGATACAAGCGGCAAATGGAGGTGTACCAATGGCTGCTGCGTAAAAACGGATTTGATGTTTCAAACACCGGCTACTTTGTGTACGTGAACGGCAAGAAAGACCGCGCGGCGTTTGATGCAAAACTTGAGTTTGATGTGCTTCTCATTCCGTACGACGGTGATGATGCGTGGATAGCAACAACACTTGCCGCCGCGCGCGAAACGCTTTCAAAGAATGAGTTGCCGCCGGTCGGAGACCGCTGTGAGTACTGTCCATACCGTGAAGCAGCGGGCAAGTCGCTGCAGGCGCTCGTTAAAAAAGGTCATGCAAAACAAAAAGAAGGAGAAGAAACCCTTTTCGGGTAGTACGACCGCGTTTGCGCAAAAGGTGTACGCAGTCGTCGCAAAAATTCCGAAAGGCATGATGATGACGTACGCGGGGGTTGCAAAGTGCGCCGGGCGCCCACACGCCGCGCGCGCCGTGGGAACCATCATGAGCCGCAATCGCGATACACGCGTGCCGTGTCATCGCGTCATTCGCTCCGACGGCGGGATGGGCGGGTACGCGTTCGGCGGTCCCGCAAAGAAACGCGCTCTCCTCAAGCGGGAAGGCGCCATGCTATAATCAGCGTGCCATGGCATATAATTTCACACACCTGAAGACAAAAACGAAAGAAATCGGCGACTGGCTCGGGAAGGAACTTTCTGCAATTCACACCGGTCGTGCAAGCGCCGCGCTTCTTGACGGTATCCGTGTGTCTGCATACGGCAGCATGATGCCGATTAATCAACTCGCCAACATCGGTGTTGAAGACGCGCGCACAGTGCGCATTACGCCGTGGGATCACAGCGTGGCCAGCGGTATTGAAAAAGCGATTCAAGACGCGTCGCTCGGCGTATCAGTCGGCAACGACGGCAAGGGTATACGCGTTTCGTTTCCGGAGCTGACCGGCGAGAGTCGGGAGAAGTACGTGAAAATTGTCGGCAAGAAGCTCGAAGAAGCACGCATTTCGGTACGTTCTGCTCGTGAGGAAGTATGGAGCGATATTCAGAAACAGGAGAAGGATGGCGCAATGAGCGAAGATGACAAATTCCGCGCGAAAGAAGAAATGGAAAAAATAATCAAAGAAGGCAACGAGGCGCTCGACGCACTCGCTGAGAAAAAGGAAAAGGAAATCCTCGGCTAGCATGACCGTTATTCTTTTCATCGTCGTACTTGCAGTGCTCGTGTTCGCGCATGAACTCGGGCATTTTCTTGCTGCGAAACAGTGCGGTGTTCGCGTCAGTGAGTTCGGTATCGGATTCCCGCCGCGCTTGTATGCCTGGAAACCGGCGGCAAGCGAAACGACCTACTCTATAAACTGGATACCGTTCGGCGGTTTTGTGAAGCTCTTCAAAGAAGACGAAGATACCGGCGCACTGCCCCGTGAAGAATTTGAGAAGACACTTGATGCACGGCCGTGGTGGCAGAGACTGTGGGTGTTGTTCGCCGGCGTCTTTTTCAACGTGCTGTTGGCATGGGGACTACTGTCCATCGGGCTGTTCATTGGATTGCCGATGTCCGTAGATGAAGACACACGGGGCGTCGTTGGGGAGCCTTCGGTTGTTGCAATTCACGTGGAAGAAAATACACCCGCATATGAAGCGGGGTTTATCCCGGGCGACGTTGTTCTGGCGGTTGTTGACGAAGAGGGCGAGCAGTCCGGTTCGTCTATTGAAGATGTGCAGGCATTCATAGCCGCCCACGAAGGGAAGGAACTCTCATTTACCGTACAGCGCAAGGATGTGGAAGAAACGCTCGTTGCGATGCCTGTTGCGCGCGAGCTAGACGGGGAGACGCGGGCGGTCGTGGGTATCGCACTGGACACTGTGGCGGTTGTTCGTTTGCCGGTGTGGGACGCACTTGTTACCGGCGGGAAGACGACGCTGTTTGCACTCAAGGCGGTTGCCATCGGTCTCGGGGAATTTCTTTTCCAGGCGGTTACGGGTCGCGCGGACTTCTCACAAGTCGCAGGGCCGGTCGGTATTGCAGGGCTTACCGGAGATGCGGCGCGCCTGGGACTTGCGGCACTCCTGTCATTTGCAGCGATGCTGTCGCTCAACCTCGCAATCATCAACTTGGTTCCGTTTCCGGCGCTTGATGGCGGGCGCATACTTTTCACCTTCATTGAGGTGGTGAAAGGGTCTCCGATACGGCCGAGCATCGCCAACACAATGAACTTCATCGGATTTGCACTCCTTATTTTATTGATGATCGCGGTGACTATCCACGACATCCTGAAGCTTTTGTAGATAAAAAAATCGAGCCGCGGCGCCTCTCTGGGGCGTCGCGGCTTCGTACGTCTTCACACGGGAACGGCATGCTCGTCGTAGGAGATGTCGGTTCCTGACAGCGCCGAGAGGAGTGCCAGATTGCGATCGGCGTCCGACATCGGGTCATGTCGCAGGTCTTCGATGAGCTCGCTCGCGGCGCGAAGATGCTTCTCGACCTTGTTGCGGCGCTCTCCCGCAGGAAGCTGTCCTATCTGCTTGAGCAGTCCGCTGATGCGTACCTTGAAGTTCCCGATCCAGTGTTCGTGTCCGGAATGCGGAGCAATCTTCCTCATGGTTTCCTCCCGGGTGGTCGTTCTGCCCGGCATCGTACCACACTTCTTGTTGAAAATGCGACCACCACGTACAATGTTTTTATATGCGACAATCACAGCTGTTTACCAAAACACGAAAAGAAGCGCCGTCGGACGAAGTGGCGAAGAACGCACAACTGCTTATTCGTGCCGGGTTTGTGCACAAAGAAATGGCGGGGGTGTACGACTTGCTTCCGTTGGGGTTACGTGTATTGAACAGGATACGAAAAATAATCGGGGAAGAGATGGAAAAACTTGGCTCACAAGAGATTATTATGTCGGCACTTCAGGATAAGGCGGTGTGGGAAAAAACTGATCGGTGGGATGATGAAAAAGTTGATATTTGGTTTAAATCAAAATTGAAATCAGGCAATGAAGTTGGGTTTGGATGGTCACATGAGGAGCCTATTACAAATATGATGGTGCCGCATATCGCCAGCTATAACGATTTGCCGCGATACGTTCACCAGTTCCAAACAAAGCTTCGAAATGAGACACGTGCAAAAAGCGGTCTTCTTCGTGGCAGGGAGTTTGTTATGAAGGATATGTACTCTTACGCCGTATCAGAGGAGGACCATATGGCATTTTACGAAAAAGCACAGGAAGCATATATGAATGTTTTTCGTCGTATGGGGTTAGGTGACATCACCTATGTTACATCGGCCTCGGGCGGCTTTTTTACCGATAAATTTAGCCATGAATTCCAAACGCTTTGTGATGCAGGTGAAGACACAATTTATATCAACGCAAAAGAAAATTACGCCATAAACGGAGAGGTGTTCAATGCAGAGACGCTTGCAAAATTAGGAGCAAAAGAGTCTGATTTTGAAGCAAAAAAGGCGGCGGAGGTTGGGAATATATTCACGTTCGGAACAAGTAAGTGTGAGGAACTTGGTTTGATGTATACCACAAAAGAAGGTGTGCGTGTGCCAGTGTTCCTGGGTTCGTACGGTATCGGTCTAACAAGACTGATGGCTGTTATTGCCGAAGTGTACGGTGACGAAAAAGGATTGCGCTGGCCGAAGGAGGTCGCACCGTTTGACGTGCATGTTGTTGTGCTTGAAAGTCGCGAAGGAAAAGGCGTGCACACGTACGCTGAAAAAATTGTTATGGAGCTTGAGCGCGAAGGCAGAGCGGTGCTCTACGATGACCGTGCTGTCTCAGCGGGAGAGAAGTTTGCGGATTCGGATCTTATCGGTATTCCGGTTCGCGTCGTCATATCGGAGAAACATCTGGAAGGGAAGACTGTCGAGCTTAAACGGCGTGACAGCGACACGGCGGAGGTTATCCCGGAGTCGGAACTTTCCCGTGCCCTTGACGCGTAGCTATTGTATAGCCCCTATCGTTGGATGAAATTTTGATGCCTGCAAGCGCACGTATATACTACGTGCATATATTCATGTGGGAGAAACTACGACAGAGGCTGCAAGGCCTCATGAGCGATGATATTGGTATCGACCTCGGGACGGCCAATACACTGGTGTACGTCCGCGGCCGCGGCATCATCATCAATGAACCGACGGTCGTTGCACTCAATCAAAAAACCGGTCAGGTGGTTGCTACTGGAACGGAGGCAAAACGAATGCTCGGCAGAACACCCGAACATATCGTTGCGGTGCGACCGCTTGTTGACGGTGTTATCTCCGACTTTGAAGTTGCAGAAGAATTTCTTGCGCACCTCATTCGTCGCGTACAAGAAGGAAAGAAAAAACTATTTGGTCCGCGTGTCGTCATCGGCGTTCCGTTTGGTACGACGAACGTGGAGCGAAGAGCGGTTCGTGATGCCGCGCTCAATGCCGGTGCTCGTGAGGTTCATGTTGTTGAACAGCCCATGGCAGCGGCAATCGGTATTCGACTGCCGATTGAGGATGCGTCCGGATCGATGATCGTGGACATCGGCGGCGGAACGACCGATATCACGGTGATGTCGTTAAACGGTGTGGTTAACGGCAAAAACATCAAAGTTGCGGGAAACCGCCTCAATAATGACATCATTTCGTACATCCGGGATGAGTTTAAAATTCTTATCGGGGAACGTACGGCCGAGGACCTCAAAATTCAGGCCGGTTCCATCATCCCAGGCCCGACACCGATTGAGGTAACTATTCGCGGACGTGACCTGGTAACGGGATTGCCGCGCGAAGTGGTTGTGACCGATGCCGATGTGCGCGAGGCAATTGCACCGTCCATTGATGCGCTTGTTGAAGCAATCAAAGAAGTACTTGAGACGACGCCGCCGGAAATTCTCTCAGACGTCATGCGTCGCGGTATCTACCTTGTCGGCGGCGGCGCACTCATCCGCGGCTTTGATGAATTCTTGCGCGAGTGGCTCAAGCTTCCGGTGTACATCGCCGACGATCCGCTGACGTCCGTTGCACGCGGTACGGGAATCGTTTTGGAAGACATAGAACGTTTTGCCGAGGTAATCATTAATGAAGAACATGCGCTTCCCCCACAACTATAGACGGCGACGCTTCAATACTGCGGGACTGCTTGGCATCGGCGCCTCACTTTTTTTGGTTGTGCTCGCGGCTCTCACGCCAGATGTCCTTACCAAAACGTTTCTCGCGATAGGGCGTCCGCTACACCTCGTGCGCCAAAATACAACTGCCGCAGCCGAAGGGGCATTTGGCGGCTTTGCATCAAAAGAAGAACTGGTGGAGGATAACCGGCGCCTTACGGAGGAACTCAGAAAAGCGGAGATTAAAGCGGAATTGTTCGATGAGCTTCGCGGAAACATGTATGCGGGTCAAAGCGGCACGACGACTCTGCGCGCCGCACGCGTGCTCTCAACACCGCCGTTTTCTCCCTATGACACGCTCGTACTTGATCGCGGGTCTCGCGACGGCGTCGCGGTTGGTGACGTTGTGTCGTTTGACGACACGGTTGCACTCGGCACCATCGATACGGTGACGAATACAACTTCACGGGTGCAGCTGTACTCATCGCCCGGTACCGAGCAGTCCGTTCGCATTGGGAGTCATGACTTCCTGGTTGTTGCACGCGGGGAAGGCGGTGGCGCGTTTCGCATGCTTGTGTTGAAAGAGGAAGACGTTGGACGCGGCGACAGCGTCTTTTTGTCCGATGGTCGTCTGATGGCCCGCGTCGAAAAGGTTATTCCAAACGAATCTGACGCGTTTGCACTCGTGTATGCCGCCGTTCCGTTCAATCTTTTTGAAATCAGGGAAGTGATGATCAATCCGACCCGTTGATTTTAGGCGCCATGCTCCGCTACCTCATCGCATTTTGTACCATTGTCAGCGCGTTTATGTTCCCGTGGTGGACGGCGCTTTTGTTTTCACTATACGGCGCGTTCCGATTCCCATGGTTTCTTGAGGCGCTCGTTGCCGGACTCATCATTGACTCCGTGTACGGCACGCACACAGTTCTCGGTGTACCCGGCATCGCGACGGTAACCGCGCTGTGCATCGTGGGTGCCATGATGTTTTTCCGTCGGTACGTTCGCTATGAGAATCTTTAATCGCACAAAGACCGTTGTTCACGATATTGCACCGGATGAAATATTTCTGGATGCGCACAACCTGCCGCATTTCAACCGCGATCAGTTCGAAGGAAAGATTGAGAAGCCTATTTCGCGCCGTGCGCTCTTTCTGTTCTCTATGTCACTGTGTCTGCTCGGCATGGTTGCCATCGGGCGCGTTTTTTTTCTACAGGTGGTGCAGGGCGAGTCGTACGCGCTCCATGCGCGGAACAACTGGCTTGATGAAGAGATTATCTTCTCACAGCGCGGACTAATTCTGGACCGCACGGGGGAGAAGCTCGCGTGGAACGAATCACGAATCGGCACGACGACAGGCGAGGAGGCGGAGGACACGTTTCCGTTTCGCCGTTATGACCCGCATCCGGCACTCTCGCACATTCTCGGCTATGTTCGTTATCCGCAAAAAGACCGTAACGGTAACTACTTCCAGGACGCGGTTGTGGGTGTTGAAGGGCTCGAGCGCGTCTATGACGACACGCTCTCCGGCGCGCAGGGACACGTTATTACCGAGCGTGATGCGCTGAATACCGTCGTGTCACAGTCAACGATTGATACGCCCGTTGACGGGCAACCACTGCAACTGACGATTGATGCGCGGCTGCAGAAAGCGCTGTATG
Organism: Candidatus Campbelliibacteriota bacterium; assembly: GCA_045863475.1. Taxonomy (GTDB): domain Bacteria; phylum Patescibacteriota; class Minisyncoccia; order Phycocordibacterales; family EsbW-18; genus EsbW-18. The sequence goes on from BTUR01000002.1 coordinate 37,020, forward strand.
ACTTTGCGGAAGAACTCTCCAAGGACGTCGGATTCTCGGGAGGTGCGGGTGTTGTCATTGACGTTGCCACGGGCGAGCTCATCGTTTCCATGAGCATGCCCGGATACGACCCGAATGTGCTTGCAGACGCGTCCGACTCTGACGCGGTCCAGGCATACCTGGATGACCCGCAGGTGCCGTTTCTCAATCGCGCCGTCGGCGGTCTCTACACGCCCGGTTCCATTCTCAAACCGTTCTTTGCCATCGGTGCGCTTGCAGAAGGTATCGTGACGCCGGAAAAAGAATTTTACAGCGACGGCGCACTGCGCGTGCCAAATCCATATAACCCGGACCAACCGACAATTTTCAAAGACTGGAAAGCGCACGGATGGGTTGATATGCGTCGCGCGCTTGCGGTGTCGTCCAACGTGTACTTCATGACCATCGGCGGCGGTTTCGGCGACCAAAAAGGTTTAGGTATTCAAAACATCGAGAAGTATGTGCGGATGTTTACTATTGCTCAGAAGACCGGCGTTGATATTCCCGGTGAAGTTGAAGGTGTCATTCCGAGCATCGCATGGAAGAAAAAGCTATTTCCTGATGATCCATGGCGGCTCGGTGACACGTACAACAGTTCTATCGGTCAGTACGGTTTTCAGGCAACACCACTGCAGATGGCGCGTGCGGTGGCGATGATTGCCAACGGCGGACTCACCGTTGTTCCGCACGCGCACGCAGACACCACCGTCGTTCCTGTCGGCACCATCCCCATCTCTCAAGAGGTGTTTCAGGTCGTACGCGAAGGTATGAGGGCGTCGGTGCTTGATGGTACGGCGCGTGCGTTGAATGTCCCGTACGTCAACATTGCCGGAAAAACCGGCACCGCGGAACTCGGTGTGTCCAAGGAAAAGGTCAACTCGTGGATTATGGGATTCTGGCCGTATGAGAATCCTCGGTACGCGTTTGCAATGGTCATGGAGAAAGGACCGGTGACAAACCTTATCGGTTCGGCGTCAGTCATGCGTCGATTTTTCGACTGGATGCACCAGAATGCCCCCGAGTATCTTGACACGTCGGCGGGAGCGTAGCTCTCCACTTGTGCGCCTTCATCTTTGCGTGTATAGTGCTTGCCAATATGGGAGAGGATAAGCAGTATCTGACCGAAGCAAAATACAACGAGCTCAAAAATGAGCTTGATTTTTTAATTACAACGCACCGCAACGAAGTCGCGCGTCAGCTTGAAACCGCACGCGCATTCGGTGACCTCTCTGAGAACGCGGAGTACCAGGAAGCGCGTCAGGAGCAGGGCAAAACGGAGTCGCGTATCAAATATCTCGCAGGCCTCCTTAAGAAAGCGGAAATCGTAAAAATACATCACAGCAGTGACGTTGAGGTAGGTTCAACGGTCACACTTCAGAAAGCAGGGGAAAAAGAGAAGAAGGAATTTAGCATCGTGGGTTCTGAAGAGGCGGACACGGCAACAGGCCGTATCTCGTCGCACTCACCTCTGGGTCACGCACTCTTGGGTAAAAAGAAAGGGGAGACATTTACGTTTACAACGCCGTCCGGCAAAACGGTTGAGTATACCGTTGTTTCCATAGACTAGCCCGACTGAGGACCTTCGTGTAGCATAGAGGTACAGCTTTTCGCTGTATCTCTATCATGTCTTTGGAAGATATTCGGAACGAACGATTGAAGAAACTCGCACTGCTGAAAGAGCAGGGCATAAATCCGTATCCGGCAACGTCACGTCGCACGACAACCATCAGCAATCTCCTTGAGGGCTTTGATGGGAAAGTTGACGGTGCTTCCGTGACCATCGCAGGTCGCGTTATGTCCATCCGCGAACATGGCGGAACTATTTTTTGTGATTTGTATGACGGCACCGGAAAAATTCAGGGATATCTGAAAGAAGACGAACTCGGCGAGCACTTTGCGTCGTTTGGCCACACGGTCGACATCGGTGACTTCATTGACCTCTCCGGAACACCGACGAAAACGAAACGAGGTGAGAACAGCGTCTTGGCGTCATCGTGGACGATGCTCTCGAAGTCCTTGCGCACGCTTCCGGAGAAGTGGGTGGGTATTACCGACCCGGAGGAACGTCTGCGCCGTCGTTACCTTGATATTCTCTCCAACGAAGAGGCACGACGCATCGTTGAAAAACGATCCGTTTTTTGGAACAGCATGCGCACGTTTTTCCTTTCCCGCGGATACACGGAGGTGGAAACACCGGTGCTTGAAACCGTAACCGGCGGCGCCGAAGCCCGGCCGTTTGTTACACACCACAACGCGCTTGATATTGATGTGTTTTTGCGCATTTCAGCGGGAGAATTGTGGCAGAAGAAACTTATGGTTGCCGGCATTCCGAAAACCTTTGAAATCGGACGCATTTTTCGCAATGAAGGCATGTCCGCAGAACACCTGCAGGATTACACCCAGATGGAGAGCTACGAAGCGTATGCGGATTTTGAAACGGGTATGCAGCTCGTGCAGGATTTGTATCGGACGGTTGCACAAGAGACATTCGGAACGACGACATTTACCATCGGTGAATTCAGCGTTGATTTGAATGGCGAGTGGCCGAAGCTTCACTTCTGCGAACTTATAGAGAAGGAATACGGCATTGACCCGCGAACCGTGTCAGAGAAAGAGGCGATTGCGCTGTATAAAAAAACACACCCGAAGATGCCTGTTCCTGAGACAAAGGAGCGCGCAGTAGACGGTCTCTGGAAAAATATTCGCAAGACCATCGGCGGTCCCGCATTCCTTATCGGTGTTCCGGTATATCTTGAACCGCTTGCAAAACGCTCACGAGATGACGACGCGACGGTGGAGCGCTTCCAGGTCATTCTTGCCGGCTCCGAAATGGGGAAGGGATTTTCTGAACTTAACGACCCGATTGACCAGCGGGAGCGATTCCTCCACCAACAGTCACTGCGGGACCGCGGTGATGAGGAGGCGCAGATGGCGGATCTCGAATATGTTGAAGCGATGGAATACGGCATGCCGCCGACCTTCGGTTTCGGTGTCTCCGAGCGCCTATTCAGCTTTCTGATGAATCTATCCGTCCGAGAAGGCCAGATTTTCCCGCTCATGCGGCCCCGATAAGGACTATGAAAGATAAGACGCTAGCTTCTGTAATCATCGGTGTGGGTGTACTGGTGGGTCTTGTAATTTTTCTTGGAGACGAGTTTTCAAAGGCACGGCGATTTGCACGGCTAGAGAGTGAATGGGAGGGATTGTTGTTGGAACAGACGACAGGTTCTCAAGTAGGAGGGAACAAAAAAGAGAAAGAAAATTATGAGCGGAAATTAGCTGAATCTAAGGACGGTATTTTTTCAGACGGGGTAGAGGTGGGCATAAGACTCCCTCGGGAAAGTTTTTCTCCGGAGGGAAATTTTCGCTACCATATTGAGTGTAAACCAGACACGGATTCATGCGGAGGGTTTGTTACGGACCTTCGTAAGAATGTAAGCGTTTTCGTTCCGACATTCCAAACACTTGCCTGGTATGAAGAAGAATATCTTGTCGGGTTGCCCACACTGATGGGTGGGAGCCAAGGACTTTTCTTTGTTCCGCTTGGTGAAATGGAGAAGTTGGAACAGTTTCAATCCCTTCAAGAGCATTTTGGGTTTTTTCAGCAGGCTTTTCAAATAAGCAACACCGCGTACAGTCCGGAGCGCGCTTTTATAAAAAACGTCAATTTGGTTTCGGATGGTGTGTACTATACTCGCTTCTACCCAGAATTGGGGAGGTTTTCAGATAGTTTTTATGACAGGGGATTACGTCGCTCGACCATGATCGCTGACCAGGGGGAAAGCTACTAAACAGGCTCAAAAACACCCCCGCCCGTAGACATACGGGCGGGGGTGTTTTGTACTCATAAAAGTGGATAAAAGTGCTTGATGGTGGGATAGGGTGGGGTAAAATAATAGTCATGTGGGACAAAGTGGGAAACGACACTTTGTCGTTTCCCCTGTGTCCAAAAATGTTTACTGCAGGTCGTTCCTCATCTTTATCCATCATGCTCATCGGCGAATACAAACATACGCTCGACGACAAGAAGCGACTTTCACTTCCGGTGAAGTTCCGTCAGGAACTCGGAAAGAAAATTGTCGTGACGCGTGGTCTTGAAGGATGTCTGTTTGTGTATTCGCAGAAAGAGTGGAAGGCGATAGCAGAGCAGCTTAAATCCTTGGGCATGGGCCAACAGGGCACGAGAGGATTTGCGCGCTTTATGCTTGCTGGCGCATCGGAGGTGGACGTGGATTCTGCGGGACGCATGTTGATACCGGATTTCTTGAGAGACTTCGCGGAGCTGAAGGGAAAGGTGGTATTCGCGGGTGTTGCCTCGCGGGTTGAAATCTGGAATGAGCGTCAGTGGGATGCCTACACGCGACGCATTGAGAAAGAGGCCGATGTTCTCGCCGAGCAGCTCGGAGGAGTCGGCGCGATTTAGAGAGGCATGCACATTCCTGTTCTTTTACAAGAAGTGATCGACGGTTTGGCGATTGCCTCCGGCGACACCCTCATTGACGCGACGGTCGGCGGCGGCGGGTACACCCGAGCGCTGTGCGAGAAAGTCGGCGGCAAAGGAGTGGTCGTGGGATTTGACCAAGACGGCGATGCAATTGCGCGTGCGCAAGCACTGCTTGTCGATGTTCCCTGTACGCTTCATCTCGTGTGTGCGAATTTTCGAGAGATGCGCGCCGAGCTCCAGAAGCTGGGCATACAGCACATCGACGGTGCAGCATTCGACCTCGGGTTCTCAAGCAATCAACTTGAGGAGTCGGGAAGAGGGTTCAGCTTTCTTGCAGACGAACCTCTTCACATGGCGCTTGCGACCGACAAGAAAAAAGTACCGTTTACCGCACGCGACATCGTGAACGAGTGGAACGAGGAAGATATTGCCAATGTCGTATTCGGGTACGGAGAAGAACGCTACGCGCGCCGCATCGCAAAAGCAATTGTTGAGGCGCGGCAGGGTGAAGAAATCGCGACGACGAATCAATTAGTCGCGATTATCAAGAACGCGGTTCCCGGACGATACAGAACCGGCGCGATTCACCCGGCGACACGAACGTTCCAGGCACTGCGCATTGCGGTCAACGACGAGCTCAATGCTCTCCGAGAGGGACTGGAAGCGGCGTATGAGATGCTTTCTCCCGGAAAACGAATCGCCGTTGTCTCATTTCACAGTCTCGAGGATCGCATCGTCAAAGAATTTTCGAAAGAAAAAGAGAAAGACGGGGCGGTGCGGGTGACGAAGAAGCCCATAACACCAAGCGAAGCAGAGATTCGGAGCAATCCACGGTCACGTTCAGCAAAACTGCGCATCTTACAAAAATAACTTTTATACAATACCTATGGTACGAGAACTCCTACAACTCAATACGTTTCACAAAAAGGCGATTACCGCCTTGTTCGGTGTTCTCGTAATGCTTTTGTTTGCGTACGGACTGCTCATGTCCCGTGTCATTTTGCAGGTTATGGCACGCAACGATATTGAGCGCTCAATCGCGGGCGCTACCGCAGATATCGCGTTTTTGGAGTCTGAATACATGAAGATGGCTGACTCATTGACGCTTGCGCGAGCGCACGAGCTCGGTTTTGTTGATACACACGTCTCATTGTTCGTTTCGCGCCGCGCAGACGCGTTCTCTTTCCGTACCAACGCCGAATAACCCTGCATGAAGAGCGATACGCATCACAGAAGGATCCACTTCCTCTTCGGGGTTTTTTTCGTCATCGCACTTGTTTTTATCGGCAAACTGTACCTCGTACAGATTGTGCAACATGATTCATGGGACGATCGCGCCGATCGGCAATTCTCACTACCCTCAGGAAGAATTTTTGATCGCGGCACTATCTTTTTTCAAGACAAGGCAGGTGAACGCATATCAGCCGCAACACTTGCGTCCGGTTTAACGCTTGCCATACTGCCGGACAAACTCGAAGACCCAAGCGACGCGTACGACAAACTCTCCGCAATCGTTGCAATTGACAAAGATGAGTTCATGGAAAAAGCTGCGAAGAAAGGAGACCCGTATGAAATGATTACGCGGCGCATTGATGCAGAAGATGCAGAACAGATACTGTCTCTTGGTATCGGCGGCGTCGTCTTGGAGAAGGAACGCTGGAGGTTGTACCCGGGAGACGAGCGCGCCGCAAACACCATCGGCTTTGTCGGTTTCGATGGGGATGACCTCGTCGGACGGTACGGACTTGAACAGTTTTACGAAGAGGTGTTGCAGCGTCGGGACGAGAAACTCTACAAGAATATTTTTGTTGAGGTGTTTTCCGGTGTTCAGGATGTCGCGAAAGCGCGAGAGAACGAAGCGCGCGGCGACGTGGTCACCTCTATCGAACCGAACGTGCAGAGTTACCTTGAAGGATTGCTCACCGGGCTTAACGAAGAACTTTCTCCACGATCGCTCGGCGGTGTCATTATGGACCCGATGACGGGAGAGATAGTTGCACTTGCCATTTTGCCGACGTTTGACCCGAACGAATTTTATGATGTTGAAGACCCGCACGTGTTCGGCAATCCGGTCGTTGAAAGCATTTTTGAAATGGGTTCCATCATCAAACCGCTCACCATTGCCGCGGGTCTGGATGCCGGTGTGATTACGCCGCAGAGTACGTATAACGACCGCGGATTCGTTGAAGCAAACGGAAGAACAATTTGGAACCATGACGCAAAAGGCCGCGGACCGGGAACGTCCATACAGACGGTACTCGGTGAATCACTTAACACGGGTGTTGCACATATCGTCTCATTACTCGGCAATAAAAAGTTTGCCGACTACATGCGAGCCTACGGGCTGGACCAGGAAACAGGCATTGACCTTCCCGGAGAGGTGCGGGGCAAACTGGGCAACCTCGACACGTCGCGTGACATCGAGTACATTACCGCCTCGTACGGACAGGGTATCGCACTAACACCGATTGCCACTGTTCGTGCGCTTGCCGCACTGGGCAACGGCGGCAAGCTCGTTGTGCCGCACATAGCCACCGAAACGATAAGTGATCTTGGGATAGCAAAAACACTGACCCGTTCGGGAGAAAAGCAGGTGCTCTCTCCGGAGACAAGTGAAACCATTACACGGATGCTCGTTGAGGTTGTGGACAAGTATCTTCTGGGCGGTACGATTAAGAAGGACAACTACGCGATAGCAGCAAAGACGGGAACGGCACAGGTAACGAATCCGGCGACGGGCAAGTACTACGAAGACCGATTTTTCCACTCGTTCTTCGGCTACTTCCCGGCGTATAACCCACGCTTCATTATCTTTTTCTACGCCGATGACCCGAAGGGGACGAACTTCGCATCGCAGACATTCACGCTTCCGTTCCGAGATACTGTTGATTTTCTCATCAATTACTACGAGATTCCGCCTGACCGACAACAACAATGAGGTCGTTCTACAAAAAAATAATCGTTGCACTCCTTTTCTTTGAAGCTAAAGTAGCGCTGTGGATGCACCGACCGCGTATTGTCGGCGTCACCGGTTCCGTCGGTAAGACATCAACGAAAGATGCCATTGCAAGTGTGGCGCGTCAGCTCGGGAGCACCCGCGCAAGCGCAAAAAGCTACAACTCCGAACTCGGACTCCCGCTTACCATTTTGGGTCTGGAAACGGCGTGGGGAAGCGTGTTCGGGTGGGCTCGAAATCTTATTCGTGGTCTGTTTTCGGCAATTTTCTCTTTTTCGTATCCAAAACTGCTCGTCCTTGAACTCGGAGTGGACCATCCTGGTGACATGGACCGTGCCATACGGCTGCTTTCATTGGATACGGCGGTTATCACGCATATCGGAGAGGTGCCGGTGCACGTGGAGTTCTTCGAGTCTGCCCGCGGTGTCCTTCAGGAGAAGGCAAAAATTATACGGGGACTTTCCGAAGACAGTGTGCTTATTTTGACGTATGACGATGAACGCGTGCGGGAACTGAAAAATGAATGCAAATGCAGAGTTATCACATTCGGCAGGCAAGAAGGGGCGGATGTGCACGGTGATTACTACAACGTGATGTATGACGAGGCGGGGAGGCCCACGGGGGTGACGTTTAAGGTGCTCCATGGCGGCAACGTGGTGCCCATCGTACTCTCTGGTGTTCTTGGTAAACAAACCATGTACCCCTCACTTGCCGCTGCCGCATTCGGTATCACCCACGATTTGAATCTTGTAGAAGTCGGCGATGCGCTCTCACAACGCGTGTTTCCGCCCGGACGCATGCGTGTTCTGGAAGGGTTGCATGGGACGACTATTATTGATGACACGTACAACGCATCCCCAATTGCGGTGCGCGAGGCACTCACCACACTCAAAGACCTCTCTGTGAAGGGAAAAAAAATTGCGGTGCTCGGCGACATGGCTGAGCTCGGTGAGCTTTCGGAACAGGCGCACGAGGACGTGGGCAGTCAGTGTGCCGGACTGGATGTACTCGTAACTGTAGGGAATCGCATGCGAGGAGCACGAGACGCGGCGAAAAGGACAGGTGTCGGGCGCATAGAGAGTTTTGAGAATGCGCGAGACGCGGGGTTGTTTGTCAAAAGTATTCTAAAAGAAGGAGACATCGTTCTTTTCAAAGGTTCACAGTCTATGCGTGTTGAGCGCGCGGTGGGAGAGATACTTGCACACCCAGAAAAGAAGCATGAGCTCCTTGTTCGGCAAGGTGGGGAATGGGGACGCCGGTAATCCTGATTTTAAAACAAACACGGCAACCTAAAGGTTCTTAGGTTGCCGTTTCTCCATGTGGCCTAGCGGGTCAGGGGCCAGGACTTATCTCCGAACGTGTCAGTCCCAGTCGACCGCTCGCTTCCCGTGACGGTGGGAACGCGTTCGCGAGCGATCTCCACCATCTCGATGAAGAGGAGGTGTGCCTGGTAGTCAGGGTCGTCCTTGTCCGGGATGTCCAGGACACTCCACATCCTCAACAGCACCGGGAATGCCTTCTTGGGACCGACCTCCTTCGCGAAGACGTCGTACATCTTCTGTGCCCGCTCGCGAGTTTTCGCGAGTTCCTGGTGTACCTGGTCTGCTGTATCCGTCATGGGGTATGCTCCTTTCTGGCGAGCACAATATTATAAAAAAACTATTTTGTCAATAAACGAGCACGGCGACTCCGTACCGGAGTCGCCGTTGCGTTCACCCCACGACGCGCTTATAGAGCGTGTGTCCGATGGCGAACGTGAGAAGCGTTACGGAGATGCCCACCACGACAACCGTGGCCGTCAGCGTGACCCACTTTGGCATGGCGACCTCCTTTCTTTCTGAACCCATCATTCGCCTGTACCTTGAAAAAAGCAAGTGTGACAAAAAATACGCCCCGCGGGCGTATTTTCTATGGTGACCTCATCGGGATTTGAACCCGAGTTTACGCCGTGAGAGGGCGTCGTCCTGGACCAGGCTAGACGATGAGGCCATGTACCACGGCACCATGCGTCTGTGTAGTCCACGTTGTTCTCACGGTTCCGTGAGAGGGATTGAGGGCACTGGTGTGCCGTCAATCCGTAGACCAGGCTAGACGATGAGGCCGTGCGGACAGAATACAAGAAAACGAAAGCCAAATCAATAAAAGGCGAGCGCAATTTGCGTGTTAAAATTCGATTACATGAAATCTAAGACTCGTTGCCCGTGGGTGCCGGAGGGAGACGCACTGTACGCGAAATATCACGACACCGAATGGGGTGTTCCCGTACGCACTGACCGAAAACTCTTTGAGTTTCTCGTGCTTGAATCATTCCAGTCAGGGCTTTCCTGGCGCACTATCCTGCACAAACGGGAGAATTTCAGAAAAGCGTTTGCAGGTTTTGACCCGAAAAAAGTTGCTAAGTTTACCGCAAAGGATTTTAAACGCCTGATGCATGATGTGGGTATCGTGCGGAACCGTCTCAAAATAGCCGCGGCGATTGCAAACGCTAAAGCATTTTGTGCGGTGCAAAAAGAATTCGGCACATTCGCGAAGTATCAATGGTCATTTGTCGGCGGTACACCTATCAAACACTCATTAAAAACGCTCGCCGACTACCAGCCAACCATTCCCGAGGCACGTATCATGGCAAAAGACATGAAGAAGCGAGGATTCAAGTTTTTGGGTCCGACGACACTGTACGCACACATGCAAGCAGTCGGTATGGTCAACGATCACGTACGCAGCTGTTTTCGACGCGCAGAACGATAGTTTTCTGGTGAAAACGGGAGTATAGTTTCTGTAGCAAACAAACGTTCTTTGTCGCGGAAGGGGGGAGGTATGAGAACAGCACTGCGACAGCACGGTCGGCGTCTCTTCGTCCGGTTCATGATGTGGTTCGCGAGTTGCAAGCCATGCCATGCCGATGACGGGGTTTCCTGGGAGTTTCACTGCTTCAATTTCTCAGGTGGTCCGCGCTTCTGCATCCTCCGCAAGGACGGTTTCATAGACGTCGGGTCCTGGTGGGCGATTCGAGTCCTGTTGAACAAGGACGGCGAGCTCGTCAACTGCCGGTTCTGGCGCAACGTCATGGAACCCGGCGATGTGCGCACCACCGGCAAGAGGGCACAAGCGGCGTTTACCGCCTGGGTGGAATACCGGGATCCGTCTGCCGCAATCGGCTTGAGATGACAGCCCGCTCCGGGCCACGACTTTGCCGCCGCTATCGTTTTTACAACGATGACGGCGGCATTTCTTTTGTACCCTGTTGCTCCGCGGCATTTTTTGTTGTAGTATCGTTTGCACCGCCCACGGGGCGACTTTTCTTTTATGGATGCCGTTAGAGATATCATAGGTTCTCTAAACAAAATGCATAAAAATACTGAGTATAGAAAATAAATTTACGAAATCGACATCACTACGGAAAACAAAGTTTTCCCATCTCTAACGGTATGGAAGTACGAAATATAGCCATCATCGCGCACGTCGACCACGGAAAAACGACACTCACCGACGCCCTCTTACGTCAGTGCGGCGCCGTCGCCGAGGGTATTACCATGGACTCCAACACACTTGAACTTGAGCGTGGTATTACCATTTACGCAAAAAATGCATCGGTGTCGTACCGTGGCACCAAAATCAATATTGTGGACACGCCCGGACACGCTGACTTCGGTTCAGAGGTGGAGCGCGTGCTTCGCTCGGTGGATTCCGTGCTGCTCGTTGTTGATGCGCAGGAAGGCCCCATGCCGCAAACTCGGTTTGTTTTGAAGAAGTCACTTGAGCTCGGCTTGCACCCCATCGTCGTTATCAACAAAATCGATAAGCCGGCGGCAAATCCTGCACACGCGGAAGAGCTCGTGCTTGAGTTGTTTCTTGAACTCGGTGCAAACGATGAACAGGCGAATTTTCCCGTGGTGTACGCAGTCGGCCGCGAGGGTATTGCCAAGAAAAAACTTGAAGACACTTCAACCGACCTCACACCGCTTCTTGACGTCATCCTTGAACACGTGCCGGCGGCAGGTGCGGGGGATGAGAATAAAACACTCCGTCTACAACCGTTTAACCTCGGCTATGACAACTTCCTCGGGCGTCTTGCCGTTGCGCGTGTCTATGAAGGCAGTGTGTCAGCGAACCAAAACGTGTTCATAAAAAAGGCAACCGGAGAAACGCGTGAGGGAAAAATCACCAAACTGTTTACATTCAAAGGACTTGAAAAGGTGGATTCTAAAGAAGCCGGTGCAGGTGACATTGTCATGATTGCCGGATTGCCGGATATTGATATTGGCGAGACGGTGACGACGGACGCATCCGTGGAGCCGTTGCCGGCGATTGCTGTTGATGAGCCGACCATCACGCTAAACTTTTTGGTGAACAACTCGCCGTTTACCGGACGCGAGGGAAAATTTGTGACCTCACGGCAGATTCGCGAGCGCCTGGAGCGCGAGCTTGAGGTGAACGTCGGATTACGCGTGGATTTCGATACATCTGAAAACTTTGTCGTCTCGGGGCGCGGTGAACTGCACATCGCAATTTTGCTTGAAAACATGAGCCGCGAGGGGTATGAACTGCAGGTGTCACAGCCGCACGTCATCACCCACGAAGAGAATGGAGTAAAAACGGAACCGTTTGAAGAAGTGGTTGTGGACACGCCGAACGAATTTCAAGGAGTCGTTATTGAACGCCTTGGTAAGCGCGGATTCGTCCTGCAAAACATGCGCATGCACGGAGAAACCGTCCGCCTCATTTTTGAAGGTCCGACGCGCGGTCTTTTGGGATACCGAAACCAATTCATTATTGATACAAAAGGCGAGGGGATACTCTCCTCGCGCGTTGTCGGCTTCAAACCGTTTGCCGGCGAGATTGTGAAGCGTCCGACGGGTTCGATGATTTCCATGGTCTCCGGCAAGACGCTCGGATATGCGCTCTGGAACTTGCAGGAGCGCGGCGTGCTGTACGTCGGTCCGGCGACTGAAGTGTATGAAGGCATGGTCATCGGCAACACATCCAAGGGTGAGGAGATGCCAGTGAATCCGACGAAGGGAAAACAGCTGACCAACATGCGCGCATCTGGCTCTGATGAAGCGATTAACCTCGTGCCGCCGTTCACACTTTCCATTGAGCGCGGGCTGGAAGTCATGGCGGACGATGAGTATCTCGAAATCACACCGAAATCCGTTCGTCTGCGCAAACAACACCTCTCCGAGCTTGAACGAGCCCGCGCTCGCAGAAGTTAATACGCAGATTGCGGGTACTGGACAAATACAAAAATTCAGGTTATTATTGTCCGCAGAAAGAGGCATCGTGCCTCTTTTTCAGTTCTCTGACAACAAGGAGACAAAAGAGATGAAGAGGGCATTCCGTCTGTTCGCAGTACTACTGCTTCTGCCGCTCTCAGCGTTCGCCCAGTCCCTGCTGGTCTGCGCCGCCGACACCCACATCGCCCGTAAGGGCGACTTCCTCAACGGTACGACCAGCGTCGTGGACCAGGGCGTCTGGGAGTGGGAGATCGATTCGGGCAACACCTACTCCAACATCCAGGGTGTTTCGGCTCACGGGATGCTGTACGCGACGAACTCGCTCAGCGATCCCATCTACGCGTTGTCGGTGTTTTCCACCGCCAACCTGCTCGTCGGCCGCTACAACGCCAATCCGACGACGCGCCCGTACGCACAAGACGTGGACTTCCTCTGGGACGTCTGCCTCTTCGATCCGGCCGCCTACGGGATGACCGTGGAGCTTTTCGAGGGCATGGAGGGGAACGATGGTTACTGCACGATGGCGACGGGTTACTACGCTCGTCTCATCGGCCAGTTCCCGAACCCGTACGACAATGTCGACCGTCATCTGACGGCCGGGCGCGGTTCGCTTTCCGGCTGGGACCTCTCGGCGCACATTCGCGCTTCGTGGCGTTCGGGATTCGTCTCGTACGCCCAGGGCATGGTGGAACGCATTCTGGAACGTCGTCCCGACTGGGAGCACGTGCTTCTCGGCGGATACGACTACACGGAATCGTCCCACGGCGCACTCGCGCGTGTCATCGGCGAGATGCACGCGACGGGTGACGTCAACGAAGACGCATACCAGGAGAGCCTGGACCTCGTGGATCTGCTGCTTGCCGCACAGGCACCCGACGGGTCCTGGGGTCAGAGCGACTACCAGAGCACGGCGTACGTGCTTCTGGGGCTTCGCTCCGACGAAGGGGGGTACACCGCCTCTGCTGCGCGTCGCACAGCAATCATCGCGGGTGAAAACTTCCTGCAGGACAGCGCGACCTCGTCGCCTTCGTGCGGCTGGAGTCATCCGCCGGAGTACGGCGAGATGAACAGCGAGGTCATCATGGCACTCTCACTCATCAACTCTCTGCCGTTCCTCGACGGCTTCGAGAGCGAGGACACTTCGGCCTGGACCGCCGCGGCGGAGTAACTCCGTCTTCTTGGTCCTTCGCCCCGCCTCTGTATTCGTGTTTGCCACGAGTGCAGTGTGCGGGGTTTTTCTTTTTCAACACACAGCGTGGTGGTACAGTGATGTGGTGAAAAAAACAATCGGACCAACCTTTAGCGAGCGGGTTATCCGACTCGCGCAAAAAATTCCCCCAGGGCGCGTGACGACGTACGGGCGCATCGCGCGTGCAGCCGGCGGTGGCGGTATGGCGGCACAGAGTATTACGTCTATTTTAGCAAAAGCATCTGAGCAGGGAATTACAATTCCGTTTCACCGCATCGTGTACGCTGACGGCCGCATTTGGGTGAACGAAACGTACCGCGCAAAGCGCATGAAGGTATACAAACAAGAGGGAATAGAAATTGAAAACGATCGCATCAAGCATTTTTGGGACGTTTTGTACGAGTTTTAATATATCCATGACACCGATATCGCGCGAAGATTTTGAGGCGATGATGGAAGAAGCGTTTTTGCGCTTGCCTGAAAAATTTCGGATACTGACGAAAAATGTTGCATTGCTTGCGGAGGATGTTGTGCCGCCTGACGTTGTACGCGATATGAAACTTGAATCAAACAGGGAATTACTCGGGCTCTATCATGGCGTGCCGAGAACCGACCGGCACAACGATGCAGGATTCTCGTTTCCCGACACGGTAACGCTCTATAAACTGCCCCTGGAAGAATATGCCGCAGAGACGGGTAAAACCCTGGAAAACGTCATATACGAGACACTGTGGCACGAAATCGGCCACCACTTCGGCCTAGAGGAGGAAGAGGTGCGCAAACGGGAGGAGGAGAGGTTTGGCACGGAGTAGGTTTCTCGCAGGTCCTTTTCCTGATACTCTCTTTTGGGGAGTTCTTGAGGAGGGTAAATATGCGGCGTCGTTGCCACAAGTGCAAAGTATGTATCGAAGCATGTTTTGGCTTCGTAAAGTCCGGGGATTTCCTCGAAGCATTGGAGGGAACGCGCGCGTGGGAGGATGTGCGCGAACTCTGCGGCAGGTGTGTCCTTGTGGTGTCGCTCAATCTCGATGGCACACCAAAACCCTACGAGGAGTTCTGTGCGCGCCTCGAAGAGATTTACGCTGCGGCGTAACAACAAGCCCGTCCCGGCTATGCCGAGGACGGGCTCTCACATAACAGATGTTTTAAAGCGCTCGCGAAGAAATCTCGTCTGAGAGTTTGGCGATGATGTCAGCGATTGAGAGCACCTCTTTTTCGCCGGAGCGCGACTCTAGGGTGAGTTCGTTGCTCTCTACTTCTTTGTCGCCCAGTACGATTGCATACGGAGTTTTTTCAACTTTCCACGCACGAATCTTTTTGCCGATAGTTTCATTGGAATCATCAAGAAGCACGCGAATGCCGGACGCCTTAAGCGAGTCTACAACACTCTGTGCGTAGGAGAGGTGTTTGTCCGAGATGGGGAGTACGCGCACTTGCACGGGCGAGAGCCACAGCGGGAATGCACCTGCGGTGTGCTCGATCAAAATAGACATAAAGCGTTCAATGGAACCCATGATTGCGGCGTGAATCATCACGATGCGCTCTTTCTCTCCCTTTTCATTTATGCACGAGAGGTCAAAGTTCTCAGGCATGTTCATGTCCAGCTGAATTGTTGCGACCTGCCACTGTCGTCCCAGGGAATCTTTTGCCATGAAATCAAGCTTCGGACCGTAGAAAGCCGCTTCGCCAAGACCGTCAATTGCATCAACATTTTTCTCTTTTACGATTTCGCGGAGCATTCCCTCGGCCTTTGCCCAGCGTGCTTCGTCACCGAGATATTTGTCCGGGTGTGCGGGATCGTGGGTGGAGAGACGTACTTCCAAGTCAAAACCGAATGCGCCGTAGAATTCGTAAATGATGTCCCACACCTTGAGGAACTCATCCTTTGCCTGTTCAAGGCGGCAGAATACGTGCGCGTCGTCCTGGGTGAAACTGCGTGCGCGCGAAAGTCCGGAAAGCTCGCCGGACTGTTCATCGCGGTAGCACATTGTCGTGTTCGCGTAGCGCTGGGGCAATTCGCGGTAACTCCACTGGCGACGTGCGTAAATTTGCGTGTGGTGCGGGCAGTTCATCGGCTTCATCGCAAAGAGGTGACCTTCGCGCGTCGTGATTTTGAACAGCTCGTCCTGGAACTTCGCCCAGTGACCACTCTTTTCATACAGGTCTTTTTTGGTGATGTGCGGAATCTCCACACGCTCATACCCGCGTGCTGATCGCAATTCCCACACGAAGCTGTCGAGCAAATCGCGCAACATGGTGCCTTTCGGCGTCCACAGTGGCAGTCCTGAGCCGACTAAGTCGGAGAAGACGAAGATGTCCATCTCGCGGCCGAGTTTTTTGTGGTCGCGCTTTTTTGCTTCTTCAATCTGCGTTTTGTACGCATCGAGGTCTTCTTTGGTGGAGAAAGCGAGGCCGTAGACACGGGTGAGCATCGTGTTTTTTTCATCACCGCGCCAATATGCACCTGCAAGATGTGAGAGCTCGAATGCATCCGGGTCAATGTCTTTTGACGGGTGCTCCACGTGGCCACCGCGGCACAAGTCGGTGAACTCCCCGCACGTATAGAGCGTGAGTTTCTCACCGCGGGCGACAATCTCTTCAATGAGCTCCTGTTTGTACGGGTTGCCTTCAAAGCGTGAGAGCGCTTCTTCTTTAGAAACCTCCTCGTGAGAAAACTCTTTCCATGACGGAAGAAGTTTTCTCATTCGTTTCTCTACGTCCTTGAGATCGTCGTCGGTAATCGGTGTGGGGAATTCAAAATCGTAGTAAAAACCGTTGTCTATCGCGGGACCCAAGGTGAGGAGGGCGTCGGGGCGCACTTCCAGTATCGCAGCGGCCATGAGGTGCGAGAGCGTGTGACGCATTGCGGAGAGGTCCTGAGGTGCTTTTTTGGTCATACAATAAAAATTGCTCGTTCGTATCTTTGTAGTATATAGTTTCCGGCGGACTCTACAACTGCTCTTTTTAGAGGAGAAATCAGTGGCTCACACACACGACGCGATGCAAGAACGAGTCTTGACAGAAGCCCTCGCTCGCGGCTTTCCCGCACGGCGCATCGAAACGGTGCGTCCAAACCGCGTCAAACTGTTGAGTAAGACGGATGTTTTTATCAACGGTCGGTTGTGCCATTTGCACCACCTCATTGGTTTCCGAAGAATGGACGAACGGTGCTACTCGATGCTGGGTGTCAGAAAATCATCACTCGCGTTATCGGCATTTACCTTCGTGCTGTGCAGAATGTGTGATGGCAGGGAACAGCTGTACATCATTCCCAGTCGGGTTCTCCTGAATGCTATGCGCGACAGCAAGGCTTTCAAGCGCTTTTACATTCCGCACCAGCCGAAGGACCGTTGGCGGATTGTGTTTCTCGGGAATCTCGACTGGTCCCTCTACGAAGACGCGTGGCACCTGCTCTCGCAGGAGTCCGTCGCTTCCAGCGCCTCAACCCGTACGGGTTGAGGCGTTTTTCTTTACATCTTTTTTACTTTATCGGCGAGGAGTGAGATTTCGCCGTTACGTTCCGAGATTTTTCCTTTCACGCCGATGCACATGCCCGGTACGACAATCTCGCGTGCCTCCGTGTAGCTTTTTGGAAAGAACACAACCTCGAGCATGCCGGTGAAGTCGCTTATGCGCACGAACGCCATACGTTCTCCTTTCTTGGTAAGTATTGGACGGACCTCCTCAACAAGTCCGTAGGCAACCGATGTCATGTTTGGGTGGAGTTTTTTCAGTTTTTCAATGCTCACATTCGCAGCATCAAAGAATTTTTGATGCTTATCCAGCGGATGTCCGGAGATGTAGAGGCCGAGCAAATCTTTTTCCCATGCGAGTTTTTGTTCCTGGGGTGCGGGGTCAGCCGGGGCGAGTGTGAGATGAGAGAGAAACGGACCGGCACCACCGAAGAGTGAGTCTTGTGCTGCACCGCGACTCCCGGACTCTTTGTTGAACGCAAGGAGCAGATTGATGTTCCCGAGCATTTGTCCGCGTTCTCCGAAACGGTCGAGTGAGCCGGATTGGATGAGCGACTCAAGGGATTTTTTATTGAGATTGCGGTCGTGGATGCGTGTGAGGAAGTCTTCAAGCGACGCGTACGCGCCATTTGCTTTGCGTTCCTCAATAATAATGTCGCCGATGCCTTGCCCGAAGTTTTTTATGGAGTAGAGACCGAAGCGGATCTTTTCGGTGCCATCGTTGGTTTTTTCTTTTGGCACGACGGAGAAGTCTCCGAAGGATTCGTTGATGTCCGGCGGGAGCACTTCAATACCCATCTGTTTGCAGCCTCCGATGAGTCCGGAGATTTTTTCCACGTCACCGGCGTCAGCGGAAAGCACCGCCGCCATGTACGCGGTCGGATAGTGCGCTTTCATGTACGCGGTTTGGTATGCGAGACGTCCGTAGGAAGCCGCGTGCGCTTTGTTGAAACCGTATCCCTGGAACGGCTCAAAGAGCGCCCAGAGACCTTCCGCCTGTTGTGCGGTCATGCCGGAGTGCTCAATGCATCCTTTCACGAAAATTTCGTGCTGCTTTGCCATCTCTTCGGGAATTTTCTTTCCAACGGCTTTACGGAATTTGTCCACCGTTTCCCACGTGTAGCCGGCAAGTTCAAGCGCGGTGGAGAGAAGATCATCTTGATACACCAAGATACCGTACGAACGCTCCAAGAAATTTTTCATCTTAGGGTGGTAGTACGTGATTTGTTTATGGCCGTGTTTGCGCGCGATGTACTCCGGGATGTTTTTCATCGGACCCGGGCGGTAGAGGGCGACCATCGCGTTGATGTCGTGAATGGTCGACGGGCGGAGTTCTTTGAGGAACTGCGTCATCGCATCGCCTGAGAGCTGGAAGACCGCCATGGTGTCACCTCTCGCCAACATCTCAAATGTTTTTTTGTCATCAAGCGGAAGCTCTTCAACGTCGACCTCTTCACCGTAGACGGCGCGTACGCGGCGGACAGCCTCAGCTAAGATGGCAAGGTTTTTGAGGCCGAGGAAGTCAAATTTTAGCAGTCCGACATCTTCAACGGCATGCATGTCGTACTGGGTGAGTTGTTTGCCTTCACCCTTCGGATCCCATTGCGTGGGGACGACTTCATCGAGGTGTACGGGTGAGATGACGACACCGGCGGCGTGCACGGAGATGTGACGGGCACATCCTTCAATCTTGCGCGCCATGTCCACAATTGCCTTCGTGTCCTCATCGCTTTGATAGAGTTTTTTGAAATCGGGCTCTTCTTCAAGCGCGCGGTCAATGGACATCGGGAATCCCTGCGAACCGAACGGGATGAGTTTGGCGATGCGGTCGGCAAGTGCAAGGTCATAGCCGAGTGCGCGCGCGGTATCGCGCACAGCACCGCGTGCCATCATCGTTCCGAAGGTTCCGATTTGTGCGACATTATCCGCACCGTACTTTTCGCGCGCGTATGCAATCATTTCATCGCGCCGGTTATCCGCGATGTCCAGATCGATATCAGGCGGGGACGGACGCAGTGGGTTGAGGAAGCGTTCAAACGGCAGCTGGTACTCAAGCGGATTGACGGTTGTGATGCCTAAAACGTACGAAACCAGTGAGCCGGCGACGGATCCTCTCGTGTTGGTGAAAATTTTGTGCTCGCGCGCGTAGCGCAGCAAGTCGCCGACGACGAGGAAGTACGGCGCGTAGCCCTTATCAATAATCGTTGAGAACTCGTATTCAATTCTCTCAGTTATCTCGGGAGAAAGTTCGAGTCCGCGTCTCAAAATTCCGTCGGTAACCTGTCGTCGAAGCTCCGTGGCGTGGTTTGAATTCTCCGGGACGGGAAACGCGGGAAACATCCAGCTCCCCAGGGGAATTTCCAGGTCGCAGAGAGCAGCAATGCGCACGGTGTTGTCGACGGCTTCCGGTGTGTCGGCAAACACCTCGCGCATGCGCGCTTCGTCGATAAATGAGAAATCAGCATCCGTGTCGGTGAATCCGCCCCGGCGGTTCTCACCGCTGGATTGTACCGAGAGTAGTGTGCGGCGCGCCGGCGCATCATCAGGAGAGAGGTACTGCACATCGTTTGATGCAACCAGTGGCGTGTTGGTCTCTTTCGCAAATGT
This sequence comes from Candidatus Campbelliibacteriota bacterium, assembly GCA_045863475.1. Taxonomy (GTDB): domain Bacteria; phylum Patescibacteriota; class Minisyncoccia; order Phycocordibacterales; family EsbW-18; genus EsbW-18. Next base: position 56,941 of record BTUR01000002.1, read on the forward strand.
GATGACGCGTTTCACGCGCTCGGCGTGGTTATCAATTTCCGGGTGGTGTGTAATTTCAAGGAAGACACTGTCATCACCGTAGAGTTTTTTGTAGAACGACAGTGTTTCGTGCGCACGCTCGTCGTTGCTGCTTGCAAGCGCGTTTGCGACGGCGCCGTTGAACACGGGGACAACAGCGACGAGTCCCTCGTGATATTTCTCAAGCAGTTCGCGGTCCACACGGGGTTTGTAGTAAAACCCTTCAAGGTGCGAGTACGTGACGAGTTTGATGAGGTTTTTGTAACCGTCGTGATTCTTCGCAAGCAGGATGAGGCGCTCGCGTTTGCTGTCGATGCCGGATTCGCGGTCAAATCTCGTGCGTGCCGCGAGATAGAAGTCTACGCCGAGTATCGGCTTGATGTCGGCTTTTTTGCACGCCTTATAGAACTCAATGGCTCCGTAGAGATTACCGTTATCGGTGAGTGCAAGAGCGGGCATCCCGAATTCCTTTGCGCGTTTCACCAAATCAGGCACCTGTGGCAGCGCAGAGAGGAGTGAATAGTGCGAATGCGTGTGTAGATGGACGAACCCTCCGTTCATACCGTGTATGGTACACGAAGCATCGCCAAGCGGCTTAGTGGATTGTGCGCTGTGCGGTTTCCGCGGCTCGTTGTAAAGGGATGCTACACTAAAAATCCATGAAAACCGTCATCGGCATAGACGAAGCAGGCAGGGGACCACTAGCCGGACCGGTTGCCGTCGGATGTGTGGTGATTCGCTCACGCGCGGTGTACAAAGCGTTTCCACGCGTACGGGATTCCAAGAAGCTTTCACCGCAACGTCGCGATGAGTGGTTTGCCAAAATCCGTCGTCTCAAAAGGGAAGGTGCACTTTCATATGCCGTTCGAATGGTTAGTGCGTCCCTCATAGATACACACGGCATCGTTTGGGCGATTTCACGCGGGATTACGTCGGCGCTGAAGGGTGTTGATGCCCGCCCGGGTATGAATGTGCTTTTAGACGGCGGATTACGTGCCCCACAGGAATACACACACCAAACAACCATTATTAAAGGAGATGAAAAAGAGCTTGCGATTGCGCTTGCTTCCATTGCGGCGAAAGTGACACGCGATCGGTACATGGTGAGAGTTGGGAAGCAATACCCGCGCCATGGATTCGGGATTCATAAAGGATATGGGACAAAAGCGCATGCGCGGGCAATACGAAAATTTGGAGTGACGCCCCTACACCGAAAGACGTTTTGCCGTGCTTTGACAAAATAGAAATAAAATGATACTATTGATACCGGCAAAAGGTTCCTTCTTAAATAAACCAGCTTCACTGAGAGATAGGGGGTTACTGTGGGAAGTGGTGCAGAGTGGTTCTGCGCGGGGACGAAAGCTCCCGCTGGAAAGGCCGAGCTACTTGTCGGCAGGTACTACCCGGACTTCAAAAGAGATCCGGAGCACTTCCAGATCAAGTTCCTCGGAGGTACCCAGAAGGTCACAAAGGGTGTGTGTGAAAGCACTCCTGAGGAAACGCTGTATCGGGAGATGCTCGAGGAGGTACTCGCACCCGGCGGACGAGTAATGTCCTGCGAGCAAATCGATGCCGCAACCGTTTCACTCCCCGGCCACAAGAAGTGCTTCTATCTCATCACACTCGAGGGGCCGCTTCGTGAAAGCGATCTCTACGAGATCGAGTACGACGTGCGACTGAAGCGCGATCGCACCGAGAAGCTCTCGCCGCCGTTCTACATGGACGTGCGCGAGCTGTGGCACGCGATCTTTCCAGGGCACCGTGAGGCGCTTAGGCAAATCATCTACTATCTTGCCGCGCGTCGGCCCGAGTGGGCGTGGGCGGCAGCAGATCTCGCCGAGGAGCTTGCCGCTTGATACGGCCTGAAGTTGTTTGACCGAAAAGGTCCAGCAACTTCGGGCCTTTTCGTTTGCACAAAAAACCCATATTTGTTATAGTGTTTTTTGTATGACAGTCCGAATGCGTCACACGAAAGGCCACACCGGCAACCGCCGGTCGCACCACGCCCTTAAAGGGCCGCGTTTTTCCGTGTGTGCATCATGCGGAAGCTCACACATCCGGCACCAGGCGTGCCCGACGTGCGGCAACTACCGCGGACGGACGGTCATTGATATGAAGTCCCGCCAGGACAGAGCGCTTGCTCGCAAGCAGGCGAAACTCCGCGCACGGGGCGAGAATGCCAAGGAGGCAGCGAAAAACGAGTCAAAGGACTCGAAGTAGGAGTTTGACACTTCCGCGCCGCGCATCGGCGCGCACATAAATGAGTAATCGCCACTTAGCGAGATCAGTTGTTCTTCAGACGCTTTTCCAGATCGATTTCTCCTCGGTATCACCGAAGGAGGCCGATGGGATTCTATCGCATGTCGCGGACGAATACGCGCCCGGCATCAGCGAGAAGGATTTCATGAGATCGCTCTTGAAAGGAGTTATCCAGAAGCGTAAGGATCTCGACACCATCATCGAGAAGGCCGCACCTGAGTGGCCGATAGACAAAATCTCGCTTGTTGACCGAAACGTTCTGCGTCTCGGACTCTTCGAACTTCTGTTCGGCGACCGCGCGCACGTACCGGCGAAAGTCGCCATCAACGAAGCCATCGAGCTTGCCAAAAGCTTCGGTGGGGACTCAAGCGGTCGCTTCGTCAACGGCGTGCTCGGTTCCGTCTACAAAGAACTCGGCGAGCCGGGGAAAAACGAAACGTCAAAGAAGAAAAAAGATGTGCCGTATGATGAGATGCCGCAAGAAGTACTCGGCGGTGCATTCGTCTACGCGCGCCACGAGGATGACATCTACATCGCGTTTGTGCACGACGTATTCGGTCACTGGACGCTTTCCAAGGGTCGGATTGAAAACGGTGAAGACGTGCGCACGGGAACGGCGCGCGAGATTCAGGAAGAATTGGGTCTGGAGGTGGCGATTCAGGAAGAAATTGGCAGCAACGAGTACATCGCATCGCATCCGGAGAAGGGAAAAATGCGCAAGCGCGTCACGTACTTTATTGCAGAGGCACCGTTTCGCGATTTGAAACTTGGCACGTCCGGCGGTCTCGACGATGCTCGATGGTTCCGCCTCAGTGAAATCGTGAATCTCAATATCTACGACGACATTCTGCCGCTCATCACAAAAGCAATCACTCTGCTCTCACAAAAGCAGCACACGTAATCATGAATCCCGTTAGAGACCACTCGCGTATGTTCGTGCCCACTATTCAAAAAATATTGATGTATTGTTCGTATGCACACGAAAGTGTGATAACCATTCTCTAACGGGATGAAAGATTTTGCTCCACTAGAAAAAAAAATCGGACACACATTCGCCGACCAGTTTTTGCTTACAACGGCGTTGACGCATCGCTCCTTTATCAATGAGTCACGCAAGCACGGCGGCACGCACAACGAGCGTCTTGAGTTTTTGGGCGACGCGGTCTTGGAACTCATCACGACGGAATTTTTGTATGCACGCTACCCGCACAAAGCGGAAGGCGATCTCACCTCGTACCGTGCAGGACTCGTCAATACGTCCACACTTGCAACGGTTGCACTAGAGCTGGGTGTCAACGACTTTTTGCTGCTGTCAAAAGGAGAGTCAAAAGATACCGGTCGCGCGCGGCAGTATATTCTTGCCAACGCGTTTGAGGCAATCGTCGGTGCGTTGTTTCTCGACGGCGGTTACGAAGCCGCCCGTGCATTCGTTTCAAAGTTCCTCTTGCCGCTGACGGAAGATATTGTCGGCAAACACCTTTGGCGCGACGCAAAAAGCCGTTTTCAGGAAAAAGCGCAGGAGAAAGTCGGTATCACACCGTCGTACAAAACAACCCGGGAAGTAGGACCCGACCACGACCGCGAATTTACCGTTGCCGTTTTTTTGGGCGACGAGAAAGTTGCCGAAGGGGCGGGGAAGAGCAAGCAGGAAGCGGAACAGTCCGCTGCGGGCAACGCACTTGAGAAGAAACACTGGTCTTAAATAGCTATTGACGTAGTACCATTTTTCGTGGTACGTTCCATGCGGATTTTGTTTCGCGTCAACTACATGTCCTTGAGTGGACAGAAAGGAAGAAGAATGAGAAGTGACGTTCTGGAGTTCGGTCTCTCGAAGGAAATCGCGTGCGTGGCCCTCATCGGCTACGACGGGAGGGAGATCAACCCGACCATCCTGGTGCGCTCCTGGCCGCACGAGAACTCGAACAAGACGGTCATCGTGACCGGGACTCTGAAACCGGAGCTTGTGCACGGCAGGATCGCCAAGGGATGCCACCATTACCTGGACGGGAAGGCCTGCTCGCTCCGCACAACCCCCAGCGGCCCTATCCTCGTTGTGTGGATGTGGAGCGACGGCAAGCCTCTCCCGGAGGAAGACGAGCGGGGGTTTCAGGAGGAGTTCGACCGCGTCGCGAAGGCGATGCGCGGTCTCGCAGGACTCGCCAGCGCTGCCTGAGACGCGCAAGCACCCCAGGGCGGTGTCACCAAATCAAGGTGGCACCGCTTTTCGCATGGAAGGATTCACATTTTTTTGAGATAATAGACAGGTATGTATCTGAAATCGCTCGAACTTTCCGGATTCAAGTCCTTCGCCAAGAAAGCAACGCTTGAATTCAAAACACCCATTACCGCGATTGTCGGCCCTAACGGCTCCGGCAAGTCCAATGTCGCTGAGGCGTTTCGCTTTGTGCTCGGTGAACAGTCGCTTAAATCCATGCGCGGAAAGCGCACCGAAGACCTCATTTGGAACGGTTCGAAAGACGCACCGAAGAGCAACCGCGCGCATGTCAAACTCACCTTTGACAACAACCCGTCCGCAGGACAAGACGGAAAGCGACTTTTTGATATTGATTTTGATGACGTAACGCTTGAGCGCATCATTTTCCGCGATGCGTCGTCGGAATACCAACTCAATGGCTCCCCCTCTCGGCTGAAAGATATCTTTGAACTGCTCTCCGGCGCGCATATCGGCGCGTCAGGTCACCACATCATCTCGCAAGGAGAAGCCGACCGAATTTTGTCCGTCAATTCGCGGGAACGAAAAACAATGGTGGAAGACGCGCTCGGTCTTAAAATTTACCAGTACAAAAAAGAGGAAAGCATCCGAAAGCTCGACCGCACGCGGGAGAATTTGGATAAAGCGGAAAGCATTCGCCGCGAACTGAAACCACATCTTAAATTCCTGGAGAAGCAGGTAGCAAAGGTTGCAAAAGCGCGCGAACTCGCGGAACTCCTCGTCAAAGACTACAAAGAGTACTTCGCACGCGAAAAGCACTACCTCACACAGCAGCGTTCGCGTATTGAGGACGAACTTATCCCCGAGGAGAAGCGAATGCACCACTTGGAGAGTGAGATAACAACCGCGCGCGAGCGTTTACAGAAACTTTCGCAGAAAGATACGACATCAGATGCGCTCCTCTCCGGCGAAGAAAAATTGCGCGATATCCGAAAAGAAAAGGATGAGAAGGTGCGCGATGCCGGACGGCTTGAAGGAGAGATGTCGGCACTCAAAACGCTTATTGCGCGTGAAGAAAAACGGCAGACGGAGGACGCGCACCGCACCGTGCCGTTTTCATCTGTGTCGAACATGGCGACCAAGCTTTTGGGGAGCATCACAAACGCACTCTCGCTTTCAGATGTTGCCGCGCTTAAACAGACGCTTACTGATATGAAAGCGCTTGTGTCGGAGTTTATTGGAGCGGTTTCCGGAGTCGAACACGCATCAGATAAGGAGCTCGCGGATTTGCGCGAGCAATTTGCAAACCTCGAGCATGAGCGTACGGCGGTGAACAAGGAAATTGAACGCATCGAACGGGAAGAAAAAGAGCGCGAAGGAGAGTACAAACGCATTCAATCAACAATCGAAGAAGACCTTACATCTGGCCGCGAAATGGAGCGCACCATTTTTGCGCTGTCCAATGAACAGCAGGAGGTTCGCATGCGCGTACAAACGCTCAGGGCAACGCTGCAATCACTCGCGCTTGAGGAAGAAGAATTTAAACGGGAACTCATGGAAGCGGGGGCGCTTGCGGGCGTTGAAGCGGTACGCTTCGGTGAAATTACACGACTGCTTGAGGAATCAGATACCTCAGAGGACCGCAAAGAACAACTTGCGCGCAAGAAAGAAATTGAGCGCATGAAAATCCGCCTTGAGGAAGCGGGGAGTGCCGGCGGAGACGACGTGATGAAAGAGTATGAAGATGTTTCAGCGCGTGATGCGTTTTTGGAAAAAGAAATCACTGACTTGCTTGCATCGGCCGACGCACTCAAACTCCTCATTGAAGACCTCGATGCAACGCTGTCGCGCGAGTTTGCCGAGGGTATCAAGAAAATCAATACGGAATTCAGCGCGTTCTTCGGATTGATGTTTGGCGGCGGAACCGCTTCCTTGGAAGTTGTACGCGAGGTGAAACGCTCACGCAAAGACACCGAACTGGAAGAAATACTTGAAGGAGACGTCCCCGAGGAATCCGACGGGGAGGAAGAAAAGGTGCTTGAGGGTGTTGAGATTCACGTATCACTGCCGCGCAAGAAAATCCGCGGACTTGAAATGCTCTCGGGTGGTGAACGCGCACTTACGTCAATCGCGCTTATCTTTGCGATGTCACAGGTCAATCCGCCGCCGTTTATCATTCTTGATGAGACGGACGCGGCGCTTGATGAGGCAAACAGCAAGCGTTACGGCGACATGATTGAAAATCTCGCGCAAAAAACGCAGCTTATTTTGATAACACACAACCGCGAGACAATGTCCCGTGCGGGAGTCCTCTACGGTGTCACCATGGGACACGACGCGGTATCGCAACTCCTGTCGGTTTCGTTTACAGAGGCCGTGGCGGTCGCGAAATAAAAACTAGGCTCGGTTTGAGAGTATCTCGCCGTGCGCCCGCATAATGGTTTCTTTTACCAACATCGGGTTGGCGGCGTTTTTGATGGTAAAGCCTGGTTCAAGATTATTGCCCACTCCGTGCAGTTCTCCTCCGGCGGTGTGAATGTGAATGTCGCCGAAGTGGAGAAATGTCGCAAACACGCCGTTGACGGACACGGTCACGTCTTGCACTTGTTCAAGTCGCGTCACCGAGATGTCGCGGCGGAAAACACCTTTTTGTTCTATGTCAAAAATCCTGCGGTTCGTGATGACCCACACATCAAGGTAGTAGTCAGTCCAGTAGTAGAAAAAGAGCACCCATAAAAAGAGACACCACAGTAAAAAGAAGAATCCTGAGACAATACCGCCGAAATCTCCTCCGGTTATTCGATCGATGACGGCGGCAATGCCGGGCACGAAGAGCAACGGTGCAAAGAAAAACACGAGCAGTGCCGCAACGCGGCCGTAGAGAATGAACATATGCCGACGGACTTCCAAGAGAATGTTTTCTCCCGGCTCAAGATTGATGAGCTCTTGGATGTTTTGATCCGGTGCGGCGGCGTGTTTGGCGCCGGCGGTGTAAGGATTGTGCATACTACAGTGAAAAAATAAAACTCATGGCCAAGGCAAGTAAAAGCAGCGAGCCGACAAGGTATACGCGTTTCATGCGCTTGACGCGTTTCGTTTGAGAGCCGTACGCGCGCCAGTGGAACCACAAAATACCCGAAGCCGCGACCCATGCGAGGACGACAAGGGTGAATACAACCCACAAAATGACCGGAGAGAATGTTGTGGGGAATGAGAACGGGAAGATATTCTGCATACGACTATTGTACGTTGCCTCTATTTTTCAACAAGCGCGCAGTCGATTTGTTTGCGGTCAACATCAACGGAGACAACACGGAAATGGACGACGTCACCGAGTGCGTAGGTCTTTTTTGTACGCTCACCAACGACACGGTATTTTTTCTGCTCGTGCCGGTAGTAGTCATTCGGCATATTGGCGAGGCGAATAAGGCCTTCGGCATGCGTGTCGCGTTCTTCGATGAAAATACCCCAGTCAGACACGCCCGAGATGACACCTTCAAACACTTGCCCGATGCGTGCGTTCATGTACTCGGCCTGTTTGAGTTTTACTGACTCGCGCTCAGCTTCAATGATGGAAAGCTCACGCTCAGATATCTCATCGGCGACGGTTGCGTAGAAAAGATAATCGTTCATCGGCAACGTGCCCTTCGTTTGTTCTTCAAAGAGCAGGCGGTGTACGAGCAGGTCGGCATAGCGGCGAATCGGTGAGGTGAATTGTGTGTACGCGGGGAGTGCCAAGCCGAAGTGTCCGATGTTACGCGTGGAATAGACCGCCTTTGCCATGGAGCGAAGTCCTGCGGTGAGAATGAGGTCTTCCTCCGGCGTATCTGCAACGTCGGTAAAGAGTTTATTGAGCACCTTGCCACTGGCGTGTCCTTGTGGCGAGAGCTCAAAGGTGTGTCCGAGTGCGCGAACGAACTCCGCGAGGTCGCGCAGTTTTTCCGGGTTTGGCGTGTCGTGCACGCGATAGATGAAGGGGTGTTTTTTCTTTTCGTACTTTTTGTAGATAAACTCGGCGACCTCGCGGTTAGCGAGCAACATGAATTCTTCGATGAGTTTGTGCGTATCGAGACGTTCTTTGAGATATGCGGAGAGCGGTACACCGTCGTCGGCAAGCTCAAAACGCACTTCGTGTTGTTCAAAGTCAATTGCTCCGCGCTTCATGCGCTCGCCGCGCGAACGTTTTGCCATCTCATTGAGTGCGTGCAGTTCTTTGTAGTACTCGCCAGAGCCCTCAACAAGAATTTGTTGGGCTTCTTCGTAGGTGAAGCGTCGGGCAGAGTGAATGATGCCGCGGCCGAAATTCCGTGTGAGTACATCACCCTGCGGCGTCATGGAGAACCAACACGAGTAGGTGAGCCGGTCAACGTTTGGTTTCAAACTGCAGAGGTCGTTGGAGAGCACTTCAGGCAACATTGGAATGGTGCGATCAACGAGGTATGACGAGAACCCGCGCTTTCGGGCTTCACGGTCAAGCGCACTTCCCGGCGTTACGAAGTGCGAAACATCGGCGATATGTACACCGACCTCAAGGTTTCCGTCAGGAAGGAAGCGCACCGAGAGTGCGTCGTCGAAGTCTTTCGCATCAACCGGGTCGATGGTGAACGTTGTTGTATCTCGAAAATCTTTTCTGCCCGCGGTGGCATCTTTTGTTTCGTAGCGTTCATGAATATCGTGCGCCTCTTGCTCAACTTCTTTGGGGAAGGTGTCATCGATACCTTTTTCCAGAATAATGGAACGAATCTCAACTTCGTGGAGACCTTTCTTTCCGATGTTTTCAAGGAGACGACCTTCGGGCAAAACATCCGGATTGCTCCACGGCAGCATTTCGACAAACACTTTATCGCCAGGTGCACAGCCCGCGGCGTTCTTTAGGAGTATCTGCACGTAGCTCTTTCGGTCGTCGGGAATGACGACGAGGCCACGCTCGCTTTCCGTGACGGTGCCGACGAACTTTGTCTTTGCGCGATGGAGCACCTGTGTTACGCGTCCGGTCTGCTCGTCGCGAAATCGTCCCGGAAGAATCTCCGCCTGAACACTGTCTCCGTGGAGCGCGGTGTATAGATTCCCGGCTTCAATGCGGATGGACTCTTTTTCGTTGTGCGGGTGGGGAATAAAACCGACACCTTTTGGTGTCGTTCTGATGATGCCTTCAAATGTTTTCTGCTTTTCAGCGGTTCTGCCGCTGTGCGCGTGGCGTCTCGGGGATGTGCCTCGCGGGTTCCTTTTTCTCATGTTTTTAACAGCGTACCACGAAAATAGCCTCGTATCCAACGGTAGTTGCCTTTTTAGCGCGTTTTTGGTAGAGTTTTGTGACTGCTTTCAGAGCAGTTTTTCATTCTCACATGCTTAAGATCAGATTACAGCGATACGGCCGAACCAATGACCCGTCTTTTCGCGTGGTTGTTTTGGAAGGAACGCGGGGTCCGAAAGCGGGCAACCACGTCGACCAGATCGGTTTTTACAACGCAGTGACCAAGCAGAAGTCGCTTGATACCGAGAAGGCAAAATACTGGATTTCAAAAGGTGCACAGCCTTCAGACACCGTGTACAACATGCTCGTGACAGCAGGTGCTGTTGAAGGGAAGAAGCGCAACGTGCTTCCTAAAAAAACGCCGATTGTGAAGGAACAGCCCGTAGAAGAGACAGCGGCACCGGAAACACCGGTTGCAGAGGCACCAGCCGAGGCACCGACTGAAGAAACACCCGCTCCGGAGACGCCTGCAGAGGAAGCGCCGGTTGCAGAGGTGGCTCCTGAGGCTCCGACTGAAGAGGTCAAAGAGGAGGCACCTGCAGAAGAACCGAAGGCGGAATAATACAACACCACGAAGAATTCTAGATGTCCACCAAGGCTTCGGCCCTGGTGGACATCTTCACATATCGGCCGTATACTCAAATGTAAGCCAGAGGGTCGTTTCGGCCCGAGGTTGCGCTTCATTACAGAGGCGAGTTACCAAAAGTAGTCACACAATATGCAAAGCGAATATCAAGACGCAGTGTTTCTTGAAAGCGTTGTAAAGGCGCTCGTTGAGAATCCGGATGATGTGAAGGTTGCTCGCACCGTCGATGAGATGGGCGTGCTCATTACACTGAAGGTAAACCAGAAAGACATGGGAACGGTCGTCGGTCGCTCAGGCAACACGGCAAAAGCGATCCGCACACTCCTGCGCGTCGTGGGTATGAAGAACAACGCGCGCGTCAACCTTAAGATTCTTGAACCGGATGGTTCGACACGCATGATGGCGGCAAACGTCGATGATGCGATGGCAGCACTCAAGGAAGAGTAGAAAATAACAAGTAGAGTACAGAAACATCCCGGCCAAACCGGGATGTTTTATTTTGTGTTGGTTTCCATGTACCATTGGCGGTTGGTATGACAACATCGCTTCACTTCAGCATCATATCCACGTTTCCCGAGACGATGCGTCCGTATACCGATGCGTCCATGCTTGGGCGTGCCCAAGAAAAGAAACTCATTACGGTTTCGTATTTCAATCCGCGTGACTTTGCAACGGACAAACATCACAAGACCGACGATATTCCGTACGGTGGCGGTCCGGGTATGGTCATGAAAGCAGAACCGATACTCCGTGCTGTTGCGGCTGCGACAAAAAAACGACAAGGGAAAAAGACGAAGGTCATCGTATTTTCACCGCAAGGAAAACAATTTACGAACGCGTATGCACAAACGCTTTCAAAAAAATACAATCACGTTGTGCTCATTGCCGGACGATATGAAGGCATTGATGCACGGGTAAAAAAGATTTTGCGTGCGGAAGAAGTGTCCGTGGGACCGTACGTGCTTACTGGCGGGGAAGTTCCGGCGCTCATCGTCGTAGACAGCGTTGCACGACAGCTTCCAGGGGTGCTCGGTAAGAGTGAGTCGCTTGAAGAAACGCGCACTGCTGCACGTGATGTGTACACACGACCCGAAACACTACCGTGGAAAGGGAAGCGGTATGCGGTTCCGAAGGTGCTGCGTTCAGGAGACCACGCAGAAATTGACAAATGGAGAAAAAAGACGCGCAAAGGTTGAGTTATCCACAGACCACATAAAATCCTTGACCGCAAATATTTTTTAATGTATATTAGCGAACACTACGGGGGTAGAGTGAGTTCTGGTGTGCACTCTCGGTTTTATAGAGGTAAATACTCAATATTTTGCTAGAAACATCTAGCAGGTAATTGTTTTGTTGTCACGAGACCGCCTTTTGCAAAAGGCTGCAGTTTCGTGTGCTTTCGTCGTCAGAATCATTATTTAGCTAGTTTTGCGCGCCACTATGCTTAAACAGAAAGTATTCTCGCGGTACCACAAACCGCTCGCCGAGCTCCCGAATCTCACCGAGGCCCAGACGGCATCGTTCCGTTGGCTTATGGAAAAAGGAGTCAAAGAGGTTCTCAAGGAGTTTTCGCCGATTTCTGACTACTCAGCAAAGAAATTTGAATTACATCTTTCCGACCCGGTGTTTACCGAGGTGGTGCGCGACGAGCACTTCGCGAAGGAAAACAAGCAGAGCTATGAGGTCCAACTGAAGATTACGGCGAAACTCATCAACAAAACACTCGGCACGGAGAAAGAACAGGAGATTTTCCTCTCTGACTTCCCGATTCAAACTGATCACGGAACCTTCATCATCAATGGTGTTGAGCGCGTTATCGTCGCACAGCTCATCCGTTCATTCGGTGTGTTGTTTAATTCTCAGGAATTCCGCGGTAAGGAATACTTCGGCGCGAAGATTATTCCGTCTCGTGGTGCATGGATTGAAATCGAGACCGAGCCGAACAAGACGCTCCAGGTGCGCATCGACCGCAAGCGCAAGTTCCCGGTGACTCACCTACTCCGCATTCTCGGCGCAAAAACAAACGATGAGATTAAGGCACTGTTTGCCGGAAACCCGGGCACACTCGCGTACATCGAAAAAACGCTTGCACATGACACGGCACAGAGCCAAGACGACTCTTTCATCGAAATTCACCGCAAACTGCGCGACGGTGAGCACGCAACCGCAGAGAATGCGCGTGATTTCGTGAATTCCATTTTTGACACGGAGCGTTACGACCTCTCGGAAGTCGGCCGCTTCCGCTTCAACCAGCGTTTCGGTAAATCACTTGAAAAAAAGGCCCTCGCCGCACGCACGCTTTCACTTGATGATTTCGTTACGACCATCAATCACATTGCACACCTCAACGACACGCCGGATTCACAGCCGGATGACGTTGATGATCTCGCATCACGCCGCGTTCGATTCGTCGGTGAAATGCTTCAGCAAAAGATGCGCGTCGGATTCGCACGCATGAAGCGAAATATCCAAGACCGCATGTCTATCATCGAAGCTGAGACGACCTTGCCGATGCAAATCGTTAACCCGCGACCGCTTCAGGCGCAGATTCGCGAGTTTTACAGTACCAACCAGCTCTCGCAGTTCATGGCGCAGGAAAACATCCTCTCTGAGATGGAACACCTCCGCATTCTCTCGGCATTGGGTCCCGGAGGACTCACCCGTGAGCGCGCAGGATTTGAAGTTCGTGACGTGCACAACTCGCACTATGGACGTCTCTGCCCGATTCACACACCTGAAGGTCCAAACATCGGTCTTATTCTGCACCTTGCAACGCACGCACGCGTCAACGACTTTGGTATCATCGAGACGCCGTATGTAAAAGTAGAAAAAGGCGTGGTGACCGGAGAGATTTCATACCTCAACGCGCAGGATGAACAGCACTACAAGATCGCGCACGCAGCAACTGATCGTGATGAGAAGGGCAAACTGACCGCACCGCGCGTCGAGATCCGTGTGAACGGACGACCGAAATTCGTTCCGCCGACTGAAGTTGACTACATCGACGTAGCAACAAACCAGGCATACTCCATCGCAACCTCACTCATTCCGTTTCTTAACCACAACGAAGCGAACCGCGCACTCATGGGTTCGAACATGCAGAAGCAGGCAGTGCCGACGGTTCGTCCGTCTGCACCGCTGGTTGCAACCGGTATTGAAGAGCGCGCCGCACGTGACTCGGGACGACTCCTGTACGCAAAAGAGGCCGGAGAGGTAACGTACGTTGACGCACGAAAAATCATCATCAAGAACGGTAAGGGCAAGAACGACGAATACCACCTCATCAACTACTCGCGAACAAACGGTTTCACCGCATTTCACCAGCGCCCGACGGTCTCGCTGGGTCAGCACATGAAGCGCGGAGAACTTCTCGCAGACACCTCAACATCTGATCAGGGACAAATCGCACTCGGACAAAACTTGCTCGTGGCGTTTATGCCGTGGTCAGGAAACAACTTTGAAGACGCCGTCATTATCTCAGAGCGTCTCGTGCGTGACTCGGTGCTTACCTCGGTGCACATCGAGGAATTTTCGGTCAACGTTCGCGACACGAAACTCGGACCTGAAGTAACGACCAACGACATCCCGAACGTCGGAGAAAACAAACTTCGTAACCTCGACGAAGAAGGTATCATCCGCATCGGTTCGGAAGTTCAGTCTGGCGACATTTTGGTAGGAAAGATTACCCCGAAGGGTGAGTCACAACTTACCCCTGAAGAACGTCTCTTGCGCTCCATCTTCGGAGACAAGGCGCGTGACGTGAAAGACACCTCATTGCGCATGGAAGGCGGTAAGCGCGGTCGCATCATCGGCGTGAAAGTATTCTCACGCGAGAAGGGCGATCAGATGGAGTCGGGTATCATCAAAAAGATTTACATTGAAGTAGCACAGCTCCGCAACATCACCGTCGGTGACAAGGTTGCCGGACGTCACGGAAACAAGGGTGTTATCTCGCGCGTGGTTCCGCTTGAAGACATGCCGCGCACGGCAGACGGAACACCGGTTGATGTCGTACTCACACCGCTTGGTGTGCCGTCCCGCATGAACCTCGGACAAATTCTCGAACTGCACCTCGGTTTGGCGGCAAAGACGCTCGGCTATCAGGCAATTGTTCCGGCATTCTCAGGTGCAACCCACGAAGAAATCAAGGAGGAACTCAAAGCAGCCGGATTTTCAGAAACAGGCAAAATGAAACTCTACGACGGCCGAACGGGAGAGTCCTATGAGAATGATATCTCTGTCGGGTACATGTACATCTTGAAGCTTGAGCACATGGTGGAAGACAAGCTCCACATGCGTTCCATCGGACCGTACTCACTCATCACGCAGCAGCCGCTCGGCGGTCGCGCGCAAGGAGGAGGTCAGCGCTTCGGAGAAATGGAAGTGTGGGCACTCTTGGGATACGGTGCGGCGTATACGCTCCGCGAAATGCTCACGATCAAGTCAGACGACATCATGGGACGCTCGGCCGCATTCGACGCCATCGTTCGCGGTGCGCGCATTCCGAAATCAAACACGCCGGCATCATTCTCGGTGTTGCTGCACTACCTGCGCGGTTTGGCACTTGATGTCTCATTACACGATGACGGGAACGTCCGCTAACCACACATTCTATGCGTAAAAACACACACAACGACATTCTGGAGACGTTCTCAACGGTTTCGATTAAAGTCGCAAGCCCCGAGAAGATTTTTGAGTGGTCGCACGGTGAAGTCACGAAGCCGGAAACCATCAACTACCGCACGCAGCGCAGTGAAAAAAACGGTCTGTTCGATGAGCGCATCTTCGGTCCCGAGCGTGATTTCGAATGTTACTGTGGCAAATACAAAGGCATCCGCTACAAAGGTATCGTCTGTGAGAAGTGTGGTGTTGAAATCACACGCTCCATCGTACGACGCGAGCGCATGGGCCACATCAGCTTGGCCGTGCCGGTCGCGCACATTTGGTTTGTTCGCAACGTTCCGTCCCGCATCGGTTTGGTGCTCGACATCACCGCGCAGGACCTCGAAAAGGTTATTTACTTCGCAGGCTACATCGTCACGAAGGTGTTTGAGGATGAGCGCGAAAAACTGCTCAAAGAGCTTGATTCCGAATACAAATCAAAATCAAAAGCCCTCAAGGATGAGAAGTCACGCGAAAAACTGAAGGAAGTATTTCTCGCAACAAAACGCGAAATCGGCTCAATTCAGAAGTATCTTGTGCTTGATGAAGCTGCGTATGCGAAGTTCATGCTTAAATACGGAGCCATCTTTGACGCCGGTATCGGCGCAGAGACCGTGCACGAGCTCCTCAAAGATATCGACCTTGCTGAATTGGCAAAAAACATTGAGTCACGCGTTGACGACGCAGGCGCGGAAGAGAAGAAGAAACTCCGCAAACGCCTCGCACTGGCGCGCGCGATGCTCAAGTCAAAAATTCGTCCTGAATGGATGATGCTGTCCAACATTCCGGTCATTCCGGCGGCATTGCGACCGATGGTTGCACTCGACGGAGGACGCCACGCGACGTCTGACCTCAACGACTTGTACCGCCGCGTTATCAACCGCAACAACCGCCTCAAGAAACTCATTGAAATCAAGGCACCGAACGTCATTCTGCGCAACGAAAAGCGCATCTTGCAGGAAGCCGTTGACGCGCTCGTGGACAACTCCATGCGACACCCGTCAGGCGGCGCCGCGGTTTCTCAGGCACAACGCCGACCGCTCAAATCACTCTCTGACAACTTGAAAGGTAAGCAGGGTATCTTCCGTCAGAACCTGCTCGGAAAGCGCGTGGACTACTCAGGACGCTCCGTTATCGTCGTCGGACCGACCTTGAAACTCGATGAGTGCGGATTGCCGAAACACATGGCACTTGAGTTGTTCCGTCCGTTTGTCATCTCCAAGCTCATTGCACGCGGCTATGCATACAACATCCGTGGTGCAGGACGACTCGTTGACGACATGGGTCCGGAAGTATGGGGCATTCTTGAAGAAGTCATCACGGGCAGGTACGTGCTCCTTAACCGCGCACCGACCCTGCACCGTCTCGGTATTCAGGCGTTCCGCCCGATTCTCATTGAAGGACAGGCAATCCAAATTCACCCGCTCGTCGTGCAGGCATACAACGCAGACTTCGATGGAGACCAGATGGCCGTCCACGTACCGCTCTCAGAAGAGGCACAACTTGAGGCGAAGGAAATCATGTCATCCGGCAAGAACATTCTCAAGCCGGGTTCCGGTACGCCGATTGTCTCACTGGGTCACCAAGACATCGTGCTGGGTTCCTACTGGATGACGCGCATCATCCCCGGTGAGCCGGGCGAGGGACGCGCATTCTCGTCCCCGAACGATGCAATTTTGGCGTACGACTTCCGCATACTCTCACCGCGCGCCAAGATCACCGTTTATCCGACCGACTCTGAACGCTACGGGGTTTTTGAAGGCAAGCCGTTTGAGACATCAGTCGGACGACTCCTCTTCAACACCGCACTTCCGAACGACTATCCGTACATCAACAAAGACATCACAAAGAAAGAGATGGCCGACTTGGTGCACACACTCATTGAGAAATACCCGAAAGAAAAGATCGTAGAAATTCTCGACAAGATTAAGCACTTCGGTTTCACCTACGCAACTATTTCAGGAACGACATTCGCGCTCCAGGACGTGCCGGAGGCGAAAGGTAAGCAGGAAATCATTGAAGAAGCCCAGAAGACGACACAATTGAACCGCGAGCAGTACGAGGAAGGTTTGCTCTCCGACGAAGAACGGTTCCGTAAGGACATTGAGGTCTGGCACGGTGTGCGCGGCAAAATGGAAAAGGTGCTTGCCGAAAGCTTGGACCAAAACGGTCACGTCTACACGATGTGGAAGTCAGGTGCCCGCGGTAACATCGGACAAATCACGAACATGGCGGGTATCAAGGGTCTCATCGCCGGTTCGCAAGGCCGCGTTATCGACTTCCCGATTCTCTCATCCAGTAAAGAGGGCCTTTCCCCGATTGAGTACTTCATTACAACAAACGGTGCCCGCAAAGGTCTTGGTGACACCGCTCTGAACACTGCACAGTCAGGATACCTGACACGTAAACTCTTTGATGTGGCGCAAGACGTCGTCATCACGGAGGATGACTGTGGTACCAAAGAAGGAATCCGCGTGTACGCACAAAATCTTGCAGGTATCGACGTCCCGCTTTCCAAGAACGTCATCGGGCGCTATCTGGCGCGCGACGTTAAAGATGCGGGAGACGCAGTGCTCTTCAAGAAAGGTGAGTTCGTCACCGACGCTGTTGCGCGTGATATGGAAGCAAAAGGTATTACGGAAGCATGGGTCCGCTCACCGATGACGTGCGAAACGTCACGCGGCATCTGTCAGAAATGTTACGGACAAGACCTCGCAACGGGCAGCCCGGTGGTTTTGGGAGAATCAGTGGGAACAGTCGCCGCACAATCAATCGGTGAACCTGCAACCCAGCTGACCATGCGTACGTTCCACGCCGGAGGTGCCGCGGCAGCAGCCGGAGACATCGTCGCCGGTCTTCCCCGCGTGCAGGAAATCTTCGAGCGCCGACCGCCCAAAAATCCAGCTATCATCACGGACGTTGCCGGCACGGTTGCTGAAATCATTGAACAAAACCAGGAAAAAATCATTCGCATTCTTCCTGATGTTGAAGACAAGAAGGGAGACGGGAAGGCGGCTGAATTTGCGGCAGCATACCGTCGCACGCCGCTTGTCAAAGTCGGGGATCGCGTTGAGAAAGGTCAGATTTTGACTGACGGTTCCGCGGACCTCTCGGAGTTGTTCAAACACGCCGGACGCGAGCGCACACAGGAGTACGTTATTGACGAAATCAGCAAGATTTACGAGTTGCAGGGTGCATCCGTTTCCCGCAAGCACATCGAAGTCATCATCAAACAGATGTTCTCACGCGTACAGGTGAAAGATCCGGGAGAAACCGAACTTCACCGCGGTGCAACCATCGAGATGTTCGAGGCATGGGAAGCTAATGAAAAAGCAAAAGACGCCGGCAAGAAAGAGGCGAAGGTTATCCCGCTTGTTCTCGGTATCGCAAACGTCGCACTGTCACGAGCGTCATTCCTCTCCGCGGCGTCATTCCAACACACCACCAAGGTCCTCATTGATGCAGCTGTCCGCGGTAAGCAGGACGATCTGCGGGGACTGAAGGAAAATGTCATTATCGGCCGTTTGATTCCTGCGGGAACCGGCCTACCTGGCAGCCCCAAGTGGGAAATGATTAACGAGTTGCAACAGCGGCTCGAGAGCGAAGGGAGTGAGCAGCAAGAGTTCGAGTAAGGCGCACGCGACGTCCCTTCGACGCATCGCATGTCACAAACTACACACCTCATAAAAGAAAGGCTCGGCATCGCCGACGTGTTGTCCTCGTACATCAAACTGGAGAAAGCGGGGAAGAACTTCAAGGCGAAATGTCCGTTCCACCACGAGAAGACGCCGTCGTTCTTCGTTTCTCCCGAGCGCGACGCGTACTACTGCTTCGGCTGCGGTGCATCCGGGGACATCTTCACGTTTGTTGAACAGTTTGAGGGGCTGGATTTTTCCGGCGCACTCAAAGTGCTCGCAGACCGTGCGGGGATCCCGCTCACCGACGTCACATACGGCGATTCCGAAAAGAATGCGCGACTCTATGAACTTTTGGAAGCTGCCGCACTCTTTTATGAGAAAAACCTGGAGGGTCGAGAGGACGTGAAAGCGTATCTCACAAACCGTGGTGTTTCCGAAAAGACGATGCACTCGTTCCGGCTCGGTTTCATCGATACTCCCGAGAAAGCAGGATGGCGCGCGCTCCATGACCACCTGCTCGGCAAAAAATTTACCGTGCAGGAACTTGAACGAGCAGGTCTCATCAAAAAGTCGTCAGAGCCGGGTCGCGGGAGCGGGCACTATGACGCGTTTCGCTCGCGCATCATGTTGCCGATATTCGACACATCGGGACGCATCATCGCGTTTGCAGGAAGACTATTCGGTGAGCAGACGGCAGAAGCCCCGAAATATATCAATTCGCCTGAAACACCGCTGTTTAAAAAGGGTTCCGTGTTGTTCGGATTGGACCGCGCGAAGGCATCCATCCGAAAATACGATTTCTCCATTCTCGTGGAAGGACCGTTTGACCTTCTTGCAGCGCACCAGGCGGGGTTTACGAACACGGTTGCAGTGCAGGGCACGGCGCTCACCGTTGATCACATTGACCGCCTCAACCGTCTCTCAAGCAACATCGTTATCGCGCTTGATGCTGACGCCGCAGGTATCGCGTCGGCGCTCAAGAGTGCGCGCGTGGCACTTGAAGCCGGCATGGACGTGAAAGTTGCCGCATTTCCCGAAGGAAAAGACCCGGCGGATGTGATTCAAGAAGATGTTGAAAACTGGAAAACGTCCATTCGGACGGCAACGCACGTGATTGAGTGGATGCTCTCGCATCTCGCGAGCAAGCACACCGATGCTCGAAATTTCAAGAAGCACGTCCGCAACGAGGTCATGCCGTTTCTCTCCCTCATCAGCAACAAAATCGACCGAAAACACTTTGTTTCAGTCATCGCGCTTAAGCTCGGTGTGGATGAAACGGTCGTTGAAGAGGAAGCAAGTAACGTTGCGTTTACCGACTCGGTATTCGTTGCGGCTCCCAGCACCATAGAGAAACAGGAGATTGCGGACCGCAAAACCCGCCTCATACGGCAAATCGCGGCATTTATTAAGTCACAGCCGGACAGTGAGGAAGCGGTTACCGCAAAGAAAGAGTTTGGAGAAATCATCGGCGCAGGCGCGCTTTCAGGGGATGAAAGAAGCGACCGCGACGTATTTGAACTGGAAAAGGCAATAGGAGAGTACGGCGAGCCGGCCATTCACATTCACGAAATGCTCTACGCGCTCAAAGAGGAAGTGCTGAAGGAAAAATATGCCGATGCACGCGCGCAATTACTCTCGGCCGAAGCGGCACATGATGAAGAGAAGGCAGCCGAGTTTCTAGCGCTCTGCAGGACGGTTTCGCAGGAATTGACCACGCTCCGCACACATCGTATTTCAAATTAATCTTTAAAAACGTTAGCAACCCACACCACATCATATGAAAAAAACCTCCCGTACAAAACACACCGTAAAAAAGAAGGCCGCAAAGCGTGCCGGCACGCGCGTCAAAAGCGTGCGACCTGTGAAGAAAGCAAGACCGAAAAAAGTGGTGCAGCAAAAAGCGAAAAAGGCCCCGAAAGTCAAACCGCCTGTTGTACGAAAAATCTCCAAGAAAGATCGTGCGATGCACGACAAGGCGGAGAAGCTCTACGCGCGCGGCAAGGAACGCGGGTTCGTAACCTACGACGAAATTCTCAAAGAACTTCCGAACATTGAGGATAACGTACTGCTTTTGGAGGAGGTGTACGATCGCTTTGAGTCGGAGGGTGTGGATGTCATCGAATCGGGTGGGTTGCTCGATATTGGTGATGATGCGGAGAAAGGTGTGTATCACAAAGAAGAGACACGGTTTGATTCCATTCAGATGTATCTCCGTGAAATCGGAAAATACGACCTTATTTCCGGAGCGATGGAAAAGGAGCTCGCAAAGCGCATTGAAACCGGTGATGAGGAGGCAAAAAACATCCTGGCGCGCGCAAACCTGCGTCTCGTGGTGTCCATTGCGAAGAAATACGCAAATCGCAGCTCCAATCTCACACTCCTGGACCTTATTCAAGAAGGAAACATCGGATTGTTCAAAGCGGTTGAGAAATTCGATTGGTCAAAAGGTTTCAAGTTTTCTACGTATGCTACGTGGTGGATTCGTCAGGCGGTAACCCGTGCGATTGCCGACCAAAGTCGCACCATCCGTATTCCGGTGCACATGGTGGAAACCATCGCAAAATACAAGCGCATCGTGCGTCGTTTGGCGCAGGACCTCGGCCGCGAACCGCTTCCGGAGGAAATCGCCGTTGAAATGGACATGGACGTTGATAAGATTCACCACATTCAGCAAATCAACCAAAATACCGTCTCGCTCGAGCTTCCCGTCGGTGACGAAGACGAAAAGGGTTCAACGCTCGGCGACTTTATTAAAGACGAGCACATGCCGAGTCCCGACAAAGAAGCATCCCAGCGCATCTTGGCAGAGCACATCAAGGAAGTACTTGGAGAGCTCTCGCCGAAGGAGCGTAAGATTTTGGAGCTCCGCAACGGCCTGGCCGACGGCATTGCCCACACACTTGAAGAGGTGGGGAAGGAGTTCGGTGTGACCCGTGAACGTATCCGCCAAATTGAAGCGAAGGCGCATGAAAAGATCCGACATCACCAAAAAGCGCAACAGCTGAAGAATTACTAAAACAAAAGAGCCACAACCTGCATCGGCGCTTTTGTTGTGGCTGTTGTGTGCTAACGTGCGATGATAAAACTCATCTCTCCACTAATTACGGTGCGCAGGTTGGAGAAGGTGAACAAGATAAAGTCATTGAGTCTTTTGATTTCACGAACGTCCTTGAGCACAAGCTCCATTGGAAATTCCTCTCCGCGCGCGACTCTCTTGTGGAAAGTCATAGAGAGATTTCGATAATAGAGCTGAAATTCGCACATAGCATCCACAAACTGGTCCAAGGTGACATCCAATGCCACAATGTTCTTTGCTATGAGGTGATGCGCCAACAGATAACTGGTCTGTGACAAACAACGCACATAGTTTTCAGCCGTAACGTAGGGAACAGGCTTGATGCAGTAACCGGTTCCGTGTGGCACTGTGCATGCCACCTGGACAGCCAGCCGTGCGTCGTCGAACGTCGCCCTGTGTACAAAAACTTCTTGTCTCGGATAGAGCAATTCGAGAACGCTCATAGACTTCCTCCTAACTTCAGTTTTTATCTAGTGGCAAAATACTATTTTTATAGAACGTTGTCAACAACTGCTATACTGTGTCCATGAGTCGAAGAAAGTACCCTATTTCTCACTGGAGCTATTCGTCGCTTGTCGCATATCTGCGCAATCCGCTTGCGTGGCACAAGCGCTACGTTGAGGAGGTCTATGACACGCCCGCAACACCCGCCTCAGCCATCGGACGCGCGGCGCATAAAGCGCTGGAACACTTTTATGGCGAACTTCCGAAAGATGCGGCGATTGCACTTGGGCTCGAGTTCTTGCGTAATATCCCCGACTTTGAAATTAATTTTGGTAAAGCGGTTACAAAAACAGCACAGAAAAAGAAGCGCCGGTTGATGGAAGCGGAATATAACCAGGCAATCGGTTTTTATTTGGAGCGCCCGCCGCGGCACAAGGTGTTGGGTGTAGAAGTAAAAACGGTTGCGCGGATACCCGGCATTGCGATCCCGGT
>BTUR01000002.1:79552-141415 GCA_045863475.1 Candidatus Campbelliibacteriota bacterium
GTGCAATCGCGTGCCGATGCGCAGGCGGTGGACATCATCGATCACAAGTTCGTGGATTCCTTCGGCAGCCTGGATATTGATAATCCGTTGTTCATGGTGCAGGCGCTCTTTAACTACTACACCGTGCTCTCCGAGTTCAAAAAACCGGTTCGGCGGTTTCTTGTATACGAGTGTCGGAAACGGAAAAATCGTAACGGCAAATCACAACTGCGCCGACATGTGATTGATTTTAAAAAACATGAGGAGGAGTTCGCACTTTTCCACCGCCTACTTGCCGATGCGACTGAAGATATTCGTACACGCAAGGTCTTTCTACCCAACCCATCGGATATGTTCGAAGGGAAGAATTCGCTTGAGATATATCGCTGGGGACTCGCTGATAAATAAAAAACCGCTCCGGGCATTCGGAGCGGTTTTTTATTTGGAAATCTCTGACTTCTACTGCGCAGCAACTTCTTCGGCGAGAATACTTTCAATGGTTTGAGCCACCATCTCGTACGGCAATGCGCCGTTAAGTGGAATCTCGCTTCCATCCGGCGTAATAATAACCGTGTATGGCGTTCCGCGTGCCCCCGCGGTCGTTGCGGAGAGAACATCGCCCGCAACCGCCTGCTTGTAGGTACCTGCAGCAACACATGCCTCAAACGCCGCCTTATCAACACCGACAGATGCGGCAATGTCTCCGAGTCCTGCGACGGTCTCGTCATTTCGGGTGAAGAGAATATCGAGGTAGCTCCAGAATGCAGTGTTACCACCGAGGGCCGCAACGCACTCCGTGCTTTCTGCTTTTACGCGCGCGTCCGGGTGCAGTTGATCAAGCGGAAAGTGGCGGTACGCCCAGGCGATGTCGCCGTCTTTGCCGTAGGTGTCCATGATGCGGCGCATCGTTGCGTCAAACGTCTGACAAAACGGGCAATCGATATCTGAGAACTCAATCATGACGATTTTCGCATTCGGGTTGCCGAGCACGTGGTCGTCTGCCGAGAGCGGCGCAATGTCGATATCCTGCGGAACGCCGTCTACGGGCTGTTGTGACGGGGTACGGTCTTTGAAGTAGACCGCTCCGCCGATGAGAACGCCGGCGATAATGACTGCCAGCGGAATCATGAATTTGTTATCTGCTTGCATGGTTGTTTTTAAAGATTAGTAACGTACCTGTGGAGTATACCACAGCCAAAAATCACCCAAAAAACGACTAAAAACCGAGAGAATAGGTGAGTGCGTGGCCATTGCCCTCCTCCCAGCCGGTCGTATCCAAGGCTAGTTTCTTGATATCCGGGCCGTCGCGGTAAAGCACCTGCTTTTTCTCCACAATGTGGTCGTAGAGATCCTTCGTGACTTTTACGTCCTGGAGACAGTACTTTCGTATTTCATCAACCTTTCCTTCTTTCCACCACTGGTATGCTTGCAAACCGTCCGCGCTTTTTTTCAGTCCCAGTGTTGCGCCGGCAACGTTTGCGAGGCTCAATCTTCGTCCGAGTGCCTCTTTGATAGCCGCCATAATGTCGATGCTCTTTATTGCGGTGAGATCGCCGTGATAGTACTTATTCAAAAGCGGAATATCGAAGTGGTCCGAGTTAAACCCGATAAGCACGTCGGCACGTTCAATAATGGGCCACATCGACGGAAATTCTTCTTCAGTGTAGGAGGTGTACTCGTTGCTTTCGGAATCGTAGACACCGACGACCGAGATATCCAGAAGGGCGGGGTCGTTTTTACCGACATCGGAAAAAATATTTTTTGTCTCTATGTCAAAAACAACCTTACGCATGAACTCTAATTTATGAGGACAGCCTAACAAGAATGTCTTCCAGAGTGCCCCGTAATTCCTCGCCGTTCTCAAGTTTTTTGAGAGTAAAACAAGATGACGCGACTTCCTCATCACCAACACCGATGATGTATGGGATATGCTTTTTGTCGGCAATCTTTATTTGGTCGCCGATTTTTTTATCACCGTAGTACACCGCAGTTGCGATGCCTTCAGTGCGAAGACTCTCTGCAAGAGTGTCTGCAACCGCGCGGTGTGAAGCGGAAAGGGGACATACAAAGATGGTTGTTGTAGAGACAGTTTTTGGGAGTAGTCCGTGCGTTTCAAGAAAATCACGCATGATGACATCACCTATTGCGATGCCAACAGCAGGAGTTTCCTCTCCGAATTTTTCAAGCAAACCGTCGTAGCGCCCACCGCCAAACAGAGAGCGTGGGTTTTCCGTATTAGTATCAAAAACCTCGAATACAAGACCAGAATAATAGGTGAAACCGCGCGCAAGCGTCGGTGCAAAAACGGTGTTCGTAACACCGATATCTGAAAGTTTTTTGCGAAAATCTCGCACCTCCTCGGGCTCTTCGATGAGTTTAAAATCTTCACCGGTACACTCTTTCCATGCGGCGTTGAATTCACGCTCATCCATCTTTTCTTTTTTATCCAGAAGTCGAACAGCGTCCGGTGAAAGCCCTTTAAGCAACGCGCGGTCATTGATGCGTATCTCGAAATCTTCATTTTTCGCACCAAATTCTTTCATGATGGCGTGCGCAAGAGAAATAATCTCAATGTCCGCCTCGACGTTCTGCACACCGAATATGTCGGCGTTGAATTGCCAAAACTCACGTACGCGGCCGCGTTGCGGACGTTCATAGCGGAAACAGTTTGGGATGGAGAACCAACGAATAGGGAGTGACAACTCGCGCTTTCGAGCTGCGACCATGCGGGCAACAGTCGGTGTCATCTCAGGACGCAACGTAACTGAACGTTCTCCACGATCCGTAAATGTGTACGTTTGCTCACTGACAATTTCCTCGCTCGATTTTCCAAGGTACAGCTCGGTCGGTTCCAAAATGGAAGCGTTATATTCCTCGTACCCGAAACGCTGCGCTACTTTTCGCCAGGTATCAAAAATATAGTTTTGGACCGCCATGTCCTCCGGATAGAAGTCGCGGACGCCCTTGTACGGTTCTGTTGAGAGCTTTTTGGTCATAGTGAGAATATTGTAGCACGACTACAGAAGGCTTTCGGGGTCCACATTAACGATATATTGCGGCGGCAGGGCTTTCAGGATTTTGGCCACCTTTTCATCAGGCCATGATGCCGCCGGAACGGAAATGAGCAGGTGAGCGACGTGGGTATTTTTAATGCGAGATACAAATGCGGGATAGAGCGTTGTGTGATAGTCGGGGAGCATCTTCTGCAGCGCAGTGAGGTCTTCGACGACTGATTCTTTCTTACCGCGACGCGTTACTTTCACAAATGTCGAGAACGGCGGGTAACTGAACTCACGGCGCACGGTCTCCTCATAGCGATACATGCCGATGCCGTCACCTGTTTTTGCGTACGTGAGTGCGGCGTAATCGGGTGTGCGCGTCTGCACGATGACGCGAGAGCGGGCGAGACTGCCCAGCTGCGACACGATATGGAACACGCGCTCACCCATACGGAAATCCGGCAAAAACGTCAGTGTGTCTAGGGACACGACGACCGCAAGATCAAACCCACGATCTAGCAGAAGCGGAATCGCCATCTCGGTTCCCAATAGCACGCCTGATGTTGTTTTTCCCCACTCATCAAGCACGCGTGTGGCAGCAGCAGGCGTCGGTGTTGCATCCCGACTCACTGAAAAACTCATTGCGTCCGGAAACTGTTCCTGCAACTCGCGGGCCACATGCTCAATGCCGACCCCATAGCTCTCCAAGCGCCAGGAGCGGCACGTTGCACATACCGTCTGGGCGTCTTCCGTCTTGCCGCATCTCCCACAGCGGAATGTGCGGAATTGAACATCACCGCGCGGATTAAAAAGTGTCATTGGTGCGTCACACCGGGCACAGGTGTACACGGAGCCGCAATCGCGACATACCGTAAACGGCGCGTACCCTTTTCGAACGCAGAACAAAAACGTCCGTCGTTTTTCATCCAGTGCGTACCGAATCGCCGATAATGCCTCCTCGGAAAAAAGCGGGGACGTAGGGTTTTCCGTGGTGCGCGAATCTGAGCGCATATCAACGATATGTACGGGTGCGCGGTACTCCTGTCGCATCGTCGGATGTGCAACATCAGATATCGCGTGCGTGAAGTAGCGGTGGAGTGTCTCAATCCGAGGATACGCGTCCCCGAGCACCAGATCACATCCGCGGGCACGGGCGATATGCTCGATGACCGTGCGTGCATCAAGATACGGCGTCTCCTTTTGCTTATAGTGCGGCGAGGACTCGTGTTCAATGATGAATAAACCGACATCGCGGCGAGGAATCGATGCATACTGACCGGTTGTGATGACAACTATGGGCGAGGGGTGCGACAGTGCGGCGAGCCAGCGTTCTTTGGTTTTTTTGGATGACAGCCGGCCGTTAAACACGAAGAGGCGATCTTCAATGCCGCGACCAATATGCTCTGCAAGCGTGTCCACTTCCGTTTGTGTGGGGCAGGAGAGAATGACCGAAACTTCGCGGGCGAATGACTCGCGGGTAAGCGACTTATAGCGGCTGATACGTTCGTCGTATGATGCGGCCGCTATTTTTATGTCCGGAATGACGTCTTTTTTCGGAGTCGTTGCAGCACGGGGTAGGGAAAGTGCGTCAGCAAGCAGTGCGTCGGGAATGATTGCGTGGAGCAGTGTCCCCGCCGAACGTGCGTAGTGCGCGGCAAGCGTGCGCACCGCTTTCATGAGTGCGGGGTCAAACGGTTCTTTTTGCAAGACACCTTCAACTTTTTTCATTGAAAAACCCGCCTTGCGTATCTGCGCTTTCTCCTGCTTTGCCGTGGAAACATCAACAACAAGTCCGGGTACTTTTTTGTTACCGACTGAAATACGGACGGTACTACCGACAGCGACCTCTTTTGCGCTGTAGTACGAAAGCCCCTCCTGAGGAGCACGCGGCATGATGGGGATGACGGAGACGACGTACATACGTTAGTGGTATGATACCAGTACAAGACCTATGGACCCAAAGACGGAAGCGTTCCGGATAACCGGCCTCAATGGCGAGAAAAAGCTCTCGGGGGAGATTTCCGTTTCAGGTTCGAAGAATAACGCTCTGCCACTCTTGGCCTCCAGCGTGCTTTTTGCCGGCCCGGTGTCGTTTTCAAACGTTCCTGATATCACCGATGTGGACAAAATGTTCGAACTTTTGCGAAATGCCGGTGCTGTCGTTACTCGGGAAGGCGATGTGGTAACCGTGGACCCTGCAGGCGTTGCGCACGGTGAAATTGACGTTGCGGTCGCCAACAAACTTCGCGCGTCCATTATTCTCACCGGATCGTTGTTGGGACGCACACGGCGCATTACCTTTCCGTCACCGGGAGGCTGTGTCATCGGCAAGCGCCCCATCGATCTCTTTTTGGAAGGGTATACAAAACTCGGCGCAACGGTTACTGAAAACGAAAATATTTTTACGGTATCCGCAGACAAACTCTCCGGCATGGAATTTTTCTTCCGTCTGCAGAGTGTCACCGGAACTGAAGCACTCCTCATGGCCTCCGCGCTTGCACACGGAACAACAACACTGAAGAACGTTGCACTGGAACCCGAAGTAACCGATCTTGCGGAGTTTTTGCGCGACGCGGGTGCGTCCATTGAAGGTGTCGGCACAAACACATTGACCATACACGGCACTGGAGGCATACCGCTCAAAAACAACTCGAAAGAACCTCATCGCGTCATCCCCGACCGTATTGAAGCGGGGAGTTATCTCGTTTTAGGAGCACTCTGTGCACACGACCTAACCCTCAAGGGTTGCAACCCGTCGCACCTTGAACTGCCCATCATCACACTTCAAGAAATGGGTGTTCCTGTGGAGGTACGGGGGACGGACGTTGTCATTTCAAACAATACAAAGCCAAACAATGCGTTTTTGCCCGCATCCATCAGAACGCATGAGTACCCGGGATTCCCGACGGATTTGCAGTCACCGTATACCGTGTTGTGCACACAAGCGGAAGGCGAGAGCGTTATTGAAGAGATGATCTTTGAGGGACGACTTGCATACACCGCCGACCTGGTTTCCATGGGTGCCGATATAACCGTGGCGCACCCGCACAAAGCGGTCGTCAAAGGCCCCGCAAAGCTCTCCGGGCGCGAACTCTATACACCCGACCTGCGTGCCGGTCTCGCCTACATCATTGCGGCTTGTGTCGGCAAGGGAGTTTCGCTCATTCACAACATTCACTACGTTGACCGCGGGTACGAAAACGCGGAAGCAAAACTTCGCCAGATCGGTGTTGCAATAGAGCGCGTTTCTGTGTAAGGTTCCCCTCAGAAAAGGAGGTACGCGATGTCGTCCGTGACCACAACGCAAGAGTTTTTTCGTCAACTTTTCGAGAGCACGGCGGACAAGGTGTTCAGCACCATGTCCGCACGTTCGGAAGAGGCGAAGGTGCACGCCGAGTTCCAGAAGGTCTTCGTCCTCAACGGTGTCAAACCACCGCTTGAGGACAACAGCGGGAACCCCATCGAGCTCACGTATGACGAGAATGATCAACTAACGGCCATCCAGATCTGCTTCCAGCCCTGCGACGATGCAGATCAGGAAGACACGGTGGTTACACTCGTCATGAGACCCAAGCTCACCCAAGAACCGAACCACCCTGTCAACGACAGCACCGACGTTCACTGGGCGATCCAGTAGCACCTTCACCTCAT
Source organism: Candidatus Campbelliibacteriota bacterium (assembly GCA_045863475.1). Lineage (GTDB taxonomy): Bacteria > Patescibacteriota > Minisyncoccia > Phycocordibacterales > EsbW-18 > EsbW-18. The sequence continues at coordinate 86,182 of BTUR01000002.1, forward strand.
GTTCCTCGAATACGTCTCGCTCACGCGGGACGTTTTTCGTTGGAAAAAGCGAAAAAATTGTGTAGCATACGTGGACATGAGTCCCGTTAGAGATTACGGAGCCTCGAGGGATTCTTTGTTTCATCTATGATATACGTATTACTTATTCAAACTAAAAAAGGGAGCAGACGCTCATTGTCCGCACCCTCTCTAACGGGATGAGCTTTTGGTCCAAAAAACTTGGCATCGATTTGGGGACGACAAATGTGCTCGTCTACCTGCCCGGGAAGGGAATTGTGCTCAATGAGCCGTCCGTCGTCGCAGTTTCTATTGATGACAACAAAATTCTCGCCGTCGGTATTGAGGCAAAAGAAATGATCGGCAAGACGCCGGAAAATATTGTTGCGTACCGTCCGATGAAAGACGGTGTCATTGCGGATTACCGCGTTACCGAGGCGATGCTCAAATATTTCATCAACAAAGCACTCGGACGATGGAACATTTGGAAACCGGACGTGCTCATCTCCGTTCCCGCTGGCGTCACCTCAACGGAGCGACGTGCGGTCGTCGAGGCAGCCATTCGCGCAGGTGCGAAACAAGCGTTCATCATCAAAGAGCCCATTTTGGCTGCCATCGGCGCAGGCATTCCCATTCAAGACCCTGAGGGGCGCATGATTGTAGACATCGGCGGCGGCACAACGGACGTGGCCGTCATCTCACTCGGTGGCATTGTTACGTGTACCTCAGTCAAAGTCGCCGGCAATAAAGTTGACCAGGCAATCATCGACTACGTAAAGAAAAACTATAACCTTTCAATCGGCGACCGAACGGCAGAACAAATAAAAATCAAAATCGGCTCGGCGGTTCCTGTTGAGCAGGATCTCGTCATGAAGGTGCGCGGCCGCGACGTCGTCACGGGTTTGCCGCGTGAAATGGATTTGCAAACCAATGAGATTGTAAAAGCTATCCGTCGCGAACTGCGCGAGATGGTGCGCGCCATCAAGGACGTCTTCCAAGAAACTCCACCGGAGCTCGCTGCCGACATTATTGAGAAAGGTATTACCATGACGGGCGGCACCTCGCAGTTGCGCAATTTCTCCGAATTGGTGTTTCGCACAACCGGTGTGAAAGCTCAAGTCGCTGATGAAGCAATTCTGTGTGTCGCGAAGGGAACCGGTATTGCACTTTTGCACCTGGACACGTACAAGAAATCCATCGTCGCAAAACGCTAGCCCTATGGACTTGTTTCGTCATCACGCATACCTCTCCGCAGGCGACATTCCTGCGGTAACGGACGGTGTCCGCGCACTGCTGGAACGTGCCGGCATTGTATTTTTGGGAAATCCGGACGTGCTCGCGGTCACCGCACATTCGCTCGGCATTGATGAGGCACGCGGTATTTTTGAACACACCCGTGTGAGTGTTCCTCCGGAGAGTCGCCGCATTGTGTTGGTGTCATGCGTTCAGGCGACGGTTGAAGCGCAAAACGCGCTCTTGAAGCTCGCCGAGGAACCCCCGCGGCGCACACATTTCTTTTTCATCGTACCGAACGAAGACGTGCTGCTGCCAACACTGCGTTCCCGTCTGCAAAAACTCCCTGTTGAGATGAGCGGGGAGGGAAGTGACGTACCGGATGCAAAGTATTTTTTGAGCGCCTCGTTTCAGAAAAGAATGGAGTTGGTGTCTGACTGGATAGAAGAAAAGCAGCACGACCGCGCACTCTCGCTTCTCAACGGTCTCGAAGAACACCTGTCAGACGACCCTGTACGGCACCGCGACGCCCTTCACGCAATCGAAACAGCGCGCGGGTATCTTCTGCGACGCGGCTCATCACTGAAGCTTGTGCTTGAGTACCTCGCGCTTTCTGTTCCAAAAATTTTGTAGAAATGAGAAACGCCCCGCGGCTGTGAAAGCCCGCGGGGCGTGGTGATTCGAGGATCATCGAGAACGGGTGATGGCATCCGCGACGACCTGCGACATGGTCGTATGTCGACGACGTGCTTCTTCCTTGATCAGTGAGTGAATGTCTCGCTGAAGATGGAGTTTCACCTGCACGGTGTCGGGGCCCTTTCGCCGCCCACGATTTTCACCGATTGCAATCATGACTGCTCTGTAGGCCTCCTTGATACGTCCCTGATCACCAGGGGCGAAAAGAAGTGCGGCCTGAATTCCAACCCTACCACTGGCTGTTCGGTAGAGGTACACAGGACCACAATTCGGGAAGAAGCGGCGAAGAGCCTTCGTTGCTTGTTTCTTCTTGCTCTGAAGCTCGGGGTCACCTTTGACTTCAAGAAAAACGATATCTCTCTTCTCCACTCCGCACCTCCATTTTTTGTGTTCTTCTGGTGAGAAGATACGTTTTGTTAGCACCTTTGTCAACTCTGGTATAGTGCTCCTATGACCACCGCACAGAAAGAACGCGCCAAGAAAATTTCACGCACACTTAGAAAGCTTTTTCCGGAAGCACGGATCGCGCTTCGCCACAAAAATCCGTGGGAGCTTTTGGTGGCAGTCATACTCTCAGCGCAGTGCACGGATAAAAAAGTAAACGAGGTTACCAAAACACTTTTCAAAAAGTACCGAAAACTTGATGACTATGTGCACGCCGACCCGAAAGAATTTGCACAAGATATCCGCCAAACAGGATTCTTTAACGCAAAAACAAAAAATATTCTTGCAACGGCGCGCATGGTAAAAGAGCAGTTCGGCGGGAGGGTCCCAAAAACAATGGATGAACTTCTGACACTGCGAGGTGTTGCACGCAAAACGGCAAACGTGGTGCTTTCAAATGCGTTCGGAGTCAATGAGGGCATTGCAGTTGACACGCACGTCATCCGTTTTTCCAATAAGTTTGGTCTCTCATCACACCGTGATCCGAAAAAAATCGAACAGGACCTGATGAAATTGTTTCCCAAAGGGGAGTGGAACACCATCACCTACGGCTTTATTGAATACGGCAGGCAGGTGTGTCCGGCACGCAAACACGACTGCATAAACCATCCGCTCACAAAACTGTATCCGAAAGCGGCGTCTATTTGGCCGAAGGCAAAATAGAAAGTGCTATACCCCGTGAGATACAGAGCCTCTTAGCTACGTGTAGGGTGAAATTAGTTATCTCACGGGGTATACTGAATGACGTTAGTGGTATAACTACGTCTCCTTATGAATCCCGTTAGAATTTGATGTTTGTTAGCGTATAATCGTGACAATCAGTAAAGACCAGTGACTTGTGTAGTAGTAAATAGTAATTACACCTTTAATTTCTAACGGGATGAAAAACGCATTATTCCTGCTCTCACTCGCCGGTGCTACGTTCTCCGGCTATCTCAGCGGTGTAAAGCTCTTTTCAAAAACGTGTGCCTTCGGCGAAACGTGCCCAATCTTTTGGGGCTATCCGGCGTGCTATTACGGCTTCGCCCTCTTTTTTATACTTCTTATTCTCTCCTCACTGCTTCTGTGGAGCGACAGTGCTGCTCGTAAGAAAGTCAATGCGATTGCGGCAACATCGCTTGTAGGTGTGCTGTTCTCGGGATACTTCTCGTACCTTGAACTGCCGAACCTGCTTTCCGGGGCAGTATCCTACACCCTTGGCGTCTCCACGTGCCTCTTGGGGTTCATTTTCTTCATCATAATCTTCATCGTTTCTTTATTCGCCCGAAAAAGGATATAAAAGCCAAAAAAACACGGCACTATATGGGGATTTTGGCTACTAGTCAGCCCCAAATGAACACCGTATAATACCTACATATGAAAAACACAATCATAGCGCTTGCGCTCATTATCATTCTCGTCGTCGGTGGATACTTCCTGTTCAAACAGGCACCTGAGCCGACGGAACCGACAGACCAGACACCGACTACAACACCGGTAACCGGCCCTGTTGAACAAAAGACCGAGACGGTCATCGGCGACTCAGTCCAGGGTCGCGATATCGTTGCGTACCACTACGGCGAAGGAGACACTAAGTTGCTGTTCGTCGGCGGTATCCACGGTGGCTACGAGTGGAACACGGTGCTTGTTGCACGCGAACTCATGGAGTACCTCGATGAGAACGAAAGTGCAATCCCTGAGGGTGTTGAGGTAACCGTCGTTCCGGTACTCAACCCAGACGGTCTCGCAAAAGTCGTCTCCGATATCGATGACTTTGCAGCAGCAGACGTCGCAGCTTCACAAGACGTTGTTGTTTCAGGCCGCTTCAATGCAAACAATGTTGATCTCAACCGAAACTTTGACTGCGGCTGGCAGGCAACGGGTGTATGGCAGAACAAGCCGGTTTCAGGCGGATCAAAAGCGTTTTCTGAGCCGGAAAGCCGCGCAATGCGTGATTTCGTAGCTTCGTACCAGCCGGATGCAGTCGTCGTTTGGTACAGCGCCGCAGGAGGCGTGTACGCTTCGACCTGCGATGGCAAACCGGTGGCGGCAGAAACCACGACGCTCACCAACACGTTCGCCACTGCGTCAGGCTACCCGGCATTCCAGAGCTTTGACTTCTACGAGACGACCGGCGACATGGTCAACTGGCTCGCAAAGAACAACATTCCGGCCATCAGCGTCTTACTGACGAACCACACCGACATTGAGTGGACCAAGAACCTTGCAGGTGCAGAAGCGGTTCTGGAACTCTACGCAAAATAATTTTCTCGTCTCTTCAATGCTGTTTCTATCTCCGAGACGAGTGGTGCTGACGCTCATCGCCCTCGCGGCGTTGGGCGTTGGTTTGTATCTCGTACTGCGCAGCAGGGAAGCTGCACCCGAGCCTGCCCCAGAAACTCCGGAACCTGTACATGAAGTCATCGGCGCATCCGTTGAAGGACGCCCGATTGACGCGTACACATATGGGGACGGAGAAACGCACCTGCTGTTTGTCGGCGGCATCCACGGCGGCTATGAGTGGAACAGCGTGCTGCTTGCGTACCAGTTTCTCGACTACTTAAACGCCAACCCGGACTTTGTTCCCGAACACCTCACCGTAAGCGTCATTCCCTCGGCAAATCCTGATGGAGTATTCAAGGTAACCGGCGTGGAGGGACGCTTTACCCCCGCCGACGTCACCGGCAATGAAGCCGTGGCCGCGTCGGGCCGGTTTAATGCCAATGGCGTGGATCTCAACCGCAATTTCGACTGCAAATGGCAACCTGAAAGCACCTGGCGCAGTCAGGTAGTGTCGGCGGGAACAAGTGCGTTTTCCGAACCGGAAGCGCGCGCTATCCGCGATTTCGTCTTGAAAAATGACCCCGACGCCGTTGTGTTTTGGCACAGCCAGTCCAATGCGGTCTACGCGTCTGAATGTCACGGCGGTATCTTGCCTGAAACACTCTCCGTCATGAACGCATATGCACTCGGTTCAGGATATCCGGCAGTCGCAACCTTTGATGCGTACGAAATCACCGGAGATGCGGAAGGGTGGCTTGCATCCCAGGGTATACCGTCGGTCACCGTCGAACTCTCAACACATCAAACTATTGAGTGGGAGCGAAACCTCGCCGGTGTTCAAAAGCTCTTTGAGCTGTACCCGATAGCAAAATAGTTTCTTCTAGAACAGCACGATCAGAATCACGAAAAGAAGTGCGGTGACACCGGCAAATGTGCCGAGTGTTTTGAGGAAGAATGAAAGCGCACCTTGTCGATCACCCGCAAGATACAGCTGCAGCGGTTCCCAGAAAAAGAGGAAGCCCATAAAGGCGACCGAGAACACCAAAAGCGAGAGCATCGTTACGGGCATGAGCACATTGTCCTCAGGGCCGGTGAAGCGCTGTCCGTAGAATAAAAAGAGGGAGACCAGCGCAATGTAGGCAGTCGCCGACAGCGCGTGAATGAGCGGTGATTTTTTCATATCAAAGAGTATAACAAATTAGTACGAGGGCGTCGGCTCCTTTTCGCCCGACTCAAACGCCGCGAGACGTGCGAGCGCATACAAAAAACTTGAGAGTCGATTAAGGTACTTCCGCGTCGCATCCGATACCGGACGCACCTCTCGCGCGGCGATAACAGCGCGCTCCACGCGGCGAGAAACCGCCCGCGCGTAATCAAAGAGGGCAGAGAGTTCTGTTGTGCCGGGCACAATAAACGAGTGCGGATTACCGATTGGCTCTTCAGCACGCGCAATCGCGGCTTCCAGCGCATCCACGTGTTCTTGTGTGAGCGTCTTGTCAGCTCCGGCAACTTCGGCCTGGGCAATAAAGAGACACTGTTGGACCGCAAGCAGTTCCTCAGGAGCCCCCAGAGAGCGCACGGTGCCCGCTTGAGCTCGGCAGAGTCCAAGGAGGGAGTTGATCTCATCGAGGCTTCCGAGCGCCTCATACACGGGACTATCCTTCCCAAAGCGCTCTTTTGTGCCCAAAAGACCCGACGTCCCGTCGTCGCCTTTTCGTGTGTACAACATAGAGAGGTTAGTTAGGCCGCCTTTGCCTTGGTTTTCGTCGTCTTTGCGATTTCAGGAAGCGGTTCCACTTCACAGGTGCCGCCGGCGCAGGCGAGTTCGCGTTTTTGTTCGGTGCCGTCGGTTACTTCGTACGTGACGAGTTTTGCGTAATCAATTTCAGGGAATGCGGCAACAATTTCGTCATATCGCTTTTTATCAATCGCTTCGTACGGTGCCATTTGATACACGTGGTCAAAGCGGGGAAGGAACGAGAGACCGCCGACGATATCCCAGTTCTTCTGAATCCAATCGACAACCGCAATCCATTCATCTTCGCCGACAGAGATCGTTGCAGACGGATTGTGTTCGGTGTAGTTAACCTTTACGTTCTTCCAATACTCAAGCTGTTCAATGGCGGTGAAGTCATCTTTGTATTTTGAGTGTTCCGGAGACTTCACGGGGAACTCGAGCACGTACGTTGTCGCGTTGTCTACGGTTTGACCGACTTCCGGATAGTGCGGGACACCCTGGTCACGCATCATCTTGAAGAGCGAGTCTGTTGCTGAGATGCGGATACGACGAATGTAGTATTCAGAGTGACGCGGGTGAATGCCCGAAGAACAGTTGAATGTCTGCGATACCGTGCCGGAGGGCTTCACTGCGGTCACCGACATCGACGGATTTACACCGAAGCGTTTCGCATACGCTGCGTTGGTTTTCACGGCCGCATCGCGCATTGCTCGCAGGGTGCTTGGATTGCGCGACTCTTCAGCATCCCACTGACCCGTGACAGACACGCCGAGCAGTGACTCTTCGCGGCAATTATTCGTCCACTCCTTCGAGATGTACTTAAAGTTTGTCAGTGTTGATTGATAGGTGCCGAGGATTGATGCGAGCTTCGCCTTGCGCACGAGATCTTTTTTTGTGTCGCCAGCGCGCGCAATAACTTCAGAGAGGTTACAGAATTGCTTCGGCTGGAGAATAATCTCCGCACACGGATTCGTGCCGATAGTTGTCAGCATCACACCGTCTTCCGTTGCGAGTCCTTTCTTTTGGAAATATTTAAGGCGGCGCTCAGGAAGCGTTTTGTACAGTGACCCGCGGTTAAAGAGACCGCGCTCGCCGGAACCGCTCTTCATCAACGACACCCACTCTTCCATAAGCTCGGTATTTGTCGGGCGCGTCTCATAGACGGCCGAGTTGTTGGCAACCACACGCCACGGTTCTGTGACGTAAAATCGGCCTTTTTTGGCGTCGCGCATGTCCGAATCATCCAAATCAGAGAGGGAAATCATGGCCGTGCGACGGACACCTCCGGCAACGACACACTCGCCGATTTTGCAGATGATGTCGTGTGCGTCAATTGCGCGCAAACGGCGTCCTTGTCTTTTCAGAATCTTTTCGCGTGCGAATGCGAGCAGGGAACGCAGCGGTTCCGGACCTGATGCCTTGCCGCCCATAACTTTCAGGCGTGCGCCCGCCGGACGAATCTGTGAGAAATCAAAATCAACGTCTTTTCCGGAGTACCACGTCCGCAACCCGTGCGTCAGCGAGTCGCACCAACCCTCTTTTGAGTCGGCGATGACGTAGGTCGGCAGTTTTTTACCGAGTTGCTTTTGAATTTGCGGCAATTGTTCAACATTTTGGCTCTCAACCGCAAACCCGACACCGCATCCCTGCATGGAGAGGTACATAATCTCCGCAAAATCTTCCAGTTTCGTCGGAGCGGTGTACGTACAGTTGTATGCACACGTGTTGCATCGGCGCGCCGGTTCTCCGGCGAACTGCATGAGACGCATCGACGGCATCACTTCTTGTTTCAAAATTGCTTCGCGCACTTCCGCATATTCATTCTCTTTCAATTTCTTACCGAGGTTCTCGCGCATGAACGACATGTACCGGTCGACAGTCTCAACCCATGTCTCACGACGGTTCTCCGATTCAATCCATCGCGCGTAGGTACGCAAGTACACAAACTCACCGAGCGGATTACCTTCAAAATATTTTTTACTTTCTTCCGCGAGTTTTTTTACGTGCTCCGGAATTTCACCTTGTTCGTAACGAATGCGTGAACGCTCAACACGATACAAGATGTATGCTTTTGCAGTCGTCGTAAACCCGAGCAACATGAGCTCCTTCTCAACTTCGTCCTGAACACCCTCAACACTCGGAATGAAGCCAGCATTGGCTTTTTTTCGGCTCACGAGTGTCTTCTCAACGGCGGCGGCAACCTTTTGGGGTGCACCTTCTTTGTACTCTCCAACGGCCTTCATCGCCTTCTCAACAGCAACCGCAATCTTCTCAACCCGAAACGGAACAACGGTTCCGTTTCGTTTCGTGATTTTCGTAATAGTGCTGCGTCGTGAGAGAATTTTTTTTGCCATAGGCCGCGGGGTTGAGCAGTTATGAATAAGTATTCCCTTATGATAGCGAACACAACCTCAAAAAAATCTGGGGATAATGCGCGACGACGCAAAAGGAATGTAAGGTCAATAGTCCCGCCGAGACGAGTGCTTTTTTTCTTGCTTCTGGGGTGGCTCAAAAATACTCTCCCGATATTTCATATTTTTTACTAAAATTAACGAAATCGGCCGCGCACCCGGAGAGGGAAGCGCGGTCGTGAAGCACCCTCCACAGGAAAAATCACCATCTATAGAAGTCTGGAAACTGCAGATATTTGACAAAGTTGTTTTCAATACAGATAACGCACAATATATGTTGACTTCCAGAAGGATGCGCGTACAATGCACACCCTGACCAGAGCACTGGCAGGTTGGGTCTGGCCCCTCGCGAGAGGCGCCAACACCTAGCCGGGCAAGCACTGGTTACACGGGTACGGGAACGGCAGCGTGGTGCCTCCCAGAAACCTTCGGAGATGCGCAAGCAACTCCAGAGAGAAAACGTGTGTGAGCCAAAAGACCGCCTGATGAACAAACGAGTGACCCGGGTGCAAACTCGGCAATCAAACGGAGGTTCCGGTCTGAATCACGCTAGGGATGCATGTTGGCCTGACACTTTGTCGCTCGGCGACAAGATCAACATGTATCGTGCGGATACTGTGCGTCGAGGAGACCTAGTCTCCTTGTCCAACAGCCCGCTCCGAAACGAGCCTCGCTTCCCGCCCTTCCTGGAGGGTTTGAAGTGAAAGCACGTTCGCCTCTGAGGCAAACGAATGCCGATGTGGATCGCTCCGGCGAGACTGCGGCACTTCGGAAAGGTTCTGAGCCGTCCCAAAACGGTTCAGGGCTCGTAGGGAACAGATGAGGCCTCATCAGGAGGCATCGCTTCGGACTTCGGTTCGATTCGAAAAATCATCTAGAGGCGGCAGGTGTCCTCATGTTCCCAACGCTTCAATCTACTCCCTTCGGGGATGACAGTAGATATGTTCTTCACCCAGCTGCACAGCAGTCTGGAAGAGACCGACTCACCCGAGCCGGTCTTTTCTTTTGCCTGCTTCACATACATCTCACGACGCGCATGAAGTTGCCCGTGCTAAAATGACGCGCATGGAGCACTCCGGGAAAACCGACAAGATGCGCGCGATTCGCGACGAATTGCTTTCGTTTTCCTCGTCACCTCTGTACGCATATCGAACAGCAAATAAATATTTTCCGGTCGTCGGTGAAGGCAGCCACGATGCACACATCATGTTCATCGGCGAGGCACCCGGGAAAAATGAAGCGCAGACGGGAAAACCGTTTTGCGGCGCTGCTGGCAAAATCCTGGACGAACTGCTTGCACACATTGGATTGGATCGCGCCACCGTGTACGTCACCAACATCGTGAAAGACCGCCCGCCGGAGAATCGCGACCCGACACCTGAGGAAATTGAACTCTACGGTCCCTTTCTCGATCGACAAATTGAAATTATTCAACCGAAGGTCATCGCGACCCTCGGACGCTTCTCGATGCAGTACGTCATGGAGCGTTTGGGCTTAGGGCTCCATGTTGAACCGATTTCAGTCGCTCACGGAAAAATGTATACTGCTGTGACGTCGTACGGTGAAGTAAAGATTGTTCCGCTGTATCACCCGGCATCCGCAATTTACTCGCGCGCGTTGTTGCCCACGCATAAAAAAGACATCGAGATTCTCAAACAATTTATATGAAGCTACAGACCGAGTGGAATTTAAAAAAACACTTCTACGCATCACTGCGTGACCCGCGCATCCGACGTGATATAGAAAAAGCAAAACGCATGTACCGCGCGTTTGAGAAAAAATGGCGACACAATGACGCGTATCTCAAAAGCGAATCAGCACTCCTGGCCATACTCAAAGACAAAGAAAAAATATTGGACACCGTGGGGCAGGCAAAACCCGCGCACTACCTTTTTTTTGTAAAAGATTTGGACGCAAAAAACACGGATGCTGTTGCACTGTCCAATAAACTCTCATACGAACTCAAACAAGAGAGCACCCGCATGCTCTTTTTCACCACAAAGCTCGCAAAAATTCCCGTCGAGCAGCAGAAAAAGTTCCTCAAGAGCGCAAAACTGAAAAAATACCGCTACCTCCTCAAGACCACCTTTGAGCACGGCAAACACGTGCTGTCAGAACCTGAGGAGCGTATTTCACATTTTCTATCAGAACCCGCAGCGGGGATGTGGGAAGAGGGGGGCGAGCGCATTCTCAGCTCCATGACGGTCAAATTCAAAGGCAAGGAACTGCCGCTTTCAAAAGCCCGAGAACTTTTAAAAACACTCTCGCGTAAAGACCGTCGAACGCTCGACGCACTCATCGTCGAAAAAAACAAACAACATGCCGACTACGCGGAAAACGAGCTCAATGCGCTTGGTGTCTATAGCCGCATTCAGGACGACTTGCGCGGATATAAAACGCCGTACGAGGCGACGGTAAGCGGCAACGACAACGATCCGAAGGTGGTTGAGACACTCGTGGCGACAACAACAAAGCACTACAAAATCGTACACCGTTTCAGTGAAGCGAAGCGAAAGCTCTTAAAGCTCAAAAAACTGCAGTACGTTGACCGCCTCGAGAGCATCGGAACCGTGGAAAAGCGTGTGTCATTTGAACAGGCAGCGCAAATGCTCGTTAAGACACTGGAAGAAATGGATTCGCGATACAAAAAAATATTTATGGACATGCTCGCTGGTGGTCAAATCGACGTCTACCCGAAATCAGGTAAACGCGGCGGTGCGTACTGCATGAAAATGCTCCAGGGACCAACATTTGTACTTCTCAATCACGTTGATTCACTCAGGTCATACGCCACGCTCGCGCACGAGATGGGACATGCGATACACAGCGAACGCATACAGGAACAACCGACAATCTACCAAGGGTACTCTACAGCAACCGCAGAAACGGCGAGTACTTTTTTTGAACACGTCGCACTTGAACGCATCGAATCTGGTTCAAGCGAAAACGAGCGCATCATCATGCTGCATGACCGTATCGACGAAGCAATTACGACGGTCTTCCGACAAGTTGCATGTTTCAATTTTGAAAAAGAGATGCACGAGACAATTCGCAAAAACGGCGCCGTCTCAAAACAGGACCTCGCGCGTATGATGCAAAAACATCTCTCGGCGTATCTCGGGCCGGCGTACGAAGTAACAGAGGATGACGGGTACGCATATGTCTCCTGGCCGCACATCCGTTCTGATTTTTATGTGTACACGTACGCATACGGCTTTCTTGTCAGTCAGGCGCTCTACCGAAGATATATGCAAAATCCGGCATTCATCGAGAAAATCGACAAGTTTCTTTCCGCCGGCGACAGTGATGCCGTCGAAAACATCTTCAAAAGTATCGGCATCGATCTTCACGCAAAAACATTCTGGGAAGAAGGATTGCAAATGATTGAAAAAGACGTTGCGGAATTTGAGCGATTGGTGCATAAAAAAATCAAAAAATAACATGCATTCAAACGAAATCAGACAACGGTTTCTCTCATTCTTTGAAAAGCGCGGGCACGCGATACTCCCGTCTGCCTCACTCGTGCCCGAAGGCGACGCTTCCACACTGTTTACCACTGCGGGCATGCAACCCCTCTCACCATACCTGCTCGGCACACCGCATCCAAAAGGTAAGCGCGTCGCCAATATTCAGAAGTGCGTGCGCACCGGAGACATTGATGAAGTCGGCGACAATCGTCATCTCACGTTTTTTGAAATGCTCGGCAACTGGTCCTTCGGTGATTATTTCAAACGCGAAGCAATTTCATGGAGCTATGAGCTCCTCACCTCAAAAGAAGAGGGGTTTGGACTTGATCCTGCGCGTCTGTATGTCACGTGCTTTGAGGGCAATGAGGATGCACCAAAAGACACTGAGTCCGCCGACACGTGGAAAGACGCAGGAATTCCTCCCGAGCGAATCTTTTTCCTCGGAGCGGACGACAACTGGTGGAGCCCGGGAGACAACGGTCCGTGCGGACCTGACTCCGAGATGTTTTACGACTTGCAGCCCGAAAAAGGAGCGATTGCCGGTATGGATGCATTTATTGCTGCGCAACAAAGTGGCCGCGTCGTGGAAATCTGGAACGACGTGTTTATGGAATACGAGCGAAAAGAGGGAAAGGTCATCGGCAAACTCGCACAGCAAAACGTGGACACTGGCGCGGGACTGGAACGCCTCGCAACCGTTTTGCAGGGAAAACAAACGGTGTTTGAAACGGACATATTCGCACCGCTCATGGATGTTGCACAAACACTCTCAGACGACGAACGCTCACAACGAATACTGTCTGATCACATCCGCTCCGCTGTGTTTATGGTCGCCGACGGCTCCCTACCTTCAAATACCGACCGCGGATACGTGCTGCGCCGGCTCATCCGACGCGCTGTCATGCATTCCCAAAATCACGAACTCGCACAGGGAGACCTCGAAAAATTTATCAGCGTTGTCATTGAAACATACTCCGGCGCACATCCTGACCTCTTGGAGAAACACGCGCACATCAACACAATTATTGGTGCTGAGGTTTCCAAATTCTCACAAACACTTTCTCGCGGACTGAAAGAGTTTGAAAAAACAGGCACCACCATCAGCGGACAAGACGCGATGACACTCTTTACGACATACGGTTTTCCCATTGAACTCACGTTGGAAATTGCAAAAGAAAAAGGTATTTCGGTTGACGTTGACGGGTTTACAACAGAGATGGCAAAACATCGCGAAGTGTCCCGCGCAGGTTCTGAACAAAAATTCAAAGGCGGACTTGCCGATGCTGCGTCCCCCGAGGTCGTTAAACTGCACACCGCAACGCACCTGCTCAATGCCGCGCTGAAAAAAGTCCTCGGTAGTCACGTAAAACAAAAGGGGAGCAACATCACCACCGAACGCTTACGGTTTGATTTTGCACACGGAGAAAAAATGACCGATGAACAGAAAAAAGCCGTCGAAGCGCAGATTAATGAGTGGATTGAAAAGGGAATCCCGGTTGTACGCCGCGAGATGCCTCGTGAAGAAGCACAGAATTTGGGTGCCGAAATGGAATTCGGCGCAAAGTACCCCGACGTTGTCTCGGTATACACAATTGAAACACCTGACGAAGTGGTTTCGCGTGAATTCTGCGGTGGTCCGCATGTTGAAAACACGCGCGATATCGGCCGCGTAACGCTTATGAAAGAGGAAGCGGTGGCTGCAGGCGTGCGTCGCATCAAAGCAGTGCTACAATAGAAACACTGTGAGTTTGTTTGGGAACTCAAAAAAAGAAGAACAGAGTGTGCTTCTGTGCACCATTGAAAGCGGGGCAGTGCATGCCTCGTTGTGCCTCATGCACCCGAAGAGCAAGCCGTTTATTGTGCACAGTGTCACAAAAACGATTCCCCTGCAGGAAACCTTTGATTTTGAACGCTTCGCAGGAGCAACGCTGCAGTCGCTTGCTGACGCATGCCAAGATGTCATTACGAAAGGCGTGCCGCACGTCTCATCACGGCGCGTGCGACGCGGGCACATCGACGCGGCATACTGCACCTACGGCGCACCGTGGTATGTGTCGCAAACCAAAACCGTAGACGTAAAACTTCCCGGAGCCACCGTCGTCACCAAAAGCATGTTTCAGCGTCTGCTTGCCGAGCACGGCGGGCCGGAACTCTCACTTTCACTGACGGACCGAAATGACGCACCGCGCGTGTTGGAACAAAACATCATCAACATCCGTCTCAACGGCTATCCGGTAAGTGACCCGTACGATAAAGAAGCGTCCCGCGTCTCATTCTCCGTACTCATCGGCGGCATCTCGCGCGCATTTTCTGAGTATGTTGAGGATGTCATCGGACGATTTTTCGCTTGCGACCGCATCTACCATCACGCCGGTTCCGCAACACTATACTTCGGCGTGCGTGACACGCTTGCATCGAGCGACTCATTCCTTTGTGTTGACGTCTCAGGAGAAATCACCGACGTCTCCGCAGTCAGCGATGGTGTACTCGTGGAGACGGTAAGTTTTCCTGTGGGGGTACGCACGTGTATGCGCTCATTCGCAGAGAGCGCAAAAGTTCTGTCGAGCGAGGTGCTCGGTGTCATGCAGGGACTCAAAGACAAAACCCTCGACGAGAAGATAACTGCCGCCTACGAAAAAGCGGCGGAGCACGTGCGGGGCGAGTGGCAGTCGGCGTTTTCACAGGCCGTGTTGCCGCTTTTGGAACATCTGCCGCTCCCGAAAAGTGCGTTTCTCTTCGGTGATTCCGGGGAATTCGTGCGTGTCAAAAACATCCTCATTCCTACAAAACTCTCACATCCGCAGACAGGGGACGACATTGCCACGACGCTTGTCGTCGCTGAAAGCCTTTCATCTTTCTGTGTCGTTCGTGAGGGTGTGCGCCTCGGCCACCCGCTGACACCACTTTCTGCACTCCATGTCCACAGACTCTTGACTATGAAAAACGACCAAACGTTGTAAAATAAGGCCGTCGCACAAAACTATCAATAATTTATTTAACCACACCTATGCAAGATTTTGTTCCATCGGAGAAGCGCTCTATCCGCAACATCTCCATCGACCGACCGCAAACGCTCCCGCCGCAAGACACACCCCACCACGAAGACACCTCGTCTCCTGACGCGCTCGGCGTTTCACTCCCTCCGCGCCACACCATGGAACGGAATTCCGGCTGGAAACGGTACCTCGTGCGCGGCGGTATTGTCGCCATAGGACTTCTCGTCATTTTCTTCGTTCTCTCATCGCTGTTTGCCAGCGCAGAAGTCACCGTATATCCGAAACACACCCTCGTCTCTCTTGATCACACGTTTTCAGCCCTGCTTACCCCGCAAAATCCGGATGACGTTCGTTTTGAAATTGTGACGCTGGACCGCGAGGCAAGCAAAGAGGTTACCGCCGCAGGTGAAGAGCGCGTTGAGAAAGCAGCTTCAGGAAGTATTGTCGTCTACAACAACTCAACCGAGTCACCACTTCTGCTTATCAAAAACACTCGTTTTGAAACGCCCAACGGCCTCGTGTTCCGCACCCCGACATCCGTTTCTGTCCCCGGACCAACCAAAAACGCGAAAGGCGAGCTCGTCCCGGGAAGCGCTGAAGTTGAGGTTTTTGCTGATGAGGTCGGCGAACAGTACAACATCGACATGACCGACTTCGTGCTTCCCGCATTCCGCGAGAAGAACGACCCGTTGTTCACGAAAGTGTACGCGCGTTCAAAGACCGCAATGACCGGCGGATTTGCGGGCACCGTCCGCACCGCATCAAAAGCAGACACGGACGCAGCACAGGCTCAGCTCAAAACTGAACTCGAGAAGACGCTTACAGAAAGTATCATCGGCGCAGTCCCTGAAGGATTCATTCCGGTTAACTCAACCATCGCGCTCTCATTCCAGAACCTCCCGAACAAAGACGGTGCAACCGCAGGCTCCGTTGCAGTCCGCATGAAGGGAACTGCGCGCATCGTTGCTATTGATGAGCTGTCACTCGGCAGTCAGGTTGCAAAGGCGTTTGTCGCCGGCTACACCGGCGCACCGGTCCGATTTGAAGATCTCTCCGCACTTGCAATAGACACCACGGCTTCATCAACATCACTGACGAATCTCTCAGAAATCGAACTTTCAGTTGTCGGCATCACCGACTTGGTCTGGCAGTTTGATGAAGACCAGCTCGCCGAGGACATCGCCGGCAAGAAGAAGGGGGCTTCCGGAACGGAACCCGTCTTCCAGTCATACCCGGGCATCGAGAGCGCCACGGTTTCCATCTCGCCGTTCTGGCGCCGGACCCTGCCGTCTGACGTTGAGGATATTGATATCCGTATCGGTTTGACGGACTAGTAGGGTATACTGTCTGCATGGCAAAAATACCGGAAGGATCGGAAATTACGACTGGAGTCGTCATCGAAGCGCTCGCCAACGCCCTGTTTAGGGTTGAACTGGACGAGCTTCCAAAAAACCGCACCGCAGAGGAAGGGCAGGAGGGAAAACCCGCTTTTATCGCACAGTTAGGCGGTAAAATGCGCCTCCACCGCATCCGCATCATCGTCGGCGACCGTGTTGAACTCCTGTTTGACCAATACGGGGGCAAACCCCGTATTATCCGCCGCCTGTAAGCCCTCCGAGGCGAGGGTGGGTGTTGCGCCACAGCTTTGGCTGTGTTACTCTGTCATGGTTTCACTTACGGCTTATATAAGCCCGTGTGGTGACGTCTGATAGAGACGCTGTTTTCGTTTCTGTCGGGTACGTATAACGTTGTAGATATGCGGGTAAAATCATCTGTAAAAAAACGATGCATCAAGTGCCAACTCGTCCGACGCAAAGGACGGATTCGCGTTGTCTGTGCAAACCCGCGTCATAAACAGCGCCAGGGCTAATTTTTCATATTCATACCATGCGTATTGCAGGCATTACACTTCCGGATAAAAAGCAGATTGAATTCGCACTCACCGCGGTGTACGGCATCGGCCGTTCACGCGCACGCAAAGTGCTCACGACAGCAAAAATTGATTTCGACAAGAAAGCCGGCGAGCTCACCGAAGCGCAGGAAAACGCAATCCGCAAAGCACTCGAAGGATACGTTCTTGAAGGTGATCTCAAGCGCGAAATCTCAGGCAACGTAAAGCGTTTGAAAGACGCGGGTACGTACCGCGGCATGCGCCACAGCCGAAAGCTTCCGGTTCGCGGTCAGCGCACCAAGACAAACTCACGCACGGTGCGCGGTAACGTTCGCAAGACCATGGGCTCCGGTAAGCGTAAGGTTGAACTCAAATAATCTATGGGAAAAAAACGCGTTGCAACTAAATCAGGAGGTGCTGAAGGAACGGCTCAAACAGCCGGTTCGCGCGTTTCGCGCAAGCGCATCGACACGGGCGTCATGCACATTGAAGCAACCTACAACAACACAAAGGTGACGTTGACCACCCGCGAAGGTGACGTCGTTACCTGGTCTTCGAGCGGTTCATTGGGCTACAAAGGAGCGAAGAAGGGCACGCCGTTTGCAGCTGCGAAAGTCGGCGAACTCGTTGGTGACCGCGCCCACGCACTCGGTGTCCGCGAGGTAGCCGTTGTTGTCACGGGTGTGGGTTCGGGCCGTGAATCAGCTATCCGTTCGTTCGTCGCAAAAAGCGGCGCCAACATTGCGTCTATCCAAGACCGAACGCCGGTTCCGTTTAACGGTCCGCGTCCTAAGAAACCGCGCCGCGTGTAATCATTTTTATGCACCGACCTAAACGATTCAAAATTGCCCGTCGCCTTGGTCCTGCCGTCTTTGAACAGACGCAGACTGAGCGTTTTGCACTCTCTGAAGCCCGCAAGAAAAAGGGTCAGGAGAAAGGAAAACACCGCCGCAACATCTCCGCATACAACATTGCCCTTCGCGACAAACAGCGCGTGCGCTTCTACTATGGTGTCACTGAGCGTCAGTTTGCCCGCTACGTGAAAGAATCCGCTGCAAAGACCGGTGATCCGAGCATTACGCTCTTTTCAACTCTTGAACGTCGTCTTGATAACGTCGTGTTCCGTTCCGGCTTGGCACCGACACACCGCGCAGCACGCCAGATGGTGTCGCACGGCCACATCACGGTTAACGGCAAGAAAATTCGCGTTCCGTCACACACGGTGCACGAAGGCGACCTCATTGCTGTGCGCGACGGCAGCCGCAATCTCAAACCGTTCATCAAAGAGGGTGGCGAGAAAGAAGCAGCAGTCACGAAGCTTCCGAGCTGGATTGCATTTGATGAGAAAAAGAGCGCGTGGAAGGTAAGTGGCGCGCCGAAAGCGGATGAGATGCAGTCGGCATTCAACTTTACGTCAATTATTGAGTTTTATTCACGTTAATCGCTTAACAAAGATTGAGTTATGGAATACGCGATTCATTTACCGTCACAGCCGAAAGTCGTCCTTGAAAAGGATGCTACCGGCGTGTACCAAATCGACGGCTTGTACCCGGGGTACGGTCACACCCTCGGCAACTCGCTGCGTCGCATTATTTTGTCATCGATTCCGGGCGCCGCTATCACTGCGGTGAAAATCGAGGGTGTAGCGCACGAATTCTCGACCATCGAAGGTGTAAAGGAAGACGTCATCACGCTCTTGCTTAACCTTCGCCAGGTTCGCTTCCAGCTGAACTCTGAGGGTCCGCAGACCGTAACGCTCTCCATGAAAGGCCCGAAAAAAATCACCGCGGGCGACATTACCGTTCCCGGACAGATGAAGGTCCTCAACCCGGATCTCTACATCGCAGAAGTCACGAGCAAAAAAGACATCGAGGTCGAAATGACCGTCGAGCGCGGCTTGGGTTACGTTGCGAAAGAAAACATCCAGAAAGACCGCGTTGAAATCGGCGCTATTGTTCTTGATGCCGTTTTTACACCGATTCGCCGCGCAACCTACGAAGTTGAGAACATGCGTGTCGGCGACCGAACGGACTTCAACCGCTTGAAAGTGCTCATCGAAACCGACGGCACCATCTCACCGCGCGAAGTGCTTGAACGCTCAATTGCAACCATGATTCACCAACTCAAGGCCATCGTCGGCTTCCAGGAGGAAGACTTCGAGGAGGCAGTCGTGAAAGAAGTTCGCGGCGAAGAGGGTGAAGCAGCGGAAGCAGTAGTTCCGGAAGGTGAAGACGCAAAAGAATTCCTCAAGACCCGCATCGAATCACTCAGCCTTTCAACCCGCACGGAGAACGCACTTTCGGGTGCAAACATCCGCACGGTCGGAGGCTTGGTTCGCAAGAAAGAAGCGGACTTGCTGGAAGTCGAGGGTCTCGGCGACAAGGGATTGCAGGAAATTCGCCGCGCACTCGCAAATTATGGTATTATCTTGCGCCAATAGTTTTTGATCTGACACCACGCGAGTATGAGACACCACAACGCAAACAGAAAATTTGGACGGGAAAAAGGACAGCGCGAAGCGCTGACCCGCTCCCTTGCGCGTGAACTCATTATTCGCGAGAAAATCCAGACCACCGAGGCACGTGCCAAGGAAATTCGCCCCATTGTTGAGAAACTCGTGACGAAGGCAAAGAACCCGACGCTCGCAAACCGCCGCGCACTCATCTCACAGATGGGTTCCGAAGATCTCTCAACCATCAACAAACTCATCGACATCCTGGGACCGAAGTTCATGGAACGAGCAGGAGGCTACACACGCATCACGAAGCTCGGTCAGCGAGCAAGCGACGGCGCACCGCAGGCAGTCATTGAATTCGTATAAGTATGATTACCATCGACGCACAAAACAAAAAGCTCGGACGTGTCGCAACAGCGGCGGTTAAAGCGCTGCGCGGGAAGGATTCCGCTTCATTTGCACCGAACGTCGAGCCGAAGCGCGACGTCACCATTCTCAACGCGTCAAAACTCGACGTCTCCGCAAAGAAAATGAAAGGGAAGCTCTACTGGAGCCACTCCGGTTTCATGGGCGGATTTAAAAAGCAGACCATGACGACGCTCGTAACCAAGAAAGGTTTGGAGGAAGCACTCCGCAAAGCAATTTACGGCATGTTGCCCACCAACAAGCTCCGTGCACGCATGATGAAGCGGCTCACGATTAAAGCATAACTATGACTACAGCGAAGAAAAAAGAAGGACACTACGAGGAGGGTATCGGCCGCCGCAAAGAAGCGCTCGCGCGCGTTCGCGTCATCTTGGGTAAAAAGGGCCACCACGCAACAATCAACGACCGTGCATACACGGAATTCTTCCCGACGCAGGATCTCCAGCACACCGTTCTTGACGCACTGGTAGCCGCAGGCGTCGCTGACGCTGAAGTTACCGCAAAGGTATCCGGTGGCGGTATCCGTGCACAAGCAGAGGCGGTTCGTCTCGGCATCGCACGCGCACTCCTCAAATACGATTTGGCACACCGCCCGGCACTGAAAACGGCGGGATTCCTCAAGCGCGACGCTCGCGTCGTCGAACGAAAGAAGTTCGGTCTCAGAAAGGCACGCAGAGCTCCACAATGGAGCAAAAGATAATTTATTATCTTTTGCTCTGATACCCGCAGGGTAGCGGTCGTTGCCGAGCCCTGAGCGAGGCAGACCGCAAGTGGAGTAAACGCCCCATAACCTTTTATGACCTCCCACCACAAAAAACCAGGAGTAGACGATATCGATATCGTTCCGGAAAACGAGGGGCACTCGTCATTCAAGCCGAAAAAGTCCGACGACATCAAGTCGGAGCTCGCCGCGTGCCGCAAACAGTCGTCTGAGTACCTGGAAGGCTGGCAGCGCGCCAAGGCGGATCTCATCAACTTCAAGCGCGAAGCTGAGGAGAAACGTAAGCAACACTCGAAATACGCGGCTGAAGACCTGATTGCGCAATGTATTCCGGTGCTCGACTCATTTGATATGGCATTTCGCGACAAGGCCGCGTGGGAACAGGCACCTGAAAACTGGCGCCGCGGCGTAGAGTTCATCCACACGCAATTCCTCTCCGTCCTCCGTGACAACGGTGTTGTACCGCTCTCGCCCGCAGGTGAGAAATTTGACCCTGCACAGCACGATTCCGCAGGCACCGTCTCCGTTGACAGTCCTGACGCTGACGGTATTATTCACGACGTCGTACAGCGCGGATACAAGCTTCACGAGAAGCTGATACGCGCGCCGAAAGTAATCGTCGGCCACTATCAATCATAATCAGCACATCATCTATGGGAAAAATACTTGGCATTGATCTTGGAACAACAAACTCCGCAATGGCATACGTCCAGGGCGGGGAACCGACCATTATTGAAAACGCGGAGGGAAACCGCACCACGCCGTCCGTCGTTGCCGTTTCAAAAACAGGCGACCGGCTCGTGGGTCTTATTGCACGCCGCCAGGCGGTCACCAACCCGAGTAACACCATTTACGGCATCAAGCGCCTCATGGGACACCGCTTTGAAGAAGACGCCGTCAAAAAAGAGAAGGGTGCCGTGCCGTTTGAAATCGTGTCTGAGAGCGACGGCGGTGCAGCGGTCAAGATGAATGATAAGGCGTACCGCCCCGAGGAAGTCTCCGCAATGATTTTGGGCAAACTAAAAGCGGACGCGGAAGCAAAACTCGGCGAGAAAATTACGGAGGCGGTCATCACCGTTCCCGCATACTTCAACGACTCACAGCGCAAGGCAACGAAAGACGCCGGCAAAATCGCAGGTCTTGATGTGAAGCGCATCATCAATGAGCCAACCGCTGCCGCACTCGCGTACGGTTTCAATAAAAAGAAGAACGAACAGATTGTCGTCTTTGACTTCGGCGGCGGTACCTTCGACATCTCCGTCTTGGAAGTGGGCGACGACGTTGTTGAGGTGAAGGCAACCGGCGGCGACAGCCACCTCGGCGGCCGTGACATCGACCAGAAAATCGTCCGCTACATCCTTGATGAGTTCAAGAAAGAGTCGGGTCTTGATATCTCAAAAGATCCGCTCGCCCTCCAGCGTCTCGACGAAGCGGCCGAAAAAGCGAAGCACGAACTCTCAACAACAACTGATACTGAAGTAAACATTCCGTTTATCGCATCCGATTCTTCGGGTCCGCGCCACCTGCTCGTGAAAATTACGCGCGCGAAACTTGAGGAAATCACCAAAGAGTTCATTGACCGCGCAATGGAAATCACCAAAAACGTCATTGCCGACTCACCGTTTAAAAAAGAGGACATTGATGAGGTTATCCTCGTCGGCGGACAAACCCGCATGCCCGCAATTCAGGCGGCTGTGAAAGAATTCTTCGGCAAAGAACCGAACCGCACCATCAACCCGGATGAAGTCGTCGCCCTCGGTGCCGCCATTCAGGCAGGTATTCTCCAGGGTGATGTTCGCGACGTGCTTTTGCTTGACGTAACGCCACTCTCACTTGGTCTTGAAACACTCGGTGGTGTTGCAACGAAGCTCATTGATAAAAACACAACCATTCCGGCGACAAAATCACAGGTATTCTCAACGGCATCTGACAACCAGACCTCCGTGGAAATCCACGTCGTGCAGGGAGAGCGTCCGATGGCAGCGGACAACCGCTCTCTGGGCCGCTTTATCCTCGATGGCATTCCGCCGTCCCCGCGCGGCACCCCGCAAGTTGAAGTGTCATTTGACCTCGATGCAAACGGAATCCTCACCGTCAAAGCAAAAGACAAAACCTCCGGCAAAGAGCAGTCCATCAAGATTGAAGGTTCCTCAGCGCTTTCAGAGGACGACATCAACAAGATGAAGCAAGACGCCGAGAAGCACGCCGACGAAGACCGCAAGAAAAAAGAACTCGCCGACGCGCGCAATCTCGCAGACCAAACAACACTCATTGCAGAGAAAGCACTCCAGGACGCGGGTGACAAAGTTCCGAAAGACCTCGCCGACGCCGTGCGTGCAAAGGTAGACGACGTAAAGAAAGCAAAAGACGGCACGGACGTAGCCGCTATCAACACCGCCGTGCAAACACTTTCAACTGAGATGCAGAAAATCGGACAGCACATGCAGCAAAGCGCTCAGCCGAAAGCAGAAGAAGGTCCGAAAGACGCGGACTTCAAAGAAGAAGGCGACGACAAAAAGGAGTAATGAATCCCGTTAGAGTTCACTCAGGTATGTTTTATGTCTATATACTCCGAAGTCAGAAAACAGATCGAATGTATGTAGGTAGCACAGGAGATTTACGGAAACGTTTAATCCAACATAACCAAGGAAAAAGTTACTGGACAAAACGCTACACACCGTGGAAGGTAATATATTACGAAGCGGGTCTAAATGAACAAGATGCACGCGCACGAGAAAAATACCTTAAATCGGGACCCGGCAAGCGTTTTATCAAGAATAGGATCAAACGTTTCCTAACTCTAACGGGATGAAAAAACACAGTAAGGTGGGAAATAGAGCGGGGAAGCCGGCATACCGGACACCATCCTCGTTCATCGTTCGCAAACGCATCGCGGTACAGTCAAAACAGCAGCTCCGTACCAGAAATACAAAACATGTCTAAGAATTATTACGACATTCTCGGCATCAGCCGCGATGCTTCAAAAGACGACATCAAAAAAGCGTTCCGTACGCTCGCGCACAAATATCACCCCGACAAAAAAGGCGGTGATGAAGCGAAGTTCAAGGAAATAAACGAAGCGTACACCGTGCTCTCCGATGATTCAAAGCGCGCGGAGTACGACACGTACGGCCGCACGTTCGACGGAGGCCAGGGTGGCTTCTCCGGATTTGAAGGATTTGACTTCTCGCAGTTCACCAACGCGGGCGGATTCCAATTTGATCTCGGCGATATCTTCGGCGACTTTTTCGGCGGCGGCGGACGAGGAAAGGTGCGCCGCGGACGCGACATCTCCATTGACGTCGAGTTGTCATTCAAAGAGTCAATCTTCGGCACAGAGCGCAAAGTGCTCATCACCAAAAACTCGGTGTGTGCCACGTGCAAAGGCAGCGGCGCCAAACCGGGAAGCGGTATGGAGAAGTGCACGACCTGCGATGGTAAAGGAAAACTAAAGGAAACGAAAACATCACTGTTCGGCACATTCGCAACTGTCACAACCTGCTCACACTGCTTTGGTCGCGGCGAAACACCAAAAGAACGCTGCGGCAAGTGCCGCGGCGAGGGTATCACGCGTGCGCAACAGGAAGTCCGCGTCGTTATTCCGTCAGGCATTGAAAACGGCGAGATGATTCGCATGACGGGCGAGGGCGAAGCCATTCAAAACGGCACCGCAGGCGATTTGTATGTGAAAGTCCACGTGGAACCGCACCCGGTCTTCCGCAAAGAGGGGAATGACCTCATCATGAGTCTGCCGATTAAAATCTCCGACGCGCTCACGGGTACCACCGTGCATCTCGAAACACTCGACGGTCGCATTGAACTTTCAATCCCGCAAGGGACAAAACCCAACGAAGTGTTGCGCCTGAAAGAAAAGGGTGTCCCGTATGGAGAAGGAAAACGCGGCGCACTCTTGGTTCGTGTGACCTTTGCAATGCCCGAGCGTCTCTCAAAACGCGCTCAGGAACTCATTGAAGAGCTTAAAAAAGAGGGGTTGTAATCCGCACCAAACCCCTGTAGGATGCCTGCGGGGAGGATTGGGAGGTAGGGAGGCCCGAACCGGACGCATACGTGGCAAAAGCCGATACGGCCGTCCAGAAAAAAGACCTTGCGCGAGGCATGTACATGTAGACGGCTGAGTACCTGGTAGAGAGCAGCGACGCCACCGTAGGCGCCGCCCGCCGCGCGACGAATACAAACTACGCTACTCCGCGAAACCCAATCCTCCCCACACGGGCCCGACTAAACACCGGGCTCTTTTCTATTGTCAGCGAGCCGCTTTTCATTTCGTGTGGTATCATTTTTTGTACTGGTCCCGTTAGAGACTTCTCAGTTTTGAGCTCGAGTGGGAAGCAGGATACTGTTACGATGTTGAGTAATCTGTTAAAAATCTAATTGGTACGGAAATGTGTTCCATTTCCTATCTCTAACGGGATACCAAAAGAACAAAATGACCGAATGGATCACGTTAGAGGCTAAGACGCATTACCACATACCATGACCAAACCACAAGACTCTAACGTGATGGAGAAGATTATCTCGCTGTGCAAACGGCGCGGTTTTATCTTCCAAGGCTCCGAAATTTACGGTGGACTCGCCGGCACGTGGGATTACGGCCCCTTAGGTTCCGAACTCAAACACAACGTCAAAACGCTCTGGTGGAAGCGCTTCGTAACCGACCGTGACGACATGTACGGTATGCACGCGGCCATTCTCATGAATCCGAAGGTGTGGGAAGCATCCGGGCACGTCTCGGGGTTTTCCGACCCGCTTATTGCGTGTGAGAAGTGCAAGCGACGTTTCCGCGCCGACCAACTCGATGATACGACAAAATGCCCTGAGTGCGGTGGAAAGCTCGGCGAACCGCGAGCATTCAACATGATGTTTAAGACCGCAATCGGAGCAACTGAGGATGAAAACTCCATCACGTACCTGCGCCCCGAAACCGCCGGTGGTATGTTTGTGAACTACAAAAACATCATCGACACCTTCCACCCGAAACTGCCGTTCGGCCTGGCCCAAATCGGAAAAGCATTCCGCAACGAAATCGCTCCGCGCGACTTCCTCTTCCGCTCTCGAGAATTTGAACAAATGGAAGTGGAGTACTTCGTCGCACCCGAAGACTGGGAACGCGCGTTTGAAGAATGGCGCACCATCATGCTCTCGTGGGTAAAAGAAATCGGTCTTAAAGACGACCATGTGCACGAACACGAAATCGCACCAGGCGACCTCGCATTTTATTCCAAGCGCACGATTGATTTTGAATTTGATTACCCGTTCGGCCAGAAAGAGTTGTACGGACTTGCGTACCGCACCGACTACGACCTCGGTAAGCACAGTGAGTACAGTGGTGTTGCGCTGGATTATTTTGACGAAGAACAAAAGAAGCGCTTCACGCCGCACGTCATTGAGCCCTCACTTGGTGTTGATCGCACCGTGCTCGCAATTCTCTCTGACGCATACGACGAAGAGGAGGTGGAAGGGGAGACGCGCGTTGTGCTCCGCCTGAAACCCGTTATCGCACCCTTCCACGTCGCCGTTTTGCCGCTGATGAAAAAAGACGGCTTGGGAGACAAAGCACGAGAGATTACAAAGACACTCAAGCAGAGTTTCAGATGCATGTCCGATGAGTCCGGCTCCATCGGCAAGCGCTACCGCAGACAAGATGAGATCGGCACGCCGCTGTGCATCACCGTTGACTACGACACACTTGAAAACGACACTGTCACCGTCCGCGACCGCGACTCCATGAAGCAGGAGCGCGTCGCCATTGCCGAGCTCCCCGCATACATCGGCAAACTCCTCGCGTAAGCCGCTTTTTCGCGCCGCTTGCCCTCACATCTCAGGCGGGTACAATACGCGCAGACTGGTAACCGAAAGGAGGGGTCATGGACCCGCGCGTCGCGATAGAAGAATGGCGAGCGACGCAGGAGTCCGGGACTCCCAGCGTTGTTAGCTCGTTCTACGAAGGTCTCGCCCGCAAGATGACCGGTGGTGTAACTGCCGGCGCCGAAGAAGGTGACGTCACCGTCTGGATTGGCGGCACCGCCATCGGTGTTGAGGTGAAGGGGGGAAGTCCGAACAATGCGTTCCGTATGAGGGAGAAGCAGCTGGAGAAACACAAACTCCGCGCGAAGATGTTTCCCTACGACGGACACTTCTTCTACTTCTTCTTCAACTACGTGACGTACGAGCCTCAACGCACGGCAAAAGACGGGCGTCGCCGATGCATGTTGCGTCGGGCAGTTGAGCGGGGACACGGACCAGAGTTCCTCATCGATCAGACGCGGCACCTGTGGATTGTGCCCGTTCAGCTCATCGAGGGAATTCTGCTGTTCTCTCCGACACTTCGCACGAACCTCGTTGGCGGCGACACCGGAGTTCGAATCAAACGACAGGTGCTGAAGGATTTCGCGAAAAGGCTCCGGGGAGCACCGCACAACAAATGGGGTGTTCGCGACGGACATGCAGACCTCCTGCCACCACGTCGCCGCACAAGACGCATCACGTTCGGTGTCACCATGTTCTTGTACCCGGGTATGCCCGAGCTTCCGCTCCACGGCACCACCTGGAAGTAACCGCGCCCCCAAGGGAAACCTTGGAGGCGCGTTTTGTTTTTTGTTGACACCGCCACGCCGCCCACGTACCATGCGCCCAGATTCAGGTCTTTCAAACAACCAAAAAGGGGATCCTATGGGCCTTTCCGTAGATTGGAAACGCGCGGGGGAGATTTTTCCGATTCTTCTACACGCGCTGGAACGACGCAAATACCCGTATCGCTGGGCATTCCCGCCGCATGCGCCGGCAAAACTGCCTCGAACCATGCCGCGGGGAAGCATCGAGCATGCCAACTTTCTCTTCTGCAGCTGCTACTACATGCGGGGGAGGATCCGAAGCGACACCGCCATTCAGAATCTCGCAAGCGTATACCTTCGGCACCCCAAGATCTTCGACCCAGCATGGATTGCAAAGCGAAACCCGAAGTACGCGGTGCGCGAGGTCCGCAGGGCGCTGCGCGAGAATGGTCTGGGGCGCAACTGCAAGGAAAATTCTCGATTCTGGGTGCTCAACTTCAGGAAGCTGTATGAGCACTGGAGTGGAGATGTGCGGAAGCTGCTTCGAGGAGCACGATCATACGAGGATATCTGCGCCCGAATAATCCGAACGAAGAAGGGGGCCGATGGTCCCCATGGATTTTTCGGATTCAGAGAGAAGATGACGAGCATGCTCATCTACTTCCTCGTAGATTCAGACCTGTTCGACCCGGTAGACTTTCCGCTCCCTATCGACTTTCACCTCATGCGCGTCTTTGTCGCAAACGAGATCATTGTCCCTGATGAGGGTGTCACGGATGGTTCCTCGATCGGCAATTTCGCCTTGCAGAGGAAAGCGAGGCAGCTCACCCTTGAGTACTGTGTCAAACACGGAGTCAACCCGCTTCGTCTCTGTGATGCACTGTGGCATCTCTCACGCGAGGGGTGCGCACGGAATCTCGGAAACAAGAGCAGTAAGGGAAGGTACACATCCCGAACGACACCTATCGATCCGTACGTCGTCACGTGGAATCACCGTGACATCAAGGCGTTCGACAGTGGATGCGGACGCTGTCCCATCCGGGGGTGGTGCCAATGGAATATCCCCGAAGCGGTGTACTACAACCGAGGACGTATCACTGTCCGAGGAAGCCGTCCAGAACCGCCTGAGGAAATGAGAGATCAGCACGAGTTGTCCTTTATCGCCGCCCAGTAGGTTTGGGCGGCGTTCATTTTTCCCGCTTTTTTGCTATCATTCCTTGTATGAAGAAAATCCTGCTCTCCGGCATACAGCCCTCAGGGGCGCTCCACATCGGCAACTATTTCGGCGCGCTCAAGCAATTCGTGGACCTGCAGGACCAGTATGAAAGCTTCGTCTTCGTCGCCAACTACCACGCACTCACGACCATCCAGGATAAAGCAGTACTTGAAAAAAATACGCTTGATGTCGTCTTGGACTATCTCGCCGTGGGGCTGGACCCGGAAAAAACGACACTCTTTTTGCAATCCGACGTGCCTGAGGTTACCGAGCTGACCTGGATTTTCAACACGCTCGTCACCGTTCCATATCTCTCCCGCGCGCACTCGTACAAAGACAAAACCGCAAAAGGCATCGAAGCGACGATGGGCCTCTTCGACTACCCCGTGCTCATGGCCGCGGACATTCTGCTTCCGGGGGCCGACGTGGTGCCGGTAGGGCAGGACCAAAAACAGCACGTGGAGTACGCGCGCGACATCGCACTGAAGTTCAACAGCACCTTCGGCGAGACATTCAAGCTTCCCGAACCGCTCATCATGGAGTCCGTGGCAGTTGTGCCCGGCACCGACGGGCAGAAGATGAGCAAAAGCTACAACAACACCATACCGCTGTTTGCCACGCGGCAGGAGATTGAGAAAGCGGTCATGAGCATTCCGACGGACTCACAGCCGGTTGCTGCCAAGAAGGACCCGGAAAAAGATTTGGTATTTCAATTCCACAAACTCTTTGCGGGTGAGAAACTCGCGGAAATTGAACGAGGATACCGCGAGGGGGGATTGGGCTATGCGGATTCCAAGAAGATGCTCGTGGAGGAAATCGATGCGTTTATCGGCCCCTTGCGTGAGATGCGCACCGAAATTGCCCGAGATGAGAAGCGCGTGCGCGACATTCTGCGCGAAGGCGGACGAAAGGCCCGCGCACGCGCCCAAGAAAAACTCTATGAAATCCGCCAGAAGGTGGGGATTTTGTAGATAGAGAACTGATTGCTGAAAAGAACAATACTCGTCGTTCTTTTCGTGTTTTTGACAATTCTGAGAAATGTTTCAGAGATTATTTAACCATTGACTATTGTTTTAAGAGGGGTAGATTATGATCATAACTTAACAATAAACCCAAAAGAGATAGTCCATGAAAATTGAACACGTTGATATTACGCCAGACCGTAGCATCTACCACAAAATTGGAGAGGCGAACTACTCGATATCCGATGCCGTCGCGGAGTTGGTTGATAATTCGATTGATGCCGCAAACGAAGACGGGGTAGAGATAGTGATTGTTTTGGATAAAAAGAATAAAAAAATTATTATTGAGGATAATGGCAAGGGAATGGACAAAGAGGTTGCGGCCAACGCTTTAAAACTCGCCCATTCACAAAAAAAGGACTCCTTGGGTGAATTTGGGCTTGGGCTTAAGTCCGCCTGTACTAGTCTTGGAAAAAAATTTCAGTTGGTCACAACCCCTAAGGGCTCACCCGAGAGTTATGTTTTAACCTACGACAGGGAACAGTTTATGAAAGAAGGTCGCTGGGACGCTTTTCCAATCTCCATCACTGATACCGCTGAAGATAATCATGGAACAACCGTAGAAATTTCGAACCTGAAGGTAAAACTTTATGATGCCTTGGTCACCAGGTTAAAAGAAGACCTTTCACAAAGATACGGACCATTCATTCAGCATAATAATGTCGTCATAAAAGTCGGTTTACGAAATGACACCGCAAAACCCTGTACCCCCACGCCCGTAGAGTTAGATGAGGATGGTCAAGAAAATTTTGAGTATGTATTAGCAAATGGAGCAAGGGTATACGGTTGGTGGGGACTGCGAAAAGTAGCTTCTGGAACACAAAGTGGTTTCAATATCTTTCGCAGAGGACGTCTAATCAGAGCAAATGAACGCCTGGGATACAACCCACACCCCATGACCAATCACGTGTTTGGTGAAATTCACCTCGATGCGGTCCCTGTTACTCACAACAAAAGGGAATTCATCACAGAGTCTGGGGAGTTCAGGGAATTTATAGAAAACTTTTGGGGAGATAAGACGGGGAAGTTGGTAGGGGAACGCATATCGGGGCTTATCGACAAAATAACAAAAAAGGCACAGGATCGATGGAACCAAAATAAAGCAGAAAGACAGCTTCCAGACAGTTTAAAAGAAACAGTGAAAGATAACATTCTGCGGGCGCTTAATCGTGTTGACGAGTTTAAGGAACTTGCCTTTCCGCTTCTCAATACGGCCAAGAAGAGGTCTGAGACTGGGGAATTGTTACCCCAGGAACTTCGTGAGGAGCACAAGAACGTAGCCTCGGAAGAAGACGTACAGCTTGAAATACAGGAAAACGAAAAACGTACTCCCAAAAAAACTCAGCAAAAACGGGCTAAGTTCATCATTATAAACGGGAGAAAATTTCATTTTGATTTTTTTTGGAAAGATCTCCAAGACCCAAGTATTGATAAGGAATCTGTCACAACCGAAAACGGTGTTGAAATTTATATCAATACCGGCTTTCCGGGATTTGGTTTGTCAAAAGACTCACAATTCTACTGTGTTTTTCACGTCGCGGAGGCTATTTCTGAACTTTATCTAAAAGAAGCTGAGCAACCAATAAACAGAATGGTTGAATTACGCAACAAACTACTCAATCAGGTTGCGTCAGTTATCTTAGAAGAAGAAGAGATTCGTAAACTTGAAAAACAAGAGGAAGAACTTACAAGTATACTGGCGGAAAAAAACAGATTGAAAGAAAAAGTTCGAGCATCAAAATTATAGGGTGGGTATTGAATGAAAATACCGATTAAAAAATTAGATTTATGAATATGACTGATACAGAAGAACAAAACCCAGAGCCTCAACTTGACCCGTATTTGGAATCACCAAAAGTCTTTCATCTTGAAATGCCCCTCTATCATTCACTCGACCTATCTGTAGGGATGGTTGCAGAGAAAGCATATGAATGGATGGCATACTCGGGTACTACGGATGCCTATTGTATTTGGTGTGGCAAGGAAAGTGTTTTTGACGCAGAGGAATACCCTTATGGGACTACTTATGCTTCGTGGCGAAAAAGCACTAGCCTTAGACGAAACGTATATAGGTGTTCTCGTGATAACAATCATTCCTATTATGTATATTACCTAAAGAGTAAAGATATATTGCAGAAAATTGGTCAATGGCCATCTGTCGCTGATTTTCAAATTCCACAAGCAGAGAAGTATCGAAAAATTCTCGGGGATGAAGAATACAAAGAATTAACTCGTGGTATCGGGCTTGCGGCACACGGTGTTGGGATTGGATCATTTGTGTATCTCCGTCGAGTCTTCGAAAATCTGATTGAAGAAGCGCATACGAGGGCAATGACAGAGAATAAAGGATTTTTGAATGGGGAATATCTCAAGGCGAAGATGGACAACAAAATTAAGATGGTAAAGGATTATCTCCCCGAATTTTTGGTAGAGAACCGTACTCTTTACGCAATATTGAGTACAGGTATTCACGATCTAACTGAAGATGTATGTTTGCAGTATTTTGAAACAGTAAAAATCGGCATTGAACAAATCCTTGACGAAAAAATTACCCAGGAGGAGAAAGCTGATAAGGCGGCGAGGGCGCGCGAAGCAATTCAAAAAATATCTAAAGACCTCGCTTAGCCAATTCTCTTCCCAAACGTTCAATAACACCAACCACTAGAGCGTTCCCCATGAAAAACGCGCGCTTCGCGTCAGGCATGCCCACAGTATGATTATCGGGAAACATACAGAGCCTTTCGAGCTCCAACGGCGTGAGCCGACGCAATTTTCCGGATGGGGTTTTTACAACATGTTTAAAACGTGACGGGGTGGGGCCACCCTCTCCAGTGACGATGGTGCGTGATGGCCGGTCGAGATAATCGGGAAATGCCACAGGTCCTTCGTTGTAAGTGAATTCAAATCCATTTTTCCCGTTTCGCTTTTCTTTTTTGGCACCTTTGAGATATTTCCAGCGTGGTAGCTCGCTTTTAGGAATAAAGAATTCATTTGGTACCTCTTTTTCGTGTAAAAGAACGTCCTCAAGAACAGCGGGTTCACCTGCGTGGAAGGGTTTTGGGTTTGCGGTCCAAACCTTTCGGTCAAACATCAGACCTGAAATCCCAAATGGCGTTTTCCCGGGAACACCGAATCCTTTTGAAATCTCATGAAGACGGCCATCTAATTTGAAGGTTGGAAAATCTCCCTTGTGTTCCACAGGGAAGGCCCTTGCGGTCAGCCCCTTATTCACAAGCCACTCAGACGGTTCGTGTGCAAGAAGTTCTTTGTGAATTTTTGTACCCTTCTTGTATCCGAGCATGAAGACTCGACGGCGGCGTTGTGGCATACCGTAATCGGCCGCGTTGATAACTCTCCACTCAACCGCGTATCCGAGGTCAGAAAGGGAAGCGAGCATTATTGCGAAATCACGACCCCGCTGGCTAACTGGTGATTTTAGAAGCCTGTCGACATTCTCGAGCATTAAGAATTTTGGTGCACGGGAACCTTTCTCTTTGAGAATTCTGTGAATCTCCCACCAGAGCACACCCTTCTTTCCGTTGATACCAACAGCCTGGCTTAGCGTCCTCGCCACCGAATAATCCTGGCAAGGGAACCCTCCGACGAGAAGGTCGTGGTCAGGTATATCGTCCACATGTACTTTCGCGATATCGATGTTGGAAAATTCATTTACTGCATCCGGAAACCTAGACGCATAGACTTCGAATGCGTGTTGTCTCTTGGTCGCTGGCTCCCACTGGTTAGCCCAGACGATTTCGTACCCACGATTCTTCTTCAAACCGACGTGAAAACCACCGACGCCTGCGAAAAGCTCAGCTACTCGAATTGGTTTTTGAACGCCCTTTGCCATGTACTCAGATCCTAACATATGGTCGACATGGGATCAATATTGATCTATTGTAAAAAGTGTTATCTAAAATTTTCCTAAAATCTTGAAAAACAAGGCCTTTATGGTAACTATCGACCCGAATAAGATTAAGACACGCCAAGAGTTGCTCCGAGTAGCCAAAAAAGACCTTGAAGGCAAGACCTTGCTGCAAATCGCAAAATGGATAGGAGATAGTGATGTCATTCAGCGCGTGAACTCCAAGGCAGCGGTCGGATATGTCATCGAGGAGGGGTATTTCGGCGTAAGAAAAAATAGCACAGCCAAACCTGATCTTGAGAAACTGGGGGTAGAAATAAAAACTAGCCCGCTCAAACAAGGAAAAGATGGGAAGTTACGCGTCAAAGAACCGCTCTCATTAAATATCATTAACTATACCGAGGAATCGAAGAATAGGACTTTGAAAGAATCTTCTCTTTACAAGAAAAACCACAGAGTTTTATTCGTTTGGTACATACACGATTCTTCCAAAAAAAGATCGGAATATAAAATCAAATATGTTTTTCTTTGGGAGATGAGCAGTCGGGTACTCCTCGAGCTTGCA
This sequence comes from Candidatus Campbelliibacteriota bacterium, assembly GCA_045863475.1. Taxonomy (GTDB): domain Bacteria; phylum Patescibacteriota; class Minisyncoccia; order Phycocordibacterales; family EsbW-18; genus EsbW-18. The sequence continues at coordinate 120,159 of BTUR01000002.1, forward strand.
CCTGACTACGAAAAAATTCTTAGAAAGATAAAAGCAGGACGAGCACATGAAATTCACCAGTCCGACCACGAGCGTCTTACTTTATGTCCTAAGCATGGTGGTACATTCAGAGACCCAAATGATAAAAAATCGAAGGTAAAACAACCATTCAGCAACAAGCCCGCAGAAATTCGAGCGTTTCGTCTCAAGAACTCCTACATGAACCAAGTTATCTATCGCTATTTGTCGAAAGAGAGACCGGGAGAAGTGCATAATTTTGTTTCTCCCAAAAAAAATAATTAAAAATTGTGGGTAAGGCGGGGGAACACCACCAAACCCCTGAGTGTGTTTTGAATGGTAGAATACGCGTATATGAAAACCGCAGTAATCATTCACGGCATGCCGAGTAAGGAGGAATACCTCGACCTCGCAAACCCGGCGCAATCAAACCGCCACTGGTTTCCATGGCTTCAAAAACAATTAGCCATCCGAGGCGTTGTTGCCCAATCACTTGAAATGCCCGCTCCATACGAGCCAAGGTACGAGGATTGGAAAAAGACATTTGAGCAGATGCGTGTTGATGAAGAAACCGCCCTTTTTGGACATAGTTGTGGTGGTGGTTTTTTCGTTCGTTGGCTCAGCGAGAACAAAAACCGAGTGGGAGAAGTCGTTCTCGTCGCGCCATGGATTGACCCGAACAAAGAACTGAACACAGGCTTCTTTGATTTTGAAATTGATCCAACGCTCGTTGGACGCACAAAGGGAGTGACTGTTATGTATTCAACCGACGACGACCCGAGTATTCTTGAGACCGTTCGTGTTCTCAAGGAAAAACTTCCAGACGCGACGTTCAAGGAATTCCATGACAAGGGCCACTTCTGCTCGGCAGATCTCGTCAATGACGCCTTCCCCGAACTGCTTGAAGTCCTGGGTCTATAAACTACAAGCTTTTCTGGGGTGGTAGAATAGGGGAATATGAATCTTGAACAGGAGTTGCAGGAAATCAAGGAGCGCAATAGACGCGTAGAGGGCGACAAAGCTTGGGAAACAAGTGGGTTGCGCGCGTTTGTCATCGCACTGGTTACATACGTTGTCGCTGTTGTGGTTTTATACCTCGTGGGTGCCTCAAAAATCTTTCTAAGCGCGCTTGTTCCCGTGCTCGGTTTCTATATTTCCACATTGTCTCTTCCTGCAATTAAACGTTGGTGGCTTAGAAAAAGAGACTTCTCTTAGAGATTATGAAAACAATACTCGTTGATGCGGTATTCGTGTTCGTAGACAAAGAAGGAAATATTGCCACGACGCTCCACGAGCTTTTGGAGACGTACCCGAACCGGAAAATCCTGCTCACTGGCGCTGATGATGAGCAGTTTAAAATGTGGAAACTCGACACAATGCCGTACGAAGTGTTTACCCTCAAACATAATCCCGAAAAATCAGATCCTTCGTACTATCGAAAGATGTTGGAGCACTTTGGTCTCTCCGCAAACGATGTGGTGTATTTCGAACACAGTCCCGACGCAGTTAAGAGTGCTCAATCAATCGGCATTACTTCGTACTACTACGACCACGAAAAACGCGACTTGTCGGCTCTTAAATCATTCTTAGACAAAAATCTGTAGCAATGACCAAAAAAATCTCAGGAGGAACCATACACACGCTGCCTGCAGATGTGCGAGAGATGATTGCAAAACATCCAAAAATCGCGGCACTGTGGGAAGACATCACGCCTTTGGCGCGCAATGAGTGGATTTGCTGGGTCACGTCGGGCAAAAAAGAAGAGACGCGGCGCATCCGTATTGAGAAAGCTCGTTCAAAACTCGCAGGTGGTATGCGCCGCCCCTGTTGCTGGGCAGGCTGTGTACATCGATAATGGTATACTCGTACCTTTAGAAATTAGTAACACACCCATATGAAACCAAATCCTGTCGTGCATTTTGAATTACCCGCAGACAACCGCGAGCGCATGCGTGCGTTTTATGAAAAAACATTCGGCTGGCAGACGCAGCAGTTGGGACCCGAGATGGGGGATTACATCACGGTGACAACCACCGAGACCGACGAGAACCATATGGTCAAAACTCCCGGCACCATTAACGGCGGTTTCTATCAGAGAGACATGGCGGCACCTGAGGCACAGCACCCCTCTATTGTTATTTCAGTTGATAATCTTGAGGAGAGCATAGAACGCGTGAAAGCAAACGGCGGAACCATTCAGGGAGAGCCGATGCCGATTCCCGGCGTGGGCAAATTCGCCGCATTTACCGATACCGAAGGCAACCGCCTGAGCATCTTGCAACCCGCCGAGGGGATGTAGAAAAACTTCAGCCCCGTTCCGGTATAAACCAGAACGGGGCGTAATGCGTGAAAGAGCAGAAACTAGTTGGCGGGGCTGTACCGAACCTCCTCGTGGTTCTGCAGGCTCACGATGCGTACCGAGCCGCTGCCACGCTGAACGGCGAGGAACGGGGTTGAGAACTGCTCACCTTCGGGAGCCTTCTCCTTCGTCCACCACTCACCGCGATGGAAGAACGTGGCGCCGTCAGGCACCACGTCGAACCTGCAGCACGGCAGACTGCTCTCGTTTTCCCGCGTCATGTTTCCTCCTGTGCGGACTGCATGGAAGCTACCGTGAAACCTTGGGCACCGGATACTCGATGCGGTCGATGAAGCCGAGCTCGAGCGCCTCCTGAGCATGGTACCTGCGCTCCATCCGTGACCATTGGCGGAGTTTCTTGAGCGACTGCTTAGAGCGCGCACTGAGCTCCAAAAGATTCTGCTCGTGGAGGCGCTTCGCATGCGCTATCCGGAAACGAAGATCGGGCTGGTCGACCGCGACCTTGGAAGAAACGGGGTGGAACATCAGTCGTGCGTTCGGTAGCGCGATACGTTCGTCACACGCCTGCAGAATCGTGAAGGCAGCTGAGCTAGCACACCCCACGACCACCCCAATGACAGGGGACCGCAGTGAACGAATGACATCACAGAGGTACCGTGCCGCGTCCGCGTCACCGCCACCCGAATCGATGTCGAGCCGGATTGGCTCACTGCTCTCCAGGTCCAGCAACAGCATCGCGGTTGCGATGATGTCTTCCTTCGGACCGTCAACGTCGCCCCGCAGAAGCAGGCGACGGTGCGCCATGAGGCGCTCAGTAAGCTCCTGGAAGTTCACGTCCTTCTCCTTTCCGTTAGTTTTTGCTTAATCTGGCAAGCATAATACACCAAAAACGCTTGTAAGTCAACGTTTTAAAAATTTTGTTACTTTACAAACACAAAATCGGTTGTATAATCACCAAAGACGATCCTACACAATCAATAACACAATGACCAAAACCAACGAACAACCGAGAAAGGAAAAAGACATCATGCGTAAAGCGCGTGAGCTTTTAGGTTCCGTCGTACGAGCATGCAGGCTCGCGTGGGGATTTGCACCCGGATTTGCCGGGTCGCTCCTTCTGTTCAGTATCGTCACCAACCTGCTGCCGCTGGCGCAAGCCAAGATCACCGGATCCATCGTGGACAGCGTCGTCGGTTCACTGTCGCAGGGAGTTACCGTTCCGCTTTTGCTCGTAGCACTCTACGCGGGTACGTGGGCGCTTTCACGTCTGAGCCGTGCGCTCGAGCTGTACCTCAACAAGCGCTGGTGGGTTGAAGCAGAACAGGGTATTGACCTTGCGATGATGCGCAAGCGTGCCGACATCGACATCGCGCACTACGAAGACCCTGAGTTTCAGAACCTGCTTACGCGCGCGTTTGACCGCGGAAATTACCCGATTCTCAACAGCGCCGAACAGCAGTTCAACAACGTCTCGCTTCTTGTCGGTGTCCTCGTTTCCGCGGGTCTGGCTATCCAGTACCCGATGATTTTCCTCATCGTGCTGGGAAGCCTTATCCCGACGCTCTTAATCCAGATACGCTTCGGCAACATGCAATGGTCTATCTGGTCGGAGAGCAGCCCGCGACGTCGTCTGTATGAAGCAATCCGTTCGCACTTCCGCGGACGCAACAGCATCATCCAAGCGAAGATGCTCCAGAGCAGCGAACACCTCGTCGCCCGGGCGAAAAACCTCATCGACACCTTCAAACACGACCAGATCGGTGTTGACCGAGCGCGCTTCTGGTACAGCACACTCGCTGCGCTCGTAAGCGCTTCGGGTATCGGCTACGCGTTCTACCTCATCATCAAACTCGTCACGACAGGTCAGGAGGGCGTCGGCACCATCGTGTTCCTCATCTCGGTGATGGGACAGTTCGCTGGCATGACCACAACGCTCTTCGCCAATGTCGCACACCAGTACGAGCAGACGCTCTACGTACGCGACATCTTCAAGGTGTTCGACGTCACGCCGAAAATCATTGAGGTGGAGCATCCGGTTCAGCTCTCTCTTGAGCAGCCGCCAAAGATTGAGTTCCGTAACGTATCATTCCGCTACGGCAACCGTGATGTGTGGGCGCTCAAGCATGTCAACTTCGTCATCAAGCCGGGTGAGAGAATCGCCTTGGTGGGTGAGAACGGGGCGGGCAAGACGACCTTGCTGAAACTGCTTGCGCGCACCTACGACCCGACGGAAGGAGAGATTCTCATCAACGATGTACCGCTGAAGGAGCTTTCGCTCCGTGAGTGGGGTTCGTATCTCGCAATACTTCTTCAGGAGTACCGCATTCACGACTTCACCGTCGCCGAGGCAATCGGCATGGGACGTGCAGATCGTGAGCTCTCACGGGAACATGCCGAGAGAGCGGCACAGCTCGGCGGCGCCGACTCCTTCATTCAGGGGTTTGAAGCGAAGTACGATGCGCAGATCGGCGCCGAGTTCGAGAAGGGCGTGGAGCTCTCTCACGGACAACAGCAACGACTCGCGCTTGCGCGCACCATCTACCGCGACGGTTTCGTCGTCGTGCTGGATGAGCCGACTGCCGATGTTGATGCGATTGCCGAAGAAAAGTTCTTCAGCCAGATTGAGCAGGCCGTGTCAGGCAAGACGCTCATCTTGGTATCGCACCGCTTCAACACGGTGCAGAGCGCAGACCGCATCCTGGTCTTCCGTCATGGCGAGCTCATCGAAGAGGGTTCGCACATGGACCTTCTGCGGAAGGACGGTCACTACGCCGAGATGTGGAAGAGTCAGGCGAAGTCCTTCATCGCGTCCGCCTCTGCAGCGTAACCGTCATGTTGTAATCGATTTCCTCCCCGGAGACCGCAAGGTCTTCGGGGAGTTTTCTATACCTTGATTGACGCAGTGGTTGCAGTCGTGTACTTTCACAAGCAGAAAGACCGAAAGGAGCCGTTGATGGACATTCCGAGAAACAAGCTTTTCCCGCGTGATTCCGTGCAGTGCGACGATTGCGGAGGATGTGGCTGTACTGTCTGCGGACAGGACGGGTGGCTCACGCCCCGCACGCATCCGAAGGGGAGACGGTGCTATCGCTGTGATGTTCCACTCCCGCCCGACCACATCGCGGTGTACTGCTCCGATGCGTGCGCCGAGGACAACGCCACCGACTAGAACGTCGTCACCGCCGCCCAAAAGAGCTGTTGCTCTTTGGGCGGCTCTTTTGTACACTCAAAAACGGAAGCGCAATCACGCGCACCAAAGGAGAGAGGCATGAGGAAGATTCAGCCGCGGGGACGCCGTTTCCTGAAGCTCGGACGCCGCACGCTGTTCTTCAGGAAAGGGTGGCTTCGGCTGCCTGCCTTCTTCAGGGGTGGTCTGCAGACTGCCTGAACCTCGCATCCAACTCCGGGCGCCCCTCACAAGGCGCCCTTTACCTTTCTTTTGACTCTTGTACACATTTGGGAACATGCCCAAAACGCTTTATACTAAAGGTCTATGAATCCCATTAGAAAGCCGCGGTCGCAACAAATGGGAATCAGCAATTTTAACGAGAATTATCATTACATGGCGATAACCACGCAGTTCAACGGTTGGTCAGAGACCGCGACCTGCTTCTAACGGGATGAAGCGAACACAGATCAAAGACCTCGCGGGGCAGGCAGGACAGAGTGTTTCCATTTCCGGTTGGGTGGACGTACGGCGCGACCACGGAAAACTCATCTTTATTGACGTGCGCGACGAGACGGGAAAAGTGCAGGTGGTCGTCACACCAAAACAGCCTGAAGCGCACGACATCGCCTCGAAACTCCGTTCTGAGTGGGTCGTACGACTTGAAGGTGAGATAAAAGCGCGCCCTGAAAATCTGGTGAATGAAAACGAGCCCAACGGTTCAATTGAATTTGCAGCCACATCAATTACCGTCCTCTCGGAAGCGGCAACACCGCCGTTTGATCCGACGCAAGACACACTCGGCACCAATGAAGAGACGCGCCTGAAACACCGCTACGTGGACCTCCGCTCGTCACGCATGCAGAAAAACATCCGCGTTAGAAGCGAGTGGGTGCAGTTGTGCCGCGAGTATTTGTTCTCGCAGGGATTCGTTGAGATTGAAACGCCGCTGCTCTCGCAGGCAACACCCGAAGGCGCCCGTGACTTCCTTGTCCCGTCGCGCCATTTGCCCGGCAACTTCTACGCGCTCCCACAGTCACCCCAGCAGTACAAACAGCTCCTCATGGTTTCCGGATTTGAAAAATACTTCCAGATCGCGCGTTGTCTGCGCGATGAAGACCTCCGCGCCGACCGTGGTTTTGAATTCACCCAAATCGACTTGGAAATGGCATTCGTCACGCAAGACGACGTCATGAACACCATCGAGCAGATGGTCATCTATGCGGCACAGAAGCTCAACCGACAGATAAAAGAAATCCCGTTCCCGCGCATCTCATACAAAGATGCGAAAGAAAAATACGGAGACGACAAATTCGACCTCCGCACGCCGGAAGAAAAAGAGCAAGGCGTTTTGGCCTACGCATGGGTTGTTGATTTTCCGTTTTTCGAAAAAACCGACGACGGCAAGTGGACGTTCTCGCACAACCCGTTCTCCATGCCGAAACCGGAACACCTGGAGTGGCACATGAAAGGAGAACACATTGAAGAGATTTCCACACAGCAGTACGACCTGGTCTGCAACGGCTATGAGTCAGGCGGCGGTTCCATCCGCGCACACCGACCTGAAATTCTTGAAGCGACGTACAAAATCATGGGGTACACGCCCGAGGAAATCAAAGACAGTGTCGGCCACATGCTTGAGGCGTTTTCGTACGGCGCACCGCCGCACGGCGGCATTGCACTCGGTGTGGAACGCAACATCATGAACCTCACCGGCGAAACCTATTTGCGCGAAGTTATCGCATTCCCGATGACCGGAAAAGGAAACACCGCCGTCATGCATGCACCGAACCCGGCAACGCCCGCGCAACTCAAAGAGCTTGGATTGTCAGTGCTTAAGAAGGACGAAAAGAAATAACCGCCGTCATGAGCGAGCCGTTTGTCATCAAAACACCTGTCTTTGAGGGGCCGCTTGAGCTTCTGCTTACGCTTATTGAAAAGCACAAGCTCCACATCAGCGACATCGCGCTTTCGACCGTTGCCGACGAATACATGGAACACGTGCGGAAGCTTTCCGAGTTTCCGACGCGCGACGTCGCACAATTTGTTTTGGTGGCATCAACACTGGTCCTCATCAAGTCGCGCTCGCTCTTGCCGGAATTTAACCTGACGACTGAAGAAGAGACCAATATTCAAGACCTCCAGGACCGTCTGCGCCTCTACCAGCGCGCACGGGAATTGAGCAAACACGTCGCCGAGCGCTTCGGAAAGCGCATGATGTTCCCGCGGCAGGAGACCGCGCTTTCATTTGCGCCGGTGTTTGCGCCGCATGAGTCCATCACAACCTCGCGTATTTTTGAATCACTCCGCGGCGTCATTGCGCGCTTGCCGAAGGTAGAGAAGATGCAGAAAGCCGTCGTAGAGAAAATTATGTCTCTGGAGGAAATGATGGGGAATCTTACCGGCCGCATCCAGCGGGCGATTTCCATGCGCTTCTCGGAATTTGCAAAAACCCACGCGCAGGACAAAACGACACAGCGCGAGGTAAAAGCACACACTATCGTTTCATTTCTTGCTATGCTGGAGCTCGTCAAACAGGGAATGCTTGCTGCGCGACAGCAGGCGATGTTCTCCGACATTGAAATGGAGAGTACAACCCTGGGGACCCCGCGCTACACCCCATGAGATATATGCACCTACACCTTGATACCCTAAAAATCTCTCCGTGGTCCTATAAAGTCCACAGTATTTATTGCTCGCTATATCTCACGGGGTACACCACGTAAACCATGACACCGCTCGCATCACAACTTGAATCCGTTTTGTTTTTCAAAGGCGAGCCCGTTTCGCGGCGTGAGCTAAGCCACATGCTCGCGGTATCTGAACACGACATTGAAACAGCGGCTGAGGAGTTGCGCGAACACCTGGAGCGCGAGAAACGCGGCATCCGCGTGATGAAAAACGGCAACGACTACCAGTTGGCAACCGCGCCGGAGATGTCGGGCAAAATCGAGGCACTTATAAAAGAAGACCTCCAAAAAGAGCTTGGCAAAGCGGGACTTGAGACGCTCTCCATCGTTTTGTACTACGGACCCATAACGCGCGCCCGCATTGATTACATCCGCGGCGTGAATTCATCGTTTTCGGTTCGCGCACTCTCTATTCGCGGACTCATTGACCGCGCGGAGAACCCGCACGACCAGCGCTCGTTCGTCTACACGCCGTCACTGCAACTGCTTTCATACTTGGGCGTCGCTGACGTGTCGCAGTTGCCCGAGTACACGCAACTGCGCGAGGAGATCGCGAATTTTGAAGCGCATACAAAAGACAACGACAAGGAGCACGCGCAAGAAAACCCCGAGACAACCGTCTAGAGCCTATGCCGTACCACAACACCATGCGACATATCCCGTATATCCTCGTGTCCGTCATCGCTCTTACGGCAGCCGCACTGCTTGCTGTTTCATTTTTACTCAAAAGTCCGGAGCCGGAGCTACAGACTATTGAAGCCGCGAGCACAACACCTCAACTTACCGTCAGCGGCCTGGAAGCGAAAGCGGCGTTGGTCTTAGACGTCCGCAACAACCGCGTGCTGTATGAACTCAATGCCGACGATCAGCTCCCGCTGGCCTCCATCACCAAAATTCTCACCGTGCTTGTCGCACACGAACTGTTTCCCACAGGAACAATCATCACCATAACGGAGGGCGCGCTTGCCGAGGAAGGGGAGAGCGGACTTTCGCTCGGCGAGCAGTGGGACATTGATAACCTGCTCAAGTTTGTCCTCGTGACGTCGTCCAACGACGGCGCTGCCGCTCTGCGCGATACGTACAACGCGCTCGGCGGTGAAGCATTCGTACCTTCAATGGACCGCCGGGCGAGGGAGCTGGGGCTTCTGTCATTCTCCATCCGCAACGCCACGGGACTGGATGCGTCTGACACGCTCCGCGCGACAAACTACGGCTCCGCGCGTGATGTTGCAACACTCTTTTTGCACGCCCTGCGCGAAATACCCGACATCCTGGACGCAACACGGGCGGGCACGGAATCCGTCTCGTCGCTCTCACGCGTACACAAAGTTTCAAACACCAACGAAATCATCGATTCCATCCCGAATGCGGTCGGCGGCAAGACCGGATTTACCGACGCGGCCGGCGGCAACCTCGTCATGTCATTTGATCGCGACATCGGCAGCCCTATCATCGTCGTGGTGCTAGGGTCAAGTAAAGAAGGGAGGTTCACCGACATGCAAAAGCTCGTTGCGGCCGTTCGCACACAGGGTCTGTAAGAGGTACACCCCATGAGATACACGTGAGATACCCTGTACCGACTTTTTATTCCTTATCTCACGGGGTACACTAGGAGGCATATGGAGATTATCGACGCAATCAAAATCATCGCACCGACAACCTTCTCCTTTTTTATCGGCATCCTCGTGACGCCGGTGATTACGCACTACCTCTACGCGAAAAGCATCTGGAAAAAACGGGCGGGGAACACCAAAGGCCTCGGTGACGATAAAGGAACGCCGATTTTCAATGAATTGCACAAGGAGCGTGAAGTGAAAACGCCGCGCATGGGCGGACTCGTCGTTGTATTTTCCGTTGCACTCACCGTTATTTCGTTCTGGTTATTGTCATACCTCGGCACCGGCGGCCCGTCCGGCAAAATCGACTTTCTGTCACGCACGCAGACGTGGATTCCGCTTGCAGGATTTTTGCTCGGTGCCATCGTCGGCTTCATTGAAGACCTTGTTGTTGTTTCCTCATCGCCCCGATTCCCCGACGGACTGCCGTTTCGCTACCGCGCACTGCCACTGTTGCTGTTTGGTGTGTTCACCGCATGGTGGTTTTATGAGAAGCTCGGCATCTCGGAAGTATTTGTGCCGTTTTACGGACACGTAGACCTCGGAATCTGGTTTATCCCGTTTTTCCTTGTTGTTCTGCTCTCGATCCTGGCCTCCGGCATCATCGACGGCATCGACGGACTCTCCGGTGGGGTGCTCGCAACCGTGTTTTCAGCACTCGGCGTTATCGCGGCATTTAACGACCAAATCAACATCTCCGCACTCTCATTCGTGATTGTCGGCGGACTCTTAGCCTTTTTGTGGTTTAACATTCCGCCGGCGCGTTTCTACCTCACTGAAGTCGGCTTTTTGCCGCTGGCAATTGCGCTGACCATCATTGCATTTCTCACCGACACGGTGCTGTTACTCCCGATTATCGCGTTCGTGCAATTCATCACGGTGGCGACGAATATCATGCAGGTTGCGTCAAAGAAGTTTCGCGGCAAGAAAATTTTCCTTGTCGCACCCATTCATCACCACTTTGAAGCCCTCGGCTGGCCGCCATACAAAGTCGTCATGCGGTACTGGGTGCTCTCCGTCATCTGCGCGACTATCGGCGTCCTCCTGGCACTCCTGGGCTAAGCCCTGTTCGCTTTTGTCATGAATCCCGTTAGAGATTCTTCAGTTATGAACTTCGACTTTAGTGCCAAAAAAGATTTTTATTCGGATGCAAGCAAAGGTGCAATAACCACGGAAACGCAAAGCGTTTCCTACCTCTAACAGGATGAAGAAAAAAGTTGATAAGCCGTTTTTGTTCATCATCATAGCTCTGGTGTCACTCGGCTTTTTTGCGTTTATGTCGGCGTCCCTGGGACTCTTGGCACGCGAGAGTGTGGATACGGTGGGGCAGGTGGTCAATCAAGCTGTTGCAATCGTCATCGGTATTGCGGCGCTTGCCGTCGCGATGCGTTTGTCTCCGGAGTTCTGGAACAAATACGCGTTTTACCTGTTTCTTGCCGCAATCGTCGCGACATTTCTCGTGTTTGTGCCGGGCCTCGGGTTTGAACACGCCGGCGCGCGCCGTTGGATTGATGTAGGAATCGGACCCTCCATACAACCCGCTGAGTTTCTCAAGTTTGCATTCATTCTTTACTACGCGGCATGGTGCGCGGCAGTCCAACGAAAGATACACACGCTCTCCTACAGCATCGTCCCGCTCCTTGTGTTGCTTGCGGTGTGCGCGGTGCCGCTCATCCTCCAACCTGACTACGGAACACTCATCATTATCGGTGCCACGGGCTTTGCAATGCTCATTGCCGCAGGCGCCTCGTGGAAACACACCGGTGCACTCGCACTCGCGGGTATTGCGTTTGTCGCTCTGGTGGGGACGACCGTGCCGTACATTCAAGACCGCCTCGTGACGTTCCTCGACCCCGGCCGCGACCCACAGGGCGCCGGCTACCAAATTCAGCAGTCGCTCATTGCCATCGGTTCAGGACACATCACCGGCAGGGGATTCGGCCAGAGCGTGCAGAAATTCAACTTCCTGCCGGAACCCGTCGGCGACTCCATCTTTGCGGTGTTTGCGGAAGAGTGGGGATTCGTCGGTGCTGTCGCGCTCATTGCGATGTTCATCGCGTTTTTGTCGCGCGGGTACCGGATTGCGATACGCGCGCCCAAAACGTTTTCACGCATCGTTGTCGTCGGCTTCATTACGTCCATTACCGTCCAGTCCTTCATGAATATGGGCTCCATGTTGGGCGTCATGCCGCTCACCGGCGATCCGCTGGCATTCGTTTCCCAAGGAGGTACCGCCATCGTCATGACACTCTTGGCCGTGGGCGTCGTGCTGTCGGTCTCCCGGACTATTCCCGCTCAAGCCTAAAAGACGCAGGGGCGGTTTTTTGGTATACCCCGTGAGATATGGGGTCTTTTTTATGTTGTAGAACCTTTAGTTTTGGTATCTCACGGGGTATACTGAAAGGGCATTGGTATCGTTACCTGTGCTCATATTTCATGCGAATTGTACTTACAGGAGGAGGATCCGGCGGCCACTTTTACCCGATGATTGCGGTGGCGCAGCAAATCAGAGTGCTTGCGAAAGAAGACAAACTTATCGAGCCTGATTTGATTTACATGGCGACGGAGGAGTACGATCCCGACGCGCTGTTTGAGAACAATATTTCGTTTAAGCACATCAACGCAGGGAAACGGCGTCGGTACACGTCCATTCTGAATTTTTTTGACCTCTTTAAGACGGGCCTCGGCGTTATCAAGGCGATGCTCAAACTCTTTTTTGTTTTTCCTGACGTCGTGTTTTCCAAAGGCGGGTATGCAAGCGTCCCTGTGGTGCTCGCGGCGCGCGTATTTGGCATTCCTGTCATCATCCACGAATCAGACGCCGTCCCAGGGAAGGCGAACGTGTGGGCCGCGAAGTATGCGCGCCGCATCGCCGTCTCATACCCGGAGTCAGCCGAGATTTTCCGCGCGCTCGTCGCCAAAAAGAAAAAAGCTCCGGAGATTGCAGTGACCGGCAACCCGGTGCGCCACGAAATGCAGACACTGAGCCCCGCAGGTGCGCACGAATTTCTTAAACTCTCGCACGACATACCGACCGTGCTCGTGCTCGGCGGCTCGCAGGGCGCAACCACGATCAACGAAACGCTTATTGAAACCCTGCCTGAGCTTGTCACGCGGTACCAAATCATTCACCAGACCGGCAAAGCGAATTTTGAAATCACAAAGCGCAGTGCGGAGATGATACTGGAGAATAACCCGAATGCGTCACGCTACGTGCCGTTTCCGTTTCTCAACGTGGTGGCGATGCGCATGGCAGCCGGCGCCGCGGACCTCATCATTTCGCGCGCGGGTTCCGGAGCGATTTTTGAAATTGCACTGTGGGGCAAGCCGTCCATTCTCATTCCGATTCCGGAAGATGTGAGCCACGACCAAAAGCACAACGCGTTTGCCTACGCGCGCACCGGCGCATCCGTCGTCGTCGCACAGGAAAATCTCACACCACACCTGTTAACCTCTGAAATCACACGACTTATGGATTCTCAGGACGAGCGGGAAAAAATGAGCAGGGAAGCGAAGGCCTTCTCCCAACCGGACGCGGCCCGCAAAATAGCCCGCGAAGTGCTCGATGTCGCACTTGAACACGAGGAATAACATGACTACTGTCACCACACGATTTGCGCCTTCACCGACCGGCTTCCTGCACATGGGAGGTGTCCGCACCGCGCTGTACAACTATCTCTACGCCCGCAAACACAAGGGAACCTTTGTCCTGCGCATTGAAGACACCGACGTTGCACGCAACCGCGATGAATGGGCACAGGGGCTCGTGGACGACCTCGCCTGGCTGGGACTCACGCACGACACCTTCGCCAAGCAGTCGGAGCGGACGGCGCTGTATCGCGAGGCTGTTACGAAACTAATTGACTCCGGACACGCATACATATCGAAGGAAACACCCACCGAAGAAGGTCAGCGAAGCGAGGTGGTGCGTTTTCGCAATCCGAACACTACCGTGACACTCACCGATCTCATTCGCGGAGAGGTTTCCGTGGACACAACCGACTTGAAGGATTTTGTCATTGCGCGCTCCGTGGATGAGCCGTTGTACCACCTTGCCGTCGTTATTGACGATGCGTTGATGGGTGTGACCCACGTCATCCGCGCGGAGGAACACCTCTCCAACACCCCGCGCCAAATTCTCATCCAGGAAGCGCTCGGCTACCAGCGCCCGACGTACGCGCACCTGCCGCTGGTGCTGGCACCGGATAAAAGCAAACTTTCAAAACGAAAACACGGCGAAGCGGTGTCGCTGACGCACTATCGCTCTCGCGGCTACCTGCCCGCGGCAATTCTCAACTTCCTCCTGCTCATCGGCTGGAACCCGGGCACCGACCAGGAATTTTTTACACTGGATGAGATGATTGCACAGTTTGATCTTTCAAAAGTGCAGAAGGGAGGTGCGGTGTTCAATGTTGAAAAACTCGACTGGATCAACAAGCACTACATTGCACAAATGACGGCAGACGAGCAGTGGGACTGGATTGACCGCTTCACACCGGCCGAGTACGACCGTGCGGTGCTGAAAAAAATTCAGGCACTCATCGCAGACCGTATTTCCGCGTTCGGCGAAATTTCCGAATTGTTTGCAAAAAGAGAGTTCACGTACTTTTTCACAGCACCCTCGTACGATGCTGTTCCGCTTGCATGGAAAGACACCCCGAAGGAAACCGCCCAAGCGCATTTACAACGCATTGTGGAGCTTCTCACGTCTCTGGAAGGCTCGTTTGATGCAGCAACGGTCAAGACGGCCGTCTGGGAGTACGCGGAAGCAGAGGGCCGCGGCGCAGTCCTGTGGCCGATGCGTGTTGCGCTCTCCGGACAAGAGAAATCTGTTGACCCATTCACCATTGCCGGCATTTTGGGCAAAGACGAAACACTCTCACGGCTCTCAGCCGCGATTGCACACCTTTCATGAACATCCGACAACTATGCATCCAATCCGCCCTCGTCATAGCGCTTTTTACACTTTCTTCGTTTGCCTCTGCAGCATCGCTTGATGACCTCTATGACAAAATTGAGGAGAAGCAATCGCAGATTGAACAGGTGGAGCGCGACATCAAAAAGTACGAGGCCGAGTTGCAGAAAGTCGGCGCAGAGCGCTCAACACTGGAGGGTGCTATTGCGGAGTTGAATCTCACGCGTCAGAAACTGCTCTCAGACATAACGCTCACGCAAAAGAAAATCGAACAGACGGAGTACTCCATCGAAACACTCTCCATCACTATTGATGAGCAGGAGGCGCGCATCACACGCAACAACAACGTCTTGCGCAACGCACTCCAGACCGTGTACACAACCGACAACGAAACTTTTGTGGAGATTGTGCTCGGACGCGACTCGTTCAACGAGTTGTGGACCGAAATAGACCAACTTGAACAGATTCAAGAGACGGTTCAAAACGAACTTGTTGCACTGCGCGAACTCAAAGAAGAGCTCTCCACACAGCGTGCGGAGGAACAGAAAGAATACGACGCGCTCTATTCATACAAATCCAAACTCGACGGACAAAAAAAGGTCGTTGAAGTGAACAAACAGCAAAAAGACCAGCTCCTCTCCACCACAAAAAGCAAAGAAGCGGAGTATCAGCGGCTTTTGGAAGAAAAACGCGCCGCGGCAAAACAATTTGAAAGCGAATTGCAGGATTATGAAGCGCAATTGCAGTACGCACAGGACCCGAGCAAACTCCCGGAAAAGGGAAGTGGGGTGCTCTCCTGGCCAATTGAGAATCCGTACCTCACCCAAGGCTATGGCTTGACAAGTTTTGCAAGAAGTGGTTCTTACGGGTACGACAAATCAGGCCAGCCGAATCCGCACCGCGGCGTGGACTTCCGCGCATCAGTTGGCACGCCGGTTCTCGCGGCAACGTCCGGCACGGTTCGCGATGCGGTAAACATGGATGCGGTGCGCGGATGCTACTCGTACGGCAAATGGATTTTGATTGATCACGACAACGGACTCTCAACGCTCTATGCGCACCTTTCCGTGATGTCCGTGGTCTCCGGCGAATACGTAAAGACCGGTCAGATCATCGGCTACGCGGGCGCATCGGGATATGCAACGGGTCCGCACCTGCACTTTACGGTATTTGACCGCGACGCGGTGAAAGTATCGCCGTTTTCATGGAGTATCGGCTGTAAGAACACGAAAGTTCCGTACGCACCGTACGAAGCATACCTCGACCCGATGGAATATTTGCCGGACTAGTAACTATCAACACCAAAAGCGCGCGACGCATTTAAACGTGTTATAACGAATGCATATGAAGCATCACGTACCACACAGTGGCGGATTCCTCCAAATCATCCTCATTATTGTCATCGCATTGATTGTGCTGGGATACTTCAGCATCAACATCGCGGACATCATGGCGTCTCCGGTTGTTAAAGAAAACCTCGCATACGCGTGGAACCTCGCAAAAGAGGTCTGGGGGAACTACTTAAGCGGACCTGCGACATGGGTCTGGGAGCATATCATCAGTGTTTTGTGGGATTTATTCCTTGAAGGCGTTGGAAATCTGAAAGAGAACGGTGGACAGATTCCGGTGGAAGAAGTTGTGGTTCAGTAAGTCGATTAAAACAAAAGGGAGAAAATTGCGCGACTGAGGATACCAGTCGCGCAATTTTCGTTATCTTTTGCGACATTTATAGGGAGTTCGAAGCGGTAGAGTATGCCGCAAAAGCGATTGTGCGACGATGAGTACAGTGTACGCACAATCGCGCCATCTTTTCCGACGTTATTGAGAAGGGGTCTTCTGAAACCCTGAGTATAACGTCGGAAAAGATATATTGTGCGACGTTACATCTCTAGAACCCTGGGTACCTCCCTATACGGGATTATTGACAGTTTTTTGCTTTCGTGAGACCTGCTTGTTGTGCCACGTCTTCACTCGCATACCATATTTTATTTTCTTCTTTAATCTGGCTGGCACCGGCACACCAGGGGTAGTGGTAGCGGGAACCGCTCTTGGAGGCGACGACCCTTCCCCCTGCCCCCGACAGGGGGTCGCTGTTTTCAGACCCTTTGAGAGCCCCTAAAACGCCCTCCGGCGAGACTTTTATGAAGACGTCGGCGTCGGTGCCTGGGGCGTCTTGGGACGCGGATACAGGCGATCTCGGGTAGACGGATACGGGGCATCTGACTTCCCTATTTTGACCGATTTTTACGGCCCCGTAGGAGAGGACTGCCACACATACCGTGCAGAGGACGACTACCCCATTCCGGGCCACCGTGAGGATTCGGGTCTTGTTATTTAGAGCAAAAACCTGTATACTCCCTTTTGCTTTTTCAAATAAGAACGACATATGGCACATAGGAAAGCCGGAGGAACAGCTAAAAACCTGCGCGACTCAAACCCAAAATTCTTGGGTGTTAAAATCGCAGACGGACAGAAAGCTAAGCCGGGGGCAATCATCGTCCGCCAGCGCGGCACACGCATCGAGGCTGGAAAGAACGTCCGTATGGGTAAAGACCACACGCTCTTCTCAACGGCAAACGGCACGGTGAAATTCCGCATGAAGCGCGTTGTGCGTTTCAACGGCACACCCGCCCGTCAGAAGATTGTAGACGTGCTCGCATAAAGAAAACTTAAAAGGCCCGCTCGAGAGAGCGGGCCTTTTCGTATTCGTATTATTTCTGAGCCTCAACGCGGACGGTAATCGTTCCCATGATGTTGCCGATACCAACTTTCATCTGTGTATCCCCCACTTCTTTGATGGGGTGGTCCAGGTGCATGCAGTCCGGCGGAATCTCCACGCCGAGTTGGTCGTACGCGCAACTCGCAATGCGCTCTTTGTGTAATGCGCCGAAGAGGTGTCCTTGTTCATTTACTTTCTCACTAATCGTCACCGTCTTTCCGTCAATTTTTTTGATACAGTGTGCAACTTGCTCCTCATGCATGACTTTCTTCTCCGAGAGTTCTGCTTTTCGCTGTGCAACCATCGCGCGCGTCGCCGGCGTTGCTGCCTGTGCGAGCCCTTGCGGGATAAGGCAGTGAAGCGCGTAGCCGTCAGCGACGGTTACAATGTCAAAACGCTTTCCAACTTTTGCGACGTCTTTGAGTAATACGACTTCCATAAGGCATTCATAATACTACAGGGTGCCACGTTTGAACATATCAACCCCGCCCGGGTTTTGCACAGGGGTGTATGTTCAAAAATACGAGACATCAGCACCCTTTTTTGGGCTTTATGCCCGAATCAGAAATTCCTGCGGGGTTGACCTTTCTCCGGGGAGCGCAAGAATAGAGGCAGGACAGATCTTTGGCGCACAACAACGACACAATAGAAAGGAGGTGATGCGGGGTGGACACGAAGGGCGTTGAGGAACGAGCACAGCTTTTCCTCATCCAGAAGGAAGATGGGCGACGAATGATTTCCGGACTTGATGCGCTGGGCAGCGAACAACTGTTGTTTGCTGTTCTGGTCATCAAATACTCCGACGGTACCGGTGTCGTACGTTTCCCCAGAAGTGCTGAAAAACCGTTTTCGGTTGATCTCAAAGGGATGACTGCCGAGGAGTTCGCACGGAAACTCCTTGCCGACGAGGAGACGGAGTATGGAATACCACGCATCGTGTAACACAGTGCGCCACGTAGCATGAGCCGACCTCGCCCAACATTGGGGAGACCACCGGCTCATTTTCGTTTCTTCCCTATTCAGAGAGAAGTATATCGACCGCCGCATCCAGCTGCGGGTCAACATCATTTTGAAAATCTTCAACACTGCGGAGAACTTCAACATCCGGCGTTAACCCGCCGTCTGAGATGGAGAGACCGTTTGGCGTGTACCATTTTCCAATAGTGATTTTGACCGACGTGTTGTTCGCAACCGAAATGAGTTCCTGCACGGAGCCTTTGCCGTACGTCGTCTCCCCTACCAGTACTGCGCGTCCGTGTTCCTGCAATGCACCCGCCACAATTTCGGACGCCGATGCGGAGCCGCGATCAACGAGCACGACAACTTCTGTATCTTCCGGAACAAGTTTGTAGCCGAAACTGCGGTAGTCGCGGTTCTCCCTTCCCTGCTCAAATTTCTCGGACACGACGACTTCACCTTCCGGCAAGAAGTAGCTCGCGATTTCCACCGCAGAACCCAAAATGCCGCCGGGGTTGCCGCGCAAATCAAAAATGAGTTTGGTACTTCCTGAGGCGACGAACTCTTTGAGCGCGCGGTGCACTTTTTCAGATGACTGTCCGTCAAAGTTGTACAACGAGAGTACGAAGATACCGTCGGGACGAAGCTCAGTATCGAGTGTCGGAATATCAATCCGCTCACGCGTAATCGTCATTTCCAAAAATTCATCTTCACCCTCGCGCGAAATAGTGAGTGCAACTTTCGTGCCAACATCACCGCGAATGCGGTTCACCGCTTCGTCCACGGAAAGATCCAGCGTTGATTCTTCGTCAATTTTGATGATCACATCGCCCGAACGGATACCTGCGCGCTCCGCCGGCGTACCCTTCAGTGGAGAAACGACGACAATCGCGCCTTCTTGCTGACCGATTTCCATACCGACACCGCCGAAACTTCCCGCAATCATGTCATTGAAAAATTCAGTTTCTTCTGGCGGCAGGAAAACAGAATACGGGTCATCAAGCGACGCGACGAGTCCTGAAATTGCGCCCCATACTTTTTCCTGCGGGTCCACGTTATTCGGCTCGTAGTAGCGCTCATTGATGATGTTCCACACTTCCCAGAAGTCAGAAAAGTCAGCGGGTGTGGACGACGGCGTCTCGGTGTTAATGGCACCCGTCACCAACTCAACAGGGTCAACGGAGTCCTTTCCAATGAGAAAACCGGCGCCAAACAGCACCACGCATAACAACAACAGCCCAAATCTTCGTGAAAATCCCCTATTCATCCCGTTAGAAATTAAACCCGATGTGTGTAATAAATTCACTCTAATACAAAGATTGTGTCCCTTCCCCCACAAAACCCCGTTTAGACGACTTTCTAACGGGATTCATAGCCAGAGTAGTATCGCATAGAGTAGAATGGAGTATCAAGGAATAACATGCTGCAGCTTTTTAACACGCTCACCAAAACGAAAGAACCGTTCTCCCCCGCCTCGGGCAACACCGCACGCGTCTACAACTGCGGCCCGACCGTCTACGACCGCGTCCACATCGGCAACCTCCGCGCCCTCCTCTTCGCCGACACGCTCCGGCGCGTGTTGCAGTACGCAGGTTTTGACGTACAGCAGGTCATGAACATTACCGATGTTGGCCACCTCTCCTCCGACCAAGACGAGGGCGAGGACAAGATGATGAAAGGTTTGAAGCGCGACAACCTCCCCGTTTCCCTTGTGGGGCTGAAATCACTCGCCGACCGCTACACGGAATTATTCGCACAGGATATGGAGGCACTCAACGTGCTGCCACCTGCAGTCATGCCGCGCGCATCCGAACACATCCAAGACCAAATTGACCTCATCGTATGACTTGAAAAAAAGGGACTCACGTACACCACGTCAGACGGCGTCTACTTCTCCACCGGCGACTACCCTGAGTACGGGAAGCTCGGCGGGTTGTCAGAGAGTTCGGACGAGCACGCGCGTGTTGAAGGAAACGCGGAGAAAAAAAATCCGCGTGACTTCGCGCTGTGGAAATTCAACGCGGAGCTCGGCTGGGAGTCACCGTGGGGCAAAGGATTTCCGGGCTGGCACATTGAGTGCTCCGCAATGTCCATGAAGTACCTCGGCGAGACACTTGATATTCACACGGGCGGCATTGAACACATCTCCGTGCACCACAACAACGAAATCGCACAGGCAGAGGGCGCAACCGGAAAAACATTCTCGCGCTTTTGGCTCCACAACGACCACGTCCGCGTGGACGACCGCAAGATGGCGAAATCCGAAGGCACGGGACTCACACTTTCTGATATTGAAAAAGAAGGCATCACACCGCTCGCCTACCGCTACTGGGTGCTCACGGCGCATTACCGCTCCGCGGTGAACTTCACGCTGGACGCCGCGCGCGGCGCACACACCGCGTATGAAAAACTAAAGGCGCGTCTCGCCGACTTCCCTGACGCCGGCTCCGTTGACGCGGCATACGACGCGAAATTCCGCGAGGCCGTTGAAGACGACCTCAACACCCCGCAAGCAGTGTCGCTTGTCTGGGATCTTCTGCGCGATGAGGATGTAAAAGACGAGGATAAAAAAATGACCATTCTCGCATGGGATGCGGTGCTCGGATTGAAATTAAACGAAACGGAAGAACTGGTGATTCCCGAAGATGTTGCGGAGCTCTTGCATCGTCGAGAACTCGCCCGCGAAGCAAAGCACTGGGATATGGCCGACACGCTCCGTGGCGAAATTGAAGAAAAAGGATTTGTGGTGAAAGATACTCCCGAGGGACAAAAACTCTCCAGAAAATAGAAACGGCCCGCACGTCACCGGGCGGGCCTGAAAAGTTTGTCGCGAACTCCGCCGAGAAACCACGCAACATGCGGGACGCAGGACTCACG
>BTUR01000003.1:0-896 GCA_045863475.1 Candidatus Campbelliibacteriota bacterium
GGCTGACTCGTGTAGAGTCTAGTTCTCAGCAAAAACCACCCGAAAGGGTGGTTTTTGTATTGGGGAAATTCCAAATTCGTCCCTAAGGGACGCTTGGGACGCTTACCAGCAGCGTCCCTTAGGGACGAATTTATTATTCTTTCATCAAAAAGAATATATTTTACGGTGTTATGAGGGAAACAACACACGCCAATAACGAGTATTACCATGTTTTCAATAGAGGAGTAGACAAGCGGCAAGTATTTATGGATTCTGCCGACGTAAGACGATTCCTGAAATGCATGACTGAGTTTAATGTTCCAGAGCCAATCGGGCACTTAAATAACGAAGTTAGCACATTTAAAG
Source organism: Candidatus Campbelliibacteriota bacterium (assembly GCA_045863475.1). Classification (GTDB taxonomy): domain Bacteria; phylum Patescibacteriota; class Minisyncoccia; order Phycocordibacterales; family EsbW-18; genus EsbW-18. Next base: position 346 of record BTUR01000003.1, read on the forward strand.
AACGCCAACTGCGTCCCTTAGGGACGCAGACGGAAAAGTTGGTCAATGTTATCGCATACTGCATCAATCCAAATCATTTTCATTGCATACTTCGGCAAAATACAAACGGAGGTATAGCAAAATTCATGCAGAAAGTTGGAGCAGGGTATACAAAGTATTTTAATAAGAGATATGAGCGCAGCGGATCGCTTTTTCAAGGTCCGTTTAAATCGGTTCATATTGAGAACAATGAACAGCTTCTTTATGTGAGCGCGTACGTGAATCTTAATAATCATGTGCACACATCATCCTCCGAAAACAGTCTGATTCGGTCAAGTTGGAAGGAATATACGACACGTGGTGTTGCCGGTATGTGCGAAAAAGACATTATTTTGAGCCAATTCAAGGATGTCGCCGCGTATGAAAAGTTTGCAAAAGAGACGGTTGTTGGTATCAAGAAACGACGAAAACAAAGTGGCGGGGCCAACAAAGATGGCAAGCCACAGGGGGGGTATAAAAAACGGTGTATTTATCAAAAAAAACAAAACAAAAAAACCATAATAAAAATTTTT
>BTUR01000003.1:906-116808 GCA_045863475.1 Candidatus Campbelliibacteriota bacterium
TTTGTCGTTTTTTTCCAAAAACCCCACCCCCCCCCCCGCGCCCCCCCCCCCCCCCCCCCCCCCCCCCACTGGGGTGATATACTAAGCGGTATATGAAGCTCAAAGACCTCCTCAACCACACGTTCTTCAAGTTTGTTCTCGGATTCTTGGGCGTGCTGCTCGTGAGCTTCCTCGTACTCTTTGTGGTTAACATGCTCATGTTTTCCACAGGATTGCAGGCGGATGCGGATATTCCGTTTTCAAACTGCATCACGAACGCGGGTGAACCGTGCTAACACGTAAAACGGGTATACAAAAAAACCGGCTGTCCGCCGGTTTTTTTGTTGGGTTTGTTACTTAAGCAGTTCGTTGACGACTTCCTGAACCACCTTACCGTCCGCTTTTCCTTTGAGGTCTTTCATGACCGCGCCGATGAATTGTCCTTTCTGCTCGGATGTCGGGTTCATCTCAGATACCTTCTTTTCCACGAATGAGACGATGTCCTCGCGGCTCATTTGCTCGGGCAAAAACGATTCAATCACAACGAGCTCCGCTTTCTCGGGTTCTGAAAGGTCGGTGCGTCCCGCAGCGTCAAATTGCGTGATGGACTCTTTGCGCTTCTTTGCTTCGCGTGAAATCACCGTGAGTGCTTCATCGTCTTCCAACTCACCGTCCGGTTTGCGCCCTTTGGTCACGAGTTCGTTGGTAAATGCGGTCGCGAGCCCGCGTAGAACGGAGAGACGGGTCTGGTCCTTTGCCTTCAATGCCTGCATGATGCCGCCCTTGATGTCTTGGTGTAGTGACATATATATAGTGTAAAACCCCGATAACGCACACATGGTATCATAAAGTCCACTATGGACGCACGACAATGGCACGCGCACAACGCAGAGGATGTTATCGAGTGGCTCGGCACCGACTCTTCGCGCGGATTATCCGAGGATGAGGTTACTCGGCTCAAAAAAGTTTTCGGGCCGAACTACTTCGAGAAAAAAATTCGCCTGACGCTGTTTCGCAAGGTGATGCGCTACTTGGGCAGCCCGCTGACGCTTATTCTTATTCTTGCACTGCTCTCAACGCTGTTTTTGGGTAAGAACACCGACGCGGTCGTCATCATACTCGCCATTCTTATCAATATCGGTGTGGGTCTCTACCAGGAAGGGCGCACGGACCGCGCATTTGAACGGCTCTCATCGTCGCAGGAACGCTCCGCACTCGTGGTACGCAACGGTGGAACGCGTCGCGTCTCAACGCGGGAGTTGGTACCCGGTGACATCGTGCTGTTGGGCGCCGGAGAAATCACCCCCGCTGACATCCGTCTTTTGTCCGTCCGTGATCTCTTTCTCAATGAATCGGCACTGACCGGCGAATCGGCTCCCGTGGAGAAAGATATCGCGCCGTCTCTGAGCGATGCGCCAATAACGGAGCAGAAAAACATGGTGTGGATGGGAACAGCGGTTGTCTCAGGAACCGGACGCGGTGCCGTGGTAACCACGGGAACGCAGACTAAAATCGGGCAAATCGCCGCACAACTGTTGGCGACGCACGATACGGAGACGCCCATACAGCGCAATATCGCGCGTCTGGCGCGCTTTCTCGCGCTGGTTGTCTCTGTGGTTGTTGTCGGCATCTTTGTGCTCGGTGTTGCGCGCGGTGAAGACATTGCGGTGATGCTTTTGCTCGCGGTTGCCGTGGCGGTGTCCGCCGTGCCCGAAGGACTGCCTGCGGCGGTTGCGGTGTCGCTGGCGGTTGGTGTGGAGCGCCTGCTTGATCGCGGCGGGCTCGTGCGCACCATCGTAACTGCCGAGACCTTGGGCAGTACGACGTTCATTCTCACCGACAAAACCGGAACGCTCACGCGCGCGGAGATGACGCTCAAGAGCGCGTATGTGCCGGGTGTCGGAAGTGTTGCAGACGGGGACACCGCGCGCGACGCACTTGCATTAGGCGCATTCGCGTCGGATGTCTTTTTTGAGAACTCCGGGAAAGACGAAACACGCGTGAACGGTCGTCCAATGGAGAAGATTATGGTGGAGAGTGCTCTGCGCCTCGGTCTGTCGAAAGATTTTGACACGACACATCCAATCGTTGGTGCGCTGCCATTTAATTCAAAATATAAGTTCGGCGCGTACGTGCGCGAAGATCGCGAAACCGACAAACGGCGAATGTACGTTGCGGGCGCTCCGGAGTTGGTACTCGCGGCGTCGACATCCTATGGGTGTACTGATAAAAGCCGTTTTAGCGCGGAAGAAAAACAAAAAACGGAGAATGTCTTTGAGATAGAAAGTGCTCACGGCCACCGCATTCTTGCGGTTGCGTGGAAAGATGTACCGAAAGGATTCGATACGAATACTCTCTCGGAAGAAACCGTTCTGGAAGGACTCTCGTTTGGGGCACTGCTTTTGTTTGAAGACCCGCTGCGGTTTGATGCGCGCGAATCGGTACTCGCGGCGCAGGAAGCGGGAGCTTCGGTGCGCATGCTTACCGGGGACAATCCGGCCGTGGCGCGCACCATCGCGCGTGAAGTCGGCATCAGCAGTGACGGTGTCGTGGTTACCGGGCAGGACATTGAGGAAATGTCTGATGAAGAGTTGCTTTCATCACTCCGGCAGCACGCGGTATTTGCGCGCGTCTTACCGCTCCAGAAGATGCGCATGGCAAAAGTGCTTAAAGATGCGGGCGAAGTGGTCGCGATGACGGGAGACGGCATTAACGACGCGCCGGCGCTGAAAGCCGCCGACATCGGCGTGGCGTTGGGTTCAGGCACGGAAGTCGCCAAAGAAGCGTCGGACCTCGTACTTATTCATGACAGCTTCTCCATTATTGTTGCGGCGATAGAGGAGGGGAGACGCATCATGGACAACCTCAAGAAGATGACGACGCATCTGCTGGCAACGTCATTCGGTGAAATTATGATTATCATCGGTGCAATCATCGGCGGTTTAGCACTTCCGATTTTGCCGGTACAAATTTTGTGGCTCAACATCGTGCAGGAAGGGTTTTTGTCGTTTGCATTTGCGTTTGAACCGGCGGAGCCCGGCATTCTCAAGCGCAATCCCCGGAGTGACAGTGTAAAAAAACTTCTCACAAAGGAGGTACGGCAGGGAATTCTCGGCAGCGGCATCGTTACCGGTGTACTCGTCTTTGTCGTCTACCTGTTTCTCTCGCGCACTGCGCTCCCGCTTCCATACATTCAAACACTCATGTTCGGCGCGCTGTCACTGTCAGCACTGACATTTGCATTCTCACTGAAAAACTTTACGGTCCCCATTTGGCGCATCAGCTTGTTCAGCAACATGTACCTCGTGTGGGCGGTGCTGATAAGCCTCGTCCTGCTCGTCGTGGCGTTCATCGTCGCTCCGCTGCGGAACCTGCTTTCGCTCGTTCCCATCGACGGGTTCGGCGTGCTCACCCTGCTTGTGCTCGCATTTTTCAACCTCTGCATTATTGAAGCGACCAAATTCTTCGTTTTCAAAGCCCGCTAATGGGGCTATACCCCGTGAGATAAAAATGCTGAACTTTCGTATATGAGTTTGGCAGACCTATATCTCACGGGGTATACTGACCGTATGACCGACATGCTCCTCATCGTACTCCTTATCCTCGTGGCGGCCGGAATCGGCGTCCAGGTGTGGTTTTTTACGCGAAAACGGAGTGATACAGGCGATGAGAAGGGTCTCTCGCTTATCCTCCAGCAGCTCAACGAAGTGTCGCGTACGGTTGACCAAAAGCTCGGTGAGAGCACCAAAACGCTCCATGATTCGGTCCACAGCCAGCTTTCCGAGTCCACACGCATCGTGCGCGAGGTGACGGAGGGCTTAACCAAACTTGATGAGACAAACAAGCAGGTGGTGTCATTTGCCGACCAGCTCCAGCACTTGCAAGACGTTTTACAGAACCCGAAACAGCGCGGCATCTTGGGTGAATACTATCTTGAAACGGTGTTGCAAAACGTCATGCCGCCGGGAACGTTTCAGATGCAGTATGCATTCAAAAACGGCGAGATTGTGGACGCGGCCGTGTTCGTCAAAGACAAAGTTATTCCCATTGATGCGAAGTTTTCATTGGAGAATTACAACCGCATTCTTGAAAGCCGCGATCCGGTTGAGCGCGAGCGACTGGAGAAAGCGTTCAAGGTGGATTTGAAGAACCGTATTGATGAAACAAGTAAGTACGTACGCCCCGCGGAAGACACGATGGAATTCGCGTTTATGTTTATTCCGTCGGAAGGCGTGTACTACGACTTACTCATCAACCAAGTGGGTACGGTGAAGACTTCGACACGCGACCTCATTGAGTACGCATTCGGCAAGAAAGTCATCATTGTCTCACCGACGTCGTTTCTTGCGTATCTTCAGACGGTCATGCAAGGATTGCGCTCGCTGCAAATTGAAGAGCAGGCGAAAGATATTCAAAAGCGAGTGGGGGAGTTGGGACGGCACCTGGGCAACTACAACGAGTACATGCTCAAGCTTGGCAACGCACTCGGCACCACGGTGAACCATTTCAACACGGCGCATAAAGAGCTCGGAAAAATTGATAAAGATGTCGTCAAAATCGCGGGTGGTGCGGGAGGACTCGAAACCGTAACGCTTGAACGTCCCCAGACAGAATAAAAAACCCCGGCACTAGCCGGGGTTTTGTGTAATCTAGTTTTTCTCGTTCGTCAGAATGTACGCGCGGGTGATGGGGCCGAAGTAGCCGGATGCCGGCGAGATGCCGACGGAAACCTGGTATTCGGCGAGGGCGCGTTGTGTGAGCGGTCCGAAGTAGCCGGTGGCACCAACGTCGGCGAGCGCCTCAGCCGCGGGTCCGACCTCTTTTGCGATAAGGAATCCTTGGAGGGCGAGGACCAGCGGCCCTTCTGAATCAAGCGTTAGGTCACCTGAGGTGGTGACGTTGTTTGCCGGCACGAGGGCTGTTTGGATTTCATCTGCAATATCCTCAGGGAGATCAATGCCCGCCATCTGTGCTTGGCGCAGTTCGTTTGCGTAATTTTTTATGACGAACTCAATGAACTCTTCTTCGTCATCAACATCGTCAATTGCGTTTTCAAGAAATCGCATCTTTTCTTTAAGTGAAAATTCCTCGGAGATGCGAGGATACGGGTCGAGCGCTTCGCGGCCGTCGCGTATTTCAAAGTGCAGGTGGTGCGGACCGCCGTAGGCGTTCCCGGTGTTGCCGACGTAGCCGATAATGTCACCAACCTTCAGTTCGTCTCCGGCACGAACTTCAATGTCGTCGAGGTGCATGTAACGAAATGTTTCGCCGCCGGGGTTTGCTGTGTAGACGTACTTGCCGGCGCTGCTACCGGTGCCCGTGCGCGTCACGACCGCCTCTGTTGGCGAGATAATCGGCGCGCCTTTGATGGTGAGGATGTCTAGTCCTTCGTGACTGCGGCTGCCGCCGTCACGGTCGTCGCCGAAGTTGTCGGTCAGTGCCGAGAGTCGCACACCAAAGAGTATTGGGATGGGTAAATCGTCCACGCGGTCGTCATCAAGGTCGTTTATTTTATTACGCAGTGAGCTCGAGTAGTAACTGTCATGTCGTGCGATTGCAAACAGCGGGAGTGTTAGTGCAAGCGCGAGGACGCCGATGAGTATTTTTTTCATGCGGTATATCATAGCATTTCAGGTCTTCATAAATGCTCCACTTTGATAAAAGTGATTTTTCTGATAAACTGCCTGTACAGCGGGGTGGAGGAGCGGTACCTCGCCAGGCTCATAACCTGGAGAACGCCGGTTCGATTCCGGCCCCCGCAACAAGAATACAAAAGACCGGGTTCAAACCCGGTCTTTTGTATTCTCGGGTTTTTGCGGGGGAGCGAACAAACTGCTTTGTTCGCGTTCGGAATCGAAGGCCGGAGCATGTTTTGGTCAACAGACCAAAACAGCGAGGCTGTGCCTAGACCAGGGAGTTGTGACGGCGACTCCCTGAGTCGAAGGAGATAAACGTAATCGTGGTCCGGCCCCCGCAACAAGATCAAAAATGACCGGCATGGTGCCGGTCATTTTTGTGCCTTTGTGGCCGGAGTCAAACTACTTCGTCGAGTAGTTGAGGTTTACCTGGATGACGATTTCTTGCTCTCCTGACGGGACCTGGGGAGCGTAGCCACCTCCCATACCCATTTCTCCGCCTTTGGCGTAGTAGTCATATGACATGGTGCTGCCGGGGAGGTAAATCGGGTTCTCCCACCACGACACCACTTTCTTCAAGCGAACGCCGGCGGCGTCTGCTGTTTCTTCCGCGCGCGACTGTGCGTCCTGTATGGCAAGAAGCAGTGCTTCTTGGTGAAGCTCGTCAATGTTGGATGCCGTAAACGAAACACCGAGAATCTGGTTGGCGCCGGAGGCACTCGCGGTTTCGATGACGCGGCTTACGAGATCTTGCGTAACGCCTTCTTCGCCGGTGAGTTTGACGGTCAGCTGTTGGTCGGCTCCGTAGCCCGAGATAACCGCCGGCCGATTCTCCGGGTAGTAGTACTGCGGGTAGAGGTTGTACGACTCAGTTGAGATGTTTTCCTCCGGAATGCCGAGCTCCTGGAGCGCGGGAATAATCTTCTCCATGTTCATGGAGAGTACGCCGAGTGCTGCTTGTGCGGTCGGCGCGGTGTCTACGTGGACGCCCAAGCGCACGAGCGCTTCATCAGGCGTGTAGGGAACGCGGCCGGTTCCGGTAATGGTAACTTCTCTCCAGGGCGGAGAGACGATGCGGTCTCTTACGAGCGCAATGGTAAGTACTCCGGCGAGGAGCAGCATGCCGATGACGGCAACAACTGATCGCGGGAGGCCCTTTGCGGGTGTGGAGTATGTATCCATACAAAAAGGTTATTGATAATTTTTTAAAGTCGCACTTTGTAGTATAGCGCGCGCTGTGAATATGTTATGAACAGGCCCTTTGGTTACGCTTTTTTAGGTCGGTTTTTTGTTATAGAATGGCTTCACCCCAAAGGGATGCCGGGGTAGCTCAGTTGGTTAGAGCGAGGGACTCATAAGCCCTAGGTCGACGGTTCGATCCCGTCCCCCGGCACATCAGCATAGTTGTGTATGAATCGAAGGCCGCAGGCGCGCGTGCGTAAGCACGGAGGAGCGCCGAGGCGGGGTCGCGGGCACTTTGGATTTTGGAGCCTTGGCGCCAAAATCCTTTGTGACCCGTGACCGATCCCGTCCCCCGGCACAATTGATTTTCGGCCTATTTTTGGTACTATCTTCTCGTTACTGGAGCCGTAGCTCAACTGGTTAGAGCGCCTCCCTGTCACGGAGGAGGTTGCGGGTTCGAGTCCCGTCGGTTCCGCAGAGAAAAACGGCGTATGCCGTTTTTTATTTTCCTGGACTCGGAAGCCGCTTTTTTCAGGTTATCTTCGGTGGGAGCGGGTGGGCATGCGCGGCAATAAAGAGCGTTGTCGCGATGATGACGAGATTTTTGATGATGTACTGACCTTCAAGTGTAGGCACGAACCACCGCTGCCATGCAATTTCCGGGAGGAAAAATAGCGGCAAAAATGTTGTCAGCATGTGTGCCAGGAGCAGAGGAATAACGACACGTACGGCGCGAGGGAAAAGGAAGAGAACACCGATAGCCATCTCCAGGAGGCCGAATAGCACATAAAATGTCGCAAACGGGACGAACGAGATGGTTTCTTCGTACAGCGCCTGCACGAGTTCTCCCGCGGGGCTGAGTCCGAGGATTTTAAGCAATCCGAACCAGAAAAAGACGATAAACAGGCTTACGCGCGCGACAGGGAAGCTGATTTCCCGAAAGAACCTAATCAACCGGATATCAACCGTTTGAATATTCATGGGTGTATTGTAGCGCGGGGCACGTGTCGTATACTAGTGGTGTGGTGTTTATAATTCGTTAATCGTTTTTTCACAAAACTATGCATCTATCAATCAAAGAGATGTTTCGTGCATCCTGGGCGACGTTCAAGAAAAACGCTTGGATGTTCGTTGGTGCGACCGCAGTCGTCGGCGTAGCCTCGGTCGTGTTGGACTCATTGTCTGACAACACAGACGGTCTTATCGAAGCTATCATCAGCGTGTTCACTGCAGTAACGCTTTGGTGGCTGTACATGGGCTTCTTGCGCATGGCGCTGACCGCGTACGCCGGCGGCATGCTCAAATTTGAGATGTTGTTCTCAGGCCGCTGGCCGATGCTTTTGCAGTTTGCAATCGCATCACTGCTTACCGGTATTATCGTTGCAATCGGTATCGTACTCCTCATTGTTCCGGGCATCATTGCGCAAATGGGTCTCCTGTTCGCCGCGCTCTTTGTTGTTGATAAAGGGATGAAGGGTATTGATGCCATGAAGGCCAGCTGGAAGCTGACGAAGGGACACCGATGGAATCTGTTTCTCGCATTCCTCGTTCTTATTCTTTTCAACGTTGCCGGTGCACTCGCATTTGGTGTCGGCTTACTCGTTACCGTGCCCATGTCGCTTGTTGCACTTGTGTACTTGTACCGAGAGTTGGACCGGGGTATTCAGCCGCAGGTCGTGTCTGCTGCACCCGCAGCTGCACCGCAGGCATAAGGTAGACATACAACGAATGAAAAAATTCTCCGCACCGTTTCGTCGCGGAGAATTTTAGTTCATCAGGTATCTTCCAAAAGAGCAGTTTTTTGGGTAGTATAGTGCTGTCCGATCGCCGGACGGCGCCGATGTAGCTCAGTTGGTAGAGCACGTCCATGGTAAGGACGGGGTCGCCGGTTCAATCCCGGCCATCGGCTCAAGGTTTTCCCTCACCGGCCGGGATTGAACGGCGAAGGGGGTCGGGGAAACTGTAAGTTTCCCCGTGGAGGAAGGCAGATTGCCGAAGGCAATCGTCGGAAAACCGTGGGTTTCCGAGGTTGTGAAATCCCGGCCATCGGCTCAGGTCGCCACCTTAGCTCAGTTGGTAGAGCACGGCTTTCGTAAAGCCGGGGTCCCGAGTTCGAATCTCGGAGGTGGCTCAGAAATTGACGCGCCCGAAAATCACATATACTATTGCCGCGCCACCAGAACAGCGATCGCCCATTGGGCACGCCAGGCTAGTACCCGAGGGTTCGCCCGACGACGGGAATGCCGCGTTCTGGTGGCTTTTTCGTCTGGTATACTTGAGTCGTGGAAAAGGCAGATATTGAGAAAAAAATCGCGCAATTGGAGGCGGTGATGGGAATGCCGGACTTCTGGAACGACAAAGAAAGCGCACAGCAGGTCATCCGCGAATATCAAGAACTCAAATTGCAGTCGGAAGGGAAAGAGCGGCACGATTTGGGCAATGCCATCGTGACCATCTTTGCAGGCGCGGGCGGCACCGACGCCGAGGACTTTGCGCGCATGCTCACGCAAATGTACTTCGCGTATCTCTCGCGTAAGGGTTGGGAGTACGACATTCGTCATCAAAACGAAAACGACCACGGTGGTGTGAGAAATATCACGTTTGAAGTAGAGGGGAAGGGTGCGTACGGCGAACTGCGACATGAAGAAGGCGTGCACCGGCTCGTGCGCATCTCACCGTTTAATGCCAACGACCAGCGACACACGTCCTTTGTCATGGTTGAGGTACTGCCGAAGCTTGAAGAGAAAGGAGAGGTGGAGATTCCGGAAACCGACCTGGATATTCAGTTCGCGCGCTCCAGTGGTCCAGGCGGACAAAACGTCAATAAGCGCGAAACTGCCGTACGAATCGTTCACAAACCGACGGGTCTTGCCGCGCACGCGGCAACACAGCGCAGTCAGGCGCAAAATCGCGCATATGCGCTGGAGATTTTGCGCGGAAAGTTGTATCATAGGCAGCAGGAAGAGAAGTTGCGCGCCGCGCGTGGCATCTCTATTTCAGCGACGACGGACGCGGAGTGGGGAAATCAGATTCGGTCATACGTCCTGCATCCCTACAAAATGGTAAAAGACCATCGGACGGATGTGGAAGTTCGTGATGTCGACGCGGTGCTCAAAGACGGAGACCTGGACGTCTTCATCGAGGCACACAAGAAACTCGCAACAGAAGACACTCAATAGCACGATGCACATGATTTCATTCGACAACGTCAGCAAGATATATTCAGACGACTCGAGGGCGCTTGAAGAGGTTACCTTTTCAATCGATCCGGGCGAGTTTGTATCCATCGTCGGTCACTCCGGTGCCGGTAAGACAACACTCCTGAAACTGCTCCTTATCGAAGAGCGACCGACATCCGGCTCGGTATTTTTGGGCGAGACCGATATCCACTCGCTCTCGCGTCGCGAAATAAGCGATTTGCGCCGCCGCATCGGTATGATTTTCCAGGATTTCAGACTGCTTCCGCAGAAGACCGCGTTTGAAAACATTGCGTTTGCCATGGAGGCGGCCGGTCGTGATGATGCGGACATTGAAAGCGATGTGCCGTACGCACTTGAACTCGTGGGACTCTTGGACAAAGCGTGGAAGTTTCCGCACCAAATGTCCGGCGGAGAAAAACAGCGCTTGGCTATCGCGCGCGCCATCGTCAATCAGCCCGATGTGCTCGTTGCCGACGAACCGACAGGAAACCTCGATCCGCTCAACACGTACGAAGTCATTCAGATTCTTAAAAAAATTAACGACCTCGGCACGACGGTGCTGCTCACGACGCACAACAAAGGCGTTATTGATAGCTTGGGCAAGCGCGTCATCACGATGGATAAGGGTCGCATCACGCGCGACGACAAGGAGGGTCGTTACGTCATTTAATACATCACTATGTTGTGGACCAAAGTAAAACGAGTAACGAAGGCGGGGTTTGTGAATTTTTGGCGCAACGGCTTCGTGTCGTTTGCGTCAGTGCTCATCATGGTGGTGACACTCTTTACGCTCGGTGCGGTCGTATTCCTTGGCGCAGTGCTTGAGTCCTCGCTCTTACAGCTTCAGAATAAGGTGGACATCAACGTCTACTTCATGACGGATGCTCCTGAAAGCGATATTTTGAGCCTTAAAACGTCACTAGAAGCCCTTCCGGAGGTTTCTTCGGTTGAGTACATCACACGTGAAGACGCGTTGGCAGACTTCCGCGAGCGCCACGCCGACGACCAGACCATTTTAGGCGCGCTTGAGGAGCTTGATGACAACCCGCTTGGTGCGGTCTTCAATATCAAAGCGCGGGAGACGTCCCAGTACGAAGCGGTCGCGGCGTTTCTTGAAAGCGACGCGGCGCTCGGCGCGGGAGCCCAACCCATCATTCAGAAAATCAACTACTACGACAACAAGGTGGTCATTGAAAAACTCTCCGACATCATCAATTCAACCGAGCGTCTCGGTTTCGCGCTTTCACTCGTACTCATCTTCCTTTCCCTTATCATCACGTTCAACACCATCCGGCTCGCGATTTACACCGCGCGCGAAGAAATTTCGGTCATGCGACTCGTCGGTGCATCCAATCGCTATGTGCGCGCACCGTTCGTTGTTGAGGGTGTCATGTACGGTATTGCCGCGGCAGTTGTCGTACTTATCCTTTTTTACCCGTTGACGTTGTGGGTGGGACCAATGACCGAGCGTTTCTTCGGTTCCATCAATGTGTTTGACTACTACCTTGAACATTTCGGGCAGATGTTCCTCATTATCTTCTTGTCAGGCATCGTGCTCGGCGCCGTTTCCAGCTACCTGGCGGTTCGTCGGTACCTAAAAGTGTAGACGTCGTTGTATGGAGCCACGAAGGAACATCCTCAGATACTTCGCAAAGGATCTCTCCATCGTCGTGGGACTTGTGCTCGTGTGGCGCGGCATTTGGTACGTACTTGATGGCATTGACCTCGTGTTCTTCGGCGGACACCACGCTGAAATTGCACTCATCTCCATTGTCATTGGTCTGCTCGTGCTGTATCTCCCTGACCACGACCTCAAAGAAATCGAGAAGCTCTAGGATATCTTTTGCAGCACGGCCTCAACCTGTTCGTGGAGTTCCGGCATTGTGCCGTTATTTAAAATATTGAAATCTGCGAACGCAATCGGTCCCCCTTTCTCGATTTTTTCTATTTCCTCGATATCTCGAGCCGCAGCTTCTTCTTGTGTAAAGGGGCGGACGGGACGGTTTCTTAAGCGTGTGTAACGGATAGCTCTGTCAGAACAAACAGCCAACACAAAGACGCGCTTCGGAAACTCTTTATTGAGCAGTGCCAGTTCGCTCCAGCTGTAGAGTCCGTCAAGTATTACGGTATTCGTTGCCAGAAGTTCTTTGATTACGGGAAGTGAGAGTACGGCAACCCCCGCCATCCCATGCTGTGCGCGCAACTCTTTTCGAACAAGACTCTCATTCTCGGCATTCCGCTCTAAACCCCTTCGCTCCACCTCTTGTATTATTTGTCCGCCGAAATACACGCTCGGAAACCCCCTTTCTCCAAGATATTTGACCACTTCTCCTTTTCCGGATCCTGGCATACCGACTATGGCAATGATTTTATTTGTATTCATACGTGCTATGTATTCTACTTTTTTCTGTGGCGCTTTGCCACGGGAGGCTGCGCAAGGTCTCTAAAGTATCTCTTTCCTTTTAGCTTCTCCGGCAGTAAATCCTCCTTTGTGTATTTTTCGTATCCCTCGCCGTACTTTAATTCTTTCATGAGTTTTGTGACGGGATTGCGTACTTTTAGCGGCACGGGGAGATTTCCGTGCTTCACAACATCTTCTTGCGCGGCGCGGAGTGCGTCATACGCACTGCGGTCTTTCTCAGCACGGCAGAGATACGCAACACCGTGCGCGAGATTGATGGCCGCTTCGGGGTAGCCCACGGTTTCCACCGCGCGGAATACCGCGTTGGCAACGACGAGCGCGGTGGGTTGGGCAAGGCCGATATCCTCGCTTGCAAAGATGACCATGCGGCGCGCGATGAAAATCGGGTCCTCGCCGGCTTCCACCATGCGTGCAAGGTAGTAGAGCGCAGCATCGGGTTGTGACGCGCGCATGGACTTTATGAACGCGGAGACGGTGTTGTAGTGCTCCTCGCCCTTTTTGTCGTAGCGGATGTGCCGGCTCTGCACGGCTTCTTTGAGGTGCGCAAGCGTTGCTGTCTTGTAGAGATTTTTTGTCGTTTCAAGCACGGTGAGCGCTTGCCGTGCGTCGCCTCCGGCAATTGCGATGAGCCAGTCCAGCGCGTCACGGGAGATTTTCAGTGAGAGTTTTTTCGCGGCGTTTGAGAGAATCTGCTCCATGTGCTGCTCAGCAAGCTCCTCAAGCACAAACACGCGACAGCGGGACAATAGCGGCGAGATGATTTCAAACGACGGATTTTCGGTGGTGGCGCCGATGAACGTGAGGTCGCCGCGCTCAACGTAGGGAAGCAAAAAATCTTGCTGGGACTTGTTGAAGCGGTGTATCTCGTCTATGAAGAGCACAATTGGTTTTCCAAATCGGAGTGTGCCGGTGGGAAGGAGTTTTCGGATGTCGTCTTTGCCGGCGGAAACCGCGGAGAGCTCGTGAAAGTCAGCACCAAGCGAGTTTGCGTAGATGCGCGCAAGCGTTGTTTTGCCCGATCCGGGCGGTCCCCAGAGGATGAATGAGAAGAGTTCTTTTTTCTCCATCGCGACGCGCAGGGGTTTGCCCACACCCACGAGGTGTTCTTGTCCGACGAACTCGTCGAGGCTTTTTGGGCGAATGCGAGAAGCGAGCGGTTCCATAGTACGGTCAGTGTACGCCCTCCCAAGCCAGTTTTCTAGTTCCTCAATCTTATTTACCTATTCGCGCGAATTAGATTCTGCCGCGTATTTCAAATTCAGGTTCAATGTCCACGGGGATGTTCGATAATCCCGCTAACACCGGCTCAAACTCCTCGATTTTCTTTCCCCATACGTTCACAAATTCAGCTGCTCTTGTGTAGTCCTTTGAAAGCGCAAGTTGTGCGAATGCATCTCCGAGAGATTCCTCTGATGCGCGAATTTTCTCCTCGTCAAGAATGAACTTGCCATTCTTAAGCATCAGTCCGCCGTGGGAGAGTAGCCAGCGGTATTGGATAATGGTGCCGATGGCGTGGGCCTCTTCTTGTCCGAAACGAATCTGACGAAGACCGTCAATTACTTTTGCAATAGCTGCGGCGCGTGCGGTTTCTTGCGGAATGTGTCCACGGTCAGCGAGCCAGTAGAGAAAGAGCAGGCCGAAGACGTCAGCTTTTCCTTCCTCGAGACCGTGCCCGAGCTCGCGAAGTCCGTCTTTGCAGTAGAGTCCGAGTCCGTGCGCAAGCTCATGCCCAATGATAAAGAGTGTGTAATCGTCGGCAGAGAATGAGTTAGCAACCTCAGGGGACACGACGAGTTGTGCAATAGGCAGGGTAATGGTTTGAAACTTTGCGCGGATAATATTGCGCAAGAACACCTGTTTGCTTCCCGCGCGAATTTTTATTTCGGTATCGTTCGGAAGATTGTATGCCATGGGGGTGTAGCCGGCTTTCGAGTGACCGCCTGCGGCAACCTCGTCAACAATGAGCATGGTACGTGTGCTACTGCCCGGTGTGTAGCCGTATTTCTGTGCAAGCTCATTGTCGAACTCCCCGGCCCATTTTTGATAGTCAGCAAGACGTGCGTTTTCTTCCTTGAGCACTGTGCTGATTACAATCTCAAAACTTCGTTTTTTGCCCCAAATCATGTCCTCGTATTCCTCGTACGGACCAATGGTCAGTTCGATGGGTGCCTCGGAAAGTGGTATCCAAAGCAAATCTCCCGGTGTAAAGTCGTTGTTCTCAAAATCACTTGCACGGGTCTCAATGAACGTCTTAAGGTTTGGGTGCGAAATTTTTTGTGCTGCCACACGAAGCCCGGCCGAAATTTCCATGAGTTCCCTCTTATATTCCTCCGAATAGGGAATAGCAGTTAATTGTTCTCCATTTTTACGTACGACAGTAAAATGACTTTCAAGAACGTCTCTTTTCTCCGGATGCTCTACAAGATACTTTTCGAACTCTCGTGCGGTGAGCCCATCAGGATAAAACGTTTGCACACCTGCACGTGGTACCTGTTTTCGGTATAGCGCATCAACAAGTGGCACAACTCTTTTGAGTTCCTCAAGGGCCTGCTGGTTCTCTGTGGATAGGTCAGAAATGTCCGCGGGAACCGTTATTTTTGTTCGTCGGTGTGTCATTGGGTCATTTTCTTAAACTCCTCTAATGTCTCGGGGATCTCGGTAAAACCGTCGTCTGCGGTGATATGACCGCCGTTGTGCATGACGATAATTTCTGCACCAACGTCTGTAAAGTTCTTTTTGTTGATTTCGAATGCATTGTAGGGGTCGTTGCGCGATGCAAGCGGTTCCATTGGTTATTTCTTCTTTTTCTTCTTTAGAATGCGTTTTTTAAATTCAGAAAAGGTCATGAGGGTTTTCATGTCTTTCATGCGGTCTACGTAGACAACACCGTTGAGGTGGTCAATTTCATGTTGAAAGATGCGTGCCCACAGACCCGAAGCTTTCTCGGTAATTCTTTTTCCTTGTTCATTCGTGTACGAAACGGTTATTGACTCTGAGCGGGGAACGGAGCCACGTACTCCTTTTAGACTCAAACAACCTTCCCAATCAGGAACCTTTTTGTTTGAAAAACGTGTGATTTTTGGATTGACAATAACAATCGGTCCTTTGTGGGGCAATTTCGGTCGTGTTGGAGTCGGATGCATTTCCATGACAGCGATTGCAAGCGACACATCGATTTGTGGTGCGGCGAGTCCAACACCTCCGACCCGTCGCATCGTATAAATCATGCGCTGAATAAGGTCTTTGAATTTTCTTGTTTTTAAAAATCCAGGAGATACGCGCTTGGCCTTTTTACGTAGAACAGGGTTCCCAAACTCTGTTCTCGGAAGAACGTGTTTTTTAGGCATATTGGAAAGAATACGCCTGTTTTGGAGAGTCGGAAAGGGATTGAAAAAGGGTCCAAAATGGCGTAAAATGCGCTCCGTACGACGCTGCCGGATCATCTAATGGTAGGATACATGACTCTGAATCATGTCATCTAGGTTCGAATCCTAGTCCGGCAACAAAGTTGAAATTTCTCGATTTGGGGCACCTTTTGCAATAATCGAAAAGGGCTTTTTATATTGTAAATTAACAATTTCTTTATCTTTAAAGTAAACGTTCCAAAGTAGAGAATTCAGTATCTTGTATTTTTTCTCATCACTACCATCCAAAAATGTTTTCGTGGCTCTACTGCTTTCTAAAAAGATTTTCTTGGTCTGTTCCAAAGTATCTTTACGAGACCGTGCTTTATCTTCAAGATCACTAAGCTGGCTATCAATCTCAACCCTACGATTGCCTGAGACACTCATTTTTGACCTATAAAGCTCGTCTGTGATTATTCCCGAGGCGAATCCATCAGTCAGCCGGGACTCACGCTCTAGGAGCATTTTAAGCTCCTCTCGAAGGGCGTCGATGGCTAGATCACGTCTTTCAGAGTCTATACCTATTTTTTCTCGAGCAGACTGGTACATGATTTCAATTAAATCTTCGTCGAAGTAAAGAGTCTCGAGTTCATGCCCTAATTTTTTAACGATGTCCTCCTCACGCATGTACAATGACTTCTGAGAACAATTTCCCTTACCGTTCGTACAGTAGTAATAACGATGACCTTTCTTCAAAGATGCAGTGAGCATACATCCACATTCATGGCATCTCATTGGACCACGAAGTGGGAAGAAGAGCGTTTGTCTTTTAGGGCGAGACGTTCCATTTAGAACTTCCTGTGCCCGATTAAAGAGATCTTTTGTAATTATGGGTTCATGGGCACCTTGATAAAATTCACCATCACGTTCCATCATTCCGTAATAGAAAGGATTTACGATTACTCGATGAACAACTGAGCGAAACACCTTTCCTCCGGATGGAGTTCGAAGCCCCTCTGAAAAAAGAATGTTGGCAATGTCTCTAAAAGATTTTGTACCTGTTGCATATAACTCAAACATCCTGGTAATCCAGTGAACCATCGTTGGGTTAATAACGACAGACTTTGTAGAAGGATTATTTAGGTAGCCATATGGTGCACGATTTGGCCACTCGCCACGTTCTAACTTTGCTCTATTTCCACGCTTAACATTTGTGCTTAAATCTCTGACATATTGATTTGCCATTCCAAGCTCTACAGCCATCATGAGAACATTGTCTGTCGGGTAGTAATCTCTTTCAAAAGTTTTTATGTGTTTGATGGTGTTTTGTTGTAGCAACCAACTCACGCTTCCACCGTCCATAGGGTTTCTTGCAAGACGATCAAGTTTCCAACAAAGAATACCGTCCGCTTTTCCATTAGAAAGTAACCCCATCATTTCATTAAAGTAGGGGCGACCGGGTGCTTTTGCAGACATACTCTCCTTAAACGTTCGCACAATTTGAATCTGTTCCTTCTCAGCAACACGAAGAAGTTCTGATTCTTGAGAATCAAGCGACATTATTTGGCGGTCTTCTGATTCGGATGATTTTCTACAGTAAAGAATATATCGCATACTATAGTTAGCATACACCATCGTCTGGAATTTTGAAAAGACGGTGTCGACACTTTCCTAACCACTGAGTTTCGTACTCCTGATCAAATTCGGCAGAAGTTTCTTGTACCTGATAGTCATCTAATATCGGCCAGATAGGATAAGTACCCGAGAGAAATCTTGGACGGGCGATATTTCTGGAGGCAACATACGCCTTCTTATTCTTTAGTCTCGGATCAATAAATGCTTTTGACATATATTTTGCGAGATAAAAAGAAAGTCTATTTGAACCATCTGTTTTCTTTAGGAAGACGTGACCTCTTTTCCAGGATCTTCTAAGTGAACGAGTTTTCCGTTCTTGTACGTATACTTCAGTGGGTAACCCCCAGAACAAAGCGTGGAAATGAACTGCTCCACGTTTTTGAAACTCCGGGACACAGATATACTTGAAATCTTTTCCGTATTTATATCGGAGAGATTGGACAAAAGTCTTGTAATCTCTGTATCCGACGGCAATATCGGTTTCGTTCTCTTTATAGGTAAGAGTAACGAGTAAAGGAGATTGAGATCCTGACAGGTTGCATGCCACAATCCTTCTAAAAGCCATATGTGCGCGTTTAGCATTATCCTGTCTTTTCCCCAACTGTTTTTTCGAAAGAGTATCTTGTCCATCAGCTCGAATATCCTCACTTGCATGAGTACTGCCATGACTTCTACGGGATCGTCTGGGGATCGGCTTCGGCTCTTTTTCGAATTCAAAGAGTTCCAGGTTATTTCCGTAGATGATAATTTTTTTGTATGCCATTTTTTCATTTGTATTAAGTTAGTTAACTAGCAAGTCAGAAAGAGCCTGGTTCTCGCGCCCACGCACGCGCGGAGAACCAGGCTCTTCCTCTGCCAACGCCAAGAAAACAGAGCTCAAAACACCAGCATACTCACGAGCAGTATCGATTGAGATCGTTTTCGAGTATCGTTTGTTGAAATAATCCTGAATTTTCAGAACTAGTTCTGTTGAATAAATAAACCTCTCCATACAGGGGAGAGGTTAAAATTCTTATATTACGGTGATCTACCGTACATCTACGGTAGATATGCCGGATTTATTCTTACAAAACCTCGATCACTAGAATTAAAAAGGAATAAATCAACAACTTGAACTTCTTTTGCTACTCGTTTTTGAATAACGCCACATGCGTCGTAGTACCTTTTCCCCTTAAATGGCTCACCCTTAAAAAAAGTTTCATGTATGTCGATATAGTCAGATGGCTCCTTTAAATCATGAGAAAACAAGTGTTCAAGCACGTAGCACCCCACCTCTTTTGAATCTAGACTTCCAAACACTATTTTTTTATCTTTGACTTCCAATACTCCATCCTTGAAAGAAAATCTAATTTTCTCATCGTCATCCGTATCAGTCCCTAAGTTTTTACAAATTGCTGGGTGTGCCTCCAAGTTTATGCAGTATTGTCCAAAAAGTTCCTCATCGTTTGAATTTGCCGGAGTCGCCAAGTAGATATCTCCAACACCAATTACTGCGTAGTGTTCACTGATTTTATGTTTCAATATAGAAACACCCGCATCCATTGAAAGACCCTGTCTTTTAAAGTTTACCTCTGAAAGAGTAATTGGGAAAAAATCGTCCTCTTGCTTTTGCTCGTGTGCAGGAAGGGCGGCACAAATTAATTCCAGTACCTTTCGAACGTCGACTTCCATAGGTGCCCTTAAAAGTCCACAAGATCATTAACGCGCTTTCCCAAAGCGCGTGCAATTTTCTCCATATTTGTGAGGGTGATATTTTTCTCTGCACGTTCAATCATTCCGATATAGGTTCTATGAACCTTGGCTAGTTCTCCCAAACGCTCCTGGGAATAGCCCTTTCGCTCACGTTCCTCTCGCACCCTTTTGCCAAATTGTATGAGTATTTGTTTGTTCATACCTACACCCACAGTGTAGGTAGTTGCTAACTATGGTTCTACATACTATAGTTAGCATATTATGAACACCTATTATCGCCCCCTTCTTTATTTTATCTGCGGGCTCATCCTAAGCTTTGTTATATTGTCCTGGCTCAAATAAGGGCTGATTTGTAACGCCAAACGTGCTACAATTGCTTAAAATATGGCTAATATGCTACTCCAAAACCTATGGCCACCACGCTTAAAGAAAGCTTTAGACAATTTGCATCAAATGTAAATATTACAGATCGTCAAACGACGATTGTCTCAAACTGCAGGAATAACATTGTCAGTAAGATTGGTGCAAAATTGTCTTTGCACTCGGAACAGCCGTCAAAACTAATTGGTTCGTACGACAGAGATACTTCAACAAGATATCTAAGTGAGGGAGATGTTGATGTGATGGTTGTTTTACATTATGGAGACAACGAAGACTGGGATAACAAAGACGGTGTTTCAAAATCGTTGAATCGGTTTAAGTCCATCCTACAAGAAGCATACCCGAAAACTACCTGTAAGATCGATAGAAACTGTGTCACGATGAAATTATCCGAATTCCGTTTGGATGTCATTCCAACGTTTAGGTGGAATACCGGAGAATATACAATTCCAGATACACATCGTGGACAGTGGCTAAAAACTAACCCGGTAAGATTTGCCGAAGAGGTTACACGAATTAATAAACGAATGGATGGGACATTTATTCCCTTGATAAAAATGGTTAAGGCTTGGAACAGAGAATATACAAACAAACTTAGAGGATTTCACATCGAATGCATGATGATGGCACACTACAAGAATTATGATAAATCATACACGTATGATTCGACCCTGAATGTGTTTTTTTCCAATCTTCCAAATTACTTAAATACAGCGTCATATGATCCAATTACAGGAGATAGGGTTGATTTATATCTCGACAACAGTTCTCTGGGCAACGATAGACAAACTTTTGTAAAGAGGGCTCAAAATACAGCAAAAAAATCTAAAGAAGCATACGAGGATGGAGAAAAATATCCGATCGTAGCTGTTGATGAATGGAAAGACATACTCGGTGAATTTTTCCCAGCTTATGGATAATCAACAGAAAGCAATCCAACTAAATCAAATTGCTAGAATGCTTTTTAATAATGCATCCATTAAGTGGCAATTGTCTATAGGATTAGAACTACTGGCTGGACTCATTGGAGTGGTGGCAACTCTATTGGCAACCACTTTAGGTTGGCAAATTTCTAGTGCCATTTGCGTTGTTGTTCTATTGCTCGTTGCCTATTACCTATGGTACTCATTCGAGAAAGATTACGATAACGCAGAAACAATGAGACGACAGTCAGTGCTAACAGAAGGACTTGGTTGGCCTATGACTGATGCCCAATTTTCTCATTGGAAAAGCAGGGTTGCGTCAAAACTTTTACAAAAGGCACTATGCAACAAACGTGATGATGATTACTACACCACAACCGAGAACGTAGGACCAGAACGTTTATTGCAGATGACGCAAGAATCAGTTTTTTGGACTAGGAATCTTTATGAAAGGCTTTTTAAATATATACTGGTGTGTTTGGTGTTAGTGGTAATCTCTCTCATTATCACTTTAAATATTGCGGTATTACCTCAAGACGAACAAGTCAGGTTGAACATCCTACACTTTATTTATCTGGTTATACCGCTACTGCTCACGATTGATTTTTTTGGTTTAGTTCTTCGTTTGCATCGTGCGATTCAGTCTTTACTGGAAGTCGAAAGAGACTTAGATCGATTAACTAAAGCTGAACATTCCGTCGAGCATATAATGAGATTGGTCGCGGAATATAACTGTATACTTGCTTCAGGAGTACCTATACCTAACTGGCTATTTTCTCGTCATCATGATGAGATACAGGCGTGTTGGAAAGAATAAATATGTTAAACCGAATTTTTAAAAAGAAAAATACCCCATATTTCATAATAGTCATACTATTGGTTTGGGTTGCGTATCAGTACCTAGCAATTGCTAGTCTTAAGTCAACCGAGCTTTATCTGTATTCTTATGTACCTCATGTTGAATTGAGTAGCACAAAATATCAGTCTGGAAGCGAGACACTATTTCACATCACAGGATTTGTAAAATTTAACAACACTACAGACCAACCACGAAGACTTTGGCAATATCAGATTATTGAACCTTCAAACAAAATTGATGGGAGTGGAAATCGTATATACCTACTGACAGACATTATAAAATTGGACTATGTACCACCGAGATATTTTGAACCAGTAGAAATCAAAGAGGTTCAAGATACAGGTTCTCTCGTTACCTTCACTGATGAGGCTGGCAACATATTCAGAATCAACAAACTAACCGAAGAAGTATCGGTACAGGACACAACAGGAGATTCAACAACCCTTATAACAAATGAAAATGACTATAAGGACTTTATGAGAGAGTTTCTTCGGGGAGAGCAATAGTGGTTCCAATATCGTCCCATAATGCCAACTCGATAACTATAGTATGCAGGTAAAAACTTACTTGAACACCACCAAGGAAGAGGTGGAAGCAAAAGAACATAACATTTGGATTGGGATAAGTCTCGGAAACAAATATTTCACCAAAGAAAACATCCACGCATACATTTTGTGGGCACTTAAGCATACGAAAGATGATGTGCTTGTGGCAATTATTGACGATATCTATGCAATAAATCTCGAGGTTTTTGATAAGCGATCAAAGGACTCTTCACTTCGTAGGGCGCGCAGAAAGGGCGATACAAAGGCCGTCGAGGTTCAGGAAATTGTCGATGGTTTGTCTGGTAGGGATAAGGCGCGGGTTCATATAGTTCGGTGGATTGACTTAATCAACTCAAAATACCACTCATACAGAACCAAGATACTGTATGACGAGTTTGAATCAAATAAAGCTTTTCACGACTACATTCTCGAGATTATCAGGGAAGGAAGAAGTGATAGGTTGCAAGAGCTAGACGAAGCGGGGATAGAAAAGTTGGCGGAGTATGTTCTTAAGGAGATACCAGTTTTCATCAACGGGGCAAAATACAAGACAAAAGATGGGTGGAAAACATACTCACTTATTCCATATCCAGGTCTTACAAAACTCGACGAATTGTTTATTGGTTTGCAGAATAAGGATCTTTTCTCCGAACTTGCGGAAAAACTAAAGATAACTGATAAGATTGCTATACTCGAGGCTTATCCTCGTTAAATAAGGCGACGGTTCCAACATCGTCCCATAATGCCAACAATGGAAAATTTGGCGGCTTCTGCCGCCTGAAATTTTGCATATTTTGCGCCGGACTAGGATTCGATGGCCGCAGGCGCGCCATTGGTCCAAGCGCCGAGGCGGGGTCGAGAGTACTTTGCATTTTGTCGTGTACGCGAGCAAAATGCTTAGTAACTCGTGACAGAATCCTGGTCCTATAGGGTTTACGGATCGAAGGAGAATCCTAGTCCAATAACATTAAGATTTAATCCAATTCATAAATGATATTTCTCACCTCAAGTGTCGGTTCCGTTGCCACACATCTCTACAAGAACTTTCTTGCCGACAAAGGGTTTATATCGGTGCTTTTTATTGATACTGCGGCTGAACCAGAAATCGGCAACGGAGAAGATGATGGGTGGCTTCAAAATGACCTTCAGTCTCTTCGGGATCAGGGGTACAGAGTGGATCGGTACACAATAACAGGGAAGGAGCGAGGTGAGATTGAAAGGAAGCTCGATGAGTATGATGTTATCTACATGTCTGGTGGCAACACGGCTTATTTACTCGACCAGTTGCAGAAGACAAACTCCTTCACTCTAATCAAGGAAAAGGTTGGTCACGGCAAGCCGTATATCGCTACGAGTGCAGGTTCGATTATCGCCGGCCCCAGAATTCCCGAGTATCTTAGGGAGGGGGAGCCTGCTCTCGATGATTACACCGCATTCGGTTTTGTTAATTTTGTAGTGGCCCCGCATTGGGGTTCGGATATATTTAGAGATGAGTACATAGGAGGAAGAATTGAAACCGCATACAGGCTTGATCAGCCGCCGTATGTTCTTTTGAACGATATGCAGTATATCTTCGTCAACGACGACGGTTTAGTTAGAATCGTAGAGACAAAACCATAACTCGAATCCTAGTCCGGGGTATTTTAATTTTTTCAACCATGAAAGTTCTACTCACCGGTGTTGCTGGAACGGGAAAATCGACGCTCACAAAAGCCTTGGTGGGAAGAGGAATTGCAGCGATAGACCTCCACGACATCCCCGGTCTGTGTTATTGGCAGGACAAAAAGACAAAACAAAAAGTTGAATATGTTCCAACCAACTCGCGAGAATGGTTTGATACGGTGGACCGCTTATGCGACATCGAGCAATTGAAAGAGGTTCTTAATCAACAAGACAGCATTATTGTCGCAGGTACAGCAGGCGAGAGTCAGAGCGAATATCTTCCGCTTTTTGATAAAGTTATACTTTTGCAATGTAGTCCAGAAACTGTTGTACGCCGTATGCAAACACGGACCAATAAATCTGGATACGGAAAAACAAAAGCAGAACAGGATGACACCGTTGAGTGGCAGAAAGGATTTGACTCAGAACTTCTCTCACGTGGTGCGATTCCTCTTAATACGGAAGGTGATGTTGATGAAACCGTAGACAGAATTATTGAGATAACAAAAATACCCTCGCGGTCCTGGTCCAGAAACAAAAACATGAGTGCAACAAAGGAAGAAATTGAGGTTATTTTTCTTGAAATCGACAAAGACGAGGTGGAGAAGAAACTCGCCGCTCTTGGCGCCACAAAAACACGTGATTTCTTTTACCGGCATGCCTCATTCGATTATCCAGATTATCGGCTCAATAAAGACAACAGCTGGATACGCTTGCGTGATGAGGACGGAGAAGTGCGATTGGCATTCAAGAAGCGTCTTGGCGTTACATCGCAGGACGGCAGCACGAACGACGAGGGTATGGAAGAAATTGAAACCACCGTGGGAAATTATGAAAATACCAAAATCCTTCTAGGAAAGGTTGGGTTCATCGAGAAACACGAAGCAGAAAAGAAACGGACACGGTGGCAGTTGGGGGAGACAGAATTCGATATCGACACATGGCCGGGCATCCCGACGTTCCTTGAAATCGAGGCACCGTCATGGGAAGCGATTGATGAGGCAACGCAATCCCTCGGGTTGGACCCGAAGAGCAGAAAAATCTGCTCGGTGAACCAGGTGTACCGCATGTACGGTATGGATGTTGATGATTATCAGAAACTCAGCTTCAACGGATTGGTCAAGAAACAACCGAATCTTAGTCCGGCAACAAATAAAAAATAATTTGTATGCATAAGGCAGAACCATCTGAAGAGCTGTTGCAATGTTATGACGAGGAAGGAAATCATTCCGAACCGCCAATTGCAGAGCTATCTGGAAATTGTAATTTTCATACTCCATATATTGACTTTCCAATATAAAGATGATATAATCCCCATCGGAGGCATCAGGAGGTGCTTCTTCCAAAACAACCATTTCGGAGGGAGGTCTCCTTGAAAAACGAATATCCTGATTCACGCTGGTTGAGCACTGCGCTCGCCCTGCCTGCCGGTCAGATCATGGCTGAGAAGTTCAGTGTGGGCACAACCTCGGTTTGGAAGTCCGACCGGACTCCCGTCACCGAGGCCGACACCCAGATCAACGAGCTCGTCCTCAACGCACTTCGCCGCCACTACCCCCACATCCACGTGATCTCGGAGGAAGGCAATGGCGAGGTGGACGGCGCCGAGTATCGCATCCTCTGCGATCCTCTCGACGGCACGTTTGCGTTCATGTACGGGCTTCCGATTTCGTCGTTCTGCATCTCGGTGCTCCGCGAGAACACGGTCCTGTCGTCGGTCATCTATGACCCGTTCTGCAAGAGAATGTGGTCGGCGGATCGAGGCAAGGGCGCGTTCCTCAACGGAGCTCCGACGCGGGTCAACGTGATCGACGGCATCACGAAGCCCAATCCGGTGAACGTGTGCATCGTGTGGTGGCAGGGATGCTACTACAATATGCACGCAGTCGCTGGTGAGGTCATGGCCGCCAACATGCACGTCATGCAACCCATGACGATCGCACTATGTGGAGGCCTCATCGCTTCGGGCACGCTCGAGGCGACTGTGTTTCCCGGTCAGAGAGGTTGGGAAACGGCTGCGATGGGTCTGATTGTGGAAGAGTCCGGTGGCAAGGTCACCGACATCCACGGCAATCCCGTCCAGTACGGACCGACCGCCGAGATCGAAGGGCACATCATCAGCAACGGCACCCTCGTTCACAACTCGCTTGTCGATATCGTGCGGAGGTGTCAGTAACAGGAATCAGGCAGAAGACAGGGACCCAATGGCCACGAGCCAGTGGGTCCCTTTTGCTATATACTTTTTACATGGATATACTCTCAGCTTTTAAAGAGGGAAAGGTAGATGGAGAAAACTCAACACCTGAACATATTGTTACGGGTATTTCAAACATTTTTGTATTTGAAACAAAGGCATACAAACTCTATAAGAGTGACAGTCAATTTTTTAACGAGAATTTCAACGACCTGTCTAAGAAAGAAAATAGATTCTCTTTCACGAGGAAAGATTTTGAATGGAATAACCGTCTGAGTCCTGAGATTTACACTCAACTAAAAGGGGTGGTGGTTAGTGATGGTCGAGTTAAGTTTGTCGATCCAACAGATTCTGTTGAAGAGCTTGTGATTGTTATGAATAAGATTGACATGTCAGATCAGGTCATCCGAAAGCTTGTAGACAATCAGCTGTCACTTAACGATTGTTATGAAATCGGAAAGCAGTTCGGCGAACGCTCTTTAAAACTTCCTCCGGCAAGTGTGAATATAACTGCGTACAAAGATTTCCTCACTCGTCATCACGATGAAGCTGCTTGGATAAAGAGTGTGAAGGAGGTGCCGGAAGATGAAGCCGACAAGTATCTTACGTTCGTTAAAGATTGTATCGAGAAATACCGCGAGATCCTTGAAAGTTCTAACCAAATAGGGCTCTG
Organism: Candidatus Campbelliibacteriota bacterium; assembly: GCA_045863475.1. Classification (GTDB taxonomy): domain Bacteria; phylum Patescibacteriota; class Minisyncoccia; order Phycocordibacterales; family EsbW-18; genus EsbW-18. Next base: position 27,234 of record BTUR01000003.1, read on the forward strand.
TTTAGATGTGCATGCTGATAACGCAATTTATACGAATGGCACCTTTTTGCCCATAGATACGTATGCACCAAAGGAAGCCTGGCTGTATGGATTCAAAAATATAAATATCTACAGAATTGCGACGGATTTCTATGTCTTCCTGGGTGAGGAAGCTTTTAATGAGGTTATTCGTGGTTATGAGGATGCAACTGGTCAAAAGCTTCCAAGGGACTGGGATACTTTCATGGTTGTTTATTGTGAGATCATCATGTGGCCGTATCAATACATGCTTGCCGAAAAACAACCTTGGAGAAAAGATATCGCAGAAAAGCATCATACATTTTTGAGGTCGTTGGTGCTTAAGTAAAATTCCCAGCATCGTCCCATAAGGTCAACAAAAAAATTCTTACCATGAAAATTTACGTAACCGGTATTTCCGGATCAGGTAAAACTAGTATCGCTCGACTTCTTAATGAGCACGGTGTATCGGCCGTCGATATTGATGAAATTAGCCACTGGGAAAATAAAGGGACAAAAGAAAGAACGGGATGGGACCACGATAAGAGCGACGAATGGTACGCGACACATGAGTGGATTTGTGATATTCAGAAACTGAAAGAGGTGCTTCTGTCATCAGAGCATATTGTGGTTGTTGGACACGCGGCCAATCAAGAGGAGTACTTTCCTCTTTTCGATAAATCGTACGTGCTCCTGTGTAGCCCTGAGACCATTGTTGCGCGTCTAAACGCGAGAACGGATAATGATTTTGGAAAACACCCTGCCGATCAAAAGAGAATCCTTGGTTGGCAAAAAAGCTTTGAATCTGAAATGATCGAGAAGGGCGCAGAGCCACTAGACGCGGAGCGACCCTTAGAAGAAGTTATTGCGGATATCCGTTCAAATTTTTCATAAAAACGACGATTTCAAAACGATTCTGTAGGGCTAGTAAGTAAATATGTCAAAACTTTACATCATGAGTGGCGTTGGTTTTTCTGGAAAGTCGACGCTCGCAAAGAAAATCGCAGAATATACTGGAGCTATTCTTGTCAGTCAAGACGGGCTTTTCTTTGAAAAGGAGAAGGAGTTGGGTATCGACCAAGATAGTGATGAACAGTGGCGCATGCTTCTTGATATGTGTCTCGAACGGATCCGTCAACTTCTCTCGGAGGGAAAATCGGTGGTGTTTGATAACACAAACACTCGTCACCAGCATCGCGAAGAAGTTCGGCAAGTTGCTCTGGCTACTGACGCAGAACCCATTGTTGTTTTTCTCGATACACCAATCGAGGTTCAGAAAGAGAGACAGGAAAGAAATCGAATCACTAAAGAGCGGCACGACGTGAAGCAGGAATATCTCGACCAAGCAATCGCAGAACTGGAGGTTCCCGGAGAAGATGAGAACGTGCGAGTCTTTAAGCCAGACACAAAGTTGAGCACTTTTCTTGAAAGTCTCTAATAATCCTATGCATAAGGCAGAACCACCACAAGAACTCTTGCAATGCTATGACGATCAAGGAAGCCCGATTGATTCGAAAACACGAGCAGAGATAAAAGCTAACCCAGGAACATATTGGTGTGGTGTTGTGAACGTGTGGGTGGTAAATAGTGAGGGACAACTTCTTTGCTCAAAGCGTTCGAAAGGTCTTTCTGGTAATCCGGGGAAGTGGCAGACATATTTTGGAGGACATATTCCTGCCGGGCTTGGTTTTCGAGAAGCGGCGGTGAAGGAGTTGGGGGAAGAGACTGGTATTCATTTTGAAGAGAATAGTCTCTTTTTTATCCATCGAGGAAAAGACGATGTGAACAAGAAGTTTTTTGAGAGCTACGCAGTTCGCTTCAATGGTCAACCGAGCGATCTGGTTTTTACTGACGGAGAGATAACAGAGGCGAGGTGGATGCCTATTGAGGAATATGTTGCTGACGAGGCACAGAACCCAGAACGGTGGTGTAATGGGTGCAAACCTGAACGCCGAAAAGCCATTCAAGAGTGGGTTAGTACCTTTCAAAAATAAAAACCGTTTCATTAAACATCATGATCTACCTCTCCTTTTTGTTGAACCTTCCATGGACGCTCATTGGGATCATCTCTGCTTTATTTTCTGTCCCGAGGAGTGTTGAGTTTTCAAAAAATCCTTTCACGATCACTTTCCGTGTTCGTAGTTTTTGGTGGTACAGATGGCTTCCTGGAAAGCAAGGAGTGCGGGCAATGGTACATGGAAATGTTGTGCAGCTTGCACCGACGGCAGATGAAAAAGACTTGGAGCACGAACTTGTTCATGTAAAACAGTACGAACGAGCACCACTTATTCACCCACTTCTTTATTTCATTGAAACTCTTCGATATGGGTACAAGCAGAACAAGTACGAAGTAGAAGCTTATGAAAAGGCCGGTAATCTTTATTGCTGCCTTAAACCCCCTGCGGTTAAATCTTGACAGGTATTCACAGAATGCTACATTGAGCGCGGAGTAACTGAATCCAGAACGCAAACCAGGAGGAATCGCATGAGCCAGCCAGTCGTCGATCTCAACAGTCTCCCGTTTCGGCCCTCTCGTTCGACCGGTACCGGTCGGACCCACTTCTTCTCGGGACAAGTCGGTCTCAAGGAAGGGAAGCTTGTCGAAGGGGGGTTGGAAGCGGAGCTTCGGCAAGCGCTCGAGAACATCAAACAGCTCCTGGACGAGCTGAAGATCTCTCGAAGCCAGGTGTGCGACGTGACGGTGTTTCTCGTGGACATGAACGACTACGCGAGGATGAATCACGTGTACGCCGAGTTCTTCGAGGGTCACTACAAGCCCGCACGCACCTGCGTTGCGGTTGCCGCACTTCCGCTTGGTGCGCGCATCGAGCTCAAGGTGGTGGCAAGCAGCTAGAAGTTCCCGGAGCTTCACAGAAAAGGAGTCGCACCCAAGACTTATTCTGTGAGGCTCCTTTTCGTTTTTACGGGCATATTTGGGGCGGGGATCGAGAGTACTTTGCATTTTGTCGCGCAGGCGAGCAAAATGCTTAGTAACTCGTGACCGAATCCTAGTCCGAGGGTTTCCGAGTTCCGTATGTCCGGCACCCCGAATCGAAGAAGAAAGGCGTACTCGCGGTCCTGGTCCGGCAACGTTGTTAAATAACTAGACGTTAATAAACTAAAGAGCGAATTATGATAGAGGGGAATTATATAAATCCAATTTTTGTGGCTGGCCCGATAGACCGAGAAAATTTTTATAAACAATTCATGGCTCGTTTCTCTGAACTTATGCAGAAAACAAAAAGTGGAGACACGATAACTGTATTAATTAATTCTGGAGGAGGAGAAACTCATACCGCACTTGCTATATACGATTTACTTAAGTCGACAGACAGAACCTGCGTCGGAGTAGTAGCTGGTGTTGCGCAGTCTGGAGCATCATTGATACTTCAGGCTTGTGATAAAAGATTGATTACAGAAAACAGTCATATGATGCTACACAGAAGTAATGTTCAGGTATCTGGAAAGATTGTAGATGCTCAATCCAATCTCAATACCTTCAAATCTTTGGATGATAAATTTTATGAAATTTATGCACAAAAGGCTGGAGAGCGAGTAGAGAAGATTTCAGAAATGGCCAGCCAAGACAAACACTTTAATGCGGTCGAAGCACTAGGCGCTGGTTTGGTGGATGAAATTATCAAAGCAGAAGTAAAAAATAAAAAAGCTCTCACATTTATTAACCAAGCCTCAAATAAATGAAACAGAATTTTCCAGCGCGCTTCAAGATTACTGATGGCAAGGACGTGTATTTTTTGTGTATAAACCACGCCTTACCACAGGGTGTGGTTCCGGACGGCGTAATAATAGAAGAAATTCCGGATGAAGCAGGGATACCTTGCAGAAACTGTTCCTCAGATTTTATTGGTAGGTAAGCTGTTTAAAAAGGCTTCAACATCACCCTAAGAAACTAGCAATGAGCTTCAGAAAATATCTTTATATTTTTCTCACCATCCTCCTGATTTCCTTTTCAGGGTTTTGTGTTTTTTTGACTTGGGAGTGGGGTTTTACTCTAGGAGAAATACAAGGACTATTCAACATAATCGGGTCTGCTTCGTTGGGAATAGCGTTAGCTGCATATTTTTATAAAAAAAGACAAGATGAATTCTCTCTGGCATCCGAAATTGTCTCATTTTTTCGAGAAAAGATAGTATACGAAGGCGACTTGGTTAGAAAAAAAATTTACGAAAAGGACAAAGGTTTTATTATTTCTCGAATAAAAATTCCCAAAAACTGTACAATCCGTTTACTAAAAGATGACGCAGAACAGTCAGAAAATTTTGAGCGTCAATTAAGAATCTTTTTTGATTCCAATAAAAATTATCCAGATATTGTTTTGGATACTACAGTCCTCGATAGACAAATTTTTTTATTGAATATGCTGGAAGAGTTTGCTCTTAAAGCACTTACTTTTGAGGACTACAGTTTTAAGTTTGGGGGATACCATCCGTTAGGTTCACTCAAAAATGCCTTCGTTGAAATAGTAGAGCAAAATGCGGTCGCTCTATTTTTTATGAGAGATGTGCAAGTCGGAAGTGAAATATACTCATCAATCTTACGTCTGTACGAGATGTGGCACCCTTTGATACCAGGTAATAGTAGCCGTATTAAAAGGCTTGCGGTTAGTGGGTTGATAAATAAAAAACAGAGAGATGATCTTTACAAAAAAAGAGATAAAAAATTCAACCTGATTTGAAATATTAAGATTTTTCAAATCCTGCTTTCTTACCCCCCCCCAATGCCCCTCCTGAAAAAACACATTTTCCTTATCGTTGCACTTACCGTTTTTACGGCCGGCGCGTTGTTCTTTGTACAAAAAACTCCGTACGTACCCGAGAAATTCCTTACAAACGAGGCACCGACTGTTGCAGAAGACGAAGTTACCACTGTTGCCTCGGTAGAAAAAGAAGTTTCAACAGCAACACCGCTTCAGGGAAGCTTTGCGCCGTCAGACGGAGAGCTGACGGTATTTGGAACGATTTTGGAGACGAATAAACATCGCGCTCTCTTTTCTCTGCCACCACTCTCGTTTAACGCAAAACTCGCCGCTGCGGCGGATGCAAAAGCGCGTGACATGATTGCCCGGCAGTATTTTGAACACGAGTCCCCGGATGGGATAGGACCGGACGGTTTGGCGGACGCCGCTGGGTATGACTACCTGGCTGTTGGAGAAAATCTCGCGCTCGGCAACTACGAAGACGACGCGGAGCTTGTTGCCGCGTGGATGGATTCACCCGGCCACCGCGAAAACATTTTAGGCACGCAGTACACGGAAATCGGTGTTGCGGTTGTGGAGGGTTCGTTTGAGGGTCATCGCACATGGTTTGCCGTGCAAGAATTCGGACGTCCCGCATCCGATTGTCCGCCGCCGGATACCGTACTTGAAGCGCGTATTGATTCATCGGAGCAGACGCTTGAGGAAACGGAACGTTTTCTTGAGGAAATGCTCGAAGAGATTGAAAATACCCAGCCGAAACGCGGTTCTGCCTACAATGAAAAGGTGGAGGTGTACAACGAACTGGTTACCAGCTACAACAAGCTGCTTACCGAGACCAAGGAGCTTATTGCGATATACAACGGGCAGGTGGATGAGTACAACGAGTGCGTGCAGTAGGGTTTTACGTGGGATTGCTTTTTCTGGTTTATAGGGTACTTTGTCGTTCAGAATTCAGCTTGTTCACTAAACTTGAATAGGAGGTCTAGATGCCCGTTATCAAGTTGTGGTGCTTGCCCGCAGACCAGTCAGAAGACGACCTGCGGAAGGTACATAAGGCAGTAGTCGCGGCAGTGGTCGCCATTCCCGAGCTCTGTCTCAAGGACGAGACCCAGATGACCTGCCTCTTTCCACCCGACATGATGACCTACGGGTTGGGGGAGGAGATCGTCGTCGAGATTGGCGGGCTCTTCAAGAGAACGAGTCGAACACCAGAGGTTTGCCAGCGGCTCGCCGAGAGCGTTGGGACTGCGGTGCACAATCTGTACCCCGACGCCAAGGTGGAGTGCTTCGTCCAGACCTTCAGTCCCAGTGAGGGATTCTGGGAATCGCAGGTCGACCCGAACCCCCATCGTGCTATTCGGCAGATGGAACGATTGTTCCCGAGCCTGAGAGACCAAGGTGGCAGCTAGCCGCCGAGAGAGCCGTGCGCTCTCTCGGCGGCTCTTTTGTTTCTGTTATACTAAACCCCACAAAAACCCATGCTTACCCAACTCTTTATCTTCGCCGCAGCGCTGTTTCTCGTCGTGAAAGGCGCGACAATGTCCACAAAGCACGCCGAGCGCCTCGCAAAATCTTTCAATCTCTCGGCCTACACGGTGGGCTTCATTGTGATCGCCATCATCTCCATTCTCCCGGAGACGTTCATCTCCATTAACGCCGTGTTGGAGGGAATTCCTTCGTTTGGTCTCGGCACGCTCCTCGGCTCTAACGTCGCCGACCTCACGCTCGTGTTCTTCCTCATTGTCTTGCTCTCAGGCAGAAATCTTAAGGTGGAGGGGAAAATTCTTACCGACGACGCGATGTATCCGTTTTTGCTTATTATGCCGCTTGTGCTCGGCCTCGACGGATATTTTTCACGGGTTGAAGGTGTCGCGTTGGTGGCGACCGGTGTCTTTTTCTACTACCTTGCGCTGAAAAACGGTCATCGTAACGAGGTGTCGGTGCGCAACAAAAAGGAGCAGGTACAAAGTGTCGTTATGCTTCTCATCGGCATGGCGCTCCTGCTTGTCGGTGCGCACTACTCGGTGACGTCGGCGACGTACTTCGCGGAGCTTTGGGGGGTGAGCCCCGTGCTCATCGGTATGCTTATCGTGGGTCTTGGCACTGTCATGCCGGAGTTTCTGTTCTCACTGCGCTCGGTGAAAGATCATGACGACGATCTTGCCATTGGGGATTTGCTCGGCACAGTACTCGCGGATGCGACCATTGTGATAGGTATCATTGCGCTTATGCAGCCGTTTGCGTTTTCCAAGACGATTATCTACGTTGCAGGCGTTTTCATGGTCGCGGCGTGTTTTATTCTCTTCTCGTTTATGCGCTCAGGCAGGGCACTGACGAAGAAAGAAGGGTATGCGCTCTTCGTGTTTTGGCTGACGTTTGTGCTTATTGAGTTCATCATCAATCATTAGTTTTAATCCACACACTATGTCCGCACGACTCTATTCATTTCTTGGAATGTTCACGCTTGTCGCCGTTCTCTCGTTTTCACCGCTGACATCACTGCGTGCGCAGGCCGCGGACGCAGTTCTCACCGAAGCACAAAAAGTTGCCCAGCTTGAGCAGTTGATTGAGTCTCTCATTGCGCTTTTGGAGCAGTTGTATCCGCAGATAGATTGGAGCGCGTTTGGGACGTCGGATGACGAGGATGAGGATGAGGATGAGGATGATGAGGATGAGGACGAGGACGACCCTGAGCTTTCAGTGGGCGACCCGGAAGCCGAAGGTTCAGACGGAAACGAGGCGCGAGTGAGCTATACGATTCCGTTTTCTGTCCGCGCATTTGGCGAGGATATGTACGTTCCGGTGGGTACGACGCGTGCGGATACGGCCTCAACGGCAGTGGGCGTGACGTACGTCATCGAAGACGATACCGGAACGACGTACGCGGGAGGGACTGCGCTGTCTTCATTTGACGGTGACGGCGAAACAGGGGACACCAATGACTACTACAAACTCAGAAAGGATAAGAGCCGTTTGTTTACGCTCAAGGTTTCGTTTAATAATGAGGGAGGAACCATCGGATACTATCGGGCACGCATTGTGGGTATTACCTTTGACGAAGACACGTCGGCGGGCGGGGAATACGCACTGACAGCCGGTTTGCGAGATTACCGAACGCCTTCGATATACGTCGGCGATACGGAATAAAACACATAATAAAAAACCCCGGCATGCCGGGGTTTTTTATTGCTGTGTCCGTATTAGCGGAGTGCTGCGATTTGTGCCTGGAGCTGTGCAATGAGTTGGAGAATGAGTTTGACGAGCTCAGAGCGAACCTTCAAAACAGCGTCGCTGTTTCCGGGTCCGGTGTTGTCGTCATCATCCTCATCATCGTCATCGTCAGAATCATCGTCGTCTTCGTCCTCGTCATCATCTTCATCGTCGTCATCATCTGAGTCGTCGACGTCGAGTTCATCGAGTGCTTCCTCGGCGAGCTCTTCAGCTTCGTCAGCGAGGTCTTCGGCTTCCGCCCAGTCGCCGTCATCAAATGCGTCTTGCGCGTCTGCAAGAACGTCATTGGCTTCGTCGATGAGGTCTTCTGCATCACCCGTCTCTTCATCGTCGTCCTGCGCGTCTTCAAGCGCCTCTTCCGCGTCGTCTATCTTGTCCTGCGCGTCGTCAATCGCGTCCTGCGCGGAATCCTCGTCGCTCTCGTCGTTGTCTTCGTCATCGTCGTCGTTGGAGTCTTCGTCCTCAACGAACGTGACGTCAACGCTGTCGGAGTCGACTTCATCGTCGCCGTCAAAGACGGTGAGTGTGATTTCGGCATCAAACTCGTCGTCCGGATCGTGCGCGATGAGTGTAATCATCCCCTCATCGTCGTTGTTGTAATTGGCAAACACCTCGTCGTTATCGGTGCAGTCGAAGTCTTCGTCTCCGTCAACTTCGATCTCTGCATCTTCGGAACACGAGATGGAGAGTTCAACGTCGTACTCTCCGTCGAGTTCCCATGAGACCTCAACTTCACGATCGTTGTTTGACTCCGAGTCGGCATCAAAATTCGTGATGCCTGCGGCGCTGACAAACGCAAACGGTGCGAGTGCGAGCGCAAGGAGTAATCCTAGTTTTTTCATAGTGGTAAACGTTACTAAGCTACTAAACGTACTAATGGCGCACAGTATAGCAAATGGCTATCAGCTCAATGTGCGCGGTGTGGATTCTGCTATACCCCGTGAGATAAAGGGTGTGTAATGGTAGTAATAAACATGGTGTCCGGTTATCTCACGGGGTATACTTGAATGGCAATGAAGCAATTTTACGTTACAACACCCATATATTACGTGAACGATAAGCCGCATATCGGCCATGCTTATTCGACGCTCATTGCGGACGTTTTTGCGCGCTATTATCGGGGCGTATTGGGCGCAGATAACGTCTTTTTCCTCACCGGCACCGATGAACACGGGCAGAAGATTGCCGAGGCGGCGGCGGCGGCCGGAAAGGACCCCCAGGCCTTCGTGGACGAGGTCTCCCGGGCGTTTCAAGCTGCCTGGAAGACTCTCAACATCTCCTACGACCACTTTTTCCGTACGACCGAGCCGCAGCATGAAGCACTCGTGAAGGAGATTCTCCAACAGGTATACGACAAGGGGTTCATCTATAAAGACATCTACAAAGGACTCTACTGCGTCGGCTGTGAGCGCTACATCCTGCCCGATGAAGCCGTTGAGGGACATTGTCCATTGCATCCGAATAAACCGCTTGAGGAGCGGGAAGAGGAGAACTATTTTCTGCGACTTTCAAAGCTCGCACCGCGGGTTCTTGAGGCGCTTGAAAACAACGAGTACTTGGTACTGCCGCCGGAGAAGCGCAATGAAATACTCTCAAAGGTTCGCGGCGGCGTGAAGGACATTTCCATCTCGCGTGCGGGTGTTGAATGGGGAGTGAAAGTTCCGTGGGATGAATCGCATACCGTGTACGTCTGGATTGACGCGCTGTTTAACTACTACACCGCAACGCGCATCGTGCCGGGACGCGAACGATTCTGGCCTGCGGATTTGCATCTGCTTGCCAAAGACATTTTGTGGTTCCACGCATTCATCTGGGAGGCGCTGCTTTTGGCCGCTGAGATTCCGTTTCCGAAAGCGGTGTTTGCGCACGGATTTTTCACTATCGACGGACAGAAGATGAGCAAGTCCATCGGCAACGTCATCGACCCGCACACGCTTGTCGAGAAGTACGGCGTGGACGGCGCCCGCTACTTGCTTTTGTCGGCGTTTCCGTTTGGCAATGACGGCGACATCACACTCTCACGATTTGATGAGAAGTTTAATGCGGACCTCGCCAACGGTATCGGCAATCTCGTGTCGCGTGTCGCAACGCTGTGCGAAAAAGCGCAGCTCACCGGACTCCCGAAACCTGAAGCGCCGACAGAGGCCTCTGCCGACGCATTTGCACGGTTCTATCCCGATGAGGCACTCAACCACATCTGGGAGGAAATTCGTGGTCTTGATCGGAAGATAAATGATGATGCACCGTGGAAACTTGAGGGCGAGGCGCTTGCGAAAACAATGGCGGTGTATGCAAAAGTGCTCCTGCGCGTCGGTGTTGATGTAGCACCCTTTATGCCCGAGACCGCGGAGCGTATCATTGAGATATTCACAAAGCCGGCGATCACAAAGCCGCATCCGCTCTTCTCGCGTATATGAGCATCTTCAATCGCATCCGCAACCCTGAAATCGTCCGCAACCTCGTATTCGGAACGGAAGACAGTTTGGTGTCGACCATCGGGTTTGTCTCCGGCATCGCATCAGCCGGTGTTGCGTCACGCACCATCATTCTCTCCGGCGTTATTCTTATCCTCGTGGAGGCGTTTTCGATGGCGATCGGTTCGCTTGTGTCGAGTAATTCAGCCGACGAGGTGATGAAACAAAAAGCGGTGGCGTACGGCCGTTCTACCGGGTATGCGTTCATCATGTTTTTCTCGTACATCGTCGCCGGTGCACTCGTGCTACTCCCGTATTTCGTCGTTCCCGTTGCCGCCGCGTTCCGTGCGTCCATCTGCATCGCGCTTATCCTTCTGTTCTCGCTTGGCGCGCTCTCGGGTTACTACGCGCGCATCTCTCCGTGGCGCAAAGGTATTTCCATTACGCTTATCGGTGGCATCGCCATTGTAATTGGTGTTGTTGTCGGCAGCGCTTTTAATTAATCACCTAACCACACTATGAAAAAAACAGCACTCATTGTCGGAGTACTTATTCTTGCGGGAATCGCCTGGTATGCATACCGAGCGCCGCAGGAACCTTTGGCAACGCTTACTGAAGAGCGGGGAGGGGTTCCGTACGAGATGATTACCGTGGACTCGCCCCGGCCCGACAGCGTCGTTACGTCACCGCTTACGGTTACCGGTCGCGCACGCGGCTACTGGTTTTTTGAGGCGTCATTTCCGGTCTCACTCGTAAACTGGGATGGACTTATCATTGCGCAGGGAATTGCAACCGCGAAAGATGATTGGATGACGGAAGAGTTGGTGGAATTTGAGGCAGTACTTGCATTTGAGAAGCCGACGCTGTATCCGGAGCGCGGGGCGCTCATTCTGCAAAGAGACAACCCGTCAGGACTTCCTGAGAACGACGCGGCGCTTGAGATACCGATTCGCTACGAATAACACATGAACGACATACCAGATACAGTAGCGCCGGCGGCTCCTGCCACGAAAGCAGTCCGGACACGAAAGAAAAAGTATTCCACGGAAGTTCTGTACGCCGCGGCCGGAGGGACGTTTCTTATGGGTGTTTTACTCATGGGAGTCGCGGTCTCGTCGGTGCGCAAAGATATCGAGTCAATGGCACTGCGTCTCAATGCGCTTGAAAACATGGCGGTGACAACAAGCGAGCAGACGGCTTCAATTCTGTCGTCGATGTCGGAGGACGAACGGGAACGGTACGAACAGGAGCTGGCGTTTCAGGAACAACTCGCGGCACTTTCAAGCAATCTTTCAAGTCAGCAGTCGCAAATTACAACTGTTGTGCAGACGACTGATGTCAGCGCCAGAATAGCCGCGTGGAGCCCGTTTGTGTACACGATTGAATGCCGCTTCACACTCGCAAACGGGGAGGATGACACGGACCGCGGTTCCGCGACCTTAGAGCGCACATCATTCGGCGTGCGTCTCATCACCAACAAGCACGTTATTGAGCGCACTGACTCAGGTGTGCTTGAAGAATGTACGCTGTCGAAACCAGATACCGACACGGAAATTGAAGTTGATGCGGAAAGCTTCGTGAAAAACGAGGACGCCGATTACGCGTATGCGTTTTTGAGCGCGAATGCTGACGCCATGCTCTTTACACAGCGTTGCGCGCAGAAACCCGCCATCGGTGACACGGTGCTCATCCTCGGGTATCCGGGTATTGGTGCGAAAGAGTCCATCACCGCAACGGAAGGTATTATTTCCGGATTTGATGAGGATTACTACACGACGTCCGCGAAGATTGAGAAGGGAAACTCCGGCGGTGCGGCGATTGATGTGAAGCGAAACTGTTTTTTGGGACTTCCGACACTCGTATTCTCCGGTCGCGTGGAATCACTCGCGCGTATCCTGCCCGTGCTCGGGCTCTAATATGGTATACTGACCGCATATGTTTGAGACCGTACAAGCAATAGACGTATTTTTTATCGTCATGGCGCTCTCGATTGCGATTGCGACGATAGTTGGGGCGCTCATCGGCTGGCACGTATTCGGCATCGCACGCGACGCACACAAAGTGGTGAGTGCGGTTCGCGACGAAGGTGAAGCGGTCGTGCACGAAGCCGCAGTGGCCGTGAAGCACATTGTTGAAGAAAAAGCGCAGGAAATCCGCCAAAAAATCAGCGATATAAAACCGCAGAAACCGCGTCGTAAGAGCACAAAGCGCAAGCTCGTTACCGGCTAATCTCCGTTGCTGTATGCGAAAGATACTCATCACACTTGGAGTTGTCATCATCCTTTTGGTAGCCGGTTTTTTCATGTTCAAAAACAAGGATGCGGCTGAACCTGAAACGTCGGTTGATATTCAGGAAGGACAGACGTTGACTGATGAGGACGTTCAAGAAATCATCCAAATGGTCGGTCGACATATACAACTGCCGGATGAGATGCCGGAAGTCGGTGTAGTCACCGATATTGAAATACTCCGTTCAACACAGCCCTTTTACGCGAATGCGGAGAACGGCAATGTTCTTCTGCTGTATCCGAGCATCTCGCGCGCCATTCTTTTTGATCCGGACCAGGACGTCATCATCAATGTCGGCCCGATTGTGTTTGAAAACCCGGAAGGAGGACCGACTGAATAACGCAAACTACAAAAAACCACTCCGGCACGCCGGAGTGGTTTTCAGTTCGTTTGGTTAGATGCCGAGCAGTTGGCGGATACGCCCCTCATCAAACCCGATGATGATTTCTTCGTGGCCGGCCTGTCCTTCAGGAACTGAGGGGTCAACGATTGCAATGACCGGAACACCGAGCTGGTTGGTCTTTTGCACCATTTCCATTCGCTTGGCGACGTCTTCGGCGACGTTGTAATCAGTGAAGGTGACGTTTTTCTCAGCAAACAGATCTTTCGCCATGTGGCAGAAGTGGCATGTCGGGGTGGAGTAAATGGAGACCGTTTTTGTCTGGGCCATAGGTCAGAAAATAGTGAATGGTGAATAGTGGAGGAAGTATACCACGGGGGAATGTGCGGAAAAGTTGCAGACGGTTATTTTGTGTCGCGTAATCGAAGCGTCGGTATAAGCCCGCTGAGCACGAAGAGACCGAGTACCAAAAAGATGAACCGCATGTCTATAAAGGTCAAAAATACCGAGAAAATAAGCGGCGCGACAATATAGCCCATGGGTTCAACGATGCGGTACAGGCTTACCGTCTCAACGTCGTCTTTGCTGACGTGCTTGAAAAAGTACGTCTCCGTCATGATCTCAACGGCCGCGGCGCCGATGCGGGTGGCAAGGAGCACGAGACTCCAGACAAGCACGCTGCCGCTCGTGACCCAGGTTACAAGCGCGGTTGCAAGGGCAGTCATGAGAAACCCGCCGAACATTATTTCTTTTTCTCCAAAGCGCGTATCCGCAAGACGTCCGAGCGGGTACTCAAGCACCGCAAACGGTATGAGCATGACGGTAAACGCGATGCCGATTTTCTCCCACGACATACCCATACTCTGGTGCAGGTACAGTCCCGTGTAGACGACCATGGCCGCGTAGAACATTCGCAGTACGAGATTTGCTGAGAAGATGTTTCTGAGTGCCGGGTGCCGCCAGACGGAGCGTAGTGCGGGAATGAGTTGCAAGCGCGTGTGTGTGGAGTCCTTGAATCCTCTGAATGAAAAGAGAAGCAGAAGAACGGCGGGAACGAGCGCAAAGAGCGACGCGAAGAATATGCGCGTGTACTCGGTGCCGTCATCCAGCAAGAGACCGACGAAGAGTGGCGAGAGGAGGAGTGCGGTGTTGCCGGCGGCCATGAAGATGCCGCGGAGCCGCCCTGTCTCGGCATCAAATGAGAGTGTCTCAAGAATGATGTCAGTGTCGAAGAACAGCACACGCACGAGTACGTAGTGAGCGATGAACGACAGTGCAATGAGCGCGACGGAAGGAGCAAACGTCAGTCCGAAGAGCGCGAGACCCTCAATAAGGAGGGCCAGCGCGGTGAAGCGTATACTGCCGAATAGTTTGAGTGCGTGCGGCAGGTACAGGAGAACGGGTATGGAGAGAAGCGCTGCGAGCGAGAAGAGCAACCCGACACTCCTCACTGACATATGCTCCTCAAGGATGCTTCCGTTGATGTAGAGGAAGAGATATGCGTGAAACGAAAGCAGGAAGGTGAGGAGGTATGTGTTGGAGAGCAGTATGGAGCGCTTCATCCCGTTAGAGGCAAACCGCGGTGCTTCGCGGAGTGCGGTGGTTAGTCTGCCAAAGAATCTGTCCCATAAGTACTATTGTAACGCATACCTACTCACGATCTCTAACGGGATTCATGGTTCTCTAGACGCCGATGACGACAGGAATAACGATAGGGGATTTACCCGTTTTTTGGAAGAGGAACTTTCGTATGTCGTCGGTGATGACTCCTTTCACGATGTCGAAGTTAATCGGATGCATGCCGCGCGTCGTGTTTTCAGCGGCCTTCGTGACTAATGAGCGTGCTCCTGAGATGAGTTCCTGCTGTTCTTTGAGGTAGACGAATCCGCGCGAAATGATGTCGGGGGACTTGCGCAATTTGCCGGTTTTCGGATTTACCGATACGACGATAACGAAAATACCGTCCTCGGAAAGCGTTTGGCGATCGCGCACGACGACGTGTTGCTGTTCACCGACGGAGAAGCCGTCCACCATGATGGACCCTGCCGGTGCCTTCTCCTTGCGTACGGCAATTTTGTCTCCGCCCTCGGAAATTTCAATGATGGAACCGTTGTCCGGAATGACGATGTTTTCTTTCGGTGCGCCGAGATGTTCGGCCATTTCCGCGTGGATGCGGAGCATGAAGTGGTGACCGTGGAGCGGCATGAAGTACTTGTAGTCGAGCTGTTGGTGAATCCAACCGAGCTCGTCGCGGTTACCGTGGCCTGAGGCGTGCACGGTGGAATCCTGGTACGTGATGATACGCGCTTCCTGACGGTACAGGTTGTCTTTGAGTTTTGTGATGGCGCGCTCGTTGCCCGGAATGACGGATGACGAGAAGACGACCGTGTCGGTGCGGGAAAGCGTGATGTACTTGTGTGTCTTGTTGGCGATGCGGTCGAACACCGAGTATTCCTCGCCCTGTGCGCCGGTTGCCAGCACGATGATGCGGTTTGCCGGATAGTCTTCCATCTCCTCAATCGGGATGATGTTGTCGAATTTCACGAGCTCGAGTTGTTTGACGATTTCAACGTTGCTCTTCATGGAGCGACCGTCGATGGCGACAACTTTGTTGTATTTCTGCGCGAGTTTGATGAACTGAATGACGCGCTCGACTTGCGATGCAAAGGTGCCGATGATGAGGCGTCCGGGGACGTCTTTGAGAATTCCTTCCATGGTTTCCATGGCTTTTGATTCAGGGAGCGAAAATCCCGGTTTTTCAACTGATGTTGAGTCGAGTGTGAAGAGGAGGATTTTTTTGTCAGCAAAATGCTTCCAGTGCTCTTTTTCTTTGTCCGTCGGTATACCGTCGACGTGGTCAACGCGAACGTCCTCAACGAATGCAACGGTGCCGATTGGCGTGTCGATAAGAAGACCCATTGAGTCGGGGATTGCGTGCGAGATAGGGAAGAAGGAGACCGAGAAGTTCTTGCCGATTTTGATGGTCTCCGTGCCGCGCACGGTTTTCATATCAAGCGGTGCAACATCCGGAAACTCGAGTTGGCGCTTCTGGATGATGAGCGAGCCGAATTCGCGCGAGTAAATCGGCGGGTTACCGATGTCTTCAATGATATACGGAATAGCGCCGATGTGGTCGTAGTGTCCGTGGGTGATGAACAACGCTTTCACGCGGTCTTTGCGTTCTTTCAGGTACGTTACGTCCGGCAGAATGTAGTCGATGCCCGGTGTTTCCGCTTCTGAGAATTGGAAACCGGCATCAACAACGATAATTTCGTCGCCGTACTCCAAAAGCGTCATGTTCTTGCCGATTTCCTCAGTTCCGCCGAGCGGAACGACGCGAAGTACACCTTCGGCAGGAGGCGGAATGTGGGTGCTTCGATTACCCGGAGAAGGAGATGTTTTTTGAATACGGGTTTTGTCCGGGCGACGCATGCGAACCGGTTTACCGGATCCTCCTCGTCCTCCGCGGCGTCCGTCGCCGGCGTTATTGCCGCGGCGAAAATTGCCCCCGCGCTGGCGTTCATTCCCTCCGGTGCGCCTTGGGCGCGCCTGTGCTTCTCCCGTTGACTCGAGTGCTGAGAACACGCGTCGCTTGCGTGGTGCGCCGTTTCCGGTTTTTGCCAGTGGCACCGAGCCCTGTGCGGGTGCCTTGTGGGTGGGAGCCGTCTGTGTACGCATCACGCGGATGCGTCCTCGCGAACGCCCATGACCTGAGTGTCGTTCCATAACTGTCTGTAGGTAGCCTACGTTGTTGCTAATTGACTAAAAAGGTAAAAATTCGTTGTGTGTTCACGTACCACGTGTGTGCGTCAAGAAAACGTTCGCTCGGTTCTTGTACTGACCCTTCATAGACACCCAAGATGTTCTTCGGAAGGACATAGACCATGTCGGGGACATAGAGAAACAGCGACGGTATGTCTGACTGCCACTCATCCAAAAACGAGCCGTACAAAGCTGTTCGTTCGTCGTGAGAAAGGGTGGTTCGTAGCTTCTCCAATGTAGCATCGGCGCTTGCGTTTGTATAGAGCGCAACATTGAGTCCCGGGTCGTTGCGCTGACTTGAGTGCCAGAACGGATAGAGGTCGCCTTCGCGGGAGAGAACTTGCCCGAACAAGAGCGCGTCGTAGTCGCGTGTGCGGATGACGCTTTGGTTGAGGGCAGCGAGGTCAAAGAGTTCAACGGACACGGATGCGCCCAGATCGTTCCATTGCTTCTGCAGAAGTTCGGCGGCGAGCTTGAGTGCGGGGCTGTTGACTGTTTTTATCGAAAACGAGAGTTCCATACTCTTTTTCGTGTACACACCTGTTTCGGCATCGCGCGTCCATCCGGAATTTTCAAGTAGTGCACGCGCGTCATCGACTGTTTTTGCCGGTGTTGCCGTCGCGCTGTAGAGATGCGGCGGGAGCGGAGTTGTAATCGGCGTGCCGAAGCCGCCGAGGACGTTTTCAATGATTTCGTCGCGGTTGACGGCGTAGGAGAGCGCTTTGCGAACCGCTTGGTCGGTGAATATGTCGTTGTGGTTGTAATTGAAGAAGACACCGAAGGTGCGCGGGAGTGGGTAGCGCTTCACGGCCTCCGCATCTTCAATAAATTGCTGCATTGAATACGGGTCGGTTCCGCGGAATGCGTCGATGTCACCGTCTGCGTACGCATCAAGCATTTCTCGTTCGTTTCCGAATATGTGCAGGAAGATGCGGGAGAGGTACGGTTCGCCGAGGCCGTAACGCTTAAACGGGCGCAACAGATAATTCGTTACGACACCGTCGTTCTCCCGGATGCGTTCAAGCGCAAACGGTCCTGAACCGACAGGGCGCTCATTAAACGTTGAACCGCGAAAATCCTCGGCCGCGATGTCTTCCCAGATATGTTGCGGCATGATGCCGAGTGTCGTGTTGTTGAGAAAGCCGGCGTATGGTCGTGAGAGTGTAAACACAACGGTGCGCGCACCTTGCGCCTCGACGGTAACGCCGTCCCAGGTGCCCGCTCTCAAACTGCCGATGCGCGGGTCTTGTGCGCTTTTGACGGTGAAGACGACATCGCGTGCGGTCAGCGGCGTGTTGTCGTGAAAGTACAGTTCGGGCCGGAGCGTGAATGTGTACACCGTTTTGTCGTCTGACACGGAGTACGACTCGGCAAGATCGGGAATGAGTTCGCCTCCCGGGAGTGCACGCATGAGCCCGGCATACATCAGTATGGTGAGGTCGCGGTCCGCGTCGGTTTGTGCCAGAAGGGGATTGATGAAACGCGGGGTTCCGACGATACCCTCATGGAGCGTGCCGCCCGGTGCGGGGACAACAACGGTGAGTTTTCCGTGCCACAACAGGAGCATCCACGAGAGGCTGACAACGGCAATGGCGGCAAGAACGACAAGACCCGCGCGCTCAAGAAAAGAGAGCGAGGCGAACGTGGAGCGCACGTACTCACGAAATCGGTGAGGTCGGCTATGCATGCATGAATTTTAAGACCGTAATTAACGGAGCAAGAGTGCTGCGATTGCGGATGCAATAAACAGGGTAGCGACGGTAATTGTCGCGTAAAAGACGATGCGCTCGGCGCCGCGGCGCGTGCGCTGGATACCGCCGTCATCACCGCCGAAGGCGGCTCCCATACCGGCGTCCGACTGCTGCATCAAAATAAGCACGATGAGCACGACGGCAAGTCCGATCTGTATGAATGGAATGTATGTAATCATGACGAATACGAGTATACCACAGTGGATTTCCGCGGTGAAGCAGCGTGGTACACTACAAAGACACACCATGGCACTCCAACTTGAGGGACTTAAAAAGGATTTTTCTGGGGATATTGCCACTGATGACACGACGCTTACAGAGAAAAGCATTGATACGTCGCTGTTTTCCGTGCGCCCCGCGGCGGTTGTGTTTCCAAAGGATACACAAGACGTGCAGAAGCTCGTTGTATTTGCGTCACAAAATCCTGGCGTGACACTGACCGCGCGTGCAGCCGGAACGGGCATGGACGGCGGTGCACTCGGCGAGGGGATTGTTGTTGATTTTTCAAAATACTTCAAACACATCAGCACGGTGACGTTTGCACAGGACTCAACACCGCTGATTTCCGCTCAGCCGGGTGTTTTTTATCGCGATTTTGAAAAAGAGACGCTGAAACGCGGGTATCTCATGCCCTCATACCCGGCGTCGCGCGAATTGTGTTGCCTAGGCGGTATGGTTGCGAACAATGCCGCAGGAGAACTGACGCTCAAATACGGAAAGGTTGAACAGTTTGTGAAAAAAGTAAAAGTCGTGCTTTCAGACGGCAAGGAATACGAGTTTGAGCCGCTCCGTGGCGATGCACTGCACCGCAAACTCGTGCAAAAAGATTTTGAGGGTGACATCTATCGCCAAATGTTCAAACTCATCAATGATAATTACGAAATCCTACAGAACGCGCGCCCGAAAGTTTCCAAAAACTCCGCAGGCTACTACCTCTGGAACGTGTACGACAAAGAAAAGGATGTTTTCGACCTCACGAAACTCTTTGTCGGATCGCAGGGAACACTCGGGCTCGTAACGGACACGACGTTTTCACTCGTCCGCCCGGCTCAGCAATCACAAATGGTCATTGTGTTTCTCGATTCACTCAAGAATCTCGGCGACCTCGTTCGTATGGTGCTTGCACATGAGCCCACAACGTTTGAGTCGTACGACGACAAGACACTGAAGCTTGCGCTTAAATTTTTCTGGGATTTTGTGAAGCGTCTCGGGGTGCGTAATGTCTTCTCGCTCGCCTGGAACTCGCTTGGCGAGGCATTTTCAATTGTGCGCCACGGCATTCCGAAGCTTGTACTCCAAATAACATTCGATGGTGATGATAAAAAGGAGCTAGTGCAGAAAGCAAAAAAACTCGCAGATGATCTCAAACAGTTTTCCCCGCGCTATGTAGAGGTCATTACGAGCGCGCGCGAGATGGATGAGTACTGGCTTATCCGCCGCGAGAGCTTCAATCTACTGCGACACAAAGTGAAAGGCATGAAGACCGCGCCGTTTATTGACGACATTGTTGTGCCGCCGTCTGTTCTTCCGGAATTTTTCCCGCAGCTCTACGCCATTCTTGAAAAGTACGAGAAGCACATGATTCACAACATTGCGGGGCACATCGGCAACGGCAACTTCCACATCATTCCGCTCATGGATCTCACCAAGGAGGAGAACCGTGCGGTTATCCCCGAGATTGCGCAGCAGGTGTACGATCTTGTGTTTCGCTACGGCGGTTCCACAACCGGTGAACACAACGACGGTATTGTGCGCACGCCGTTTCTCAAACAGCAGTATGGAGAGACAGTCACCGAATTATTTGCACAGACCAAGAAGATTTTTGACCCGAAGAATATATTCAACCCCGGGAAAAAGGTTCCAACCTCTCACACAGCAGGTCCGAATGGGTCGATGGCGTACGCACTCGCGCATATAAAAAAAATCTAAGAGCGCTTGTGTCAAGTATATTTTCGAGCGTATACTTGTGCTCGCTTTTAGTAACTCTTAATAATCGTTTTTGGGTATGAAAAAGAAAACCAATGCGAAGTCGGGTATTCAACCCTTGGGCGACCGGGTGCTGTTGCGTCCGCTTGCTTCCGAGGAACGCGCAACAAAACGTGCATCCGGCATCATCATTCCCGAAACCGTTGACCATGAGCGTCCGGAGCAGGGAAAGATTATCGCGGTGGGACCGGGCCGGTACGAGGACGGGAAGCTTATTCCTGTGCGCGTAAAAGTCGGCGACACCGTCGTATTCTCGAAGTACGGGTTTGACGAGGTAAAGATAGACGGCGTTGAGTATTACATCCTTAAAGAAGACGCCATTTTGGCGGTTATCAAATAACTGAAAACCAAGGAGCGGAGCGACTATGGTTTTCGTTACCCCGCCCTCAAAAGAAAACTAGGATTAAAAAAGTATATAAACACAGAGGGCGGGGTGATGATTTTCTAAAGCTCGTCCCTGCTCGCTAAGAAAATCAATCATATGGCAAGCAAAAAAATCTTGTTTGATACGGAGGCACGCGAAGCGCTCAAGCGCGGCATTGATAAAGTTGGCAACGCAGTGCGTGTCACGTTGGGACCTCGCGGTCGCAACGCCGTTTTGGAGAAGGGGTACGGTGCGCCGATGATTACGAATGACGGCGTGTCCATTGCAAAAGAAATAGAACTCCCGGACCGTTTCGAAAACATGGGTGCCGAGATTGTGAAGGAAGTTGCAACAAAAACAAACGATAGTGCAGGTGACGGTACGACGACCGCAACGGTTCTTGTGCAGGCGCTCGTCAATGAGGGATTGCGTCATGCGACACTGGGCGTGAACGCGATGTCACTGCGCCGCGGCATGGAACAGGCGAAGGACGACGCAGTCGCGGCGCTCAAAGGAATCGCAAAGCCGATTAAAGGTAAGGATGAGATTAAACAAGTTGCGACCATCTCCGCGGAATCGGAAGAACTCGGAGGAATTATTGCCAAGACCATAGAAAAAGTCGGCAAAGACGGCGTAGTCACCGTTGAGGAATCGCAGACGCTCGGTATTGATTCAGAAGTCGTTGAGGGACTTGAATTTGATCGGGGGTATATTTCCGCATACATGGTGACAAACGCGGAGCGCATGGAGGCGGAATATCGCGATGTGCCGGTGTTGGTTACCGACCGAAAAATTTCAGTCGTCAAAGAAATACTCCCGCTGTTGGAGGGTCTTGCCGCTGCGGGTACGAAAGAACTCGTCATTATTGCAGATGACGTTGACGGCGAAGCGCTTGCGACATTCGTTGTTAACAAACTGCGCGGCGGATTCAACGTGCTGGCGGTAAAGGCACCGGGATTCGGCGACCGCAAGAAAGATTTGCTTGCTGACATCGCTGTGACGGTCGGCGCGAAGGTTATTTCAGAGGAAACGGGAACGAAACTCGAGAGTGCAACGGTTGCAATGCTGGGACGCGCACGCCGCGTGGTCTCCAAGAAAGATGCAACGGTCATTGTTGGTGGCAAGGGTAAAAAGGGGGAGATTGAGGCGCGCGTTGCCCAGCTGCGCAAACAATTTGAGAATACGGATTCAAAGTACGACCGTGAGAAACTCCAGGAGCGCCTTGGTAAACTCACGGGCGGTGTCGCGGTTATCCGCGTGGGCGCTTCCACCGAAACCGAGATGAAATATTTGAAACTGAAGATTGAAGACGCAGTGAATGCGACGAAGGCCGCGATTGAAGAGGGGATTGTTCCGGGAGGCGGCTCAGCGCTCGTTAAAGCAGCGAAAAAACTCGAGGGCAAAAAACTCGGAACGGATGCAGAGTCAGTCGGGTACGGAATCGTCATTCGCGCACTCCACGCGCCGCTCGCACAAATTGCGATTAACGCGGGCAAAGAAGACGGACTCGTTATTGTTGACCGCGTGAAAAACGGCGGCAAGAACTCTGGATACGATGCCGGAAAAGACGAGATCGTTGAGGACATGCTCTCCGAGGGAATTGTTGACCCGGTGAAGGTGACGCGCACCGCACTGCAAAACGCAGTGTCCGCGGCCGCGATGCTCATTACGACGGAAGTCGCAATTGCCGAGGAACCGAAAGAAGAAAAAGAGGCCCCGCATCAGCACGGGGGAGAGTACTAAGTTTTCTCAAAAAAGCAGGGAATAGCATTCCTTGCTTTTTTGTGTGTTTGTGTCATAATCCGCAACGGACAACTCACAGGAGGGAAACTTGATGCATGTGTGGATTGGAAACGGCCTGCAGGATGCATGGCGCATTCTCCGGGAGACTCCAGTGAGCACCACGGTGGTGTTCATTCTGCTCCCGGTATCTCTCGTGGGAAGCATCGTCTACGCGGCAATCTGTTCTTTTCATTGAACATCGCGTAGGGAAAAGCGGGCACGTCGTGCCCGCTTTATTGCGTCTGTGGTATACTTTTCGTATACGAATCTAACTTTTTTCATATGTCATTCGAAACGATCCTACTCATTGTTGTCGCCGTCGTTGTTGTGTGGGCGATACTCATGTACAACCGCTTCGTGCGTCTCAACAACCACGCTGATGAAGCATGGTCGGACATCGATGTGCAACTGAAGCGCCGGTACGACCTTATCCCGAATCTTGTTGAAACGGTGAAAGGGTACGCGACACACGAGCGCGAGGCGTTTGAAAACGTCACGAAGGCGCGGGCCAATGCGATGGGTGCACAGAGTGTTGAAGACCATGCGAAGGCGGAGAATATGCTCACCGGTGCGCTGAAATCACTCTTTGCAATTGCCGAGGCATACCCGGACTTGAAGGCTAATCAGAACTTTTTGGAGCTTCAGCGTGAACTCTCTGACACGGAGAATAAAATCCAGGCGGCACGCCGCTTCTACAACGGCAACGTCCGCGACCTCAACATCGCTGTTGATTCGTTCCCGAATAATCTCATTGCACGAGCATTTAAATTTGTGAAGCGGGCATTCTTCGATGTCGAGGAAGGACAGCGGGAGCCGGTCAAAGTGCAGTTCTAGTTTCCATGCCGAGCGTCTATTCCCACTACAACCGCAATGTCAGTTCGGTATGGTACCTGATAGTGGTTTTTATGTGTGTGGTTGGAATTGTAACGTGGCGCGCGTACGTTGCGGTGCAGGAGATTGATTTGAATAACCGCGACATGGTTTCGCGCATGGAAGACCTTATGACACAAAACCAACCCCGCTGACGCACACGAGTATGGCAACACTGTATTCGCATCGAGACGCAAATATCAACAGAACCTGGCTGCTCATGCTTGGGTTTCTTCTCGTTATTATCGCCGTTGGCTGGGTATTTGCCCGCGCGTACGAATCGCCCACGATACTGTACATTGCGGTGCTCTTCTCACTCGGTATGAACATCGCGAGTTACTGGTACTCGGACAAGCTCGCCCTTGCCGTCTCAGGTGCACGGCCGGCCTCACGCGAGGAATTTTTTGACCTCTACACGGTGACTGAGAATCTTGCCATTACTGCGGGCATTCCGATGCCAAAACTCTACGTCATTCAGGATCCCGCACCCAATGCGTTTGCCACTGGGCGCAATCCTGAGCACGCCACCGTTGCGGTCACCACAGGACTTCTTGAGCGGCTCTCGCGCATTGAGCTTGAAGGTGTTATTGCACACGAGATTTCGCACGTGAAAAACTGGGACATTCTGCTCGCCACGGTCGTTGTTGTGCTCGCGGGTTTTTTAAGCCTCGTCTCTGATTTTTTTCTCCGTTCTATGCACTTCCGCGGCGGTGATGATAACCGAAGCAATGCGGCGTTTATCCTTGTTGGTGTTGCGCTTGCTATCCTTGCACCGATTGCAGGTGTTATTATCCAACTTGCCGTATCGCGCAAACGCGAGTTTCTTGCTGATGCCTCAGGCGCACTTTTAACCCGCTATCCCGAGGGATTAGCATCTGCGCTTGAGAAAATCTCAAGCTACGGTGCCCCGATGAAGCGTGTGCACAACGCCACTGCACACCTCTTTATTGCCGATCCGCGCGCAAAAGCCGTTTCAGGAGGGAAGGGTAAGACGAGCTGGTTTGCGAAGTTGTTTTTAACACACCCGCCGGTTTCCGAGCGCGTTACCGCGCTGCGCGGTGTTGATAATGCACCACACGCATGAAAAAAGAACTAACACCGATTACACCCGAGACGCTGTCGTACGCCTTGCAGCATCTCCGCTCACTCATTCTTGTGGATGAACAAGTCTTTGACGACCTTGGAAATCTCAAAACCACACTCCACGAGTTAAAAATTGTCTTTGATGAAAAGGAACACGGACCGTCCCTTGAGGCGTTACGTAACGAGCTCCGTCTGCTCAAACAGCTTGTGTACAAAGACGAGCTGACCGGCATTCTTAACCGTCGCGGCGTGCACGAAGAGTTCAGCGGCTTTTTTCGCGAGGCACTGTTCTATAAAGAACACAAAGACCTGCGCAAGGGAGTTGTTATCAGTGATTTTTCCGTTATCTTCATTGATTTGGACAACTTTAAGAGCATTAACGACCGGTTTGGACACGACGAAGGCGACCGTGTTCTGAAAGAATGTGCGGTGATTTTGAAAAAGCATGCACGCGAAACGGATGCGGTGGGGCGATTGGGCGGAGAGGAGTTTGTCATGGGGCTTTTGGGCGCATCCGAGTCGGAGGCGTATGAAAAAGCGGAAGCCTTACGCGCAGACCTTGGAAAAGGGATACGAGTCGGTGGGAACCCGATCACGGCCTCTCTGGGGGTTGCCTCATTGCATGCTTCAAACGTACAGACGCTCGAAGCGCTCATTCACGCAGCTGATATGGCGATGTATGACGCGAAGACTAACCGCGGAAAGAATACGACAACCAAGTACAGTGATGTGGTTTCCTCAAAAAAATAATCATGTCGTATATACCATTTGTATCAACGTCATGGAGAGAGGGAAGAGTATGGGACGCGTGGATGCTCGTCCACTTTCTCTCCGGTATGGCGATCGGTTTCGCTAATTCGTATCTGGGGCTCTCAACGGTGTTGCTGTTCGGTATTTCGGTGCTCGGCATGATTGTTTGGGAAATTGTTGAAATCGCTGGAAATGTCCACGAAGTTGCCGAAAACCGCCTGTTGGATGTTGCCATCGGGCTTGTGGGCCTGTACCTCTCAAGCGAATTCATTCTGTCCCGCGTGTCGGAACCATATGCACACACGCTTTTTTACTTGAGCCTATTGCTACTTGCAATCTTTTGTTACTTCGGTTGGAGCGCGTACCGTAAACGGGTGGGTGCTTAGATTACACGTACATCTGGACAAAGAAGTACACCTGCGACCGCCGGTTCTTTGTATCCACAGATAACGATAAATATATATTGACAAACAATAAGTCGTAAACTAAGCTGAAGGCATTGATAATTTAGGTGTAACCATCTATGAAAAGAAGCTCAACAGTATTCCTTCAGATAGTTATCGTGGTTCTTGGTGTCGGTGCTCTCGCCCTTCTGTTGTGGGGGCCTCACCTTGAGGGGAGGAATGTAAATGCCACGCTTTTTGAGATTTACTTCAAAGATCCCTTTTTGGCGTACGCGTACGCCGCCTCAGTTGCTTTTTTTGTCGCGCTTTACCAAGCGTTCAAACTGTTGGGGTACATAAGACGAAATGAAGTATTTTCGCACGCAGCTGTAAAAGCATTACGGACGATAAAATACTGCGCGATGACTCTCGTCGCTTTTATTGCGGGAGCAGAAGTTTACTTCTTCACTGCTTCGCGCAGAGTGGAGGAGGATATCGCGGGCGGTGTCATGATAGGTCTTGTGATGATTTTTGTCTCTGCCGTTGTCGCTACTGCCGCGACTGTATTTGAAAGGACCCTGCAAAATGCCGTAGACATAAAGTCCGAGAACGATCTAACCGTGTAATCAATATGACAATCATCATCAACATTGACGTCATGTTGGCGAAGCAGAAAATGAGTGTTACTGAACTCGCCGAAAAAGTCGGCATCACCATGGCCAACATTTCCGTGTTGAAAAACGGAAAAGCAAAGGCAATCCGCCTATCGACCTTAGAAGCAATCTGCAAGGCGCTTAGATGTCAGCCCGGAGATATTTTGGAATACCGAAATTAGACAGTGATGTAAAAACTTCGTGCGGAGGCGGAGAGACCACGAGTACGTTTTTCTCCCGCGACTAAAAACTCGTCGTCACTCGCTTTTGTCGTGTCCGCGGCTCGCGACCCCGCCTGTTGGCGGGGTGCCCGCTCCGCCTTTCGAATCCCCCCGCGCTACTCGCAATAATACTCCATTCGGATGGTTCCCATCCATCCTCATGGATTATTGCGGAGGCGGAGAGATTCGAACTCTCGGTGCCTTGCGGCACGCCGCCTTTCCAAGACGGTGCACTAGACCGCTATGCGACGCCTCCGTGCGCTTTGTTTATAGCACAGAATCAGGAAGTCAGGAATTTTTTCGAAAGTGTTTTGATTTTCGAAAATTCTGATGGAGAGAACCAGTGGATGTCGGGGTGTCGTTTAAACCACGTCATTTGGCGTTTTGCGTAGTGTTCAATGTCTTTAGCAAGACGCGCTAACACCTCTTCCTTTGTTATTTTTTTCTGCAGGTACTGCGCGATATTTCGATACTCAAGACCGAAATCCTCCAATTTTTTCCAGGATAACCCACCGGCACGAAGTTTCCTCACTTCAGCAACCATTCCTTGCCGCATCCTTGAAAGCAGACGTGCGTATATCTTTTTGTTCAACTTTTCTTTCGGGAGCGTGAGACCGATGAAGAGTGCCTCAAAATCGCTTTTTGGTTTTTGCCGCGGAACTACGCCGAGGCGCGCGGTGATTTCAAGTGCGCGTATGAGCCGGCGTCGATTGTGCGGGTCAATGTTTTTCGCGCGGCGAGGGTCTTTTTTCTTGAGGAGCATAAACAATTTTTCAGTCGGCATTTTCTCAAGCTTCGCGCGCAGTCTCAGGTTTGGCGGCACCTCAGGCAGGGACGTGCCGCGTGCGAGCGCGTCTATGTAGAGTCCGGTGCCGCCAACGACAATCGGCACGAAACCTTTTTTTCTGATGGACGTTGCCGACTTTTTTGCATCACGCACAAAATGGGCAACACTGTATTGCTGCCTAGGCGAGACAACATCAAGCAGGTGGTGGGGAACACCGTGCATCTCGCGCTGCGTGATTTTTCCGGTGCCAAGATCCATGCCGCGGTATACCTGCCGCGAATCAGCGGACACGATTTCTCCGCCGATGGCTTTTGCGAGGCGCACTGCCAGACTGCTCTTGCCCGTGGCCGTTGGGCCCAGAATGATGATGAGTTTTGGCTTTTGCATACCAGCCTATCCTGCAGTCGTTTTTCATCGCTTGCAAGGGGAAGAGACAAAATATCGCTCACGCGGGAGTTTTCTGATAAAATCGGCTTGAAACCGCCGGGGTGGCGGAATGGTAGACGCACAGGACTCAAAATCCTGCGGTGGCAACACCATGAGGGTTCGAGTCCCTCCCCCGGCACCGTAAACGAGCAGGTGGTTTGGTGTTAGAATAAAGCTGTAACGAATCAAGGAGTACTTCCTACGAGCACATGAGTTTTCACAATAACGCTATTTTCTGGGTTGAAGTTGAGAAGATTGTACCGAATCCGTTTCAGCCGCGGCGTTTTTTTGATGAACAAAAGCTCAAAGAGCTTTCGGACTCCATTCGTCAGTACGGCATATTGCAGCCGCTTGTTGTAACGCGTCGAGAACGGACACGCGAAGACGGCGGATTGCGTGTTGAGTACGAGCTCATTGCCGGAGAACGCCGACTACGCGCCGCAAAACTTGCGGGTGTCTCAATGGTGCCGGTTATTATCCGCGATGAAGAGGAGAGTGAGCAGATGAAGCTTGAGCTTGCCATCATCGAGAACCTCCAGCGCGAAGATATCAATCCGATTGAGCGTGCACGCGCGTTCCATCAGCTCGTCGATCAATTTTCACTCACGCACGGCGATGTTGCGCGAAAAGTCGGCAAGAGCCGTGAGTACGTGTCCAACACCATTCGCTTGCTCCGGCTTACTGACGAGATGCAGCAGGCGCTTTCGGAAGGAAAGATTACGGAAGGACACACGCGACCACTCTTGATGCTTATTGATAAACCGGATGAGCAGTCGGTATTGTTCAAGGAGATTATTCTCAAGAAGCTCAACGTGCGTGACGCGGAGCAGATTTCGCGACGCATCGCCGTTGATCGTATCCGCAAGCACGATCGCGCCTACGACCCGGAGATTCTTGAGCTTGAAAAACAGGCATCCGCACGCCTCGGTGCGCGAGTGCAAATTGAGCCGCGCGAAGTCGGCGGACGCGTGTCCATTGAATTTATGTCTGAGGAGGATTTGCGCAAAATACTCTCAATGCTTAACACGCAGGAAGAAGAAGCCCGCATGGCGACCATGGTTGATGAAGCGCTCTCAGAAGAACCGTCAAAAGAACCATCTGAGAAAAAAAGTGACGACGATCTCTACTCAGTGACGAACTTCTCCGTCTAATTTTTTTCCAGCGCAGTCCGAATCTTTTTTCGCGCAGCACCGGTCTTTACCCACTCGAGCCATTTGTGCGACGGCTTCGAGTTTTGTTTTGTCTCAATAAGCACGACGTCACCGTGCTTGAGCTTTGTGGACAGCGCGACGAATTTCCCGTTGACGCGCGCGCCGGCGGCGTGGTCGCCCAAGTCAGAGTGAATGGAGTACGCAAAATCAATCGGTGAGGCATCAGCGGGCAGGTCAACGACTTCGCCGTTGGGCGTGAAGACGAAGATGCGCGCATTGAAGAAGTCACTCTTGAGGTCGCGGATGAATGAAAGCGGGTGTGCGACGTCGCTCTGGGTTTCCGCCATGTCGCGTATCCACGCCGCGACGGGGGAGACGCCCCCGACGCGTTTTGTTTCTCTTCCGAACATCTTCTCTACCCACCCCTCGCTTGAATCAACGCTTGTGCCGCCTTTTTCCTTGTACCCGACGTGCGAGGCGATACCGAATTCAGCGGTGCGGTGCATGGCCTCGGTTCGTATCTGAACCTCAACGAGCGCGCCATCGCCGGTGAATATCGTCGTGTGGAGGCTCTGGTACCCGTTTTTCTTCGGTGTTGCGATGTAGTCCTTGATGCGTCCGGGAAGCGGTTTCCAGGTATTGTGAACGAGTCCGAGCGCGAGGTAGCACTCCTCAACCGTCCCGACAATGACGCGTAGCGCCGCGATGTCGTAGACGCGGTCAATGTTCATGTCCTTCTCTTGGAGTTTCTTGTACAGGGAATAGAGGTGTTTAACACGGTAATCCATCGACGAGACGGTGATGCGGGCTTGTCCGAGCAGTTTGCTCAATGCGCGCGAAAGCGCGCGTAGCTGCCGTACGTTCTCGCGACTTTTCTCTTCGCGCAGTGCAAGGGTCGCCGTGTATTCCTCCGGCAGTGCAACTCGGAATGCAACGTCTTCAAGTTCTCCTTTGATATTTCCGATACCGAGCCGGTGTGCAATTGGTGCGTAAATTTCGAGCGTTTCATTGGCGATACGTTCCTGTTTTTCGCGGGGCAGGGCATCAATGGTTTTGAGATTATGGAGACGGTCGGCGAGTTTGATAAGAATGACGCGCGGATCCGCGGCAGTCGCCAAAAAAAGTTTGCGGAGCGTTTCAACGTGCCGTTTGAGTCCGCGGTATTTGAGTTTGCCGAGCTTGGTGACACCATCAACGAGAAACGCGACTTCGTCGCCGAATTCCGTGCGAATGTCTTGAATTGTCAGTTGTGTATCTTCGACGGTGTCGTGAAGAAGTCCGGCGGTAATTGTCGTTGCGTCAGCGCCAATCTTCGCGAGATTCTCCGCCGTTGCGGCTGTGTGTGAAAAATATGGCACGCCGGATTCTCGGAGGTGACCCTCATGCGCTTTTCGCGCGTACTCGTACGCGCGCTCGATTCGCTTGCGCTCATCGGGTGAAAGTTTCTTCTGCGAACTCTGTATGATGTGCTGTACGGATGGGACGTTTGCCATGGTGGGCGGGTTTCGCGTACGTCAATAGTAGTACATGCATGCCAGGCGGCATGATTGACAAAACTTCTAAAATTCGTACAGTCAGGGCAGACATCGGTTCAAAAACCAACCTCGGGAAAGGGGATAGCGGTGAAAATCGACGTGGAGGGGATGCAGCGTGCGTTTCAGGCGGTTAGTGCACACCCGTTTTACTTCGGATCACTCAATCCTCCAGACGAACACATCGAGGACATTCAGGATCCGTTCGTGCTCACGAGGCTTCTCGAAGAAACCCGGGAGCTTCAAACCAGGAATCTCATTCTTACCACGCTTCGTGTGCGGGTAGAGGCGTTTCTCAACAGGAAGCCCGGCCTCCGTGAGTGTCTCGACTGGTACTGCATCCTCCCGGAGAACAGCGAAGCAGAGAGACTGGTTGCTTTCCACATCGTGAAGCTGCTGCGGGAAAAGGTTGCGGAGTCTTCGGACTTCAAGTCGGTGTACGCGGTGTTTTCGGAGGAATCCACGGACCTGAAGTTCTTTCACGAGACGCTCATGCGTCTCATCGGGGAGAAATTTTTCCCGAAGAAGGGTTGACCGCTTTCGGCGGTAAGGGCCCCAGACACGGAGTGTCTGGGGCCTCGTCTTTTATTTTTTCTTTTTTGCTTTTGCCTTGCGTGCGAATCCGCGGCGCTTTTTCGGCTCCTTCAGAATTTCCAGGGCGCGTTCCAGAGTAATTGCGTATACATCGTCGGTTTTGAGCGACCGGAAATCACCGTCGTGTCCGATGTACGGACCAAAACGTCCTACGTTGGCGATGATTTCTTTTCCGGTGTCGGGGTGATTGCCGAGCGCCCTTGGGAGCGAGAGGTAGTGGAGCGCGTCTTCTACCGTCACGGTCGCGGGGTCTTTTTCTTTCGGGATGGAGGCACGCCGCGGTTTTTTATTCTTCGGGGTTTTTAGTCCGAGCTGTACGTACGGGCCGTAGGGTCCGTCGAGCACGAAAATAGGTTCATTCGTCTCCGGGTGAAAACCGATTTCCTCGGGGTCGGTCACCTCTTTTCCTTCCTGCGTGCGCGCGCCGTCGCACTCGGGGAATTTCGAGCAGCTCATGAACGTGCCGCGGCGTGAGAGCTTCATAACCATACTGCTTCCACACTTGGGGCACGGAAACTCCGCGGGTGCATCGCCGAGGTCGGTGATTTTCTTCGCGTCTTTTGATTTCTTGGCGACGTCTTTGAGGAATGGCGTGTAGAAATCACGGAGTGTTTTTTCATATTCGCGTTCGCCGCGCGCGATTTCGTCGAGCTCGTCCTCCATCTCCGAGGTGAATGAGTCCGAAATATAGTCGGCAAAGTTTTGCTCCAAAAATGTTGAGACAACATCACCGGTTGCAGTCGGCGTGAGTGTCCGGTTTTCCCGCGTCACGTATCCGCGGTCTTCAAGTGTCTTGATGATAGAGGCGTATGTCGACGGGCGTCCGATGCCGCGCTTCTCAAGTTCTTTGATGAGACCTGCTTCGGAGTAACGTCCTGGCGGCTGCGTCTGCTTTGCTTCTGCATCAAGCGAAGTGAGTGAGAGCGGGTCGCTTTTTGCAAGCGCGGGAATCTCAACATCTTCACCGCGTGATCGCGGGTCTGCCGCAAGCCATCCAGGGAAAATGACGCGTGAACCGGTTACTGAAAACGGAGGAACGGTTTTTGCGTCCGTTGCGGCAGTCACTTTCGTCTGAATAAGTTTTGCGGGTGACATCTGCGAAGAAACCGTTCGCTGCCAGATGAGTTCATAGAGTCGTTTTTCGTCATCGGTATTTCCAGCGGTTCTTTTGCCGGCGTTTGTCGGGCGGATGGCTTCGTGGGCTTCTTGTGCGTTTTTACTCTTGCTCTTGTAGAACGTTGGGGAGGCGTACTCTGCGCCGAAATCCTGATGGATAATCGCGAGAATTTGTTTCTGCGCGACGGAAGCGAGGTTTGTTGAGTCGGTGCGCATGTACGTGATGTGCCCCTTCTCGTAGAGTTTCTGCGCCGCGCGCATCGTGCGTGACGGTGAGAAGCCGAGGCGCGTGCTTGCTGACTGCTGAATAGTCGATGTGGTGAACGGCGGTCGCGCGCGGCGTGATACCTCTGTTTCTTTTATGTCCGCAACGGACCATGACGCCGCGTTGCCGGCAGCAAGAATTTCATCAACGCGTTTTTGATCACGCGGTTCCTCTTCGCACGTGAGCGTCAGCGCGTCTTTTTTCGCCGTTTTCACCTGTGCGGTAAGCACCCAGAAATCCTCCGGTATAAATTCGCGTATCTGTCGTTCGCGCTCCATCAAAATACGCAGGGCGGGGGACTGCACGCGTCCGGCGGAGAGCCCGTAACGAACTTTTTTCCAAATGAGACCCGAGAGGTCGTAGCCGACGAGCCGGTCAAGAACGCGCCGCGCTTCCTGCGCGGCCTTCAGGTGCAAATCGATGTCGCGCGGATGTTTGATGGCTTCGGTGACGGCACCCTCGGTAATCTCGTGAAATACGACGCGCTTCGGTTTGCGTCTGCCTTTTGAAAGCCCCAGTGCCTCGGCGAGGTGCCACGCGATTGCTTCACCTTCTCGGTCGGGGTCGGTTGCGAGCAATACCTCGTCTGCTTTTTCCGCGGCAGCTTTCAACTCAGCGATAACTTTTTTCTTCTCCGGAACGATTTGATAGTTGGGAATGAAACCGCCGTCGATATCAATCGCGTTCTTGTTGCTCTTCGGCAAATCACGGACGTGACCGACGGAAGCGAGCACGGTAAAATCACCGCCGAGATATTTCTCGATGGTCTTTGCTTTTGCCGGTGATTCAACAATAACGAGTTTCATGCGTGACTCCAGTAGTACCACGATGTTGTGCAACAACGCAAATCGCGTACGGTGCGAGATACTACACGCATCGTTCAATTTTGCCAAGTCGAACCGAAATAACTCTCTTCAATTCAAGCATTGAGACGAGCATGTTGATGTGCGAAACCGGTATGCCGATCTCGCTTGAGAGTTCGTCTGCCGTCTTCGGAGAGGAGAGGGCTTCGAGAATCACGCGCTCATCCGGAGAGACGTTTGCGGGCAGTACCGGCATGTCGTGTGCAGTTTCAATATGCAATGCTTGCAGTACGTCTGCACCACACGTAACGGCTTGGCCGCCTTCTCGCAGGAGACGGTTGGAGCCCGTACCGTTGGGTGAGGTTATGGGGCCGGGGACGATGAGCACGTCGCGGTTGTATTCCAGCGCGAGCCGTGCGGTGATGAGCGTTCCGGATTTCTCGTGCGCCTCAATAATAAGTGTTGCGTGGCACAATCCCGCCATGATGCGATTGCGTTTCGGGAAACTCCATACGGTTGCTTCATCCTGCGGTGCGCACTCAGATAGAAGTGCGCCGCCTTCCTCCAGAATTTTTCGCGCGAGTCCCACGTGCGCGCGCGGGTACAGCGCGGTGTCATCTATGCCTGAGCCGGGTACCGCGACGGTGACAAGTCCGGAGTTGAGTGCTGCTTGGTGTGCCACGGCATCAATACCGAGTGCGAGGCCTGAAACGATGACCACGGGATAGCCAGCGAGCTCCTGTATGAGTTTCCGGCAGGCAGAGGCGCCGTACGACGAGAATTTTCGCGAACCGACCACACACAGCCACACGAGGGTATCGTCCGGGAGCGTCCCGCGCACAAAGAGTTTTTGGGGCGGATCCGGTATCTCGCGCAGTAGCGCGGGGAAGTCGGGATGGTAGAGCTCGGTTAGGGGTTTTTCGGCCATAGAAAAACCCTGCCATAGGGTATATAAAGAATGTATAAATAAGGTATACCCCATGAGATACAAACTGTAGGTATTGCACGTGCTTAAAAATAGCTATCTCATGGGGTATAGTAGAGCCATGCTTGATATCAATTTCATCAGAGAAAACAAGGACGTCGTCATTGCGGGTGCAAAAAAGAAGCATGTTGACGTCGATATTGAAGCGCTCCTCGCACTTGATGATAAACGCCGTGAACTCATGGGCGTTGTTGAAGGCATGCGTGCACAGCAAAACGCGGTAAGCGAGAAAATGCCCAATGCCAGTGCAGACGAACGTGCGGCACTCATTGCGGAGATGAAGGATGTGAAGGAGACACTGCAGCAAAAAGAAGACGAACTTAAGAAAGTTGTTGAGGAGTGGAAGACGCTCATGCTCCGTGTGCCGAATGTTCCCGACATCTCCGTTCCGGAAGGCGACAGTGACGCGGACAACCAAGAGGTAAAAGCGTGGGGTGAGAAACCGAAGTTTGATTTTGAGCCGAAAAACCACATCGAGATTATGGAGAATCTCGACATGGTCGACCTTGAGCGTGGTGCGAAGGTTCACGGATTCCGCGGCTACTTCCTCAAAAACGACGGCGCGCGATTGTCCTTTGCGATTTGGAACTACGCGCTGGATTTTTTCATGAAGAAAGGTTTTCAGTTCATCATTGCGCCGGCCATCGTTAAAAAACAACTGCTCTACGGCACAGGACATCTTCCCAACGATGTTGAGGATATTTTCCGAACGCAGGATGACGATTACCTCGCAGGTACTGCGGAGATTCCTATCATGGGGTATCACAGTGATGAGGTGCTTGATGTAAAGGAGTTGCCGAAAAAATATCTTGCGTTCTCACCGTGCTATCGACGAGAAGTCGGCTCATACAGCAAAGACGTGAAGGGGCTTATTCGTGTGCACGAATTTTACAAATTTGAACAGGTCATCATCTGCGAAGCAAATCACGAAGAGTCAGTGAAATGGCACGAGTGGCTCTCAAGAAACGCGGAAGAATTTATTGAGAGTTTGGGTATCCCGTATCGCACCGTCGCCAACTGCGGCGCGGATCTAGGACTCGGACAGGTGAAAAAATATGATGTTGAGTTGTGGGTGCCGATGGAGCAGAAGTACCGCGAGATTGGTTCCGCGTCCTACTTCCATGACTTTCAGTGCCGACGATTCAATATTAAGTACACGGACGAGAATGGTGAGCGCCGATTCGCACACTCGCTGAATGACACTGCAATCCCCACGCCGCGCATTCTTGTTTCACTTGTGGAAAACTATCAGAACGCAGACGGCTCAGTAACAATCCCCGAAGCGTTGCGCCCGTACATGGGTGGTCAAGAAAGGATAGAGAAGCAAGTCTAACGCGTCATGTTTCGAAAGTTCACATCTGAACGCGTGCGCCGTGTGCGCCGTCGCCGTCTCGCCATTTTCTCCGTCATCTACGGCCTACTGACACTCTCGGTATTTCTTGTGCTCTGGCAACTCTCCCTTGCACCGTTTTGGCGCATCGATGTGCTTGAAATTTCCGGAACGCGGGCGATACCGCATCAAGATATTTTTGATTTCGTCACCGAGCGTCTTTACGGGGGATACGGCGGCGTATTTTCAAAACGCAACGCGCTTATTGCACCGCGCGCATCGATACAGAATGGGCTTGTACGTGAATTTCCGCGCATACGAAAAGTTGACGTGGACGCAAAAGATTTCCACACGCTTGAAATAGAAATCACGGAGCATGAACCGGAGGCGCTGGTGTGTAATACGGGTTCATCGACGTGCTATTTCGTAAATGAAGAGGGGTACGTGTTTGATGAGGCGCCGAGATTTTTGGGCGATTCGTACGTCACGTATTCGGCGCATCTCGTCGATGATCCTCTGGGAAAATGGTTTCTTGCGCACACGGGTGGATTTGCGCAGTTGCACGCCTTTGTGGAATCACTTGAGCGGCTTTCGTTGTTTCCGCGCACGGTTGTTGTTGCGGAGAGCTCGTTTACGGTTTCCGCACGCGTGCGCTTTCAAGATATACAGCTCTTGTTCAGTCGCTCTCTGCCGTACGACGAGTCGTTCTTGAACTTAGAGGCGATACTGCGCGAAGAAGATTTTTCCGTGGAATCAGTCGCAAGTATTGATTTACGATTCGGCAACAAAGTATTTTTCAAACCGCGTGCAGAGGTCGGCGGGGAGTAGTTGGAATAGAAAAAGGGCCCTGTCTCTGGACGGGGCCCTCGCGGTGCGGGGAAGGTACATCAGGAGGTGCCGAGACTGTGCTCCGGCCAGCCTCCTGGGAGACTGTCTGCGAGCCGGCGCCGCTGTTCCTCCTGCTCGAGTTGTCGCGAGAGCGTCATCATGGACTCACCGCCTTCAATCGGCGCTTCGAGTCGCACGGTCTGTGTCGGTTGTTCCGGAATTGGCTCCCGGGGCTTCGGCTTGATTTGAGCCTTTTTCATCAGGTGGTTCCTCCTTTTAAAATCTTATCGGATACTACTCCTTATGGTGTGTCGTCGCAAGCAAACAGACGGGAAATAAAAAAGCGGCCGCAAGGAGCGACCGCTTCGGTGTCTCGGAAGACGTCGTCTACTCGTCGTAGAAAGGCGCCGCGGATCCGTAGAGGCGGTGGCTCCAGAGGTTGCTACCGTCTCGTTCATGTGGAGTGCGTTTCCAGTCAAGACGTCTTTTCCGGGAGCGCCTCTTCTTGCGCCGCGCGTGTATATGTCCATCGCGTGCGGAGACCGTAGGCGAATTTCTCGTCGGTACTTTCGGCTCCATGCCACCCTCTCTTTGGAATGGGAAGTGACTCGATTGCGACATTTACGCCTTTTTCCGGAAGGCATCCGTTTGGTACCACGGTGTAGGTTTTACATTCAATACAGAAGCTTCCGGCGGGGACCCCTCCTGGGTAGAACGTATTGCAGGTGATGCAAACACTGTCGAGCGGTTCCAGGTCATTCTGGCGATGGAGCATGATACCTCCCATGACGCTTTGTCTGGTCCGTAGTATAGTACGCACAAACCTCCATGTCATTCTGGAAAAAACTTAAAAAACCATTCTTCTGCCTCGCACCCATGGCCGATGTTACGGACCCGGCATACCGCCGGCTTATCGCGAAGTACGGAGCTCTCGATGTCTTATGGACGGAGTTTGTGTCTGCCGACGGACTGTTTCGTGGCGGATTTGACGCGCTCTCAAAGGATTTACAGTTTTCTCGCGAGGAGCGCCCGATCGTTGCTCAATTTTTTACCGCGCATCCGGAATATGTGGAAAAAGCGGCAGCGCTTGCGCGTGATATGAAATTCGACGGCATAGATATCAACATGGGATGCCCGGATCGAGCGGTCATCAAGCAGGGAGCAGGTGCGGCGCTTATCGGCAACGCACAACTCGCACAAGAACTCATCGAAGCGGCGAAGCGCGGCGCAGGGGAGTTGCCGGTATCGGTAAAGACGCGCATTGGGGACACAAAAAATGAACTCGCAACATGGCTGCCCGCGCTTCTTGCAACGAAGGTTGCTGCAATCACCATTCACGCGCGCACGAGAAAAGAGATGTCGAAGGTTCCTGCACGTTGGGACACAATTGCCGAGGCGGTTGCCATTCGCGATGCATTTGAAAAGGGAAGCGACCACCACACGCTTATCATCGGCAACGGTGACGTACAAGATTTTGATGATGCGCGCGAAAAAGCGAGAGCTAGCGGCTGTGACGGTGTTATGCTCGGTCGCGCGGTTTTCGGCAATCCGTGGCTGGGAAATCCACGGCCCGAAGCGCTCTTTGAGCGACTCTCGGTGCTCGCCGAGCACGTACGGCTTTTTGACGAGCTTCTGCCGCACAAATCCTTTGCTATCATGAAAAAGCACTTCAAATCCTACCTTCACGGCGATGGCTACGACAAAAAACTCTTGCTTGCCCTCATGGATACCAAGACTGCGGAAGAAGCCCTCTCTGTTCTTAAAAAAGGGGGCTAAAGGGTAGGTACTTGACAAATATTTTGTGCCTGCTATGATTGTCGCAGGTAAAGGGTTGGGGAGGAGACGCTTAGGAGGCCCTACTCCAGGGTTAGCCTGAGTGGCCCCATCTAATAACTCCAGGCATACGCCTGTTCAGCTTCATTCCGAGTGTAGGTCGCGCAAGTGGCCGAACAACGAGGCGCTGACGGGGCGCCTACAAGGGAAGCGGTGCTTCCCGGAGACTCGGACCCACGTTCTTCGGAAGCGATTCGCGCCGCGCGGACCGCCTTCACAACAATCACCGGCGCTTCTCGCGCCACGACCATGAAAGGAGCTACAGTGCGGACACGAGTCTCACTGGCTCCGCCTCCGGGCGCAAGTCCGTAGGGCGAGGGTCCTCTCTGCGATTCGCGGGGAGGGCCTTTTCTTTTTGTCTTTGTTACAATACCCGTTGTATGACACCCGACCACGTTGCGCTGTACAGAAAATACCGGCCGCAGACATTTACGGATGTTCGCGGGCAAGACCAGGTTGTCTCAGTGCTCTCAAGCGCGCTTGCAAAAGGAAACATAGGCCACGCATACCTGTTTGCCGGCAGCCGCGGCACGGGCAAGACATCCGTGGCGAGAATTTTTGCGCGTGAAATCGGAACGCATGACACCGACCTCTACGAGCTCGACGCGGCGTCCAACCGTGGTATCGACGACGTGCGCGCGCTCCGAGAAGCGGTGAACACGCTGCCGTTTTCATCCCCGTACAAGGTGTACATCATCGACGAGGTGCACATGCTCACGAAAGAGGCGTTCAATGCGCTGCTCAAAACGCTCGAAGAGCCGCCGTCACACGTCATTTTCATTCTCGCAACCACTGAAACGGAAAAAATTCCCGAGACGATTATTTCCCGGTGCGAAGTGCACACGTTCAAGCAGCCCTCACGGCACATCCTCAAAGAACACATCATTGATATTGCAAAGAAGGAGGGATTTACGCTTGAGCACGCCGCAGCCGATCTCATCGCGCTTTTAGCAGACGGTTCGTTCCGCGACGCGCACGGCATTCTGCAGAAAATCATTCACTCATCGTCTGATAAAAAGGTGAGTGTTGATGAGGTGTCGCTTATCACCTCGGCTCCCCGCGGCGAGCTTGTCAACGATGTGCTGCGTTCAATTCAGGAGAACGACGCAAGCCGCGGCATCACGGCACTCTCAGCGGCCGCAGATGCGGGCGTTGATATGAAGGTATTCGGAAAACTGCTCTTGGAGAAAGTGCGCGCGGTACTGCTTCTGCGGTACACATCTGACGTGCACGAGCGTTTTGCGGAAGAATTCTCCCCGGAAGATCTCGCGTTTCTTACTGAACTTTCGGCAAAAGACAGCCGCATCACATCGGCGGTACTCTCACGATTTTTGTCTGCATACGCCGCCGTGGACCGCGCGCACATCACGCACGTGCCGCTGGAACTCGCGCTTTTGGACTGCATTGGCTCATAACATGCGGTACGACGTCACGGTCAAACTGCGCAACGATTTTGTGCAGGAAGAAAACGGCAAACTCGTCGTCGGTATCCGCACTGTTCCCGAAAAAGGGAAGGCAAATGAAGAGGTTGTTCGCAAGATAGCGAAATACCTCAAAGTGCCGCAGAGCTCCATCCGCATCATCGCGGGTGCGACATCACGCAAAAAAGTTATTGAGGTGCAACGTTAGAGCGATTTCACGTTGAACACGATGCGGTACGCCGTCTCATCAAACGGCTGGCTTGCCATGCGCGCCGGTGCGACGGACACAATGGAGATTTCGAATGTATCAAATGCAACCGGTTTCTGGTCGTTGATGTTGAGTGTCTCTTTGTCCGTGTCGCTTTGCAGCGTGACATTTGCGGTTACGGAACCTGCCTGGATACAGACCGCGTCAATCGGGCATCGGTTGTCGGAGACAACGCTGTTGAAGGTTATGCGCACGCGGTTGATGAGCTTGGTTTCTCCCAGCGCGACGGTGCCGATGGTGATGTCTGCGTCGGTTGCCTCCTCAAGCGTCTCTACGCGGTAACGGTTGCCCTCAAGAAACTCTCCGTAGACGACGACGTTTTTACCGACGAACTCTTTCAGCGCGTTGGAGACGCGGATTTCAAGCGGGAGTACGTACGTCACTTCCTGTGTTGTTGCGTCAGGAGAAGGAATGATGAGCTGAAACTCTCCGCCGGCTGTTTGCTGCAGTTCGCCGACAAACTTGTCTTGGGCAGGGCAGGAGAGAAACTCGCAGTCAGGGCCGGAGCGTCCGACGCCTGAGCCGTCAGGGCACATGAGGGCGTCCATGGTGCAAAATACCTGTTCGTCCGCGGGTTCTTTTTGTACGACGTAATAAATACCGGCTGACGCGGCGAGAATAACGAGAATCGAAATGACCGTTTTTGATGGCATGGAAATATTTGTGGTTGTAATGCTGTCAGTATACTAAAACGGCCTTAAAATGTTACAATCCGGCCATTGCCGGGTCGTCTAATGGTAGGACACCTCCCTTTGGAGGAGGGTATCTTGGTTCGAGTCCAAGCCCGGCAACAGTCATGTGATAGACCGAGACCCATCAAAAATATGGACTACACACTTAGAAAAGCGAGAGAGCAAGATATACCTCAAATCATAGAATTGAGCGGACTTCTTGCTGACCATCACCATGTTTTGGATTCATATTGGAAGGCAGGATCTGAAACAAAGAATACATTTGGCGAATTCATAAAAAGTGAGTTAGAGAAGACAAATGTAATGTTGCTTGTTGCGGAGGTAAACCAAAAGGTTGTAGGTTACTTTTCTGCTGAAATAAGCCCTACAAAACCTGTTATTTTTGTTCCCTATATAGGTCATATCTCAAATGGCTTTCTTCTTGAAGAATATAGAGGCAAAGGAATTGCCAAAAAAGCCGTAGAACAATTCCTCAGTTGGTTTAAAAAACAAAATGTAAAAGTTGCTGAACTTACTGTTGATTCTAGAAACGTTGAGGGCGTCAGAGCCTGGGAAGGAATGGGATTTAAGGAGTACATGAAAAGAATGAAAATGGATATTTAGGGCCAGATCGAGACGGGTCGGAATCTCTAATAATTCCTTCCACGATATCCTTACGGGGTCTTGCCACAGAAATCTGAGACCGTGACACACAACAGCCATGTGAGATAGACTGAGACGCCTAAATCAGTCATACTTCTCAAAGTATTTTTTGGACGAGTCATGGGCTCGAACCGCACGGAGAGGGTGTCCTAGACTCCCTTGAGTCTTGTCGAAAATTTCATATCCGGTGGACAAGGCGTCGAAGCAAAAGACATTATTACTAAGGGTAATTTTTTGCTAAAATTGTATATGTGAATAATGAGGACACGAAATTAATACACACAGCAAAGCAAGATCCTCGCGAGTTTGAAGCGGTTTATAGAAAGTATGCGGATAAAGTGTTCAACTATTTTTGGTATCGGACTGGACACGACAAGGCTCTTTCCGAGGACCTCATGCAGGAGACGTTCTTGCGCGCCTTTCAGCATCTTAAAAGATTCCAGGTCAGGGGCTATTCGTACCTGACGTACCTTCTCACCATCGCGCGGCGGCTTCTCATTGACCACTACCGAAAGCCATCTTCAGTACCCCTCGAAGACGCAGAGAACGTACCGTACGAGGTAACAGAAGATATTGAACGCAAATCAAACGCCGAAGCGTTGTGGCACGCGATCCAAACCCTGCCACCGTCGAACCGCGATGTTCTCCTCATGTATTACCAAGACGAGAAGCCGGTAAAAGATATCGCGGTCATTACCGGTTCGTCAGAGAACGCCGTCAAGCTTAACCTTTCGCGCACCCGAAAAAAGCTCGCTGCCCATCCGTATTTGAAAGATATGGCAGATTTCAGAGGGAAGCAGCGCTCATACACCAAGCCGAAGTTCCTCAAACGGCCCTGACACCTTTTATGTACCATTCCGTTAAATAGGAATGACCGAAGGGTCTGTGTTTTAACCGCACATAGCGTGGTCGTTTTGATACGAAAATATCATGCAAATAAATAAAAATCTTGCTAAGCATGTTGCCATAACGGTCGTAGTTGCTCTCATCACCTCCGTTTTGACCGGAGCCGTTTTTATCACATGGGCAAAGAATAACCCGTCCTCGTTCGCACAGTTGGTTGCTTCAGGCCCAACAAACAATCAGAACGCATCTTCAACCGCTTTCCTGTATCCGGTCGAGTCTTTAGTGGTGAATACGGTCAAGAAAACGAACCCAGCGGTTGTCGCTATCACCGTCTCAAAAAACGTTCCGGTCTATGAGAGATATTTAGAGAGAGTCCCAAGTCCCTTTGAAGATTTCTTTGGCGGGTTCACTATTCCGCAGTTGCGCCAGAATGGTACGGAGCTTCGTGAGGTTGGCGGCGGCTCTGGATTCCTTGTCTCGGCCGACGGCTATATTGTGACCAACCGCCACGTGGTTGCCGACGAAAGTGCGGAGTACACGGTCTTTGCGAATGACGGCAAAAAGTACGACGCCAAGGTTATCGCTCGTGACCCTGCACTTGATCTGGCGATCATAAAAATAAACGGTTCCGGCTTCCCGCACCTCACATTCGCTGACTCCGACAAGCTCGAGGTCGGCCAGAGCGTAATCGCTATCGGCAATGCGCTCGCAGAATTTAGGAATACCGTGTCCGTAGGTGTTGTGTCCGGCCTCTCTCGCTCCATCGTTGCATCAGACTCGCTTGGCAGAAATGCCGAGGCGTTGGATCAGCTCATTCAGACCGACGCCGGTATCAATCACGGCAATTCCGGTGGGCCTCTTTTGAATCTTTCTGGAGAGGTTATCGGCGTGAACGTCGCCATAGCCGAAGGCGCAGAGAATAT
The DNA here is from genome assembly GCA_045863475.1 of Candidatus Campbelliibacteriota bacterium. GTDB lineage: Bacteria > Patescibacteriota > Minisyncoccia > Phycocordibacterales > EsbW-18 > EsbW-18. The sequence continues at coordinate 70,269 of BTUR01000003.1, forward strand.
TGGTTTTGCGATCTCTGGCAACAGCGTAAAGAGCGTTGTCGAATCCGTGCAGAAGACAGGCAAGATAGTTCGGCCGTATCTTGGCGTTCGGTATGTGGAGATAACGGAAGAAATCAAAGAAAAGAATAAGCTTTCAGTTGATCATGGCGTACTCGTTCAGCGCGGCGCGGCCGTATCCGATCTCGCGGTCATTCCCGGCTCACCGGCAGATAAAGCCGGAATAGTTGAGAACGACATTGTCTTGGAGATCGACGGCATAAAACTCACGCCGGAGCAGAGTTTGGCATCCATTATCCGAACAAAGAAAGTCGGCGATTCTGTACGATTGAAAATAAACCACAAAGGCGAAGAAAAGACGGTAACGGTCAAACTGGAAGAAATGAAATGACACCTTTTGACCCCTACCTCGTTAAATAAGTTGAAGGTAGCCTGGCCAGCTGCTGAACGTAAGTAAGTTATTGAGCGACCTAATGAGCAATATAAGCGCAAGGCATGGACATACTAAATGGCTTAGGAAATTCATTCGTTCAATATCCGATGCGGTTTAGCAAAACTCCTGCCGTATCACAACTGAATAGGGCGTAAGTAAATCGCTAGCGCGATATTTGAAGAGGGTGGATACTCTCTTGGTCTGGAGGGGCAACCAGTTCGGCATCTCCAGACTGGTTTATGTATAAGCATTACCCTTTGTGGAAAGGTCGAATGCAAAGGAGCATTACCAGAAGTTAATGCTAACTCCTATGAAAAATGAACTCCAGAAGAGGGGTGATCAAAATCAAGCTCTCTCACGGCGCGATGACTTCGTGAGCCCCTTCTCTCTCATTGACAGATTCTTCGACGATTCTTGGGACCCGTTCAACATGATGTCACCGAGTTTCTTCCGTAATCGTGGGCTCGGTAATGTCTCCACATTGTTCCCCAAGGTAGATGTCGAAGAGACGGACAATGAAATTCGGGTGACTGCGAATGTTCCCGGCATTGATCCGAACAGCATCAATGTAGAGGTTGGGGATGACTATCTCTCGCTCTCCGGCAAGATCGATAAGGAAACCAAAGACGAAAAGAGAGGCAAGGTCTACCGCTATGAGCGCGAGTACGGTGAGTTCAGACGAGAGTTCGCTCTCCCTGCTCGGGTCAACAAGGATGGCATCGTTGCAAAATCAAAGAACGGCGTCCTTACGATTACTCTACCGAAGTCGGAAGAGGAATTGAAGAAACGCGTTAAGATTGATGTTGAGTAAAACAAAAGACCGCTGAGCCTTCAGCGGTCTTTTGTTTAAGCCATACCAGAGTCATGTGCGACCGAGACGGTTCGAATCCTTTTGCGGCAGCCAAGTCGTGCGAGGTTATCGCGCACGAGACGCGTGCTTAGCAAAGTCGCCAAAAGCGATACAATAGAAGTATGTTCGAGAAGCAGATCAATCAATTCATAGAGGACCTGGCAAGGCATCCGCTTACTCCCAATGTTAAGAATCCATGGGACTACTCTCGTTCAGAAAATGAGATTAGGCGAAAGAATCTGCTGGGCTACTTTAAGAAAATGTATGAGCTTAAGCCGAAGATTCTACTAGTCGGTGAAGCTCCGGGATATCGAGGTTGCGGCAGAGTAGGCATGCCCTTCTCTTCAGAAAAGTTAGTTTTGAGCCACTCTTTCTTTGCAGAAAAAGATGTTTTCGATATCGAAAACAAGGAAGCGCCTATTGCTGAAGCGAGCGCAAGCATTGTATGGAAGACATTTGATACGTTAGATTTCTACCCCCTCATGTGGGCGACATATCCATACCATCCTCATAAGCCTGGAAATGGTCTAACTAATCGAGCACCGAAGCCAGATGAAATTAAAATCGGTAGACAGTTCATAACTCGCCTCATAGATATTTACGGAATCCAGAAAGTGGTCGCGGTAGGTCGAGTTGCAGAGGGAACGCTAAAAGAGCTGAATATTGAAGCTCCTGCAGTGCGCCATCCTTCTCATGGAGGGGCTACGCTTTTTGCTCAAGGGTTAGCTGATTATAAAAACAGCTTACGCGCATAGCGCACGAGACGCGTCGTTTTGATAAGCTAAAAGGAAGTCAAACGGAGTAAGCAGGCCTTGGCCGACCACGGTTCGAACACGAGACGGCCAACATGCAACTCAACCAAGCTCTTGCATTGCCTGGGGATGGGACACTCTGCACATCCGTGGTTTGGTAATTCGTAGCGACACCACGGGGTTCGCTTACTTCGACGATGTGGAACTTGTTTCCGAGACCGTTCCACTTCTGTGGCCGCTTGAAGGTGGCTATCCGGGCGGGACAATCCTCAGTCCTTTCGGGGACGACTGGGTCAGAAGCTGTAACGGTCTCATCAAGAAGCATGCGGGGGTCGACGTCGCCGCGAGTGTCGGCACGGAAGTTCGTTCAGCGATGACGGGGACGGTGAGGCATGTCTTTACCGATACTGAAAACGGCTGGGGACAAGCAGTCGTCGTCGAAGATGTGACCGGTTCGTTCACTGTCGTTTATTGGCATGTTGACGCGTCGGTTTCTGAGGACGACGTTGTCAATCGTGGCGACACCATCGGTACGGTAGCAAACATTTCACCCACCACTTCACACCTCCACTTCGGTTACCGTCAGGGTTCGTACCACAGCGCGAATTCTCTGGCAGGTTCATTGCCGCAGACGGTGTGTGGTGAGTATCCGGCATTCCCTGAGAACTTTGTCAACCCGGCGAATTTCAGCTTCGCTTCCTGGTGACTCTCTTCTCCTTCTTTCTTTTCGCCGCTCCCTTGTGGGGCGGCTTTCTTTTGGATTAAAGAAAACCTTGTTAAAATGACAATCTATGCATTTTCCTTCTATATTCAACAGATGGGCGATTGGTTTCCTTTTGGTGGCGTTGGTTGGGTGGGGAGCCTCAATATTTTTTTCGAACGATGGTGCGATGACACCCCCTGATCTCTTTGAGGAAATTTTAGTATACAAGGGCCCAGAGTTTCAAACATATACAATCAATTTGCTGACAGGAAACGCTTCCTCCTCCGCGGATAAGAGAAAAGAGATTTTGACATTTTCCGGACTTCCAGAGCAAGGTAGCACAAACGATACGGTGGTAGAGGTTGCTCGTATTCTATTTTCTCACGATCTGAAGGAAGCGTTGGTGAGTTTTAATATCAGTGATCGTACACAGCCGCGTAGCGGATTTGATGGTTCCTATCCTGTTCTCGATACGCGGGGGTTTAGGTGCGCGCTTTTTGAACGCACATGTCTCCCCTCGGCGATTTTAGGAGAAGCTAACGTTGCTGAGAAGGATGTCGAATGGTTCGCGTGGAATCGCAGCAAGGGAACTCTTTTCGGCCATCCTGCCGGCGAGGGTTTTGGTATGTCTTCACCAGTAGTAGTATACGACTATGAAAACGGAGCCTCGCGGAAGACATCCGGCTTCGATGTGCTGAAGAACGAGAAACGGGCGACAGTACCCGCAGGAGCATTCAGTCCATCACTTCAGACGTTTGTCATGGTGGATGACAAGGAATTGCTGCTTTATGACAGTGCAGACCTCTCCCGACCTGTGCGTGCATTTGATTTGCACGACGTCTTTGTTGAAAACAGCACTAACATCTCAAGCGTTGCTTGGTCTCCTGATGAAATAACTCTTGCCATTGGAACAGATACACGGATTTATATATTGGATCTAAGGACCGGACTTCTTACATTACGGTTCAATGATACAACCCAAGGAAAAGGCGGATTGTATTGGGATAGGAATCACATCCAATTTTCTCCGGGAGGTAGGCTCGTTCTTTTTGTTGACTACGAAGGATTTAATCAGAATGGAAGTAATACTGAGGATATTTTAAGGGATATTAATGTGAAAACAGGAGAGGTTCGTGAAATTCTCCGTGATTCATCAATCGGTTTGATCGATCCCTGGCGATAGGTAGGGTTTTCAATCCTCTAAAGAAACCCAATTTGCTATACTTAGGGCTTTATTCGTTTCATAAAAAAGAAACGCGTATGGCTTACTACGTAGACGGGTTTGTGCTGGTTGTTCCGAAGAAAAAATTAGCAGCGTACCGCAAAATGGCGCAGTTAGGCGCACGGGTTTGGAAGAAACACGGTGCACTTGATTATAAGGAATGTGTCATTGATGACGCGAAGCCGGAACACGTGACATTCACGTTTCCGAAGATGGCGAAGGCAAAGCCGAGCGAGGTTGTTATTTTCTCCTACATTCTCTACAAGTCGCGCGCCGACCGAAACCGCATCAATCCGAAAGTCATGAAGGACCCGATGATGAACGATCCGAAGTACGCGAATATGCCGATGCCGTTTGACATGAAGCGCATGGCATTTGCGGGTTTCTCCGTGCTCGTTGACGGAAACGCGAAGCAGAAAAAGGCAAAAAAATAGCGTGGCGCATACGACCCGTCTCGGTTTACCGGGACGGGTTTTATGTTTTTTCACGTACAGAGCGTACAATGGCGTGTATGCTTATCGCATTTACTGTTGCGGCACTGGTAGCAACGCTCCTCGGCGGGCTCTTTGCACTACACTTAAGAGACCGGCTGCACCTTATTCTGGGATTTTCAGCGGGCGCAGTCATCGGCGTTGCGTTTTTCGATTTGATTCCGGAGGCGCTGGAGCTTGGCGGTGTTTATGACACCGCTTTTGTCATGACCGTCGTTGCCGTCGGTTTTGTCGTGTACCTGCTTTTGGACCGCTTCTTTTCCACGCATGAGCACGCGCATAATCGCATCGCCGCGCGCGCCGGGAGTTTGTCGCTCCACGGATTTCTCGACGGTGCGGGTGTGGGTGTCGCATTTCAGGTTTCGACTGAACTCGGACTCGTTGTCGGACTGGCGGTGCTCGCACATAAATTTTCTGACGGCATCAACGCGGTCGGCTTCGTCTTGCGCGACGGAGGAGCGCGCCGGGATGCGCTCCGCTGGCTGTACGTAAATGCCGCAGCTCCCGTGCTCGGTGTTGTTGCAACACTTTTCTTCACTGTTGCAGATACAACGCTCTCGCTTCTTCTTGCGGTGTTCGCGGGATTTTTCCTCTACATTGGCGCATCTGATTTATTACCCGAGAGTCACCACGCGCACCCGGTTGCGTGGACGACCGTCGCGACGGTCGCAGGCATGGCGCTCATATACTGCATCATCCGCATCGCCGGTTTCTAACGGACAGTCGACATGATTGAAACACTGCAACATTTTTTACAGGAGTATCCGGTTGTCGCACCGCTTTTATTTATTGCGTTGCGCACGGTTCCGATCATCATCGCGCCGATACCGGGCCTGCTGCTTGATGTGCTTGGCATCGCGGTGTTCGGATGGCAGTTTGGTCTCGTGCTCGGCGTCATTGGCGTGAACCTCGGCGCGCTCGGCGCGTTCTTTATCGGCAGATATTTCCGCGAACCGGCGGTGAAACGGCTCGCGTCACTGCGTCTCGTGCACGAATGGGAGGCGAGCTACTCGGAGAAACAGAAATTCTGGACGCTGACACTCTTGCGCTTCATGACGACGTCATACTTCGACTACGTTTCATATGCCGCCGGGCTCTCGAAAATGCGCGCGTGGAGTTACGCGCTTTCAACGCTTTTAGGCACTCTGCCGTTTATGTTTTTGGTGTACTACCTCGGCGGTATCTCATTCCAAAAAGGACTGCTTTTCGTCTCACTCTTTTTCCTCGCGGTCCTCATTATCGGCGGCTGGGTATCGGGTCACGGGAAACGCTTTATTGAGGCCGTAAAAAAGGATTTTGACGCCGCATAAGCGCTCTCTTGAGCATGGCGGGCTTCTGTGGCACCATGATAGCGGTTTATACATTAACTATTTTCTATGGCGGAACTCAAAGCGCTCTGCATGAAGTGCAGGGACAGAAACAATAAGCCGACGATGCAGACGATGATTGACCCGGCCGTATCTGAAAAGAACGGACGATGGTCGGCGAAGGGGAAGTGTGCGACATGTGGAGGTAACATGTTCAAGTTTCTCTCGAAAGCCGACGCAGAAGCGCTCCAGAAATAGCAGTATCAAAAAAACACCCCGCGGAGAGCGGGGTGTTTTTGGTATACCCCGTGAGATATGAGGCCTCGTGCCGCGTGTATAGTGAAATTGCGTATCTCACGGGGTATACTGCAGGCATGGATTTGTCTCAACAAAAATGCGTTCCGTGCGAAGGCGGCATGCCAGCGATGAGTGAAGAGGGAATTGCGAAGAATCTTCCACTCGTGCCGGGATGGAGTGTTGCCGACGGAAAACTCGTGCGTACATTCACGTTCAAAGATTTCAAGGAGGCGATGGTGTTTGTAAACGCGGTTGCCAGTATCGCGGAGCAGGAAGGGCACCATCCGGATATCTCAATTTTTTACAACAAGGTGGACATTGTGCTGTGGACGCACGCTGTCGGCGGCCTCTCCGTCAACGACTTTATTCTTGCGGCAAAGATTAACAACATGCTGGGTAATTGACAGATATCCTGATATAGGATATAGTAATCGCACGTTACTATTCTCATTAGTTTTTTGTACGACATACGTTCGTGCATGCGAGGCGACCACGTTACTAGGCCTCATCCAGGACTGACGAGACACTAGTTTTCGTCATTCTATGCATCACACACACGCACATAACGGTGGCCCGCGTGGCCACAGACGAAGTGCTCACCCGAAGCGTTTCGGGGGATCAAGACGACCGCCCGGCGGACGACCGCACGGGAGTTTTCAGCGCGCACCGTTTCGCGGTGTACGCCCGCAGGGCAATCGCAATCGCAGACAGGGCGAGCGAATTGATTTTACACGCTTCATCAATAAGGCGGTCATTACCGAAAAAGTTGAACATTTCATGCCGGAACATCGGTTTGATGATTTCAAAATTTCACCTGCACTAAAACAAGCAATCAGTGCGAAAGGATACGAGTTGCCGACGCCGATTCAGGATCGTGCGATTCCACACGTGCTCAACGGACAAGATGTCGTCGGTATCGCCAATACCGGCACGGGAAAGACCGCGGCATTTCTCATTCCGCTTATCGACAAGATGATGCGCAATCCGAGCGAAAAGGTACTCGTCATGGTACCGACGCGCGAGCTTGCTATTCAGATTGATGAAGAGTTCAGAGGGTTTGCACGCGGTATGCGCCTGTTTTCGGTGTGCTGCGTTGGCGGTATGGGTATTGGCAAACAAATTGCCGATTTGCGCCGAGGGCACAACATCATCATTGGTACGCCGGGACGTCTCAAAGATCTCATTGCGCGTGGCAACATCCGTCCGTCAGAATTCGGCAGTGTTGTTCTCGACGAAGCGGACCGCATGCTCGACATGGGATTCATCGGTGATATGCGCGCAATCATGGGTAAGATGCCAACACCCCGCCACACGCTCTTTTTCTCCGCGACGCTCTCTCCTGATATTCAAAAACTGATCAAAGACTTTCTCGTTGAACCGGTTTCCATTTCGGTAAAGACGCAGGAAACGGCGAAGAACGTTGACCAAGACATCGTGCGGGTTGCACCGGGCGCCGACAAGCTCAACATACTCCACGACCTGCTCAATAAAAAAGAGTTCAGTAAGGTGCTTATTTTCGGACGCACAAAGCATGGTGTGGAAAAATTGTCGCGCATGCTTATTGAACGCGGATTCAAGGCGGATTCCATTCACGGCGATAAAAACCACTCACGACGCCAGCGGGCACTCAAGGCGTTCAAAGAAAACAACGTGCAGGTGCTTGTCGCAACGGACGTTGCTGCGCGCGGTCTTGATATCACGGATATCACCCACGTCATCAACTATGATTTGCCGCAGACGTACGACGACTACATTCACCGCATCGGGCGCACCGGACGCGGCAGCAAGAGCGGCACGGCACTTACGTTCATCGAATAAAACGGCAGCAGTGGTACACTGGCGTACGCGTGCGGATCGTTGAAAAAACGAAACGTAGTTTATACACCTAACACAACATCTATGAAGGGGTACATAGAGAATATCGAGGCGGCGACGATTGCAAACACCGACTTTCGCCGTGTCGTTTACACAGGCAAACACAGCCAGCTTGTGCTTATGCGGTTGCGCCCGGGTGAGGAAATCGGATCTGAGGTGCACGAGGGTGTGGATCAGTTTTTCCGTTTTGAGAAAGGGGAGGGGAAGGTCGTCATCGACGGTGCGGAACACGCAGTGCGTGACGGCAGTGCGGCAGTTGTTCCGGCGGGCGCACAGCACAACGTCGTAAATACGTCAGCGACGGAAGATTTACATCTCTACACTATTTACTCGCCGGCGGAGCACAAAGACAAGACGGTGCACGCGACGAAGGCGGAGGCCGTTGAGGAACATTTCGACGGCGTGACGACGGAGTAGCGGGTTACTTTTTCCGCTCGACTATCTTTCCGGCGGCAATTTCGATTGCGTCGGCTTTTCGCAGCCGTTTGAGTGCGCGCGCCGGAGCAATGCTCTCATGAGGCGCGCGCACGAGCATTTTTTCGATGTGCCAGAGCGGCTTTTCACTGACGAGCCAGTCATCGGTGAGTGTTGTGAGTAAAAACGGCTTTGAGTATGAGCGCATCGTCTTTTTTCCGGAGTCGAGAAAGTATTCGTTGAAATAGGAAAGTGCGAGTTCGCGCACGTTTTTATACACGGGATCGCGATAGCGCAACACCGCATGGTTTGTTTTTGAGATTGCGCCCCACCGTCCATCACGCTTAAAAAGTGCAACGACGTGCGACTGGTCCGGGTGTTCCGACTCAAGATCTAGGAGTAGGGGTTTTTCTCCGTGGTACCACAGAATTGCGGCGGCAAGGAGCGCGCCCTCAAGGCAGTGCGCCGTGTTGCGCGCGAGCACCTCTTTTGGTGAGTACATGGTGTCAGCACCTTTTTCGAAATTGAAGGGAAGTGTGTTGAGAAAGTCCTGAATAGCCGCAGGGGTTTTGAGGTTTGAAAACACCTTGAATGCAGGCAGAGCGTCTGTGGGGAACCTTCGCATGTCTGTATTGTACCATCGGCTGTCGGGCTTTTTCGTTCGCGCACATTTCACGGTACAATAGTGCGTATATGAATATGTTCGCCGAACTCAGTATCATTATTGTGATTGCGACGGTCGTTTCCGTTATCATGCGCCTGCTTCGTCAGCCGCTCGTCGTCGGGTACATTCTCACCGGTGTCATCGTTGGTCCGTACGCACTCCACTTACTCAGCTCGACCGAATACATCGAATTGTTTTCGAAAATTGGCATTGCCATCCTGCTGTTCATTGTGGGTCTGAGTCTTAATCCCACAGTCATCCGTGAAGTGGGAAAAACGGCGGCGGTAACCGGCATTGGTCAGGTATTGTTCACATCGCTCATCGGCTTCTTCCTGGTTCGGTGGATGGGATTTGCTATCACAACGTCGCTGTATATCGCGATGGCACTGACGTTCTCAAGCACCATCATCATTCTGAAGTTGCTTTCCGATAAGGGCGACCTCGGAAAGCTCTACGGAAAAATATCCATCGGATTCCTGCTCGTGCAGGACCTCATTGCGACCGTTATCCTCGTTGTCGTCTCAACATTCGCAATTGCCGCGGGAAATGATGCGGGCAGCGTGCTCCTACAATTGCTTCTCAAAGGTGCACTTGCCGGAGCGGTGGTATTTCTCGTCGCACGGTTCGTGTTGCCGCGTATGTCGAATTTCTTCGCGGCATCGCAGGAACTTTTGTTTGTGTTCTCCATCGCTTGGGGATTGGGACTCGCTGCGTTCTTTGCGTACCTCGGATTTTCTGTTGAAATCGGCGCACTCGTTGCGGGTGTCGCGTTTTCGCTTTCACCGTTTTCATACGAAGTCGGCTCTCGGGTCAAGCCGCTCCGAGACTTTTTCATTCTGCTGTTCTTTATTTTGCTCGGGTATCAAATGACGGTGAGCGACATCGCGTCGCTTATCAAGCCCGCACTCGGCCTCTCGGCATTCGTGCTCATCGGCAATCCGCTCATTGTTTTGTTGCTCATGAACCTGCTTGGATTTAAGCGCAAGACGGGATTTCTCGCGGGACTCACCGTTGCGCAAATCAGCGAGTTTTCACTTATTCTCATGGCACTCGGTTTCTCGTTCGGTCACGTGACGAGCGAGGCGGTCTCACTCGTCACACTCATCGGTATTGTGACCATTACCATGTCCACGTACTTTATTCTGTACGGCGAGGCCATCTACGCGTTCCTTGAACCGGTGTTAAAGATTTTTGATATGGAGTGGAAGAAGAAGCACGAGCACGCATCCACGTTTCATCCGCCGGAAGCGATTATCTTCGGCTACGACCGGGTCGGCAGTGATTTTGTTGCTGCAGCGGAAAAGTTGGGTGCCGGGTATCTTGTCGTGGACTTCAATCCCGAATCAATTAAAAAACTGCAGGAAAAGAATATTCCGTTCCGATACGGTGACGCCGAAGATGTGGAGTTCCTTTCGGAAATTAACGTGCATGATGCGAAGCTTGTCATCTCGACCATACCTGATTTTGAGGCAAACCTCGTGCTTACAAAAGCATACCGAAAACGTAACGCGGACGGCATCATTATGGTGCTTTCACATGACGTACAGCACGCGAAAGATCTCTATCTTGCCGGCGCGTCGTATGTGGTGATGCCGCACTATCTCGGCGCACACTATGCCGCCCACATGGTTGAGAAGCACGGGTTTGATGTGAGCGAATTTGACCGGGAGCGCAATATCCACCTTACACGTCTCGCAAAACGCGATTCGCGGTGATGTCCACAGGGCCGGTGCGTAATCCGTCCTTGTCGGCTGTACCATATACATATGTCGTTTTTTCAAAAAATCTCTCTGCTTCTACTTCGTGTGTCCTTCGGTTGGTTGTTCCTGTATTCGGGAATAACAAAACTACTTAACCCTGACTGGAGTGCGGCGGGATACATTGGCGGTGCTTCAACGCTTTCGTCGTTGTACCAGTGGCTTGCACAGCCGGGCATACTGCCATGGGTGAATTTCCTTAATGAGTGGGGCCAGGTGTTTCTCGGTGTTGCGCTCATCCTTGGGTTCTTTGTTCGTCCCGCGGCCATTACCGGTGCCGTGCTTATGCTCTTGTACTACTTCCCAGTCCTCGCATTCCCGCTTGTTGGCGAACACTCATATATCGTTGATGAACACATCCTCTACGCCCTTGCACTGCTGATACTCGCAGCGTTTAAAGCCGGTCGGGTGTGGGGAATAGATTCTAGGCTGTAACGAACAACACCGCGAAAGCGGTGTTTTTTGACTTGTTTGCTACAATAGGGGTACTAGGCGCGTCATGAAAATCAGAAATTTCAAAGATTTAGCAACGACACAACGTAGAACCGACGGACTCTCCATACTCAGCGCCGGACTTGATGCAATAGATACACACGCAGTTATTTCAAAAACGGTTTCACTCGCAGACGAGGTGCTTTCAATTGCGGGTGCGACGTATGACTTGAAACAATTCTCACGCATCCGCGTCGCCGGGGTGGGTAAATGCTCGGGAGACGCCGCCGGTGCACTCTCGGAGGTGCTCGGAGGCCGTCTGACCGACGGCATTATTATCGACACACACGAACGCTCGCTGCCAAAAAATATACAACTCCGTGTTGGGTCGCACCCGTTGCCTGAAGAGCGCAACGTACAAGCGACGTTGCAGTTAATTTCGTTTCTTGATGAGTGCACGGACAATGACCTGCTTATTTTCATCGTATCCGGCGGCGGTTCAACTCTTTTGTGCCAGCCGGAGGGTGCTATGACGTGCGCCGATGAAGCGAATATTGTTTCTTCGCTTATGCGTGAGGGCGCGACAATTCAGGAAACGAACACTGTGCGCAAACATCTCTCGAAGGCGCGCGGCGGTGGTGTGGCGAAGCATGCATATCCGGCGACGGTCGCCGCACTCACCTTCTCGGACGTTCCCGGAGATGATATTGCATTCATCGCATCCGGCCCGACGGTGCAGGACACATCAACCGTTGAGGACGCACGGCACGTGTTGTCCGCGTACGGCCTTGCGTCTGCAGAAAAATTTCTCATTGAAACACCAAAGGAGGAAAAACTCTTTGAGCGCGTGATGAACACTGTTGTTGTTTCCAACGCAATCGCGCTTGATGCGATGCGCGCACACGCACAGGAACTCGGGTATGCGGCGACCATTGTGACAGCGACACTTTCAGGGGAGGCACAAGATGTCTCGCGCGATATCCTCATGCAGTTGCACGACGCACCTGAGAAAACGGCACTGCTGTTTGGAGGTGAGACGACCGTTGCTTCCGGGGAAGCAACCGGGATAGGCGGGAGAAATCAGGAAGTTGTCCTTGCGGGGCTATCGGATGTGAAAGAAGGCGAACTGCTCGTCGCCTGTGCGAGTGACGGACGGGACAATACGGATGCTGCGGGTGCCGTGTGTGATACCGCACTCGCACAGCACGCAAAAGAAATAGGTATTGCACCGGAGGAACACCTTACAAAACACGATGCGTACGCGTTTTTTGAAGCTGTTGGCGGGCACATCAGTACGGGAGATACCGGATCGAATGTCTCGGATCTCATTATTGCGCTAAAATAAAGACTGTATGACTACAACACCGTTTATCCTGCAGATGCATGATGTTTCAATCAAGGACGTACCGCGTGTCGGAGGGAAAAACGCTAGTTTAGGAGAGATGATTCGCGAATTGTCCACAAAAGGCGTCGCGGTTCCCGGAGGATTCGTTATTACGGCCGATGCGTACCGTTATTTCATGAAAGAGACCGGCATGGACGCATTTGTCGTCGCAACACTCTCCGGTCTTGATACGCACAATATCCGCGATCTCGCCATGCGCGGTAAAAAAATCCGCAGCGCAATCGTTAAGGCAAAGATGCCGTCGTCGCTTGAAAGCGAGATTGTCTCAGCATATCGCGGCATGGAAAAAGAGTACGGAAAAAGTGTTGATGTTGCCGTGCGCTCTTCGGCGACTGCCGAGGACCTTCCCGGGGCATCATTTGCAGGAGAGCACGAAACATACCTCGGCATCCGCGGCGCGTCTGCGGTTGTTGTTGCAACACAAAAAGCCATGGCGTCGCTGTTTACCGACCGCGCAATATCGTACCGCGTCGACAAAGGATTTAGACAAGAGACCATCGCGCTGTCCGTTGGTGTTCAAAAAATGGTGCGTTCCGACGTCGGTGCTTCCGGTGTTATGTTTTCAATCGACACCGAGTCGGGATTCAAAGATGCGGTCATCATCAACGCAGCGTGGGGACTCGGCGAGATGGTTGTGCAGGGAAAAGTGACGCCAGATGAATATATTGTGTTTAAACAGCCCCTCGCGAAAGGAAAACTTCCGATTATTTCAAAATCGCTCGGTACCAAGCTCGTGAAGATGACATACGGAAGCGGTACAAAGCCAACGAAGATTGTTACGACGAAACCCAAAGAGCGTGATGCATGGGTACTCACCGATCAGGATATTAGGACGCTGTCGCAGTGGGCGATTACCATTGAAGACCATTACTCGGCAAAAGCGGGGAAGTGGACGCCGATGGATATGGAGTGGGCAAAAGACGGACGCGACGGCAAGCTCTACATCGTGCAAGCGCGTCCTGAAACCATTCACGCACTGCGCGACTACAGCACCATTATTGAATACGAACGAAAAGAAAACGGTCCGATACTTTGTGAGGGTATGTCAGTCGGCAGTAAGGTTGCAACGGGAACCGCACGTGTGATTCTTTCGCCCGCACAGGCACATACGTTTAAGAAAGGCGAGGTACTCGTGACTGACATGACGGACCCCGACTGGGAGCCGATTATGAAAATTGCGTCGGCAATCGTGACTGACAAGGGCGGCAGAACGTCGCATGCGGCCATTGTGTCGCGCGAGCTTGGTATTCCGGCAATTGTCGGCGCGGGCAACGCAACGCGCAAGATTAAAACGGGCATGGAGGTGACTGTTGATACGACCGGATCGGAAGGTGTCGTCATGAAGGGACTTCTGCGTTTTGAGACCACGAAGCACAACGTTGCACATCTGCCGAAACCGAAAACCAAGGTGATGGTGAACGTCGCATCTCCGGAACACGCGTTTGAAAGCTCGATGTTGCCGGTAACCGGCGTCGGGTTGGCGCGCGAGGAATTTATCATTGCTGCGCGCATCGGTATGCATCCGATGGCACTTATTGAATATGACAAGCAGCCGCGCAATATCAAGAAAAAAATTGACCAGAAAATTCGCGGGTGGTCCGACCCGGTGGCGTTTTACGTTGACCATCTCACCTCCGGTGTTGCTACAATCGCCGCGGCGTTTTATCCGCGACCCGTTATCGTGCGCTTTTCCGATTTCAAAACGAACGAGTACCGGACGCTTCTTGGCGGCGAGGCGTATGAACCGGAAGAGGAAAACCCGATGATTGGCTGGCGCGGCGCGTCTCGGTACGTTGACCCGCGTTTCGCGCAGGCGTTCTCACTTGAATGCAAAGCACTCGCACGGGTGCGCGATGAGATGGGATTTACGAATGTTATTCCGATGGTTCCGTTTTGCCGGACACTCAAAGAAGGGCACGATGCGCTTTTGGCAATGGCACGCGCCGGATTGCCGGGCGAATATGCGCAGTTGCAAGGATTGAAACGCGGCGCCCCCGTCGTGCCGGTGTACATGATGTGCGAGATTCCGTCTAACGTGATGCTCGCCGACAAGTTTTTGGACATGTTTGACGGTATGTCCATTGGTTCAAACGATCTTACGCAACTCACCTTGGGTCTTGACCGCGACGCGGGGGCGCTCGCGCACATCGGCAATGAGAATAATGACGCGGTGCGCTCGCTCATCTCGTCGGCAATCGCGGCGTGCAAGCGACGCGGAAAATACATCGGCATCTGCGGACAGGGACCGTCAGACATTCCCGAGTTTGCGACATTTTTGGTACGCGAGGGCATTGAGAGTATGTCGCTGAACCCCGACGTTGTCATCAAGACCATCGAAGCAATTTATAAAACTGAAACCACGTTAAAAAAATAATTATGAAAGCGGTATTCTTCGGTTGTGCACCGGAACACGAAGCATTTCTTTCCAAGAGGATAGGGGAGCGCGAGCTTGATATCCAGGCGGACTTCGTTTCAGAAAAAGTAGATGATGTGACGGTTGCACGTGCCGCGGATGCCGAGATTGTGTCGGTGTTCGTCGGTTCGCCGGTGCACGCTTCGCACATAGAGAAAATGCCGAAGCTTAAACTACTTTCGACGCGTTCAACCGGTTACGACCACCTTGATGTTGCAGAAGCTCATAAGCGTGGTATCGCGGTGTCGTACGTTCCGTTTTACGGTGAGAATACCGTCGCTGAACACGCATTTGGACTCCTCCTCGCGCTTTCCAAGCGCATATACGCCGGGTACGACCAGATTCGTGAGAAAGGGGATTTCCACTGGGACGAGCTTCAAGGTTTTGACCTGAAAGGAAAAACCATCGGTATCGTCGGTATGGGGCGCATCGGGTTTCATGCGGCAAAGATTGCGCGCGGTTTTGATATGCGGGTGCTTGCGTACGACATACATCCTAATGACAAACTCGCGCATGAGGCGGGATTCACGTATGTATCGCTCGACGAACTCCTATCGCACAGCGACATCGTGACACTGCACGTCTCGCACAACGACACCTCACACCACCTCATTGATGCCGACGCGCTCTCTAAGATGAAAAAGGGAGCAATACTCATCAACACGAGTCGCGGGGCGGTCGTCAACACGCAAGCACTCTTAGCAGCACTCCAAAAAGGACACCTCGGCGGCGCGTGTCTGGACGTGCTTGAGGAAGAAGGAATCATTCAAGACGAAATGCAGTACCTGCTCTCTCAGGATACGGAACAGCACGATTTGCGAACGGTACTTGCTAACCATGTACTCGTAGACATGCCCAACGTCATTGTGACGCCGCACATTGCATTTAATACAAAAGAAGCGGTTGAGCGTATTCTGGAAACAACACTCGATTCAATTGAAGCATTTATGAAAGGCAAGCCGATAAACCTCGTTCCCGCGGCATGAGTGCACTACACGACATCACCGCGCGTATTATTCAGGATTCTCGCGGACAAGACACGGTGGAGTGTACGGTGACGCTCGCAAGTGGCACGACAGCCACCGCCTCGGTCCCGAGCGGAAAAAGTACCGGGTCGCACGAAGTAGTCCCTGTTCCCGCATCAGTTTCCGTGCAAAAAATAATGCAGGCGGTTGCACCGCTTTTGGTGGGTCGGGATGTCGCGGATCAAAAAGCAATTGATGAGCTACTTATTGGCGCCGCGGGTGAGCAGAAGCAGTTGCTCGGAGGGAATACGACACTTGCAGCGTCAGTTGCGGTTGCCCGTGCACACGCGCTTGAAACAGACACACCGCTGTGGAAATACCTCAGAGTAATCTCAGGTGTATCGGTGTTCCCGTCTCCATTTCCGCGTCCGTTTGTAAATCTCATTAACGGCGGCGCACACACAGGCAACACGAATATTTTCCAGGAATACATTCTTGTACCGCAGAACGCCACCATGAAGGACTCGCTCGCGCACGCGGACGAGGTTCGGAAAAAACTTGGTGATATCGTCAAACAAAAGTATCCCGATGTCACCCTCGGCGATGAAGGAGGTTTTGCGCTGAAAACGGATGACCCGATAGAACCGTTTACACTGTTGCGTGAAGCTGCCGGTGAGGGCGCGGCGTTCGCCCTTGATGCTGCCGCCACAGAGAGTACCTACGATGATGAAGCGCGGACGGAGATTTTTAAAACGATGATTGCACAATTTCCGCTTGCCTACATAGAAGACCCGTTTGGCGAGGAACATTTCGGTCTCTTTGCTCGTTTTCAAAACTCGGCTCCCGGTGTTGTGTGCGTGGGTGATGACCTGACAACGACGAACACGGCACGCATGGAAAAAGCGTTTGCGGAAAAAAGCATCACTGGCGTTATCCTAAAACCAAATCAAATCGGTACGGTTTCAGAAGCGCTTGCGGCGGCGGCGAAGGCACGGGAGTACGGCTGGCGCATCATTGCGTCACACCGCTCCGGAGAGACCGAGGACGCGTTTATCGCTGATTTTGCCTACGGCGTGGGTGCAGACGGCATTAAAATAGGCACCTCTGTCCAGAAGGAACGCTGGGCAAAATATGATAGACTGGGCGCTATCGCATTAGAAAGTAACACCTAGCGCATATGCGGCACATCATCATCGGTTTAGTCGTCGTTATCGCACTTGTCGGGCTTGTCTCGTGGGGAAGGAGAGCGGAGGCGCCTGCAAACGGTTTCGCGGAAACTGAAAGTACTGTCGGCGCGGGAGAAACAATTATGATTACAGAAGGCCTCACAGCGGAGATTATCAAGGAAGGAGAAGCAGACGGAAAAGCGGCACAAGCGGGGGACACCGTATCGGTGCACTACACCGGCTGGTTTACCGACGGAACAAAATTCGATTCAAGCGTTGACCGCGGACAGATGTTCTCATTCACGCTTGGTGCAGGAGCGGTTATCAAAGGTTGGGATCAAGGTGTTGTTGGTATGAAAATCGGCGAAAAACGAAAGTTGACGATTGCGCCGGAGCTCGCCTACGGTGCTGCAGGTGTCGGCGGTGTTATCCCGCCGAACGCAACACTTGTCTTTGATGTTGAATTACTCGCTATCCAATAATTTTCAAGGGTATGGTTATCAAAAGAATTGCAGTCGTCGTCGTTCTGATTGTTATTGCCTGGCTGTTGACGGCACTTAAAGACGACATGCCGGGGCGCGTGACCGACATCGGTTCCCAAATGGAAACGAAGGTTGATATTGCATCCGGTATTTCATTCTCATACCCAAAAGACTACGCACTGCAGGAGGTGCAGCCCGGTACGCAAGATCACACAGACCTCTCGGTGACGTTTGTGCTCATGCCGCAGGAGGACTACGATTTACTCGGTACGCTTGAGGGCACCGAGGGTCCGGCATCAATCTCTATTCTTGTGTTTAACAATCCCTTAATGCTCAGCGCGCTTGATTGGATGCAGGAGCCCGGTATTGCGCCGTACATTCCGCCGCAAGCAGGAGAGCCGGTTGCAGTCGTTGTTGACGGAGAGCAGGGAGTTTCTTTTCCGGCAAGCGGTTTGTATGAAAGCGACAACGTGATTGTCAGCCGCGGAGACACCGTGGTCTTTCTGAGCGGCGCCTACCAAGACAGTGCCTCGCAACAGAGGGAAGTGTTCAGTGGTATTGTCGGTTCACTCCTGTTTATCCGATAAGGACAATAAAAAGGCTGTGCAGTAAGGCGCTTTTGCGCGCATGGTATAATTGACTCTATATGTTACGGATACGATTCTCACGGGCAACGATTATTTGGGCCGGTGTGGCCGTCCTGGCTGTGGTTGGGATTGCCATGCTTTTCCGAAACGGTAATGGGAATTATGAAGAAGCGCTCGTTGAGCGTCGTGACCTCGTTGAAGAGGTGATTCTCTCAGGAACTGTCGAAGCGCGCATCGTCGCGGACCTCGGTTTTGAGGTGTCAGGCGCGATTCGCGAGATTAACGTTACTGAGAATGCCGTTGTGCCGCGTGGGGCGACACTCGCGTCGTTAGGTCTCGGCACGCTCTCTGCAGAATTGCAGTCAGCGCAGGCAGAGGTCGCAATCAAGCGGGCCGAAACAGCAAACACACAGATCAGTTTGGATAACGCGTGGAGCGAATTGCTTTCCGACGATCTTGTCGCCAAGCCGCAAAGTTCCTCGTACACGCAGACCGCGCCGATTATCACAGGACGTTACAGCGGAGACACGGGGACGTATAAGTTCCGCATCAAGGCCCAGGCACAACCAACCGAATTTGACCTCGTTGTGTTTGACCTTGAGAACCCGGAGCCGGTAGAGATTGAAAAGACCGGCCCGACCCCCTTGGGAACGAAGGGATTGTATGTAACATTTCCCGATGCCCTTGCGACGTACCGTGACACAACATGGTATGTAACACTGCCGAATACGGAGGGAACATCCTACGCCGCAAATTACAGCGTGTACAAAGAAGCGGAATCAGATCTTCGTGCACAGCAGAGCGGCACATCAATTGCAGAGGCACAGTTGCAGAAAGCGGAAGCAGATGTTGCGCGTATTCGGGCGCAAATCGCACAGCGTGTACTTTCAGCGCCGTTTGCAGGTGTTGTCACCGCAGTGCACGCAGACCCAGGTGAAGCTGTTTCGGTGAACACGCCGGTTATCTCACTTATTTCCAATGATGGGTTCGGTGTAGAGGTGGACCTGCCTGAAATTGACAGTGTCAAAGTAAAAATAGGCGATCCGGTTACCATTACACTCGATGCTTTCGGCGAAGAAACGACATTTGCGGGAACGGTCGCATCGGTCAATCGCGCAGAGACGCTTGTGGACAACGTGTCTGTGTACGAGGCGCGTATTGCATTTGATGAGCGCAGTGATTCGCGCATTGCCTCGGGTATGACCGCACAGGTTTCTATTACAACGGACAAGAAGGAAGGTGTGCTTGCCGTGCCGGTTCGCGCTGTGAAATACCGCGAGGATGGCACGACGTACGTCTCCGTTATGGACCCGGAAACGGAAGAACCTACGGAAAAGGACGTCGTGGTTGGCTTGCGCAGTTCTGATTCATTCTTTGAAATCATCTCCGGGCTCTCTGAAGGGGAGCGCGTGCTGATCTCTTTGTAAGTTTCATGTGGAAGGACACCATACGAGTGGGTTTCTTGCTCGGAGTGCGCCAAGTGCGCCATGCGAGCATCTGGACCACGGGGCTCATCATCTTCGTGATGATGCTCACGTTCCTCAACCTTGTTGCGGTGTCCGGCATTCTCGTCGGTCTCATTGAGGGTTCGGTGAAAGCGTATAGCGATCAGTACACGGGTGACATCTTTCTCTCAACCAAAGTGGGCGAAGAGGATATTGAAGGAAGCCGCGGTATTCTCGCAACCATGGAGACCATTCCCGGTATCTCCGGCTACACCGCGCGCTACACGGAAGGTGTGACGCTTGAAGCGAACTACCGCGAACGACGTGACCCTAATGCACTGCGTGACATGGTTCGCACGACGGTCTCTGGTATCAATCCTGAGATTGAAGATGCGGTGACGAATCTTGCCGACAAAGTTATTGAGGGTGAGTATATTTCGTCTGATGATACCAATTACGTTTTGCTCGGTTCAATGAACCTTGAGCAGTACTCGCCTCTGGGGCAGGGAGATGAGTACGGATTTCCGACGCTCTCGGATGTCGGTGTCGGGTCGCGTATCCGGCTGACCGTGGGCGATGCGACGAAGGAATACATCGTCAAAGGTATCGTGAAGACAAAGGTGGACCAGATTTCCATGCGTGCGTTTTTGCCCGAGAAAGAGTTCGTCCGTCTCGCAGGTCGCACCAACCTCAACGTCAACGAAGTAGCGATTCGCGCTGAAAACGTCGCGGACGCGCCATCGGTAAAGCAAGCGCTCCTGGACAGCGGGGTAGATAAAACGGCAGTCGTGCGCCTCTCGCGCGAAGGTTTGCCGCAGTTTCTCATTGATATGATTGCGACGTTTGCAATGCTCGGCAATGGCATCTCGTCAGTGGGTCTCATGGTCTCCTCCATCACCATTTTCATCGTGGTCTTCGTCAACGCTATTACGCGCCGCAAGTACATTGGAATTCTTAAAGGTATCGGTATTCGCGCAGGTGCCATTGAACTCTCGTATGTGTTTCAATCGCTTTTGTATGTGCTTATCGGGTCGGGCATTGCGCTCGCCATCATTTACGGCGGGCTCGTGCCGCTGTTTAATGCGTACCCGATTAACTTCCCGTTCTCCGACGGTATTCTTGTCGCGCCGCTCTCATCAACTATCACAAAGTTGATTATCCTTGTGCTCTCAACCGTCATCGCCGGTTACATTCCCGCATGGATGATTATCAAGAGAAATACCCTGGATTCCATCTTGGGCCGCTAAGCATATGATTGAAGTCAAAAATCTCATCAAAAATTTCAAGAGCGGTCCTGTCGTGACACGCGTGTTACGCGGTATTGATATTTTCATTCCACAAGGGCAGTTCGTTGCCATCATGGGTAAGTCGGGAGCGGGGAAGTCAACGCTCATGTACCAAATGAGTTTACTGGACACGCCTACTGAGGGAACTATCGCGTTGGATGGTATTCCCACCGAGGTATTTACCGAACAGGAACGCACCGACTTCCGTCTCCGCAAGCTCGGATACATCTTCCAGGACTATGCGCTCTTACCTGACTTATCCGCCGTTGAAAACGTCTTGGTGCCTTTGCTGATGCGCGGAGCGTCTAAAGCAGAGGCGACGACACAGGCAATTAAGGCGCTTGATGCTGTCGGGCTCGCACACGTACACAATCACCGACCTTCACAGCTCTCCGGAGGCGAACAACAGCGCGTCTCCATTGCGCGCGCGGTGGCGCTTGACCCGGACATTCTCTTTGCTGACGAGCCGACGGCAAACCTCGACTCGGTATCAGGTGACAGCGTCATGCAGGTGCTCAAAGACCTCCACCGCGACGGACAGACCATTGTCATGGTGACGCACGAGCCCGAGTACGCGATATACGCGCAGCGCGTCATTCATCTTGAAGACGGCGTGGTTGTGTCCGACGTGATGCAACAAGCCAAAGCCGCTTAACCTTTTTTGACGGGAAAGGTAATACGCACGCTTGTGCCAACGTTGAGCGTGCTTTCAATATCTATAGTAACCGAGTGCTTATCGGCAATTTTCTTTGCAATGGCGAGTCCCAAACCGGTGCCGCGTTCGGATTGCTGTGAGGCGTTTGGTGTGCGATAGAAACGGTTGAAGATGTGTGGCATATCCTCGGTTGCAATACCGATACCGTTGTCTTGGATGTGGATGACCGCGGAGGTGTTGTTTGCGTGCAAGGTGACAGCAATGGTTCGTTTTCCGCGCGGTTTGCAGTACTTTATCGAATTGGAAAGGACGGCAATGATGAGTTCCTCAAGCTTGTCGGGGATACCGCGCACCCACACACCCGTCTGAATGTTTGATGAAAGTGATATACGTCGCTGTGCGGTAAGTGTGGTGACGTACTCCATAACGTCTTCGAGTAATTCAGAAAGCGAAATGTCTTGCATGAATGTCTCGAACTCCGATTGTTCAAGACGCGAGATGTAGAGCGCGTTTTGTATGAGCGCCGACATGTTCTGAATGATGCGTCCGCAGTGGCGGATGTGATCGGCGGCACTGTTCGTTGTGTGGCGTTCGAGTGCCGTCAGCTCGCTCATGAGACACGACAGCGGTGTCTGCAGCGCGTGTGCGATGTCAGTAAATATTTTCGCAACCTCCTCGTTCGTGTGTTCAAGTTCGGACAGTTTTCTTTTTTGTAAAAGACGGCGTGGGGCGCCGTCTCGTTTCTCCGCAGTACTCATGAAAGTGCGGCTATCTTATAACCTTTTCCGGGCACCGTATGGATGAGCTTCTGCTTTTTTGGGTGCTCAATTTTGCGTCGAAGCGTGAGAATGTGCGCCTCAATCGTGTTTGAAAACGGGTCGATTTCTTTTTCCCACACGTGTTCCAAAATCATAGAACGCGTAAGAACGCACGAGACATTTTGCATGAGGTAATGGAGCAGCATAAATTCCTTTCGCGTCAGTTTGATTGGTTTGTTTCCGCGTATGACGGTGTGGCGTTTCGCATCAAGCACAAGGTCATCAATTTGCAAAATATCATCCGCGAATGTTTTTGGACGGCGCAACAGCGCGCGAACGCGCGCAATGAGCTCGTCAATACAAAACGGCTTTGTGAGGTAGTCATCGACACCAGCTTCAAGCAACTGCACCTTCCGGCCGGCTTCGTTTTGGACGGACAGCGATAGGATGGGGACGGTTTTTCCGCACGCCCGGAGTTCTCGGCAAATAGAAAGACCGTCCTTCTTTGGAAGGACGTTATCAAGGATGATGAGATCGTAATCGTTGGTTTTGGCGAGAAATGCGCCCTCCTCGCCGTCGGTAGCCGTGTCAACGGCAAAATGCTCGTCTTGAAGCGTCGACTGAATGACGGAGCGTATCAGGGGCTCATCTTCAACAGCCAGTATCCTCATATGTGGTTGTATCGTCTATATCACAAAGCCGATTTGGCTGTCTAGGTCTTTTTGATTTTGGTTTCATAAAGATTTTATTTCTCCCCAAAATCCTTTTGTTTAAGCCGTTTTTTGGTATGATAGAAGTCCTATGAACGGAGCTCCCAAAAAACACATCGTTATTGCGGGTGTCGGATTTGCAGGATTACACGCATATGAACGTCTCGACCGTTTTCTTGAAGCAGGGGACAACGTTGAGATAACACTCATCAACCGCGGTGATGCATTTACGTTTATACCGATGATTCACGAGGTCGGCACGGGACTCTTGCAGCCCGCGGCGATCACGCAGCCCATACGGCTTCTTCCGAAAAGATTTTTTCGCGATTTCATTGACGGCAACGTCGTGTCGGTGGATGCGGATGCGCAGACCGTGTTCGTTGAACGCTCCGAGGGCTTCACGGAAACCATCCACTACGATTACCTTATCTTAGGCCTCGGCTCGCGGGCGGATTTTATGGGAATTCCCGGCGCATCTGATAATTCGTATCCGCTTCGCACACTTACTGACGCGCGTCGGCTTAAAAACCGCGTGCTGGAGTGTTTTGATAAAGCCGATGTCGTCTCTGACGACAAACTTCAGAAGGACCTCATCAGATTTGTCGTTGTCGGCGGTGGTGCAACCGGTGTTGAAGTTGCCGGCGAGCTCTCCGACCTCATCTCCAACGAAATGACGCGCGCGTTTCCGCGCCTGGCGTCCCGAGGACAGGTGGTGCTCGTTGAGCGCAATGAGCGACTCATCAAAGAGGCGTCCGAGACGATGTCAAAGCGGGTTAAGGAACACCTTGAGCGCTGGACGTGTGTGGATGTGCGTACTGGTGTTGGTGTTGAGCAGGTAACCGAAAACGGTGTGGCGCTTGATACGGGATTTCTCGACAGCAAAACGGTCATTTGGTGCGCGGGTGTTTCAGCGGTACCAACACGCATTGAGGCGAAAAAACCGATTACGCGCGATGAGAAGCTCGGCAGAATAGCCGTCACGCGGTTCCTCAACACGGGAAGTTACCCGAACCTCTTTATTGTCGGCGACCAGGCACTTGTCATGAACGTTCAAACCGATCGCCCGTACGGTATGCGCGCACAGTTTGCGACCGAGGAAGGGAAGTGCGCGGCGCACAACATCATTGCCTCCATCCGCGGCAGGAATTTGGAGCAGTTTTCATGGACGGACCGCGGCACCATCATTTCACTCGGCAAGAGCGGCGCACTTGCTGACATCGACGGATTCCATTTCTCCGGATTTTTGGCACGTATCATCTACCGCGTCGCATACCTCTATGCTATTTCCGGCGTCCGCGCGAAGCTGCGCACGGCGCTTGAGTGGTCGCTGAACCTCTTTACACCGCGCGATATCTCCAAAATCTAGTATGTCGCTGTTTTCCATAGCCAACACATTCTCGCCCGCAGGCGATCAGCCGAAGGCAATTTCCGCACTTTCCCGAGGGCTCGTTGAAGGGAAGCGGCATCAAACACTCCTCGGTGTCACAGGGTCCGGCAAGACGTTTACCGCCGCCAACGTGATTGCGGCGCACGGTCGACCGACGTTGGTTATTGCGCACAACAAGACGCTTGCCGCACAGCTCGCGTCCGAGTACCGCGAGTTTTTTCCAAACCACGCGGTGCACTACTTCGTTTCGTACTACGACTACTACCAACCGGAAGCGTACGTTGCGGTGACCGACACGTACATCGAAAAAGAGACGCAGATTAACGAGGAAATTGACCGCCTTCGCCACGCGGCAACACAAGCACTTTTGACGAGAGAGGATGTCATCGTTGTGGCCTCCGTGTCGTGCATCTACAACCTCGGTCGCCCTGAAGAGTACGAGAAGGTGCACCTCAAGATTGAGCAGGGGAAGCGCGTGCCACGTGCGGACTTGGTGCGCGATTTGGTTGGCATCTACTTTGAACGAACAACAAGCGATCTTTCCCCCGGAACCTTTCGCGCCATCGGTAATTCAGTTGAAATCATGCCGGTGAATGAAAAAATTGTTATCCGTGTTGAGTTGGAAAGCGACACGGTCACGGGTATTGATATCATCGATGGCACATCGCGCACGATTTTGCGGCATGAGCAATCCATTTTTATTTTTCCCGCAAAACACTTCGTCTCTGATAAAGAAAGCATTCAGCGCGCAGCGGAAACTATCAAGGCGGAACTTGAAGCGCACCTCACGAAACTGCAAGCAGAAGGGAAGGTGTTGGAAGCGGAGCGCCTCAAGCGGCGCACGAACTATGACCTCGCGATGATCCGTGAAGTCGGGTACGTCAACGGTATTGAAAACTACTCGCGACACTTCGACGGCCGCACTCCGGGACAGCCGCCATTCTCGCTGTTGGAATATTTCCCGAAAAAAGCAGACGGCAGTCCGGATTTTCTCACCATCATCGACGAATCCCACGTGACACTCCCGCAAATCGGCGGTATGCACGCGGGCGATCAGGCGCGTAAGAAAAACCTCGTGGAATATGGATTCCGCCTGCCGTCGGCGTTTGATAACCGCCCGCTGACATTTGATGAGTTCATGGAGCGCGTCGGACAAGTCATCTACACATCGGCAACACCGGGGCAATTTGAGTTGCAGCACTCCATGCCCGACGGCATTGTGGAACAAATCATCCGCCCAACAGGACTCATTGACCCTGAAATTATTGTGCGTCCGATTACGCAGAAGGGTACGTACAAAGGACAGGTACACGATTTTATTGAAGAGACAAACAAAGTTGTTGAAAGCGGTGCGCGCGTGATGATGACGACACTCACGAAGCGCATGGCCGAAGACGTTGCGGAGTACCTCAAGGAGAAGGGAATGAAGGCGGAATACCTGCACTCAGACATCAAAACCATTGAGCGTATTGAACTGCTCACGCAATTCCGCAAAGGGTCACAGCGCGGCGGCTTTGACGTGCTCGTGGGTGTGAACCTCCTGCGTGAAGGGTTGGACCTGCCGGAAGTGGAACTCATCGGAATACTGGATGCCGACAAGGAAGGGTTTTTGCGCTCAGAGACGTCGCTTATTCAGACCATCGGCCGCGCGGCGAGAAACGTGTTGGGTCGCGTCATTCTCTATGCTGATGTCATGACCGGTTCCATGGAGCGCGCCATCGGGGAGACCAACCGTCGTCGTGCGATTCAAATTGCGTACAACGAACAACACGGCATTACGCCGCAAACCATTCACAAAAAGATTTCCGATATTACTGACTACATGATGCGCGAGCATGACCGCACCGTGGCTGAACTCGTGGCGCTGGACATCGGGGCAGGCGAGAAGGACGTGAAGAAGCTCATCAAGCGCAAGGAGCAGGAGATGAATGACGCCGTGAAAATATTGGATTTTGAAACAGCAGCGATTATCCGCGATGAGATTGCCGAGATTGAAAAAGTACTCGGCAGCGCCAAGAAAAAAGCGGTCAAAAAAAATCCGGATAAAAAACGAGGCGGGAGGACCTGAGGTAGGTCTCCCGCCGTGCATCTAGTGCGTGTGAATCAGAGGTCGCGGTTGCTGGGGTCGTAGTCCCCGAGAGCCTCGATGAGTCGGTCGAAGCCCGCCAGAACCTTGTCGGCCGGGTCCTCTTCGTCCTCCTCTCTTCTCTTCTCGATGACGATCCTGAGAGCCGCCGCCAGACCCTCTGCCTGGCCCACGAGACGGTGGCCGGTCTTGATGGACCCGACCAGCGCGTCCTGAGTCTGACGTGTGTCGAACGTCGCTCGGGCGAGCTTGCCCTCGAGGTCGATGATCGCGCGATCCTTCTCCCCGAGCTCTTTCTTGACACTCTCCTCAAACCTCCTCCCGCTCGTCATGAGCCGGGAAAACTCCTCATCCTGCTGCTTCAAAGCTTCGAGAAGCTCTGCCCGCGTCCGCCTGTCCTTGGTCGCCATGCAACCCTCCGTGTGATTCTTTTCCGGTCCTCAATTGGTACCGGGTGCTGCTCCGGAGAAAGTAACAGACTATTTATCAGGTGTCAACATACTCGCTTGACAAAGAAACGTAGAAAAGCATAATGAAATTGTTATGCACAAAGCATATCAACAGCCGAATACCGCAGGCACGTACAAAACGCTCATCTCGGGCGTCTTTAGTGCATTTTCTTGCGTTCGGCCGTGGTAGCTTATTTCTCCACAGAAACTCTTCAATGAGACATCTCGGCCGAAACGGAAGCCGAGATTTTTCGTTTCAGGCACTGTTCTTTACAACTCCCAAGAAAGGGGACTCAGATGGAAAACAAAATCGTTTTTCTGCGCGGGAAGAAAACCATCATGCGCCCGTATCAAAAAGATACGGATCTCGACCTCATGACTGCCTGGGTTAACGACCCGGACGTCACTCGCTTCATCACTGTGTGGAGTCCGATGACGAAGGACGCGGAAAACGGATATCTCCAGGGCGCCACGAACGATGAAAATATGCTTCTCGTCATCGAGACGACTGAGGGACAGCCAATCGGTTCGACCGCGCTTCATCGTATCGACTGGATCAACCGCACTGCAGTAACCGGAACTGTCATCGGAAACAAAGAGTTCTGGGGCAAGGGATACGGCACAGACGCGAAGATGCAATTGCTTCATTTCGCGTTTAACCGTATGAACCTTCGCGCCATCCGCTCCTCGGTCATCGCGTACAACGTGCGGAGCCACAAAGCACTTCTCAAACAGGGGTATCGTCAGGTCGGTGTGTTTCCGAAGTGGTTTTTTCGGGACGGGAAGTACCACGACGAAATTCTCTTCGTGCTTACAAAGAAGGATTTTGCGCCCGTATGGCGTGCGTATAGTACAAAGTAATTCAAAAAACGGCGGTCTCGGCCCGCCGTTTTTTCTTATCCATACACTATTGACAACTCGTTACAATATGTTATACTGTACCTCGTAAGGTCTTTCGACAACCCAACCAGAGAAAGGGGCAGAAGATGAGCCAGCAGAACCCGCAGTCGACGATGGAGACCAAACAGCGTCTCTCGGAGGCCCTGCACCAGAAGTTCGTCGCGCTCACCACCCTGGAGGGCAGGTTCCGCGGGAGGGACTTCTCGGCGGCACGGGCGGCGCTTCGCAGCGTCGACGTCGTCCTCCAGCACTTCAACCCGAAGCACGACGAGGAGCTCGCACAGTACAATCTGGACCGCGCCGAGAAGCTGATGCTCGCCGTCGCGCTCGCCGGGGTCTCGGAGTCCTCCGAGGTCAGGCGGACGCGCAAGAAGGCGAAGAAGCCCGTCACGGGCCGCTTCGTCGGCGAGGAGCTGCCCGCCAAGCCGGTGCGTCTCGACGGACCCAACATCATCGGGCACATCACGCCCGACATGAACGCCGCCCTGCGTCGTCAGCGGCAGCTCTCGGGGCTCGAGGTCCCGAAGCGCGGCCAGGCGGTGCACATCACCGGCGGGCACAAGAAGCGCGCCGGGAGGAACGGGTAGTCCTCGCACCTTGGTTGCTGAAAAGCGACCTGCCGCGAGTGGTTGGGAAGCAGGCGTGGTCCAAGAGTCTTTGGATCACGCCTTTTCTATTTCTACTTTTAGAAGCGCTACGCGTGCGCTATACTCCTCCATACCAACCCCCAGGAACAACCCCGGGGCACATTGGCGTTATATGAAGAAAAAAGAAGGACAGGAGGACAAAATCATCGTCAAAGGAGCGCGGACACACAACCTGAAAGACATCACGGTTGAAATGCCGCGCAATAAGATGGTGGTATTCACAGGGCTTTCCGGTTCAGGGAAGTCGTCGTTGGCGTTCGACACTATTTTTGCCGAAGGTCAGCGCCGGTACGTTGAATCGCTTTCAGCCTATGCGCGACAATTCATCTCGCAGATGCCAAAACCGGACGTGGACGAAATCGTCGGACTCTCGCCGGCAATTTCCATTGACCAAAAATCGCGCTCAAACAACCCGCGCTCAACGGTTGCAACCATTACCGAAATTTACGACTACCTTCGTATTCTGTATGCGCGTGTCGGCATTCCGCACTGTTTGGTTTGTGGTGAGCCTATTAAACGACTCACGAACGAGGAAATTCAGGGATTTATTCTTGAACGCGTTCGCGCAAAGACGAAAGGCATGAAACCGCGCTCCGAAAAAGATCTCGCGGAGGCGGTACATGATGCCACCGACGCACCGTCGCTTGAGTTGTATGCACCGATTGTGCGCGGGCGAAAGGGAGAGTACTACCAGCAGTTATATGATTTCCTCAATCGCGGGTACAGCGAAGTACTCGTTGATGGGCAACACAAAAAACTCCGCGAGCAGATTATTCTGGAGAAGCACAAGAAGCACGACATTGATATTCTCATTGACCGCATCACACTCGCTGATTTCATTGATTCGCCGGATGGCGCGATTGAGCGGCTTCGCGAAGGGCTTGAGCGCGCGCTTCACGAGGCAAACGGTCTGACGCGCATCGTATTCTCCGGCTCCGACACCTTCGCAAAGAAGGGAACGAATGACATCGGCACGCTCATGTCGTCGCAGTTTTCATGCCCGAATGACGGCTACTCATACCCTGAAATTGAACCGCGGCTTTTCTCGTTCAACTCACCGTACGGCGCGTGTCCGGAGTGTAACGGCCTTGGTACGCAGGATTTCTTCGTCAACGAGACGTGTACGGCGTGCAATGGCGCGCGCCTGCGTCCGGAGGCACTGCACGTGCGCATCGGCGGCAAAAATATTGTTGAGACGGCGGCGCTTTCTGTTGAACACGCACACGAGTTTTTCGAAAATCTGAACCTCACCGACAAAGAGAAAGAGATTTCAAAAGTTGTCGTGCGGGAAATCATTGACCGGTTGAAATTCATGCTCGATGTCGGCATCGGCTATCTGACGCTTGATCGTCGCGCCCACACGCTCTCCGGCGGGGAAGCACAGCGCATTCGACTTGCCTCACAGCTCGGTTCCGGACTGGTCGGCGCGCTCTATGTTTTGGATGAGCCGACTATCGGACTGCACTCGCGCGATAACGACCGCCTCATCAAGACGCTCCACAACCTTCGCGACCTCGGCAACACCATCATCGTCGTTGAACACGATGAAGACACCATCTTTTCATCCGACTACATCGTGGACATCGGTCCCGGTGCGGGCGTGCACGGCGGCAAGGTCGTTCTTTCAGGCGACATCGAAGAGTTATTGTCGGCGAAAGAGGCGCCGAAAACCAAGTCGCTGACGCTTCCGTACCTGCGCGGCGAAAAAGAAATTGCCGTACCTGAGAAACGCCGCACATCGGATAAGGGTGTTATTAAAGTTCGCGGGGGAAAGGCATTCAACATTCACAATCTCAATGTGGATATCCCGCTCGGAAAATTCATCGCGGTTACCGGTGTGTCCGGTTCAGGTAAATCATCGTTTATGTACGAGATTTTGCACAAAAACTTGCAGGTGCGCCTTGAGCGCAAATATCGCTCCGCGCAGACCTTCAACTGCAACACGTTCACCGGTTCCGAGTACGTTTCGCGCACCATTTTGATAGACCAGTCGCCGATTGGCCGCACAAGTAGAAGCAACCCCGCAACGTACACCGGCGCATTTACGCATATTCGTGACATGTTCGCCGCAACCGCAGAAGCGCGTGCCCGTGGATGGAAGGGCAGTCGCTTCTCGTTTAACGTCAAGGGCGGCCGCTGCGAAGCGTGTGAAGGAAAAGGAGAAATTGCGGTGGAGATGCACTTCTTGCCGACGGTGTATGTGACGTGTGATGTGTGTCACGGCAAGCGGTTTATGAAAGAGACGCTGGAAGTGGAGTATCGTGGAAAAAATATTCACGACGTACTCTCAATGACCGTGGAGGAAGCGTTGAGTTTTTTCAACGATATTCCGGCAATTCATGATCGACTTAAAACCCTCAACGACGTGGGGCTCGGTTATCTGTGTTTGGGGCAGTCGGCAACGACGCTTTCCGGCGGCGAGTCGCAACGCGTGAAGATTTCCTCGGAGCTCTACCGTCAGCACGTGCAAAAGACCATCTACCTGCTTGATGAGCCGACCATCGGACTGCACTACGAAGACGTCGCAAAACTCATTGAAATTTTGCAGATGCTCGTCAATCACGGCAACACAGTCATGCTCATTGAGCACAACCTCGACATCGTAAAGAGTGCGGATTACATTATAGATATCGGACCTGACGGCGGAGAAGGCGGCGGCAAGCTCGTTGCATTCGGCACACCTGAGGAAGTCGCGGAGTCAGGCACGCACACCGGCAAATACTTGCGACGAATGCTCAAGAAGCATAAGAAATAATTTCACCTATGGATAACCCCTTCCTCAACGACGACAAAGGTAAAGAGAAGCTTCGTCGTGAAGCGGAAGCGGCAACAAAGCAGGCGCGCGAAGCGCAGGCGCACGCCGAAGAGGTGAAGAAGCGCCAGCACGCGCAGATTTTGCGCACGGAACTTTCCCGACTTGAGCAGGATATTACGCGCCTTGAGCGTGAACATGAGACGCTTTCCCGCGAAATGCAGGTATTTTCACGTCAGGAACGGGAAGCAAAGGAGTCTCTTGAACACATCGCGCAGGAAAAACAGAAAAATCGTGTGACGGCACAGTCATCTGAAGGAGAGAAAAAGAAACTGACAGAGCAGCTTTCAAAACTGAAAAAAGAGGAAGGAATGCTTTCAGCACATCTGCGTGAGCTGGAACAAAAACACGCAACCACCGCGCACAAGGCGGCGACGCACGGCGCGGAGGCGCGCCGTGCAGCCGATAAAAAGAAGGAGATTGTGCGGGAACATGACCGTGCGGAGAGGAAGGTGCGCGATTTGACAGAAAAGGTTGAGGAACTTCGACGGGAGATAACTCGCGTGGAAGGTGAGCTTAAACGCGCGCAGCAGCAGGAGCAAGAGCTTCTACACGAAGAACAAACACTCTCAACGGCAGAAACAGCCGAGTCGATCGGACATGCCCAACACGTCCAAGTGGAAACCCAACAAAAGCACGACGCAGAGGAAACGAAGAAAAAACTCGAAGAAGCGAAGGTTCAGGAGCGGGCAGTGGAAGCAAAAATTTCGGCGCTCTCAGGGGAAGAACAAAAAACGGCACAGGCAAGTCTCGCTGAACAGCGCACAACGGTATCCGCACAGCACACGCTGCGTACGTCGCATTTTAAAGCAGAAGAACGTCAGACTAAACTCAAGCGGCTTGAAACGGATTTGGCAACAAAATCTGAACGAAAGAAAGAAATAGAAAAAGAGCTTTCCGGCATGCGCTAAGCAAAGCGCCCGCCAAAAGTATTTTGGCGGGCATCAGTCGGACTCTTCGTCATCGGCGGGAAGCCGAACTGCAACTGCGCGGTTTGATGAGCGGGGCCCCTCATCGTCGGGGTCCTGCACCGATTCTTCAAGCAGCAATCCTGCGTTGGGAGGAAATCCATCTTTGATATTGCGGTCCTGCCGTGTGATGAAGTCCATTCCGTCCTCCTTGTACGTCTCCTCCTAAAACTATAGTATCTTCTCATGCAACGTCAAAGGATAACCAAAAGCAAACTTCCCGATGCACCCGGCGTGTATTTTTTCAAAAAAGGCCGGCGGATTTTGTATATCGGCAAAGCCACGTCGCTCCGTGAGCGTGTGCGCAGCTATTTTTCATCTGATCTGGGTGAGGCGCGTGGTGCGCGCATCGTGAAAATGGTTGATGAGGCGACGAGTGTCGTAGTAGAGCAGACTGACTCGGTGCTTGAAGCGCTCATTTTGGAGGCGGCGCTCATCAAGAAACACCAGCCGCACTACAACGTGGAAGAAAAAGACGACAAGAGTTTCAATTATGTCGTCGTTACCGATGAGGCGTATCCGCGCGTCTTTACGGTTCGGCAGCGCGAACTGCTCGTCGGCGGTCATGATGCGTATAAAAAAATGTTCGGACCGTTCACGCAGGGCGGTCAGCTCAAAGAGGCACTCAAGCTTATCAGGAAAATTTTCCCGTTCCGCGGCAAAAACGACGCACCGCTTTCAAATGAAAAACGAAAGTCGCGTCTCTATCAGGAACTCGGACTTGCACCGGATGTTTCCCGTCTGGGAGCGAAAGAGTACGCGCGTACCATACGGCACGTTGTTTTATTTTTTGAAGGCAAGAAAAAGGAGCTCGTCCGGACAATTACACGGGAGATGAAGGCGGCGGCAAAAGCACGGGAATTTGAGCGTGCCGCCGAGTTACGCCGACGGCTGTTTGCGCTCCAGCACATCAATGACGTTGCATTACTGAAATCCGACATCCGACATCCGAAATCCGAACAAAGAATTGAGGCCTACGACGTCGCACACACCGGAGAAACGAACCGCATCGGTGTCATGACGGTTGTGGAGGATGGTGAGGCAAATCGCCGCGAATACCGAACATTTACTATCAAAACCGCGGGGGCAGGGGACACGGCGGCGCTCCGCGAGATTTTGGAACGCAGGTTGCACCACAGCGAATGGGCTTTGCCGAAGCTTGTGGTTGTTGACGGCGGTGCCGCGCAGAAAAATGCCGCGGAGCGAACGCTCAAGGAATTCGGCTACCGCATTCCCGTTGTCGCGGTTACCAAAAACGAACGGCACCAGCCCGAGCGCATTGTGGGGGACAGAGAACACATTTCAGGACATGAACGTGCGATACTGCTTGCGAACGCCGAAGCACACCGCTTTTCGCTCTCAAAACACCGCAAAAAACGCTCCTCGTTCAGGGCTTGACAGAAACCAGTACTCGTATATAATACTGAGCAAGGTGGACAAAACGAGAGCCACCGAACCGCAGGACGCTTCGACCGCAAGACAAATAGAGTCGAGCAGCTGCAGGACCCCGACCACGCCGCGTGGAATCGGGCCGAGCCAAGGAGTGAGTTCACCTCCTTGGCTCTTTTTCTTTGCTATACTTTCTTCATGCAAAAGATTCGAGTTGGCGTGCTTCGCGGTGGGCCGGGCAGTGACTATGCTGCGTCGCTTTCGTCAGGCAAGACGGTTCTCAACGCTTTATCGCGTGAGAAGTATGAACCCATAGACATCTTCATCGACCGCGACGGGCAATGGCACGTGGGCGGGTATCCGTTGTCTCCCAACCAGGCCATCAAGCATATTGATGTGCTCTGGAATGCGCTCCATGGACTGCCTGCCGCGGGTGACATCCAACGGACGCTTGATGCGCTCTCCGTTCCGTATACGGGCTCAAACGCGCTGTCCGCAGCGGTGGCATCGCACCGTGCGCACGCGCGTAAGCGGCTTGCCGACAGCGGTATTCGCGTGCCGCTCTCAACCTCCTTTGATACCGCATCCCACGGCCGTGAACACATACACGACCTTTTTCGTACTTTCCCGCACCCGACGAATGTCGGCCCTGTTTGGAGCTCAGTAAAGCGCGCACACGTGAAAACATTTGCCGAGTTGGAGGAAGCGATTGCATACTACGCAAATGAAAACCCGGTTGTGTTTCTGGACGCGCATGTGCCGGGCAAGGCGGTGACGATTGTCGTGGTGGAGGGTATGCGCGGGGACGCTGCGTACGCAGCGTCTCCTGTGGATGCATCTGGCGAGGTTGCACGGCTCAGCCCTGCCGAGCGCGAAGAAATCTGGGAGACGGCACGACGTGCACATCGCTCCCTCGGCGCTCGTCACTACTCGCAATCTGATTTCGTGGTTTCACCGCGTGGTATCTATCTCATTGAAACAAAAACAGCGCCGGCTCTGTATGATGGCGCACTACTCCACAAGTCTTTGTCGGGTGTCGGCGTGCCGTTCCCGCATTTTCTAGATCACGTACTGGATTTGTCGCGTGGCCCAAGGAAGTAGTGCGCGAGATACCCGGTTACGGTTCCTAGTACAATGCCGCCGAGGATGTCGAGCGGGTAGTGGACGCCGGCGATAATGCGCGCAACACCGATGAACAACCCCGACGCGTACAGCATGTACGCGATTTTTTTGTTGCCGAAGAAATATATTGCGGTTGCAAGCGAGAACGCAAACATCGTGTGTCCTGACGGGAACGAGTTTGAGGTTTTCTCAAACAGGTAGGGTATGTCGTATACCCACAGCGGACGAGGGCTTTCAAAAAAGAAGCGAATGAGGAGTGTCAGGGCTTCAGCACCAAACACCGCCGCAACAAGTGCTTGCGTGTTCTTCAGAAACTCAACAATGGATTCTTTCTTGATGTCGCGGTACCAGGTGACCGCTGCGACAAGCGCGATGACGTAGATGTAGTATTTCGCAAAAAATAGCACGACACTATCAAGCGCCTGAGATGTGCCGAGTATGCTGTTGAGTGTAAACAAAAGTTCTATGTTGGGGTTCATGTGGACCTACCGGGAGTCGGACCCGGGACTCGGCAATGCGAATGCCGCGTAATACCACTTTACTATAGGCCCGAAGTGAGGAACGGTGAGTAAGTTTGCTTACTTATCGTTTCCGAACGAGGGTCTATATCGAGTAAGCGAAGATATAGGCCCGTACCTATATAGCTGGTCGGGCTGCTGGGAATCGAACCCAGTCTACACGCACCCGAAGCGTGCGTACTACCGGTATACTACAGCCCGAGTGGACCCTACCGGATTCGAACCGGTGACCTCCTCATTGCAAATGAGGCGCTCTACCAACTAAGCTAAGGGCCCGTAACGAAAGATAGGATACCATACAATCCTTCAAAAGGAAGGCTTTTTGGGGTAGTATTGCTGTGTATTTTGGGCGACTAGCTCAGTTGGTTAGAGCGTTCGCTTCACACGCGAAAGGTCACAGGTTCGAATCCTGTGTCGCCCACACCGAATGCTCTCGTCGTTCAACGGATAGGACGCACGCTTCCGAAGCGTGCAATAGAGGTTCGATTCCTCTCGAGAGCACATGGCACAAAATAAAAAAATCGGCGTATTTGATTCTGGATTCGGCGGTATTGATATTCTCCGCGGCATCGTCTCCGAGCTCCCTCAGTATGACTACATCTATCTGGGCGACACGGCGCGCTCTCCCTACGGCACGCGTTCAAGCGAGGTCGTGTACGAATTCTCCAAACAAGCAGTAGACTTCCTCTTTTCGCGCGGCGCGGGACTCATCATCTTTGCGTGCAACACAGCATCATCAGATGCTCTGCGTCGTATTCAGCAGGAATACCTCCCACGCAAGCACCCCGACAAGCGCGTCTTGGGCGTGCTCATTCCGGCTGCCGAAGATGCGGTTGCAAAAACAAAGAACGGTCGTGTCGGCGTCATTGCAACGGAAGGAACAGTGCGCTCATGTGCATTTCCCCGCGAACTCATAAAACTGAAAAAAGAAGTACAGGTCTTTCAACAAGCATGTCCGTTGCTTGTGCCGTTGGTGGAGGAAGGGGAGGAACGCTCGAAAGCGGCACATATTCTCGTGGAACAATACCTCGCACCGCTGCGCAAAAAGAAAATAGACACGCTCATTTTGGGTTGCACGCACTACGGGCTTCTGGAGCGGCAAATAAAGAAAGCCGCCGGTTCGCATGTGCGGATAGTGTCTGAAGCGCGTGTCGTACCAAAAAAACTGCGCGATTACCTGCGTCGGCACCAAGACATCGAGGGGACACTTTCAAAACATCGCAGCGTACAATTTTTCTCAACGGATCTCACCGAGCGCTTTACACGTCTCGGTAGCCGTTTCTTCGGAAAGAAAATCCGCGCCGCAAAAGCGGTGTTGAAATAATTTTTTGCAAAAGAAAAACCCGCCGCCGACGCAACGACGGGGTTTTCCGTGTCGTAGCCTCGGGGCGGGTCAGCTTGCCTGCAGTTTCCGCCGGAGTTGCGCGGGGCGGATGAACAGCAGGTACAGCATCGGCAGGTCAATGAGCATGAAGGTTACCGGTGGGGCGACGTCGGCAATCGTTGCGCGCGGGATGGCGAGGACAGCCAGCAGACTTGAGACGTTGAAAATGGCCCATCCCTTTGCGTCCTCGTTTTCCGGTCTCCGCCAAGCGGAGACGTACGTCGGCCAGGCGGCGATTACCAGGGAGAGCAGACTGAACATGATGCCCAGATTCGACTCTCCGAAATACAACCAGAGGAGTATCGCGACTCCCGACAGTGTGAGACAGATTCGGTCTCGGTTTTCCCATCCGGCATCGCCGTACCAGAGCGACAGAAGGAAGAGAGTCGTTGCACCGAAGCATGCGGCGATGATGATGCCGCTGGTGGTACCCTTAGCGGCCATGCCGATGAGGATGATCCAGTCGCCGACGGCCCAGACGAGCCAGGTCGCTTTCCGCGGCCGTGCTTCTCCCTGCAGGATTGCTCCGATGTAGGGGATGAAGGCGATGATGAAGACGACTCCCGACAGCAGTGACAAAATGTCGCTGGTTCCCACGAACACCTCCCAGGTAATTAAATTATCTAAAAAAAATAATATCAATAAAAACTTGTACTGTCAAATGACACGCCGGTGCGTCGTGGAAATGGGGCGGGGAAGTTTGATATACTCTCTCGGCATTCGGGCCGTTAGCTCATCTGGTATTAGAGAGCGTCCCGCCCTTTTAGACACGGGCCTATAGTTCAGCGGTAGAATGCGTCCATGGCATGGACGAGGTCGGGGTTCGACTCCCCGTAGGTCCACAGAAAAGGGCGGGAAGGTGACCGGTTCAAGTCCGGTACGGTCCACATCATCGGAGTTTTCCTCCGAAAACTCCTCGAATATCCTTATGGAGCTTAGCGAATCTCCGGTTCGAAAGGCTTCTGTTTTGCTGTATGAAAGACGTTCGTGGAAAAGGAAGAAAAACAGACGCTGCTTTTCTACAGGATCAACAGCATTCCATATGGTTATTGGACTTTTTAGCATTCCAGCCGCTTTGGTGAACGCGGTTCGATAAGGAATTTTTAGGTCTATGTCTTGCTCTTCACTTTTAGCTTCATTTGATAACTCTTCGATTCTCGCATCCAAAACGACCTCACAGTTGGAGGTCGTTTTGTTTAAGCTAGGTGAAACCTTTCTACCGCCGTCACGAGTTTGTGGTTCCGAATAACTGCAGTCTGCAACTCTCTACTCATCGAGCGCGTTATAAACCAGTTTCTTTTGCTCAAGTTGACCTATTATCCTTTCGACTCCTTCGGGTCTCTGCTCTTGGGGTAGGTACGTTCTTCTTGGATCTTTCCGTTTTCCTTTTGGATTTTTACTGATCCACCATCTGTACCGACCGCCTTCCGAAGAACACCACCCTCCGTTGCATCCTCTTTGGTCTCAAACGACTTGACCAATTTATTAGTCTTATCGTTCTCGAGGTCCCAGCGTTTTTTCTCCTCATTGTACTCAAGTGTAAACTTGGGTAATTTTTGCTTTTGCATAAAGATCATAACGTAGCTTTTTAGTGAGTCGACGAAGCTCTGCTACACCACAATTATACTCCTATCAATCTATCCGACGCCGATTTTGGACTTGATTTTTTATATTTAAGTTGTACTATCTCTTTTGGATAACCTGTCTCGGAAAGGAGACCCTAGTGCCAAAAGTGACCGTCATAACCAACCGCAACGGCGGCTGGTCGCAGGCGGCCACAGAGGAAGTCTGCGGTCGCCTTGGATGTCGAGTTAACATCGATCACTGGAACTATCCGTGGGCGATGGTGGTGGGCAGAGAATGCACTGTTGAAGAGATCACCGCGATCATTCCTTCTGACAAAGTGAACTACCAAGTCGAAGTGGTTGATCCGGCAGACAATCCGATGGTTCGCAAAATCTGCTATCCGCAATTCGGCCCCTACCCACGCAACCTTTCTTTCTAGGAGACCGGAGATGATGGAAATCGACGATGCCTTGAGAGTCCAGCCCGAGTGGCTTTCGGAGAAGCGTTTCGACGCCGTCATGTCACTCGTCGCTTTCGAGCTGGTTGGGCGACACACCAGCGGTCGGCTGGGTCCTTTCGATCTCGTGGAGTCAACCGTTGCTGAACCGAAACTCCACGAAGTCGCTAAGTGGCCCTGCGCTACCGATGACCCTCACAGAACGAACAAACAGTGGGTTTGTCGATGTGGGGTTCATGCGGCGAGGAGGTTCTTGACCCTTCTTGGAGATGAGGGTTAC
This sequence comes from Candidatus Campbelliibacteriota bacterium, assembly GCA_045863475.1. Lineage (GTDB taxonomy): Bacteria > Patescibacteriota > Minisyncoccia > Phycocordibacterales > EsbW-18 > EsbW-18. Next base: position 109,300 of record BTUR01000003.1, read on the forward strand.
CCCGACGAGGAGTGGTCCTGATTCGATGCCGCCGAGAGAGCCGAGCGCTCTCCGGCGGCTCTTTCGTTCTAGGATTCAATACCTGTCTTGTGTCCCCATACAAACACTTCTATCAAGCATTACTAAGGACTTTTTGAAGTGCTGGGCTTGTTTGGTAATACTCCCAAAACCGAGATAGATAGGTTTTCAGGCGGTTCGAAGTTTTGTATACTGTGTCCACAGCGATTTTCCGACTGTTGATTACTCTTTAGCCCGCTGTACGGGGGTATGGTACCCTTTATCATGAGGGATTATTCCTTTAATTGTCATTACATATGCAACGCGATTCAAAAAACACCATCATCGCAGTGCTCGTCGTTCTCTTGGTCATCGTCAGCGGACTCTGGCTTCGCGAGATGAACAAGCCGGCTGGCTTTGCGGAGCTCGAACAGGCATTGATCGAGCAGCGTGCAGAGGTTGACGCAGCGTGCGTCGACACGACGACTGAGGCAGGACGCGAGACCTGTATGGACGCGCTCCAGGGCCTCCGCAACGCACTCGAGGACGTTGAATAAGGAATACTGAAATTCTCCTGAAAACCACCTCGCCCCGTATGGGGGCGGGGTGGTTTTCTCTTGTTTGGGGCCTCCAGAGCCCGTTTATTGCGCAAAAACGGGCTCTTTGGTATACCCGGTGAGATACGGCCATGAGAGTTGCATGTACTTGAAAATATTTATCTCACGGGGTATACTGGCTTCCTATGAATCCCGTTAGAAACACCTGTTTCGCCCGGGTTCAGAGAAGCTAATATCTAATTTCTAACGGGATGAAATTTGCAGTCGTAGAAACCGGAGGCAAGCAATACCTTGTATCCGACAACACGTCAATGGTTATCGAGAAGCTTGAAGCCAAAACAGGCGACAAGGTCGTTTTCGACAAGGTTGTTTTGACTGATGATGGTTCTAAGACCGTCCTCGGCGCACCCTACATCGCAGGCGAAAAAATTGAGGCAGAAGTGGGTGAGCAGGGACGAGGCAAGAAAGTACTCGTCGTGAAGTACCTCCAGAAGAGCCGCTACCACAAGAAACGAGGCCACCGCCAGCCATACACGAAGGCAACCATCAAAAAAGTCTAGACATACACTCCCATCCATGGGAGTGTATTTGCATATGAAGACGTACATTCTGCGTTTTAGAGCGGTCGACAAAAAGAATTTTGATGAGGTGAAGAACGGCTCAAAGAGCATTGAGACTCGTGCTGCAACCGTAAAATATCAACCTATCGAAGTGGGAGATACGCTGACATTCACGTGCGGCAGTGAACGGCTGTCGAAGAAAGTTGTGCAGCGGCGACACTTTCAGGGTATTGACGCGATGGTTGCCGAGATTCCGTACAAGAAGATCATGCCGTCGGTCGCGTCCGTTGAGGAAATGAAAAAAGCGTACGCATCGTACGCCGGTTATGAAGACAAAATACGAGAGTTCGGCATTCTCGCGTTTGATTTGGAGTAGATTACCTTCTGTTCTCCAGCGCGCTTTTGATGGTTTCGGCGTCGGAGTATTCAAGTTCGGTGCCCGTGGAGAGTCCGCGGCCGAGTTCTGAAACTGTAAGTCCGCGCTTTTGGGAAAGCGGTGCGAGAAATGCGCGCACCGCCTCGGCGGTCATCTCGCCTTCGGGGTGCGCGCCCGTTGCGATAATGATTTCCGTAATCTCCGCGTTATTGTCCAGCAGTTTTTTGAGCTTACCGGTGCGCAGGGGATTTTTTTCGGTTTGGAGGAGCGGGACGGTGCCGCCGAGCACGAAGTAGCGTCCCGTGTACGCGTGACTCTTTTCAATGGCGTCTAAGTCCGCGTCTTTTTCCACAAGCATAAGCTGGTGCGCGTCGCGGTTGGGTGAGGAACAGATGTCGCACACGTCAGCGTATCCGTCGGCGTCATAAAAACGAAAACAGGTCGGGCATTGTGCAACGGAACCGCGAAGCTCAGAGATGCGTTTGGAGAGGTCTTCAAGCACGCTCTTTTCCTGCGTGAGGAGAAAATGCACGAAACGCTTCGCCTGCCGGGGTCCGATACCGGGGAATTTCTGAAAGTATTCAGCGAGTTTCTGGATGGAGTGCATCCCGTTAGAGATAGGAAACTTTCGTTTCCATGGTTAATTTAAATAACGCAACCTATTTTCAACATCCGCACTTTTGAGATTAGTAACTGTTTCGTAACCGAACAATCTCTAACGGGATGTATGTGTCTATTTTAGCAGAAAAGGAGAGGCACGGTTTGATGTTTGACAAAATGCAAAAAATAGTGTTAAAATACCTCGCAGGAGTTCTAAAAAACAAGTCGCGTAAAATCGCGACGCAATCTACGGAGGTGAGAGGTGAACGATTGGTCAGTGTTGCTGCCCATCCTGGCAGCGCTCATCCACGGCACGGGATTCGTCCTGTACAACGTGCAGACGAAGCTCGGCAAGTCCGAGCCCAATCCAGTGTCGTGGTTTCTCTGGGCCTTTCTGGCCACGCTCAATGCGCTGTCGTTCAGCGCGATGAGCGACCCGGTGGCGGCTCTGCAGTTCCTGACGGGTTCCATCGGATGCATCCTCACGTTTCTCTACGTGCTTTTCATCGGCAAGCTCCGGTGGCCGAAGGGCGGGGAGTGGGTGATGTTCACCATCGGACTCGGCGCAATTGCGGCCTGGAAACTTTCCGGGCCCACGTTCGCGAACATGATTCTCGTTCTCGGCGTAGTCTGGTCCTTCGTTCCGACAGCGGTCGGCGTTTGGCGTGACCCGCGCAGGGAACGTTCGACTGCGTGGTGGTTCTGGACGGTCGCCTCGGCACTCACCGCACTCTTCATCTTCGCTTTCAAGGGCGGGTGGACGGCGGCGATGGTGATGCCAATCACGCTCACCGTGACGCATGGCATCGTGCCATTGCTGTCGACGGAGAATCGCAAGCGGTGGTGGATCCACGAGAGAGAGTGGGATCTTCGGTTTGTTAACCGCGAGATTGACCACCTCAATCAGTGGATTAGGGAGAACGGGGAAGATCGGCGGTCGAAGCAGGACGAGTTCAAGGACGCCGAGACGCTTCTCAAGTTGCGACTGGAACAGGCCGAGTACTTGCGTCAGCAACTCGGTCTTCCGTAACACCGCCTGATGAGACACGGAAAGTCGTGCTCTCACAGGCGGCTTTTCGTTTTTAAAAACAACGTTGGCGCAAAGAAAAAACGAGCGTATAGTTTATACAGAAGCGCGTGAACAGGAGGGGAAGATGTTCCACATCGAATTGTCCGTGGATTCAGCCATCGCAGATGTCGCGGGGCACATGGCTGCCTTGGCGAAGCAGCTCAAGGCGCCGGTGACAACCCGGGTCTGGGAGGTCAATCTCACCGTTTACCCGGGAGATACCAAGAGGCAGGTGAAGCGGACCATCAACCGAGATCTCAGCACCCGCTGTACGCGGTAGCGGGGAAGTAGAAGGTTCTGCAGAGGGCTTTAGCAGCAATGCTAGAGCCCTATTTGTTTTCTAATTTTTATACCTATCCTTATCGCGCTCTACGACCTTATCCATGCTTTTGCGGATGGCGTTGTCCAGTGAGAGGTTGTGGGAGTTGGCGAAACACATGAGGGTGTAGATGATGTCGCCGATTTCTTCCTCCATGTCCTGCTGGTGCTCGTCGAGTTTCTTTTTCTTTGGACCGTACACGTGATTCACGAGCCGAGCGAACTCACCGCACTCTTCAAAGAGACGGGCGGTAATGGCGAGCGGTTCCCAATAATCCCAGCCCTTTTCCTTAAACCACACGTCGAGTTCTTTTTGGTATTTGTCCATAAATTAAGGCTTAAAATTGGTCTAAAATTGTCTTGTCCACACTTCTTGCAATATTCATTTGACTCGTGTATAGTGATCCCACACTATTCCTCCTCTTCGGAGGACCCGAGAAACCCCGCCGATTGGCGGGGTTTCGATCGTTTATAGGAAACCCCGTACTCGGTCTTTAATTTCGTTCATCATCCCGTCTTCGATTCTAACTATTTTTCGTATTAAGCGTTTGTTATCGAACAAGCGAAGTTGGGATAAAACCACATAGCCCTTTAGTTTTGGAACGCCACGAACATCGTAATAATAAGGGCTCAATGCTTTTTTCCCATCGGTATCTGATGAGGTAATAGGAAGACCCCAAAAAGTATTTTGGTTAAATATTTTTAAAATAAGGACAGGACGAGCAAAAACATTATTTCGGCAACTTTGTTCTGCACCTACATTTCTTCCAATTGAACACCACCATATTTCTCGTTCTTTACAGCGAGGAAAGTGAGACCTTAGGGAAATATTTTTCTTAATCTTATTCCATTTATTAAAATCGGATAATTGCATATATTTTTGGTTTTATCTAAAAAATCTCCGGGGCGGGGGCGCCTTGCTGCGTACCCATCTGGTCAAACTGGTCCAATCCATGTCGCTCAATGGAACGGAAGGTCGCTTTCTTGTCGTCAAAGTACAGCTCAAATGAACCCGTCGGACCGTTACGGTGCTTGGCGATGATGAGCTCCACAATGTTGCCGCGCTCGGCACCTTCTTTGTAGCGGTCTTCGTTGTGAATGAAGAGCACCAAGTCGGCGTCTTGTTCAATGGAACCTGAGTCACGCAAGTCCGAGAGTTGTGGGCGGCCACGGCGCTGTTCAATGGCACGCGAGAGCTGAGAGAGGGCAACGACCGGCACATCAAGTTCGCGGGCAAGCTGTTTGAGTGAGCGGGAGATTTCGGTGACCTGTTGGACCAGGTTGTCGGGGCGGTTTTTGCCGGCAGGCACCATGAGCTGGAGGTAGTCCACGATAATCATGTCCAAACCCTTCTCAGACTTGAGGCGGCGAGCGACTGAACGCATCTTGAGAATGTTGTTGCCTGGCTGGTCGTCAATGTAGATTTTTGCCTGCGAGAGTTTGCTCGTTGCCTCACCGATGCGCTCAAACTCCTCATCAGTGGAGAGTTTTCCGGTGCGCAGTTTCCACGCGTCCACCTGTGCTTCCGCGGCGAGCATGCGGTCCACGAGTTGTTGGGCGGACATCTCCAGCGAGAAGATGCCGACGGACGTGCCATGGCGAATGGCGGAGTGTCGCGCGATGTCCAACGCAAGCGAGGTCTTACCCATGGACGGACGGGCGGCGAGGATGATCAGGTCAGAGGGTTGGAAGCCGGCGAGCTTGTGGTCGAGCTCCTGGAAGCCGGTCGGCACACCGCGGAGCGCTCCGGCGGTTTTGTGCAGTTTGTCCAAGCGTTCAAATGCGTCGCCGAGCACGTCGCCGAGCAGAATGAACTTTTGATTGGACGGCGCGGACGTAATCTCGTAGATTTTCTTTTCCGCTTTGTCCAAAATCTCTTCAATCTCTTGTTCTTCCGCAAAACCGAGTTCCGAGATGTAGTGCGCGGATTCAATGAGCTGACGCATCGTGTACTTTTTCTGCACAATCTCCGCGTAGTGCTTTGCGTTCATTGACGACGGCACCGTGTCCACGAGCGAGGTGAGATACGCCATGCCGCCGATGTTGTCCATTTCTTTGAGTTCTTTGAGACGCGAGGAAAGCGACACCAAGTCGATGGCTTCGCCTTTCTTGAAAATTTCAAACATCGCACCGAATATCGTGCGGTGCTTGTGCATGTAAAACGACTCCGGCGTGAGGATGTCGACGACTTCGTGAATGGCTTCCGGGCGAAGGAGAATGGAGCCGAGGAGTGCTTTCTCCGTCTCAACATCTTGCGGCGGCACGCGGACTTCTTTTGGTTTAGCGGCGGTCATCGTGCCCGCATAGTAGCACGGCGCTTGCACGTCCCGGAAACGTGAGACAGGGGAGTACCTGTGCGCATGCTGGGGACAAAAATAGGGAACGGGGAACGGTGACTAGGGAACGGGAAAATGCGTTGACAAATGCATATAAAATGTTATATACTGTACTCAGATGTACGGGCAATCTTGCTCGTATAAAAAAACAGGGAGGAAGGTCATGTTCAGGCTTATCGGAATGATGTACGAGGTGGTGGGAAGGCTCCTGCTTCGCCGAACGGTATACATCTGCGTCTGCGATTCCTGCGGACGTGGGGTGACCGATCAGTGCTTCCCGTACCACGGAGCGTTTCCGTGGGAGCGGGAGTACTGGGTGAAGTACCAGCCGGAGAAGTGCTATTGCGGTCACGCGATGACCGTCAAGCACTCCTTCGAAGGTCTCGGTGGAGCCCTCTACCGACTCCCCGGCTACAAGGCCTACAGTGATGAGAAGTTCCGACGACTGCTTCGTCGGGAGCCGGAGCTTCTCACGGCCGACTGACATCACTCTGTCCAGAGTGACCCCCGAACCCGCGACGACACGTCGCGGGTTCTTTCGTTGACAAATACATATAAAATGTTATATACTGTGCGCAGAAGTACGGGCAATCTTGCTCGTATAAACGAACAAGGAGAACGAAATGGAGAAGCGGATCAAGCGCTTGGTGTGGACGAAGTACTTCCTGCTGGTGGTCCCGCTGGTGCTGGCGACGGTCGTGTTCGGCACGCTCTGGTCGTGGCCGTGGGAAGCTCGCCTGTCTCTCGCAGTCCTGGAGATCATCTTCGGTCTCTGGATGGTGTCGCGGAGTTGCAAGGCCTGCGGAAGCTGGCTCACGCTCTACTACAGGACCAAGCCGTCGCACGATTCGCATCTCAACGGCTGGCACTACAGCTACATCCGCGAGTGCCGTCATTGTAGGCACGAGGACATCAGACGCTGCTTCAGCAGGGGAAATCCGGAACACTCGGATTTCCCGAAGTACTCCTGATTCGCCCTTCTCCATCGTCGCATCGCGCGACGATGAAGCAACCCCGAACCCGCGACGTGTCGTCGCGGGTTCTTTCGTTGACAAATAGAGAGAAACACTATATTTTCTTTTCGGAACACAGGGTCAATGGTGACCCGACAACGAGGCCGCAATGAGCCTCCTCCAGAAAAGGAGAAATCATGGTGAAGCGGGTGAGTATTCTGTACAACACGGAGTTGCGTGCCGAGCTCAAGAGGAACCCGAGGTTCGGGGAGTCGCGCGGCTTGGAGGATGCGTTGCGTGCTGTGCATGCAATCAACATCCTCATCTTCAATGAGTTCGCCAGGTTCGACTGGTGCGGCCGTTCTCTGATTCGATGCCTCGAGATGGGGACCACCGCACGAGACGACCTCCAGAGGGCACTCGGCAACGGGTCACGGGCCACCGCCGTCATCGGACGTGCAGTCTTCTCCTACATTCGCGTGGAACTCAACATCTACGCGAACGGCATGGGGCAGCCCATCGGCAGGGTTGTCCTCAACTTCGAGGAGACGGATGGGAGACTTGCCGCAGAGAGTCATGCGTTCCGCAAGTAGCGTGGATTCTCGGAGGAGTTCGTGACACAAGTTTCAGGCCCGCACGGTGACGTGCGGGCCGTTTGGATTTTATTGTGGGGTTTTGTGGCACGGGGGTAAAGTTAACCACAAAAACATTTTTTTAAAATTAGGCAACGAGCGTGGGGGGCA
>BTUR01000004.1:0-67919 GCA_045863475.1 Candidatus Campbelliibacteriota bacterium
CTCATCGGCGTCCTGCTGAGTACGCCGGTTTTTGCTGCAAAAAAATCGCTTGATGACGAAATTGAGGAGCGTGAACAGGAACTTCGGGAAGATCTTGAACAGATTGAGAAGGAAATTCAGGTTCAACAAAAGTTCTTGGATGCAAAGCGCACTGAACGCGTGTCACTTGAACGCGACGTCTCCATTCTCAATGCCGAAATTAAGAAGTCGCAGCTTTCCATCCAGGCGCGAACACACACGATTAATACAATCGGCAGTGAGATAGGGAATAAAGAGGAGACGATTGAAGAGCTGACGGCGAAAATGGAGCGTCAAAAAGAATCGCTCGCACAACTCATCCGCGAGACGAATACGATTGACGATTACTCGCTCGTGGAGGTCGCACTCTCGCGTGAGAACGTATCGGACTTTTTTGAAGACCTTGATTCCTTTGATTCCATCACGGTTTCGCTCCAAGGATCGTTCCGCGAAATTGAAGACACCAAAGCACAGACCCACGAGGAGAAACTCTCGCTGGAAGAGTCGCAACGTCGTGAGCTTGATTTGAAATACGCGCAAGAACAGGAGAAGCAGAAGATTGAACAGCAGGAGCAAGAGAAAAAATACGTGCTTGATGTGACGAAGGGTCAGGAAGCGGTGTACCAGCAAATCGTTGAAGAGCGCCAGCGCGAGGCCGCGCGTATTCGTGCTGCACTCTTTGCCCTGCGTGACACCGACGGTATTCAGTTCGGTGAGGCACTTGAGTATGCGAAAGAAGCGGAGAAGCTCACCGGCGTGCGCGCGGCGTTCCTGCTCGGTATCCTCAAACAAGAAAGTAACATCGGACAAAACGTCGGCTCGTGCGTCATCACAAACCTCAGCTCCGGCGAGACGAAGAGTGTTAATTCAGGAACGGTATTTGCAAACGGCATCCATCCGTCCCGCGATCTTCCCGTGCTCCAGGATATTCTTGATGATCTCGGCCGCGATCCGCTGTCAACAAAGGTGTCGTGTCCCGTGTCATACGGGTACGGTGGTGCCATGGGACCGGCGCAGTTTATCCCGTCTACATGGTCGGGGTATATTCCGCGGCTTACCTCAATGCTCGGCGGACACCCGGACCCGTGGAATCCACACGACGCATTTATCGCCTCGGCGGTATTCCTAGCTGACCTCGGTGCGTCTCGCGGCGGTTACAGTGCAGAACATGAAGCAGCGGCCCGCTATTACGCCGGCGGCAACTGGAAATCCTTGGGCCAGGGCTACGCAACTTCCGTGCTCAACCACGCGCAAACCATTCAAACAACGATGATTGACCCGATTGAACGGGCTGACTAGCCGGTTTTCCACATATACGTCACACGTACCGCCGATGCGTGCTACCATTTACGGAAACTTTGTCATACCTAATTTGACCAAACATATGAAGTCATACATTCGTTTTTCAGCACTCGTACTCCTCATACTACCGTTTATTCCCTCCAGTGCACTTGGAGCTCCAACTCTCAGTTCCATACCGGATGCGGTGAAGAGTAAGTATAGTTTTGACGGTCCCATACACAGTATGGTGACAGACGGGACCACGCTCTACCTAGGTGGCGAATTCACAACCGTAAGTACCGTCGTCGGTGATCCTGTCTCAGTCACGCGCAACAACATTGCAGTTATTGATCTGGCGACCTACGAACTCTCCGATATTGATCCCGACGCCGACGGTGCTGTGTACGCTTTAGCACTCTCATCTGATGGCACCACACTGTATCTCGGCGGAGAATTTTTCTGTGTTGGTGGGGTGGACGAGTTATTCAACTGCATTGGTGACGAGCGTTCAAATATTGCTGCGATAAATACAACAACGGGTGATGCGACCGCTTTTGATCCCATTATCGAATCGGGTGTGTATGCTCTTGATCTGACTTCCGACGACTCAATATTGTACGTAGGAGGAGATTTCACGGATGTTAACAGTGGGACCACGAGAAATTATCTTGCCGCTTTTACCACTACAGACGGTGTCGCGACTGATTTTGACCCGAATCCCGACAATACCGTCGATGCTATTGTTCTCTCAAACGACGACGCAACACTCTATGTGGGTGGAAGTTTCGGCACTATCGGTGGTGCTGTACTTCATGAGAACCTGGCTGCAATCGACACGGCTTCAGGAGAAGTGTCTCTAGACTTCGACATCGCAACACTTGATGTCCCAAGTGATTTCAAACTTTCTGCTGATGATGGAACACTCTATGTCGCTGCTGGAGGCGACATTCGTATTCTAAGCGGTAGAGGGGCATCCTTCGAAGAAGAAACACAGGAAGCGGTGCGTCCAAGTACGAGGGTGAATGGAGGAAATGTGCTGACGGTAATATCTGACCGACAGGGTGGCTGGTACATCGGTGGCAACTTTACCCATGTTGGTACAACATCGCAGCCAAGCATTGCTCACGTTACGTCAGCAGGTACACTCGATTTTGATTTTAACCCGGATATTGATAATGGTCTGGTAACTTCGCTTGCACTTTCCCCAGACGGAACCACGGTGTACGCCGGGGGGTCATTCAATGCCGTGGATAATGGAACGACGCGAAATTATGTTGCCGCGTTTTCGGCCGCAGACGGCTCCACAACGGCTTTTGACCCGAGTGCCGGGGCAACCGTACACGCACTCGCACTCTCAAGTGATGGCGGAACGTTGTATCTTGGCGGAGAATTTGGCGCGGTCAACGGAGGTGGTGCCTTGAGGAACTATGTTGCGGCCGTCGACACGACAACGAGCCTCGCGACTGCGTTTGATCCTGATGCAGACGCACAGGTGCTTGCACTCGCGCTTTTGGAAGGTGACGGTACGCTTTTCATGGCCGGAGATTTTACATCACTTGATGGTGGCGCGACTGTTCGCAACCGCATTGCGGCGTTCGATACGGCTGGCGCTGGTACTGTGACCGCCTTCAACCCTGATGCTGATAATACGGTTCTAGATCTAGAGTTTGGCCCCGGAGAGACCACTATCTATGCCGGTGGGTCTTTCGCCAATATCGGTGGGGGAGCACGCAATGAATTTGCAGAGCTTGATGTAACGACAGGCTCGTCTACCCCACTTGATGGTCAGGTGATAAGTGGTGGTGGCTCTACTGTGTATGCAGTCGCACTCTCTTCGGATGAAAATACCATCTACCTCGGCGGCAGTTTCTCGGATGTGGGTGGTCAGTCACAATCTTTTTTCGGGGAGATAGATGCGACAACAGGCGTCGCCACCGATTTCGACCCAGGGTTTAATCTACGGGTTAACGCGATCGCTGTTTCGACTACCACGACGCAGGTGTTTATTGGCGGCAACTTCTGGAACCACAGCCGCCAGACCGCCCCTGGTGACCCGATTGCAATCGATGTGTCAGACGCCGCTTTCGTTGACGCCTTCGAGGCTACTTTCAATGACGCGTCGATAGCGCTTTCGTTGACATCAGATGACGAACTCTTGTATGTGGGTACCGAGGGAGTCGTCAGTGGACTGGAGACCGCGGACGGTGATGCGACCGCATTTCTGGATGAAGACATATTCTTTGGGTCTGTCCTTGCCCTTAAACCGGACGATTCCGAACTCTATGTCGCGAGCTATGACCAGGACGACACAGGAGAAACGGAACTACTTGTTTTTGACGCTGGAGACGAAGGAGGAGATGACGAGGAAGAGGAGGAAGAGGAGGGTGGCGGTGGTAGCGGCGGCTCATCAAGTCATAGAAGGCCAGGCAGTTCCCAAACCAACATCATATTTATTCTCCTCTCCCGTTTGCAGGAATTGCTCAGAGAGATTGTTGCGCTGGGCGGTACGGTTCCGCCGGAGGCACTGCAGTACCTCAACATGCCGATTTCCAGGACGGACATCTACCTGAGAAATCTCACGGTTGGTGATGATGGTGGCGACGTCTTGGCACTCCAGAACTTTCTTATTGCGCAGAACAAGGGGCCTGCGGCCCAAGCTCTTGCTGCCCATGGTGCGACCGGATACTTTGGTCCACTTACTCGCGCTGCGCTTGCTGAGTACCAGGCTGCGCTTAAAATCGACCCTGCTGTCGGATACTTCGGTCCCATCACCCGAGGGGTCATTGCCGGGCAATAACAGTTTGAGGAAAACAAAACTCCCCGCGCCGAAGCGCGGGGTTGTTGGTACGTACTACCGCGCGGTGACAGGAAGTGGTAGGAGGGAATCTGCCACCATATCCACGAACCGCCTGATGAACTCGACGATGGACACGTTGTACTCCCGACGGAAGAGGGCTGTGGTCTGAGCAGGGTTGGCAGGTCGTGACCACACCTGTTCCCACAATCCTTGTCCGCAGAAGTAGATTGGGCAGCCACCGCTCACGTCGCAGAGAAAGACCATCTTGCCGGCGGTTCCAAGAAGTTCTGCCGCCGCCTGGGCTTCTTCCGAGCGAAGAAATGCTTCCAGATCTCGGATGTCTTCCTGAACATCCTCAGGCAGGTTGGAGTGGTGAAACAGCGGGCTGTTGGGATGCTGGATGCTATCCCTCCTCCCCTGATTTCCCGCGCACCACATCCGCCACCTTTCCTCCACTTTCTTGACCAACTGTGCCTGCTGGGTCGCTTCCCGGACCTTTTCGATGTTCATGTCGCCTCCTTGGTAGGTTGGGTCTGTGCCTTGTTTGTATACGCCCATTTGGCGCGGTGTGCAAGCTGTTGCACCGGCCTGTTATGCATGGTATTCTTCCATTCGCTATGAAGGCAGATACACACCCGACATACTTTCCGAAGGCACACGTGAAGTGCGCATGCGGAAACACATTTTCAGTAGGTTCGACGAAGGAGCAGCTCGACGTCGAAGTGTGTTCATCGTGCCATCCGTTCTACATCGGCGACGACAGCAAGAAAATTCTTGCCGGACGCCTTGAGAAGTTCAAGACACGCCAGACCGCAGCTTCTGCAAAACGCGAAGAGGCGAAGAAAGTCGCAACAACCAAAAAGACAAAGAAGGCGACCGCAGAAGAATCTTCGGAAAACTAACTACGTTGGAAGCACCCGACCGTTTCCTGGTCGGGTGCTTCTTCTTTGCATATGGAGCTTGACCTCGAACAACTCAAAAAGAATCCACGAACCGCATTCTATGCGGCTGAATTGGAGCGTCTTGCACTTGAGCGTAAAGATATCGAGCTGACGCTCGCGGCGGACCCGTCACTGCAGGATCTTGCACGGGAGGATTTACAGCAGATAGAAGCGTCAGAGCGTGCACTGATTGAGCAGATACAGCATATGACGGCGGAGGAGAAAGCCGAAGAAGAATTCCCAAACGAGATTATTTTGGAAGTACGCGCCGGTGCCGGCGGCGAAGAAGCGGCGCTGTTTGCTGAAGAACTTGCACATATGTATGAGCGGTACGCCGAGAAGCGCGGCTGGAAGTGGACGATACTTGATGAAAGCCGTGCGGCGATGGACGGCTACAAAGACGCGTCGTTTGAGATTCGCGGCAAGGGTGTTTATAAAGAACTTCGTTTTGAAACCGGCGTACACCGCGTGCAGCGTATCCCCGCGACGGAGAAGTCAGGCCGCGTGCACACCTCAACTGCGTCTGTCGTTATTTTGCCGGTGCGCACAAAACATACGCTTGAAATCAATCCGGCGGATATCGAAATGGAATTCTCACGTGCTGGTGGTGCGGGCGGGCAGAACGTGAACAAGGTGGAAACGGCGGTTCGTCTCGTGCACAAACCCACGGGTCTTGCGGTCCGCTCTCAAGCGGAACGCAGTCAGCAGCGTAACCGTGAAAAGGCGATGGAAATGCTTTTGACGAAACTTGAGGCGCTTGAGGTGCAAAATGCCCAGGCGAGTCTCTCAACAGAGCGTCTCTCACAGATAGGTACGGGCGACCGCTCGGAAAAAATCCGCACCTACAACTTTCCCCAGGACCGCGTGACCGACCACCGTATCAAGGAGAGCTGGTCAAATATCCCGGCAATTATGGAGGGAGGCATCGAGGATATCCTGGAAACCCTCGCACAGGCGTCTGAGAGGGCGGGGGCCTAAAACCTTGCCCCGTTAGAGACAAAAAAAAGACAATGACCGTGGCACGTCATCATCACCTTACGCCGAATCAACTCTAAAAATAAGGATATTTCTATAGTCCTGTTCTCTAACGGGGCTTGCCTGAATCGCGGCTTTTTGCTATTCTCTACGAGGCCCACAAGGGCGCTTTTCTTTCATCAACATGACGACCACAGAAAACCAGAAATCAGTCGCAGACCTCTTTGCTGCAGGAGCGCACTATGCGTACCCGAAAGCGCGTCGGCACCCGAGCACGAAGAAGTTCATTTTCGGCACAAAAGGCCCTGTAGAGATTTTCGATATTGAAAAAACAGCGGATGCGTTGACACGCGCCGTTGAGGCCGTGCAGAAAGTTGCCATGACAGGGAAGAAGGTGCTCTTCGTCGGCGGAAAGCGCGAGGCACAGAAGGCGGTTCGCAATCTCGCAACGGTTGCAGGCGCGCCGTTTGTTGCAGGACGCTGGGTTGGCGGAACGCTCTCCAATTTCGATATCATCAAAAAGCGCGTCGAAAAACTCCTGACGCTTTCTGAAGAACGCGAGCAGGGAACGCTTACGAAGTACACCAAGAAGGAACGATTGCTTATTGATCGACAGATTAAGCGTCTTGAAGAAATGTTCGGCGGTATCAAAACGATGTCGCAGACTCCGGGCATGCTCGTTGTTGTTGATCCGAAGCACGAGAAAATCGCAATTGCAGAAGCGACGATGCTTAAGATTCCCATTGTTGCGCTCGCGAACTCCGACTGTGACATTTCAACCATCACGTACCCGATTCCGGGAAGTGATGCGAATGTTGCGGCAATTACGTACGTTCTTGAACAGCTCACCGGTGCGTATGCACGCGGTGCAGCAGAAGCCCCGAAGAAAACTATTACCATGGAGCGAAAGCCGCAGCACGAGGCGCACACAGGTGGACGCCGCCTTCCGCGCTCCCCGCGCCCTGCGTCTCGCGCATAATCTTTTTTGTTATGTCAGTCAGTGTTTCTGATATCAAACAATTGCGCGACCAAACCGGTCTGCCGATGAACCAGTGCAAAGAGGCGCTCGAAGTGTCCGGCGGTGACGTTGAAAAGGCGCTTGAATTTTTGAAAGAAAAAGGCGCAGTGATTGCATCAAAAAAAGCGGGACGAAGCCTTGGATCAGGTTCAATTCAGGCGTACGTACACGGCCACGGTGGTGTTGCTGCACTCGCGGAGTTGCTCTGCGAGACGGACTTCGTTGCGCGTAATCCGGAATTCCAGACAGTCGCAAAAGATATCGCAATGCAGATTGCCGCGACCGACGATGCGGTACTCGAACAGGGTGCAGATGAAATTCTCAAACAGCCTTTTTTCAAAAATCCTGAAGTGACGATTGCACAGCTTATCGAGAGCGCGGTGCAGAAATTCGGCGAGCGCACGGAGCTCGGCCGCTTCATTAAGTACACTATCTAACACGCTGGCGCGGTCCCGCGTCACGTGTCATCATATTTATTATGACCGTACTCGCGAGCATGTTCGGTGGCTCCATACTCCTTATCTCCGCTTTTTTTGCATTCAAGGATTGGGAACGGGGACGCGGCAGGGAAACAGCGTTCTCCGCGCTTTTAAACCGGTATTCACCATCGGTAGAGCGCTTGTATCGCCGTGTTGTCGCCAAAATTGTTTTCTGGTTGATGGTAGCCGTCGCCACCGTCCGTGCGCTGTTTCGTTTTGGGTTTGTGCGTGCACTGACGCTTACCCGGGCTACGGTTGCGGTGCTCGGTGCGCACATGATTCATGTCGCACGTGGGGAGCATTTGATTGCAGAAGGAAAGATACCTTCCACATATTTTAAACTTCTCCATCGACACAAAGAGCGAATTAACGGTACGGATATCCCGAAAGGTATTATCCATCAGGGTATACCCCAGCGGGTGAAAGTGACGGTTGCCGAGGAAACTAGTAGCGCGACCGCTCCTGCGCAGGTAGAATAGTCCTCGTACGCCGCCTTAGCTCAGTCGGTAGAGCAACACTTTTGTAAAGTGAAGGTCCCCAGTTCGAATCTGGGAGGCGGCTCCAAACAAGCCTGTCGGGAGAGAAGTGAGGTGCCGTGGCACGTCACTTCTTTTGTTAGTGAAGGTCCCCAGTTCGAATCTGGGAGGCGGCTCCAAACAAGCCTGTCGGGAGAGAAGTGAGGTGCCGTGGCACGTCACTTCTTTTGTTAGTGAAGGTCCCCAGTTCGAATCTGGGAGGCGGCTCACAGAGATTAATTGAACAGCGCGTCCTTAGCTTGCCGGGACGCGTTTTTCTTCCCCTGTGCCAAAGACGGCACGGACAGGTATAATGATTTTTATGCAAGAACGAAAAGAATATCACCACCCGATGACCCAAGCGATACGCGATGCCGTGCGTATCTTCTCTAGTATGGGATTCTCCGTCGCCTCCGGTCCCGAGATTGAGGATGAGTGGCACAACTTTACCGCACTTAACGTTCCCAAAGATCACCCCGCGCGTGACATGCAGGACACGTTCTGGCTTCCCGACGGACGCGTATTGCGCACGCACACGTCTCCGGTGCAGGTTCGGTGGATGCAGACGCACGAGCCGCCAATTCGCGTTATTGTTCCGGGCAAAGTATTTCGCAACGAGGCAACCGACATGACGCACGAGGCGCAGTTCTACCAACTTGAAGGCCTTGTTATTTCAGAGGACACGACGCTCGCGCATCTCAAGGGAGTGCTCGAAAAGTTTTTTAAAGAATTTTTCCACGGAGAAGTTGAAGTTCGGCTTCGTCCGAGTTTCTTCGGATTCACCGAACCCTCTGTTGAGGTGGACATGCGTCTTTCCGGCGAAGGGGCACCAGCGAAACTGCGCGACCGATGGATTGAGGTTATGGGCGCCGGCATGGTGCATCCGCACGTGCTCAATAATGCCGGTATTGATCCAAAGCGTTTCCAGGGATTTGCATTTGGTGGTGGTATTGAGCGCCTCTGCATGCTCCGCTGGGGGATTGATGATGTCCGCGTGTTCCACGGAGGTGATATCAGGTTTCCGATGCAATTTCCCGCTGAATAACTATGAATCCCGATAGTGTAAAAAAGTTTTACTATGTGTATGTGCTCAAGAGTCGGACAAATAATCAGTGGTATGTTGGCTATACATCTGATCTTCGAAAGAGATACATCGAGCATAGCCGCGGTAAGAGCACATACACAAAAAAACGCGGTCCGTACGAATTAATATATTACGAAGCATACAGAAACGAGCAAGATGCAGTGTCACGAGAACAGCAACTTAAATCTGGGCAAGGGAAAATGTATCTACGCAGGAGAATTAAAAGATTTTTAACACTATCGGGATGAAAGTATCTCGCGCATGGCTCCAAACTTTTTTTGAAACACCACTTCCCGACGCGGGTGAACTTGAACGTGTCCTCACCTTCGGTGCATTTGAAGTTGAAGGTGTCGAGGAGAATGGTGAGGACAGTATTCTGGACGTGAAAGTGTTGCCAAATCGCGCGCATGACTGTTTGTGTCACCGCGGTATTGCAAAAGAACTCTCGGTACTGCTTGGGCTATCGCTGTCGCGTGATCCGCTTACGGAGGAGGTGCCGGCATTTGATTCTTTCGGTGATGTCTCGGTTTCCGTTGAAAACACCTCCGCGTGTCCTGCGTACCATGCCGCACGCGTAAGCGGTGTGCGCGTCGGCCCGTCACCTGTGTGGCTTGTTAAGCGTCTTGCAAGCATCGGTCAGCGCTCCATCAATAACGTTGTGGATGCGACGAATCTCGTTATGAATGAACTGGGACAGCCACTGCACGCATTTGATGCCTCAAAGCTTGGTGGTGCAGACGGGAAGAAAATGATTGCGGTGCGCATGGCGCGCCCGGGCGAGTCGATAACCATCCTCGGAGGTGACAGCTACACGCTTGCGGATACGGTACAGCTTATTACCGATGCGGCGACGGACACACCTATTGCAATGGCGGGTATCAAGGGAGGAAGTGTTGCTGAGGTTGATGAGAATACAACCGACATTATTCTCGAGTCCGCGAAATTCCATCCGACGCTGACACGAAAAGCATCACAACTCCTGAAGTTGCGAACCGATGCGTCGTATCGTTTTGAAAATGAGATTCCGGATGAATTGCCGGCGTACGCGCTTTCCGAACTCATCACGCTCATTAAAGACATCGCCGGAGGCGAGCTTTCCGGATATGCGGGCGTTGTGCGCCCACGCGCCTCACTGCCGTACAAAATCGGCATCTCATCGCGTGAGGCCAACAAACTTCTCGGTACAGACCTTTCAGACAGTGACATGGAAAAGATTCTTACTCGGTACGGTTTTGCATATGAAATGATAGAGGACCCGAGAGTGCGGATTGTGGGGCGCGCGAAGAGTGTTATTGGCGCTCCGTACAAACGCCTGGCGCGCATCCGCTTCGACACTCCCAAGAGTTTCAACTGCTCATCACTGTCGGCATGGTGTGCGATTGAGGCAGGGTGTTCATTTGGCGTTGCACGTATCGCGATTGACCAGTTCGCGTATCTTGATCCTGTTGATGAAAAAAAATTGGCACCCGGTGACTTGGTGTTTACAAATACCGGAGAGGTTCGCACGATGGGGGGTGAGATGTATTCAAATGTGCTGGACACGATGGTTCAGGATGAGGCAATTCGCACAAAGACATTGGAATTTTTGCCGGGGACAGATATCGGCCACGGTGTTGATCACGTCGGCATCTACACAGGCGACGGAAAGGTTATACATACATCTTCAAAAACAGGGACGGTTGCCGAAGAGGTGCTCTCAGAGAGTCCGACGTTTGCACACGAGAAATGGTACCGACGCATCGTCACAGAGGACGAGGTGCGGTTTTCAGTAACAGTTCCGTTTTCACGTCTTGATATGCGCTTGCCCGCCGACCTGATTGAAGAAATCGGCCGCGCGTACGGGTATGAGAATATTGCCGCACGTGAATTGCCCGCTCCTACCACATCGCCTGAACAGAATAATCTCTGGTGTGCCTCTGAGACGGTTCGCCGTGCGCTTGCTGGTCTCGGATTTATTGAGGTGTACTCGTATACATTGCGGGAAAACGGGGCGGTGAAACTCGTTAATGCACTTGCGGAAGATAAAGCATTCATTCGCAGCTCGCTTGTTCCCGGTGTCGTCGAGGCTCTTGAAAAAGGAGAATACCACGCGCCATTTTTGGGACTCACTGAGGTGTTGGTGTTTGAAATCGGCAATGTGTTTGATGAAAAGAATGAGCACCTGCACGTGTGTATCGGTGCCCGGCCGCTTGCGAGTGCAAAACGCAGTGAGAAGGCAAATGCAAAACTCCTGGAAGCGAAAGAGACACTGGAGAAGGCGCTTGGTGTTCACCTCGATGAACAGGTGGGTGAAGAGACGCTTGCGTTCAATCTCAGTTCCGCCATTGAAGGCAAAACATATGCGTGTCCGGAGTTTTCTCCCGTTGTAGAGTCAGCAGCGTATATTCCACCGTCCTCGTACCCGTTTATGTTGCGCGACATCGCCGTGTGGGTTCCTGACGGGGAGGGAAGCGGGGATGACATTGTCTCTGTGGTGCGAGAGCATGCGGGAAATTTGTTTGCTCGCGCTGATGTGTTTGATACGTTTTCAAAGGAAGGAAAGACCTCGTATGCGTACCATCTTGTATTTCAATCGCATGAAAAGACACTCACGGATGCGGAGGTAAACGAAATCATGCAAAAGGTGACGGATAGCCTTAACGGACGCACGGGTTGGCAAGTTCGTTAAATGCGAAAGCGGCGCAGAGAGGATCTCTGCGCCGCGGGGTTTCTTCAGAGGCTCACGATGAGCGTCCGAGAATTCTCCTCATCGGTGAGCTGAACTCGGCAGCCCTCCTTCAGCATCTCAACGCGCACTTGACCTTTCCATCTGAAGCACTGGTACAGATGGTCGGAGACGTAATCCGCGATTTTTGGCAAATCGTACTGATATACGCGGACGATGGAATGGATCTGAGCGATGAGCAGCCCGGAGTCGAAATCAATCCGTTGCGGACTCATGCGGGAACCTCCACGTCGACCGTGTACGGTCTGCCATTGGGCGCTGTTGCACTGACGAGCACCAGGGTGCGTCCGGTACCGTGCCTTGTGGCGGTCACGGAGAGGTTACGGGTGGTATTGTAGCTGCAAAGCCGCAGCTTCTTCTTTACCTCCTCACCAACACGTTTCCTGCCGAGCTCGCGGTACTGGTATGCGACGCTACGGATCAAGTCATGCAGGTTGTCTTCACTGATATCAAAAGGAAAACTCGATTGTCCCATCACCCCTCCCTCTGTACGATATCTGCGGCAAGAGTACGCGGTGGGGGCTTTTTGGTCAATGTTTTAGGGCCTTTTTTGTACACATAAAAACGCAAAAATACCTTGTTTTTTAAGGTGTTTTTTGCTATTATGGGACTGTAAAAACAGGTGATTTTTTGTTGTTGAGAGTATATGCCGGGAAAGAAAAAAGAAGAAAAAAAACCAGCAAGCAACGGGTACACAGCCCAGGACATCACCGTCTTGGAAGGACTGGAACCGGTGCGCAAGCGCCCGGGTATGTACATCGGTACGACGGGACTTGATGGTCTGCATCACCTTATCTGGGAGGTGTTTGATAACTCGCGCGACGAAGCGATGGGCGGTTTTGCCGATGACATTGAAATCGCACTGCTCCCGAACAATCGCGTGCGCGTCACCGACAACGGCCGCGGTATTCCGGTTGATGTACACAAACAAACGAAAGTATCAGCGCTTGAAACCATCATGACAACGCTCCACGCCGGAGGAAAATTCGGCGGGGAAGGGTACAAAGTGTCCGGTGGTCTCCACGGTGTCGGTGTCTCCGTTGTTAACGCACTTTCAAGTTTCGTGCGCACCGACGTGTGGCGCGACGGCGGTCACTACTACCAGGAATACGAACGGGGCAAGCCGAAACACAAAGTAAAGAAAGTTGGCGACTCGAAAGAACACGGCACGGCGGTGCTTTTCGAGGCTGACCCGCAAATTTTCCCTGAAATCGCCTACCACTGGGACAAAATCGTAAACCACCTGCGCCAACAGGCGTACCTCGTGCGCGGTTTGCGCATCTCAATTATCGATGCGCGCGGCGTCGATGACATCATTGATCTCGATGATGTTATGTACATGCGCGAACTTGCGCTCGATGTTCCGTCGATGACGTTTTACTTCGAAGGCGGGCTTGTCTCATTCATCCGGCACCAGAACGAATTTGCAAAGACACTCCACAAGACGATTTTCTACGTCGAGAAAGATCAAGATGATGTGCATGTTGAAGTTGCGCTTCAGTACGGTGACGACGTAACCGACCACATTTATGCGTTTGCAAACAACACATTCAACTCGGAAGGCGGCACGCACGTAACCGGTTTCAAGACGGCGCTGACGCGCACACTGAACACCTACGGCAAGAAAGCAGGCATTTTGAAGGAGTCAGACGGTCCGCTTTCAGGCGATGACGTTTTGGAGGGTCTCTCGGCCGTGGTGTCGGTAAAACTACGCGAAATCCAATTTGAGGGACAGACAAAAGCGAAATTGGGATCGGTTGAGGCACGTGGCGCTGTGGAAACTGTTTTCGGTGAAGCGTTTGCGGTGTTTTTGGAAGAGAAGCCGGATGAAGCAAAGGCGATCATCGGAAAATCCATTTTGGCACTGCGCGCACGCAAGGCGGCAAAGGCGGCAAAAGACAGTATCCTACGCAAAGGAGCACTCGACGGCATGACACTGCCGGGTAAACTCGCTGACTGTCAGACGAAAGACGCAAGCGAGTCGGAAATCTTTATCGTTGAGGGTGAATCAGCCGGTGGTACCGCAAAGACGGGACGTGACCGACGTACGCAAGCGGTGTTGCCGTTGCGCGGAAAGATTCTCAACGTTGAGCGTGCGCGTCTTGATCGCATGCTTGCTTCAGAGCAAATCAAAAACCTCGTTGTGGCGATGGGAACGGCCATTGGGGACACCTTTGACCTTTCCAAACTGCGTTATCACAAAATTGTGATTGCAACCGACGCCGACGTGGACGGTGCGCACATTCGTACACTGCTTTTAACCTTCTTTTACCGTTACTTCCGTCCGGTTGTTGACGGCGGATTCCTCTACATTGCACAGCCGCCGTTGTACAAAATAAAACGCGGAAAAGAAGTCTTGTATTTCTACACCGAAGAAGAGAAAACGACGTTTTTGAAGAAAGAGGGAATTGACGCGTCATCCGTTGAAGAAACAACGGAGAGCGAATCATCAGAAGAGATTTCTGAAGATGGTATTCCCGAAGAAGAGGATGAGACGGAAAAGAAGAAAGAGACGAAGACAGCAAAACTTTCCATCCAGCGCTACAAGGGTCTTGGTGAAATGAACGCAGAGGAGTTGTGGGAGACGACGATGGACCCTGCTCGTCGTATTCTCAAGCAAGTGACAGTTGAGGACGCACAGGAAGCGGATCGTATTTTTGACGTGCTCATGGGAACCGACGTGCCATCACGCAAATCGTTCATCCAATCGAACGCGCGCATGGCGAATCTCGACATCTAGGATAGAAAACAGGGAACGGAGAATAAAGAACAGATGCCCCTCCGAAAGGTTGGGGCAAACGCATTCGATGTACCGAGTGTTTTCACGTAGTTTGCAGAAAGATTGACGCTAACCATATTTTATGCTATTTTACGGTGCGGGCGATTGATAGGATGTTTCTGACGAAAGTTGCTTTGCCCGCTCCTTTTGAGGACGATCTGAGACTTGTTCTTAAACTGAACGAAACCTCGCTTGTCCCCACGGGCGACTTCGGTCGCCCTCCCATTGCACAAATTCAATTCAAATTGGATTCTTGCAATGGGAGATCGAAAAAAAATGTGTCTTCGTTTTTGAAGACGACGCGTCTGCTGATCTCCCTCCCATCAGAGCATTTCATGTGAGTGTGGAATGTTGTGAAGGGGGGAGACGAATCGTGACGTGTTTTTAACGCACATCATGTTGTTTTCTCCCAAAAATAATTTCGTGAGAGACGAAAGGCCGACTGTCCATAATGGACGAAAGTGCTTCTGTCTCTCACGTTGTTCTTTGACTCAGCATCAACTATGGCCCAAGAGGCCGGAAAGGAGTGTCCCGAATGGGACGGACAATCGGAGTGCGACACCGCGTGAAGCGAACCGCCGAGGGCGAATCTCGTCCGACGCAAGTCGCGATCAGGGAGGGTGAGAAGATCAAGCTTCTCGACCTTCCCGACGAAGACGCCGAGCTCTCGTTCATTCTCGGCAACTACAAGGATGAAGGGCTTCGCGAGGGTGACACCGTCGCGATGATCCTCGGCGGCTCGGGTGACTACCTCGCGTATGCGACGGCGCGTCGTACCGAGAAGCTCAGCGGACAAGTGCTCCGCATCCCAAGCTTCGTCTTGAAGGACAGGCGAGGCAGCGCGGACAAGGACGACGACGCGATGCTTCTCGCGAAGCTCGCGGAAACTTCACCGGAGTCGTTTTATCCGGTGACCGATCGTGACCTCACGCTCGTCATGATTCGCGAGACGTACACCGCGCGCATCGACGCCATGAAGGCGCGCATCGCGTGCGAACAGCGTCTCCGTCAGCGTCTCATCGGCAACATCTTCTGCTCGCCCGACGGCCTCGTGCCCGAGGGGAGTGTGGAGAAGGCGTTCGATGCCCGCAAGGCAAGTGACGTCATCCTTCAAGCCCTCGTGTCCGAGGAGAAGGCTCGCGAGCGCGATCTCGCGAAGGCGACCGAAAGTCTCGACGTGTTCCACAAAGTATTCTCACCCGTCGAGGGATGCGGTGTGAAGATCGCGGCGCGCATTATCGCCGCCGTGATCGACATCAGGCGCTTTCCGACGGAAGCGGGCTTCAAGAAGTTCTGCGGCGTGCACTGCCTCGATGACGGCGCGTTTGCGCGACGTCGGAGCGGTCAGGTTGCCAACTGGCACCCCGACTGCCGCCAGGCGCTCTACCTCCTCGGCGATCAGTTCAATCGTCGGCCGGAGTCGGAGTGGGGCAAGAAGCTCCGCGAGTACAAGGCGAAGCTCCGTTCCGCACACCCTGAAGTTCTCGTGGTGGACGGCAAGAAGCGCTACACCGATGGCCACATCCACAAGATGGCCATCTGGCGCACAGTGACGAAGTTCGCCGAGTACGTCTACATGACGTGGCGAAACCTGGAGCAGAGGAACAAGCAGAAGCTCGCTGCGTAGTTGATGAATTTCGTGTGGGGACGATTGGAACTTTGTCGTTCTTAGACGACCTAGAAAATATCCTCAAACGAATAAAAAATAGTGCGAACGATTGGTGACTTGTCTCTCAAGACGAGGAAATCTTTGTCCGCACGAGGTGCAGCGCGCTTGCGCGCTGCACCCCTCCTTACAGAATCTTTTTTGAAGGGTTTTGTAAGGAGGGGAGAGACGACAGGCACAATTTCTTCGAAAGAAGAGTGTGGAAGTGTCTTAACCCTCTAAGACTGAAAAGGTGAAAGACGACAGACCGACTGTCCATGGTGGACGAAAGTGCTTCTGTCTTTCACCGCAGTTCTTTGGGGGACGACTCCCTCCCTGCCCACAGGCGAACATGATTTTGTCCCCACGGGCGACTTCGGTCGCCCTCCCATTGCACAAATTCAATTCAAATTGGATTCTTGCAATGGGAGATCGATTCGTTAGGGGTCTCGTTTCAGGAGACGAGAAGGCCACTGATCTCCCTCCCATCAGAGCATTTCATATGAGCGCGGAATGTTGTGATGGGGGGAGACGATTGACTCTGTGTTCTGGAAACGTGTCGCGAGATTGTCTTTACCCCACATGTTGAATCTGATGGGGGCGCGCAGGTTCCGTTGTTCGCTAGAGGAACGGTCCAGCAAATGCGCTCTCATCACAGTTCTTTGGGGACGAGGCCATCCCTGTTGGTGGCAGACGTTCTCGCAAATGTCCCCATGGCCTGCCGCTCGTGCGCGACAGGTCATTATTTTTTCGAATAAAAACAAGTGCACGGGGCATTGACAGAACCGTTTTGTCGATATATAATAGTCCCTGTCACATAGTGGTGGTAAAAAACGGCTTAACCAGGCCGAAACTTTTAGATGTTGAACGTACATAACAACTTATATACACATAATTAAAAACTATATGGAACTTCTTACTGCTCCGAAGAAAACGGCATACAAAGAAACAACGCTCAAGGTATTGAGTGTTATTGGCGGTATCGCGGTTATCGTGGGTATCGCATGGGTCGGTATCCGAGGGTTGAGCCTCTTTCCGAACGTAGGAACGTTCCTCGCGAACGCACTTGCGGGTTTGCAGTCGGTATTTACGCCGGCGGAGCGTATCGTGCTCGGCACCATCGACAGCCAAATTGTCGTGAACAAACCGTTCACGCTCACGTGGGAACACCGCGGGAAGAACGACGATGGCTCGTACGCGTTCTCGTACGAATGTCACGACGATATTTTCCTTGCGCAGGTAGACAACGGAACACAGACGACTATTTTCTGTAACACGGAGTTCCCGATTCTCGCGGATGACACAGAGATTCGTCTCGTCGCCATCGGCGACGTTGCGGGTGTTGCCGAATTGCCGGTTAAGATTTCATTCAAAGAAAACGGACGGCTTGTTGCAGCGCTCTCGGGCGAAGCGACACTGCTCGTGCAGGAGTCGTACCTCGACACCGCAACGAGCACGGATACAACGACAGGAACAACCGGTGCAACCGGTACGAAACCGACGGCGGGCACACCGCAGTTTGTTACCGTTCCGATTATCACGGAGCCGTTCTCAGATCCCAACGGGGATATTGACCTCTCGGTCCGCGTCCTGGGCTACGGTCTTGTTGACCGAAAGACGGGCGTCTTTTCAGAGCGCGACGAAATTCCGCAGGACTTGCCGTCAGGCAAATACGCAGCAATTCGTTTTGAGGTTAAAAATATCGGAACGAAAGAAAGCGGAAAGTGGGAATTCGAAGTAGAACTCCCGACATCACCGTCATACACCTACGATTCACCGAAACAGCAAACACTCTTCCCGGGCGACAAGATTGAGTACACCATCGGCTTTGACCGCGTTCGTAACGCGAACGAAGACGAGTACGTCATCACTGTAGACCCGGATGATGATATTGATGAGAGCAATGAGCGCAATAACGTCGAGGAAGGAGAGGTTGAAATTGACCGATAAGGCGGCGATTGCCCGCGTGACGAACCATCATGATGCACGTACATGCACAAAAGAACATGAGTCTCGCGGCGAGCATTTCGTCTGCTTTCCGTGCGCACCCGGTTCTCTCCGGTGTGCTTTGGGTCGGAATGTTCATTGTGCTTCTGTCACTTTCATTTGCACTCGGCATTGTGCCTGAACTTGAAACTGATGAACCGCTCACTGCGCTTGCGGAGGCAAACGCACAGCCAGAGGGGGATGTAATGGATGTACTACCAACGCGCATCATCATTGAACGACTTGGTATCGACACACAGGTGCTCAACCCCGAGAGTCGCGACATCGAAACACTCGATGCTGCACTTCTCTCAGGTGTTGTGCGTTATCCGGGCTCGGGTGACTTGGAGGATGTGAGCAACATGTTTCTCTTCGGACACTCGACCGGTTTCCGTGTCGTCCAAAACGAGGCGTTCAAGGCGTTCAACGGACTGAAGAATGCGCGTGAGGGAGATTTGATTCGCGTGCACTCACAGACGAGGGAATATGTGTATCGTGTCACCGACGTCTCGCTGGTGGATGCCACCGAAGCGCTCGTGGAGCTTTCGAGCTCTGAGAAGAAACTGACACTGACGACGTGTAATTCCTTCGGGGCAAAAGAGGAGCGCTATGTCGTTGAGGCCGTTTTTGTGGGGAGCTACGAGCTTCCCGGGCAAAGCGCGTAATATTGACTTATTATAATTATTATTATATAGTTCCTGGGCTAAAAATTTATGAAAACAAACTTCGCACACATGCTTTCAACGACAACCGCAAAGGCGCTCTCCATCGGCGTAACGCTTTTTATCGTTACACTGTCGGTGGTTGCACCTCAGACGATTGCATCGCTTGATGCACAAATCGCAGCTGACACGGACAGTGAAAAGTCCGAGAAGGCGGAGCCCCAGGAACAGGAACCTCAGGAGCAGGAGCCCACAACGACGGGAGGCGGTTCTTCAACGAAGCCGAACCCGAAAGACGAAAGTCCGGAGGTGTCGTGTGAGACACCGACGACTGAGGAAGGATTCCGCGCCATCCGCGACAACATGGGTCGCTGGGATTGGGACCTTGAGAACGGCAGCGTGACAATCCGCAACAACGACGAGAACTGCTCATGGCCCGTTGGTTTGAAATCATTCAAAATCTACAGTGAACAGAATCCGCAAAACGGCCAAACTCGTTTCGACGAGGATTGGGCGACGCTTGCTCCCGGTGAGACACGTACGTTTCAGGTAGATGTTCCGTCATGCCGCTACCAGCTCGACGCGCTCATTTTCCCGGCGATGCCGTACACGTCTGCAAAACTCATTCGCGGTGAAATTAATTTTGATCTCCCGGTATGTGAGCGTCAGCTGGAGCCCCCGGCGTGTCCGTTTACACCCGAAGATGGCACTGTTGTCGTTTTCTCTCAGGACAGCGGCACCTACCTCGCATCCACTCCCGCATCGCGTCACTCTATCGGTCCGATGCATGTAACGCTTCCTCCCGGCACGTACACCGTCAAGACGTTTTCATGGGACGGCTATGTCGGCCGCGAAAACGTGATGCAGATCCACGAGCAGTGGAACGTCATGCTCCGCGACGGCGCGGGTACAACGACAGGACTTGCCGGTCCGACGACCGATCTCGCGGATCAAGTTCGCCAGACATCTCGTATTGATACATTCATCAACGCATTCACGGCGACCGCGACGACAACGCGCATTTTCGCGCTGCACGCATTCCCGAACGACACCTCAAGCGCAAACAGCGTCGTACCTGTCTGTGCGGCTTTCAAGCGCACAGCACTGCCGCCCGCTGATCCTGCAACGCTTACGGTTATAAAGACCGTTATCAACGACGACGGTGGCACGCGACAAGTATCAGACTTTAATCTCTACGTTGGCACACAGAATGTAACGAGTGGTGCTACAAACGAATTTGCTCCCGGCACGTACACCGTTCGCGAAGACAATCTTCCGGGTTACACAGCATCAAATTGGATGGGGGATTGTTCTGCAACGGGACAGGTAACGCTCGCGGCTGGACAGCACAAAATCTGCCGCATCACCAACAACGACAACCCGCCCGTTCCTGCAACCATTACGCTCATCAAGACCGTTCTCAACGACGATGGTGGTACGGCAGAAGTTTCTGACTTCAATCTCTACATCGGCAACAATGCGGTGCAGAGTGGTGTTCCGATGCAAATCGGCCCCGGCACATACACTGCACGTGAAGACCAGCTCCCTGGCTACACGGCATCAGATTGGATGGGGGACTGTTCGGCAAACGGTTCAGTAACGGTTGCAGCCGGAGAGCACAAGATTTGCCGCATCACCAACAATGATATTCCGACTGAGCCGCAGCACGCGACACTCACCGTTATCAAGACTGTTCTCAACGATGACGGTGGTACGGCAGAAGTTTCTGATTTTAATCTGTACGTCGGCACGATGCAGGTTACTTCCGGTGCCACGAACGCGTTTAACCCGGGTACGTATACCGTTCGCGAAGACCAGCTTCCCGGCTACACGGCGTCAGACTGGATGGGCGACTGTTCAGCTGACGGAGAAGTGACGCTTGTTCTCGGAGAACACAAGATTTGTCGCATCACCAACAATGACAATCCGTTTAACCCGGATGACGCAACACTCACGGTCATCAAGACCGTTATCAATGACGACGGTGGCACGGCGCAGGTGGAGGATTTTCACCTCTACGTCGACGAACTTCAGGTTATAAGCGGTGAAGAAAACCGTTTCGCTCCCGGTACCTATACTGTGCACGAAGCGAACCTCCCGGGGTACGTCGCATCCGCTTGGATGGGTGACTGTTCGGCAGACGGACAAGTTACGCTTGCATCAGGACAAAATAAAATCTGCCGCATCACCAACAACGACACACCCATCACTAACGGTGAGACAACGATTACGCTTATTAAGACGGTCATCAACGACGATGGCGGCACTGCACAGGTATCTGACTTCAATCTCTACGTCGGGAACACGCAGGTGACGAGCGGTAACGCACTGTCAGTTACACCTGGCACGTACGCGGTTCGCGAGGATAACCTTTCAGGCTACACCGCATCAGGTTGGACGGGCGACTGTTCATCTGACGGTTCGGTAACACTTGCATCAGGCGATCACAAAATCTGCCGCATCACCAACAACGACAACGCCGGTGGAGGCGGAGGCGGTGGCGGAGGCGGTGGTGGCGGCGGTAGCCGACGCCCGCGCGTGACACTCTTCTCCAACCCGGAGATCTTGGGTGCATCCATCTCGCTCTCTCAAGTTCCGTACACCGGTCTTGGCACGAGCATCCTGCAGATTATCCTCTTCCTTATCGGTCTCGTTGCAATCGCAGGCGGGGTTACCTACATGCTCCTTCGCCGCCGATTCCCGGCAGCGGGAATTGAAATCCCGATGGAGCACGCGCCGATTCTTAAAGCACAAACACACACAACACCGGCACCGCGTGTTGCATACGACGACCTTGACGTTGCCGTTGCAGACGAAGGACAAGACGAGCTTGCGGTGTACGGTGAATATGAACACGCATTTGTTGTGGAAGAGACTCCTCGAACATCTATGCAGGTTCCGACGAATCTCCCGGTTGCGCCGGTAGCGGTTGCCAGTGTGGTACGTCAGTCGCCGGCAGCTCGCATGGTGCAAGAACACCGTGAAGAGAAACGACAGGTAGCGGTATCACTTGGTAAACTCCAGAATGCGGCACGCGCATCACAGTCCATTATTTCAGAAGACGGTCTGAAGCTTGTCATTGCATCTGCTGAAGGCAACGAACAGAAAGCGCTTGAACGCCTCACGGCAGTTATTGAAGTGGCCAAGACGCGCTACCCGCGCGAAGACGGCTGGCTCGTGCTTGATGCAACACGCATCCGCGAATCACTCTTTATCTCGATTCTCTCAACAGTCCCGCTTTTCATTGAATGGATTGTTCGTGGAGAAGACCGCAACATCTTCAGCTTCCTGCGCATGCTTAAGTCACAGAACCAGCCGGTTGCAGACTTCATCCGTAAGGTCGTTGCAGAGCTCGACAATGCGCACCGCGCACGCCTCGAAGGGGCAAGCGACGTGACCGTTGACCCGCATGTTGCCGAGGTAACGTACCATCTCTCAAATCGTGATTTGGAGATGATCGTCTCGGAGCTGCTCTCAGGTGTTGACGAACGATATGACTCCGCCTTTACGTCCGTTCGCCTCGCT
This sequence comes from Candidatus Campbelliibacteriota bacterium, assembly GCA_045863475.1. Lineage (GTDB taxonomy): Bacteria > Patescibacteriota > Minisyncoccia > Phycocordibacterales > EsbW-18 > EsbW-18. The sequence continues at coordinate 22,431 of BTUR01000004.1, forward strand.
TTGGTTCGCGTGCTCGATATCGTCAAAGCAAACCACATGACGCGTATTGGGGGCACCTACGCCTTCCAGGAGGGCTCGGAGGCCTAAATTGACACAATATTAAAAAATACGCCCCGCCGGAAACGGCGGGGCGTATTTTGTCGCCGGACCTTCATGTGGTATGATACGCCCGTTATTTGGCGTCGTTATGAGGTCGTAAGACATCAGATGCCGCCCGTTATCAGTGATAATTTCTTGGACATGTTAAACCGACAAAAAGGTGGCGCAGGTGTGACGATTCTCATTATCGTCGTACTCCTCATCCTTGCTGGCGTTCTCTTCTACACCAACAAGCAGGATGACGCAACTCCGATCGAAGACGCAGTCTCAGGCGACGAAACGGCAACAGACACGCCGGCAGTCGAGGGAGCAAGCGCAACGATTGAGGTTGGCACGGAAGCTGAAGCTTCTACTGAAGTTGCAGCCGAAGAAGGAACAGAAGCTACCAACTAACATCTCGTGCAGATGTATGAAAATCGTCCCGGTGTAACCGGGACGATTTTCTTTATTACGCGAACGGTTCTGGAAGTGCAGCCGCTTTCCGCGTATACTACGCCTGCTATGTCACTTTCGCTAGGTATCGTCGGTCTGCCAAACGTGGGGAAATCCACGCTTTTTAACGCACTCACCAAACAATCGGTTCCGGCAGCGAACTATCCGTTTTGTACGATTGACCCGTCGGTGGGTATCGTGCGCGTTCCTGACGAGAGGCTTGATGCGCTCACAAAACTTTCAAAATCACAGCAAACCATTCCCGCGGCGGTACAATTTGTCGATATCGCGGGACTGGTCGCGGGTGCATCGGAAGGACAAGGACTCGGCAACCAGTTTCTTTCGCACATTCGTGAAGTGGATGCGATTGCGCAGGTCGTCCGCATCTTTGAAGACGCGGACATTCTCCATGTGTCGGGTTCCATTGACCCGGTGCGCGACATTGAGGTTATCAATCTCGAACTCATCCTTGCTGACTTACAGGCGGTGACGAAGCGCCTTTCTTCCGTTGAAAAAGAAGTACGCGCGGGTGACAAACACGCAAAGAGTGAACAATCGGGACTGACAAAAGTAAAAGAGATGCTTGAGTCGAGCTCGTTTGCGTCGCGCGCGCAGTTGACCGACGAAGAGGCACTTGAAGTGCGGAAACTCACGCTCCTGACAATGAAAAAAATGCTCTATGTGCTTAACACCAAGTCAGGCGGACAGAACTTGGACGAAATCCGCGACGCACGCTGGGATGCGCTCATGGCGTTTTTTGAGAAAGAGCAGGCGGAGTACGTTGTGGTGGACGCAAACACGGAAGGGGAGCTCAATGCGCTTGATGTTGCGGAGCGCGCATCACTGCGCGAGGAGTTGCATGTGCGCGGAGGCATTGATGATCTCATCATTGCCGGCTACCGACTGCTTGATTTGATTACGTTTTTAACGACCGGCGAGAAAGAAACGCGTGCATGGACGACACATCGAGGGGCCACTGCGCCCCAGGCAGGTGCGTCCATTCACACGGACTTTGAACATAAATTTATCCGCGCTGAGGTGGTGTTCTGGAAAGACCTCGTTGATGCGGGCTCGTATGCTGTTGCGCGAGAGAAAGGATTGGTGCGTACTGAAGGGAAAGAATACATCGTGAAAGACGGCGACGTCATTGAATTTAAAATCTAGGCATAAGCGCCTACTCCATCCGAATCTTCAATTTTTTCCGAGAGTTCACAAAACTTTTCTGCAACTCTTGACTCGCCATTGTCTTGTTGTAGTGTGTTAGTGGACTGGAAAAAGGAGGTAGGTATGAACGACACAATTTCAAGACAGTTTGTGGCTGTGAGAGCCGTCCTTGTTCACGACGGCAAGCTTCTTTTGATTCGAGAATCTGCAAGGTATGAAGGAGGAACCAACACGGGAAAGTACGATTTCCCGGGAGGTAAGGTTAAGGTCGGGGAATCTTTCACCGATGCTATTCAACGGGAATCAGAAGAAGAGATCGGTGTACGTGTCGAAATTGGCCAACCTTTCTATGTTGGTGAGTGGCGGCCGACTATCCGTGGAGAACAGGTTCAAATTGTCGGAATCTTTTTCCTGTGTAAGCCCGCTTCCCTTGACGTAAAACTGGGCGCTGATCACGACGAACATGTCTGGGTCACTGTGTCCGAAGCTAAAAGGATGCCCCTTATCAAAGAGACGGGTGAGGCAATTGATTCACTTTTGCGGCAAAAACTACTGTAGGGATACAGTAGTTTTTACTTTTTACGTAAAAAATTACAAAGGAAAGGGGCGCCGACTCGCTTGGAGTAACGGCGCCCGGGTGGGTTACCCGAAGGTCCCGTGGTTAATCGTCGCAGGGGGCAATATGCCTGGTTTCGCGCAGAGCGCTCAAATCGCAGGGACACTGGCCGCTCGACGAAACCTCCGTACCGAGGGATAGAGCCCGACCGATCTATAGACCGATCTCTGGGTGCTACTTGGTGCATCGCTGTTTGTGGGCGGGGGGTAGTGGAAGTTACCCTCGCGCCGTCTTTTCTCTGCCCCGTAGGGCGGGTTACCGAGTACCGCTTCTCGTGCAGACTCTCATCTGCAGCGATTCCCTCCAAGGGTCCGGTTTCTCGGTGCGGGAGATGGCATCTCCCACTCTTCTTTTCTCTCTTCCTTCTGTCGTGGGGGTTGGCTGCCACGCTTTTTAGGGCGGGGGCCGTGCGAGCATAGCGCTCCTCCGTGGGGATACGAAGATGGGGAGTAGAAGAACAGCGACAAAGAACAATCCCCTGAGAAACCCCGTTTTTCAACGGCGTTTTGCAGGTGCTGACGATACTACTCTCCGTTCAAAATACTGTCAAGCATTGTGTGGTGGTATACTGGGTACATACCAATAACCTTAATTTCGTATGGAAACTCAACTTGAGAAACCGAAGATGACGCCGAAGGACTTCTTTTTGTACCTCGGCGTTGCTGTGTCGCTCTATGCGTCGGCAGGTGCACTGCTTGCACTTTTGTTCAGCATCATAAATATTGCACTTCCTGACCCGCTCAATCCGTACTATGCCGCGACATGGGCAAGCAGCGGTATGCGCTTTGCCATTTCAACACTGCTCGTCGCGTTTCCGGTCTATCTCGCCATCTCATGGCTCATCCGGAAAGATATTGCGGGTAACGTTGCGAAGTACCAACTTTCCGTGCGTAAGTGGTTCATTTACTTCACGCTCTTTATCGCCGGTGCGGCTATCGCAGGAGACCTCATCGCGTTGGTAAACACGTACCTAAACGGTGAAATTTCCGCACGCTTCATCTGGAAGATGTTTGCAGTGTTTGGTGTTGCGGGTGTTATCTTTGCCTACTATTTCTACGACATTAAACGTGCGGCAGCGGGAAACACGAAGACAAATACAACACTCATTATTGTTGCCGCGGCAGGTGTGCTGGCTGCCGTTATCGCAGGGTTCTCAGTTGCCGGTTCGCCAGGGGAGATTCGCGAATTGCGCTTTGATGAGCTGCGCATTGCCGACCTCCAGAGCATTCAGTGGCAGGTAACTGAGTACTATCAGCGTCATAAAACCCTCCCCGCAGATCTCGGCGCACTCCAAGACGACATCTCAGGCTACCGAGCACCGGTTGATCCTAAAACGGGTGAGGCGTACGAATACGCAGTGAAGAGTCAGCAGACACTGACGTTTGAGTTGTGCGCGACGTTTGGTGCATCCACCATCGATGCGACGAGCTCATACGCGGAACCGTCAGGAGAGACGTTCCGACACGAAGCCGGTCGCGTGTGCTTTACGCGGACCATTGACCCCCTGGCGTATCCGATTCTGAAGCAGTAGCAGAGTATGCGCCGCCCCGTCCTCAAAAAGAGGGCGGGGCGGTTTTCGTATCTGTGCCGTGTGGTGTAGTATGTCCTCACATGGAAGGGTATGACCACAAACAGATAGAGCAGAAGTGGCGCGCACAGTGGGAAAAAGACGAACCGTGGCGCGCACGGGACAACAGCGAGAAACCGAAATATTACACACTTGTTGAATTCCCGTATCCGTCAGGCAATCTCCACGTCGGACACTGGTACGCGTTTTCGGTACCGGACATTTTTGCACGCTACCAGCGCATGAAAGGATTCAATGTGCTGTATCCGATGGGATTTGATGCGTTCGGGTTGCCGGCGGAGAACGCGGCTATCAAGCACAAACTCAACCCGAGGGAGTGGACGCTTTCAAATATTGAGTACATGCGCAATCAACTGCGTTCTATGGGTGCGACATTTGATTGGTCGCGCGAAGTCGTTACCTGCGACCCGTCGTACTATCGCTGGACGCAGTGGCTCTTCACGCAGTTTTTCAAAAAAGGACTCGCGTATCAGAAAGAAACGGAAGTAAACTGGTGTCCGTCATGCAAGACGGTGCTGGCGAATGAGCAGGTTGTCGCGGGGAAGTGCGAGCGCTGTAACACCGAGGTAGAGAAGCGCTCCATGCGTCAATGGAACCTCAAGATTACCGACTACGCGCCGCGGTTGCTGAAAGATCTCGAAACTGTTTCATATCCGGAACCTATCAAAGAAGCGCAACGCAACTGGATAGGAGAGTCGCACGGCGCGGAGTTGCACTTCAAGATTACAAATGCAGATGAAGTCATCACGGTGTTTACAACACGACCCGATACGCTTTTTGGCGCAACGTATGTAGTGCTCTCTCCCGAGCATGAGCTTGTCGAGAAACTTTCTTCCCGAATCACCAATATCGACACAGTACGCGCGTATGCGAAAGAAGCGTCTAAGAAAGCTGAGATTGACCGTATTGCCGAAGGAAGGGAAAAAACAGGCGTGCGTCTTGAGGGTGTTATGGCACTAAACCCCGGAAACGGCGAGGAGATTCCGATATTCATTGCCGACTACGTGCTCTCCACATACGGCACTGGTGCCATCATGGCGGTTCCAGCACATGACGAGCGCGACCATGCGTTTGCTACAAAATTTGATTTGCCGATTATCGAGGTTGTACACGGCGGCAAGGGAGAATTGTTTGAGGGTGACGGACCACTCACGAACTCAGGTGAGTTCACTGGTATGAACAGTGTTGAGGCGCGCGAAAAAATTACACAGCACGTCGGTGGTGAAATGAAGACGACATACCGTATGCGTGACTGGATTGTGTCGCGTCAGCGATATTGGGGATGTCCGATTCCCGTTATTCACTGCAATACGTGCGGGCCAGTTGTCGTTCCTGAACAAGACCTTCCCGTTGTACTTCCGGAGATTGATGACTATCTGCCGACAGGGGACGGAAAGTCGCCGCTGGCAAAAGCGTCCGACTGGGTGAAAACAAAATGTCCGAACTGCGGCGGGGACGCATCACGCGAAACCGATACACTCGATACGTTCATCGACTCGTCGTGGTACTTTCTGCGATACACCGACCCGCACAATGAAAAAGAATTCGCATCAAAGGAAAAACAGGACATGTGGATGCCGGTGGACTTTTACTCCGGCGGCGCGGAACACACGACGATGCACCTGTTGTACTCGCGGTTCTTCCACAAAGTGCTCTTTGACCTCGGACTTGTATCTGAACCCGAGCCGTATCAACACCGCATGAACCGCGGGCTTATCCTGGGACCCGACGGCAACAAGATGAGTAAGTCACGCGGTAACGTCGTTGACCCGGATGAATACGTGCGCAACCTCGGTGCTGACACTGTGCGCATGTATCTTGCGTTCATCGGTCCGTACAACGAGGTCGGTTCGTATCCGTGGAACCCGGATTCCATTGTCGGTGTCCGTCGATTTCTTGAGCGTATCGTCAAACTTTCAGAGCGTCTTGGAGAAGGCGCGTTATCCGACGACGCGCACCGCGTTTTACACGAGACGGTCAAAAAGGTGGGGGAGGAGATTGAAAGCTTCAAATTCAATACCGCGGTGTCGGCGTTTATGATTTGCCTGAATACCCTTGAGAAGGAAAAAAACGTTCCGAAGGGGGCATTTGAGATGCTTCTGAAGACGCTCGCACCCTTTGTTCCGTTCCTCACCGAGGAGCTCTGGGAACGCCTCGGATACCCGGGGTCTGTCCACCAAGAGGCCTGGCCGGCGTATGACCCGCAAGCGCTTGTCAAAAAAGAGATATATGTTATAATCCAAGTCGACGGTAAGGTTCGGGGTAAGGTTTCGACCTACCCGGGGGCTACCCAAGACGAGATTTTGTCCTTGGTATATAAGGACGAAAAGGTCGTGGGGTACCTCGGAGGCAGGGAGCCGGAACGGGTGGTTTTTGTCCCCGATCGGCTGATAAGCTTCGTGATGCCGAAATCTTGACGTTAATTCTATATAGTGATAGACTGATAGCCGAATCAACCTTCTAATACAGCCTCTGGTATGTCAAAAACAACCAAAAAAGCGACAGGCGCGAAAGGACGGACCGCAACGGTTTCGTTCAACGCAAAACAGGTCAATAAGCGCTTGATGAGCGCTCTTTCTGAGCGTGCACGCGACGTTTTGACGAAGCGCTACGGTCTCGGAGAGAAAACAAAGCGCATGACGCTTGAGGCAATCGGCGAGCAGTACAGCATTACCCGTGAACGCGTTCGTCAGATTGAGAATTACGCAATCGCATCCATTCGCAAGTCGGATGTCTACGAAAAAGAAACAAAGGCCTTCTCAGAGTTGAAAGAGACACTCATGTTTTACGGTGGCATCGCATCTGAGCAACACTTTCTCGAACACCTCTCAGCTGATCCGGGACTGCGCAACCATCTGCACTTCATGCTCGTTGTCGGTCACTTTTTTGAAAAGCGAAAAGAAGACGAACACTTCCATCACCGCTGGCACACAGACTCCGCAACTGCGCAGAAAGTTGAGGATGCACTCCACAAGCTCTACGGCTCGCTTTCATACGAAGACCTTGTCTCTGAACAAGACATTATTTCGACGTTCCTCAACCTTTTCAAAGATATTACCGACGAGTACCGCAATGACGAGATTGCGCGCCGCTGGCTCTCACTCTCGAAGGTCATTGGAGTGAACCCACTGGGTGAGTGGGGACACGCCGCATCACCGAATGTGACGCCGAAGGGTGTCCGCGACTACGCATACCTCGCTATTCGAAACCACGGATCACCACTGCACTTCTCGGAAGTCAGCAAGCGCATCAACGAGCTGTTTGATAAGAAGGCACACGGTGCAACGGTGCACAACGAACTCATCAAAGACAAGCGTTTCGTGCTTGTCGGACGCGGTCTCTACGCGCTTACTGAGTGGGGGTACGTTGAGGGAGTTGTACGCGATGTCATCAAGAAGATTCTCAAAGAACACGACGCACTCTCACGCGAGCAAATAATTGATAAGGTGCTCAAAGAACGTTACGTCAAACCCAACACAATTGTCGTCAACCTCCAGGATGCGAAGCACTTCGTGCGCAACCAGGACGGTACCTATTCTCTGGTCTAACACAACGCACAACAACGCCCCGCTCACGCGGGGCGTTGTGCTATCATACAAACCATGAGCGAGTTGTTTCGGTCAATCATCGATGCAGTCGGCCCGGTGTGGCGCTTCATAGTCATCGTTTTTACCTACGCGCCTGTCTGGATGCCGGTACTCCTGGTATTTGCCGGCTGGAAATCGTGGATGCGGTACCGCCGAACGCTCTTTTTGTCAAAAAAAGAACCGGCGCTTCTGGAAGTGCGTGTTCCGAAAGAGGTGAACAAATCACCGTTTGCGATGGAGATGGTGCTCAATGCACTCTATGCTCCTGGCGGAGAGGGAACTTGGAAAGAAAAATATTGGCAAGGCGGCGTCCGTCCGTGGTTTTCACTTGAGCTTGTATCTATTGAGGGGCAGGTGCGTTTTTTCATCTGGACATGGAAGGATAGCGTAAAGTCCATTCAAAACAGCATCTACGCGCAGTACCCGACGACCGAGGTGTTTGAGGTGCCGGACTATACACTCGCGTTTCTTTACGACCCGGATAAGGCGGATATATCGGCGGCAGAATTTATTCTCAGCAAACCCGACCCGTATCCGATTAAAACGTACGTTGACTACAAACTTGATAAAGACCCAAAGGAGGAGTTTAAGGTAGATCCGATTGCGCCAGCGCTTGAGTATCTCGGTGGCCTCGGGAAAGGTGAGCAAGTGTGGATACAGATTTTGGTGCGTGCGCACAAGAAGGAAGATTCAAAGGGCGGGTCGTTGTTCGGCATCATCAAGTCGGTGGAAGACCTCTTTGACATCAACAAGAAAGTGAAGGAACACTTTGAAAAGACCGACAAGTGGAAGGATGATGTGAAAACTGAGATCGACAGCATCATTAAGAAGCGCAAGATACAAAGCGGTAAGGATGAGGAGTTTGGCATGGTGCAGCTCACAACGCAGGAAAAAGACACAATAGAAGCACTTGAGCGCAGTGTTACAAAACTGCCGTTTGACGTCGGTATTCGCACGGTCTACCTCGCTGAGAAAGATTATTTCAATAAAGGAAACAAAGGAGCACTTAACGGTGTATTTGCGCAGTACAACACCCAGCACCTCAACGGTTTCAAGAAAGTGAACGGTACGAGCTTTGACTACGACATTCAGGATCCGTTTGGCTGGCGTGTTGCGCGTATGAAGCGCGACATGTTTGAAGCGTACCGTTTGCGCAGTTACTTCCACCCGCCGTTTAAGAAAAAACACTTTGTGCTCAACTCGGAAGAATTGGCGACGATTTACCACTTCCCGGGAGGATCCGTGGCAACGCCAACCTTCGGACGCATCGAGTCGCAAAAGGCAGAACCTCCGATGAATCTGCCGGTCTAGTATGCGCCGTCGGCACCTTCTTTTTGCGGCCCTCTCCGCACTTATACTCTTTATCACACTGCTTCACACGCCGCGTGATTTTGCCTCCCCGACACTTTCAACTGTCGCAAAAGGCGCCTCATTTTCTGAGATTGCGCAGCAACTGGAAGTAGAAAATGTTATCACGTCGCCGTTGTTACTACGTGTGCTTGTCACGCTGTTTGGAGGAACCACGTCAGTGCAAGCTGGCGACTATTTGTTTGAAAAACAACAAGGCACACTGCGTGTCGCATGGCGCCTGACACATGGCGCGTTCGGACTCGCATCGGTCCGCGTCGTGTTACCGGAGGGGCTCACGGTTGTGCAAATGGGGGAGACGGTGCGGGAGGCGCTGCCGCATTTTGATACGGAAAAATTTGAGCGGCTTGCATCCGGTCGCGAAGGATACCTTTTCCCCGACACGTATTTCTTTATGGTGAATGCAACGCCTGAGACGGTTGTTGACGTGCTCACGATGCGTTTTGATGCGGTGTTGGAAGAACTCTCCGGTGAACTCGCATCATCTTCCCGAAGTATTCCTGACGTTGTGACGATGGCGTCAATTCTTGAGGAGGAAGCAAAAACACCCGAAGACAAACGGATTGTCGCGGGGATCTTGTGGAAGCGCATCGATATCGGCATGGCACTGCAGGTTGATGCGACATTCAAGTACACACTGGGCAAAGCGTCGCATGAGCTTACTGCCGACGATCTTGCGACCGATACCCCGTACAACACGTACACGCGCACCGGTTTGCCGCCCACGCCGATATCAAATCCCGGGCTTGAATCACTCCGCGCGGCGCTTGACCCCACTGCAACGGAGTACTTTTACTACCTGACAGGAAACGATGGACGCATGTACTACGCGGAGGATTTTGAAGGGCATAAGCAAAACAAGGCAAAACATCTCTAGGTTTTGCTGTGCTATAATCGACCTGCTATGGTCATTACCTACAACACGCTTGAGTCGTTTCGGGTGCAGTTCGGCGATATGACGCTTTCGTTTAACCCCGTTTCTAAAAAGTCAAAACTGTCGGTGTCATCGTTCGGTGCCGATATTGTGCTCTCAACCATCAACCACCCCGACTGCAACGGTATGGAAACCGCCGCGCGCGGCGACAAGCAGCCGCTTGCGATCACCGGTCCTGGCGAGTATGAACTCGACGGCGTCGTTATCCGCGGGTATGCAAGCAAAAGTCTGTACGGAGGGAAAGAGCGTATCAACACGGTGTACGTCGTAACGCTTGAAGACATGAAACTCTGTTTTTGTGGCGCACTATCTGATGCAAATCTTTCACCCGAGCTGTTTGAAGCACTCGATGACATTGATATCCTCTTTGTCCCGGTGGGCGGGGACGGCGTCCTAGACGCAAAGGCGGCGCACAAGCTTTCAGTCTCACTAGAGCCCAATATCGTCATTCCGATGCACTACACTCCCGAGACGCTGAAGGCGTTTTTGAAAGAAGAAGGAGAGGGTTCCGTGTCGCCGCAAGACAAAGCGACACTGCGCAAAAAAGAAGTGCTTGAAAAGGAGGGAGAGGTCATCGTACTCTCGCCTCAGGCATAAACAACAATGTTTGCACTCATCAACCGGCTGCGACAAAAACCGGAAGCACAACGCAGGGCAATCGCACTGTCGACTGCACTTATAGCAACCGCGTGCATCTTTGTCCTCTGGCTCGTGTACTTCTTTGTTCGTCTGGACGACGAGGCTGCAACGGCAACAAGACGTGATGTGGAGGAGGTTTCTCCGGTGCAAAGTCTCTCGGAGCTCGTCTCCTCGTTTTTCAGCGGTTTTAAGGACCGTTTTTGACCCCTAAAAGTGGAAAAACGCCTTGATTTACAGGCGTTTTTGGTATATACTGTATCTGAACTATGGCCGTAAAAACACCATCAGAAGAGCCGAAAAAAGACGTCGAGCGCGTGAGTATCGTACCGCGCAGCGTCACCACGGAGATGAAAGAGTCGTACCTCGACTATGCGATGTCCGTTATTACGGCGCGCGCGCTTCCTGATGTTCGTGACGGTCTCAAGCCGGTGCACCGCAGAATTTTGTACGCAATGTACAAGATGCACCTGTTGCCCACGGCAAAGGCGAAGAAGTCAGCGTCAGTGGTCGGTGAGGTGCTCGGTAAGTACCACCCGCATGGCGATGCGTCCGTGTATGACGCGATGGTAAACATGGCACAGCCGTTTTCGTACCGCTATCCGCTTGTACTCGGACAAGGTAACTTCGGTTCCATCGACGGTGACCCGCCGGCGGCGATGCGATACACCGAGGCCCGCATGTCGCGCGTCGCGTTTGAAATGATGCGTGACCTGGAGAAAGAGACGGTCAGCTGGCGTCCGAACTACGACGGTGCACACAAAGAGCCGACGGTTCTGCCCGCGCTGCTCCCGAATATTTTACTTAACGGAACACTCGGTATTGCCGTGGGTATGGCGACGAATATTCCGCCGCACAACTTACGTGAAGTTGTTGCTGCAACGGAACACCTTATTGATAACCCGGATGCGACGACGGACGATCTCCTGGAGTTCATCAAAGGTCCCGACTTTCCGACCGGCGGCATAATTTATAATGCAAAAGACATCAAGCACGCGTATGCAACCGGCAAGGGTGGCATTGTCACGCGCGGTGACGCGGAGATTGTTGAAGGGAAGAAGGGACAGTTCCACATCATCATCACCTCCATTCCGTACCGCGTGAACAAGTCGGACCTCATCGTCAAAATTGCCGACTTGGTGCACGAGAAGAAAATTGACGGTATCCGCGACATCCGCGACGAGTCGACAAAAGACATCCGCGTCGTTATTGATTTGAAAACCGGCGCGTTCCCGGAAAAAGTTCTTAACTATCTCTACAAACACACACAACTGGAAGACACATTCCATCTCAATGTGGTGTGCCTCGTTGATGGTGTGCCGCAGACACTGTCGCTGAAGTCAATTCTCGAGGAGTTCGTCAAACACCGCCTCACTGTCGTGCGGCTCCGCACGGAATACGATTTGCGCGAAGCACAGGCTCGCGAACACATTTTGCTCGGACTTTCCAAAGCACTCGATCACATCGATGAGGTCATCAAGGTCATCAAGAAATCCAAGGACACGAATGATGCGAAGACCTCTTTGATGCAGAAATTCAAATTCTCAGAGATACAGGCACTTGCCATTCTGGACATGAAGCTCCAGAAGCTTGCAGGACTTGAGCGCAAGAAAATCGAAGATGAACTCAATGAAGTACAAAAGCGCATCGCGGAGTTCCAAACACTCCTTAAGAGCGAGCGAAAGATGCGCGACGTCATCAAAGGTGAGCTTGTTGAGGCGGGACAGAAACACGGTGATGATCGCAGAACACGTGTCTCACGCGGCGGTATTACGGCGTTCTCAGCGGAAGACCTCATTCCGAACGAAGAAAACGTCGTCGTCTTTACACAGGGTGGCTACATCAAGCGCACAAATCCGTCGGAGTATCGGGCGCAGAAGCGCGGCGGTGTCGGCGTGATTGATCTCAATACCAAAGAAGAAGATTTTGTGACAATGGTTGTTGGTGCACACACGCACGATGACCTGCTGTTCTTCACGGACCGTGGCAAGGTGTACCAAATCAAGATGTACGAGCTTCCGGAGGGCAAGCGCGCAACGAAGGGTAAGTCCATCATGAACTTCCTCCAGTTGTCAGACGATGAACACGTGACGTCTATTTTGCCTCTGTCCGCCGAGACGAAGAAATCCGCCTCCGGTGTCATGATGGTGACGCGTCAAGGTGTTGTGAAAAAAGTGAAGGCGGAAAGCTTCATGGATGTGCGCCGCTCCGGCATCATCGCCATCAAACTTGAAAAGGGCGACGAGCTCATTACCACGAACACCGTGTCTTCAGGCGACGAGATACTACTTGTCACGAAGAAGGGGCAGTCTATTCGGTTCAAAGAAAGTGATGCGCGTCCTATGGGCCGCGCGGCGGGAGGTGTTCGCGCCATCCGATTGGGAGGAAAAGATGTCGTCGTCGGCAGTAATGTTGTGACAAAGAAGGACGAGTCAGCGCTTCTTATCCTGCTTTCCAACGGGTACGGCAAGCGAACGCAGGTTTCTGAGTACAAAGTGCAGAAGCGCGGTGGTGGCGGCGTTAAAACTGCGAACGTAACGACAAAGACCGGGGATGTCATGGCGTCACAGGTGGTGACGGATGAAAGCGGCGAGCTCGTCGTCATCTCGCAGAAAGGCCAGGTCATCCGTGTTGCACTCAAGGAAATCCCGATGCTCGGCCGCGTCACACAGGGCGTGCGCATCATGAAAATGCGGGAAGGCGACTCCATCGCTTCGTTTGTTTGCCTCTAATCGCCGGCTTCGTTGTCCGACAGTCCCTTTGGCACCCGAGAGCGGGTGCTTTATACTTTTCCTATATGTTTCTCCGTCCTGAAGATGTCATAGAGCGATTCCAGCTCGGGGAGGGAATGACGGTCGCGGACCTCGGTGTCGGCACCGGTGTGTATACGCTTGCGGCCGCAGAAGCTGTCGGCGAGCACGGTGTCGTGTACGGCTGCGATATCCAAAAAGAATTGCTCAGCAAAGTGTCTGCTGAGGCACAAAAACGCGGGCTCAAGAACCTGCATGTTATCTGGGCCGACCTGGAGGAAGAACGCGGCTCAACGCTTGCAGACGCGTCTGTTGATGCGGTCACGGCGACAAATATCCTGTTTCAGATAGAGCATAAAGAGCGTTTTATGAAGGAGGTAAGCCGAATTCTGCGTCCGGGCGGCAAGGTGCTCATTGTTGACTGGAGTGATTCAGTCGGAGGCATGGGTCCGCACGCAGGCTCGGTGGTTCGCAGAAGCGTTGCACAATCGCTTGCGGAAGGTGTCGGTCTGCAGTTCCAGAAAGACGTGGACGCCGGTTCGCACCACTACGGCATGGTATTTAGAAAACCAAAATAGAGAGCATGAATCCCGTTAGAGGCTCTCGGTTGAGAGTGATTTTTTAATAAGAATGCGTCATACTGTGCGTGATAACCTTACTCATGATAACCACGAAAATGTTCGGCATTTTCTTTCTCTAACGGGATGAAAACATTTCAAACGATACTACTGGCGGTCTTTGGATTCTTCATTGTTGCGGGCGTCATTGCGATTGCCTCGTTTGGGAAGTTCGGCGGCGGGGATGGCGACACCGTTCCGGCGGAAGGCGTTGTGTGGGGGACGCTTGATCAAAATCTTTTTCTGAACGCGGTTAACTTGTATAACGAAGACCACGACAACACGCTGAAAATTTTATACAAACAATTTTCAGAAGACACATTCGACGAAGAACTCACGAGCGCACTTGCGGAGGGACGCGGACCGGACATGGTGATTATCACGAATGAGCGTTTGCTCCAGCACCAACAGAAACTGTACCCGGTGCCGTACGAATCACTCCCTGAACGGGGCTTTCGTGATACCTACGCACAGGGCGCGGAAATTTTCCTCGGGGCGCAGGGTGTATATGCACTGCCGCTGTTTGCCGATCCGATGGTCATGTACTGGAATCGGATACTGTTTAACGCGGAAGGTATCGCACGTCCGCCGAAGCTTTGGGAAGAGGTGACGGCACTTGTTCCGCAGCTTACGAAGTCAGACTCGGCGTTTAACATCACACAGAGTGCAATTGCACTCGGTGAGCATCGCAATGTGACTCACGCAAAAGAAATTCTTGCGACGATGATTATGCAGGCAGGCAATCCGATTGTCGTGCGCGATGGGGACAAGTATCAAAGCATTCTCTCGGATCGGCTTGATCTTCCGGAGACGCCGGCGGACGCCGCGACGCGTTTCTTCACGGAGTTTGCGAACCCGGTGAAACCGTCGTACTCATGGAACCGCGCGCTGCCGGACGCAAAGGAATCATTCATTCGCGGCGATGTTGCGATGTACCTCGGGTTTGCCAGCGAGTTGTTTGATATCCAGGATCAAAATCCGAACCTCAATTTTGACGTAACCCGCATGCCGCAGGTTCGTGATGCGGTTGATAAGACCACCTTCGGCAAAATCTACGGCGTCGCCATTCTCAACCAGTCCCGTATAAAGCCCAACGCGTTTTCTGCTGCGGTACTGCTCTCAGGGGCTGATATGGCACCTCTGTGGGTGAATGCATTCTCGCTCCCGCCGGTTCGCCGCTCCATGCTCGCTCAGCTGCCGACGGACCCGTATATGGCGGTGTTCTACCAGGATTCGCTTATTGCGCGTGGTTTCTATGATGCCGACCCGGGTCAAACGGATGAGGTATTCCGCCAGCTTATAGAGGATGTGACGTCAGGGCGTCTTTCTACCTCACTGGCAATATTGCAGGCGGACGGCCGTATGGACGCCTTACTGGCGAGGTAGGTGGGGATAACTTTTCCTCTCTGCGGGCGTACAATAGGCGCATGGATTGGAATCTGGTCAAGCGTGTAAGCGCGTATACATTGGTTTTTTTGATTATGGCATCACCGCTCTTAGTGCTTGCTCAAGGCGGCGGGCTGGTGCCATGCGGTGAAAAGGGGGACCCGTGTACATTCAATGACATCATCGCCCTCGTTAACACGATCATTAACTTTCTCATCAAGTTTGTTGCGATTCCCATCTCAACAATACTCTTTGCCTGGGCTGGTTTTTTGTATCTGACAGCTGCAGGGAACCCGACTCAGATAGGAAAAGCGACGACTATCTTCACAGATGTGTTTATCGGCCTTGCCTTAGCACTTTCTGCATGGTTGGTGGTAAACCTAGTTACGAACGTTCTTACCGGCAAAAATCTCAATGAATTCTTTTAATTTAACTTTCATGAAAAAAAACTGCTTTAAAAACCTGCTTGCGTATCTGTTTACGTTTTTTCTACCAATCGTCTCACTTGCACAAAATCCCAGTACTATCAAAAATCCTCTTGAGGGAAAAGGGATCGATGATATCCCGGCGCTCATTACTGTTATCGTCGGTGCGGTGATGACCATCGGTTACTATATCGTCGTTGTTTTTATTATCTATGCCGGGTTTTTGTTTGTAACTGCGAGAGGAGACGAAAAAAAGTTGGGAGACGCAAAGAAAACGTTTCTCTACACAGTCATCGGCGCAACGATTCTTTTGGGCGCATCCATCCTTTCCACTGTTATTAAAAACACGGTAACCCAAGTCGGCGGACAACAGTCGTCCATCGTCGAATATCACGTATGAAAAAATATCTAGGTATCCTATCCGCAATGCTCGCCACGCCACTTGTTATGTTTGCGGCAGCCCCGAAGAATCTCGGTGAGCTCATCGGCATCGCAACAAGTCTCATCAATCCCATTCTAAGTTTACTGACGGGACTCGCCGTACTTTACTTCGTTTGGGGCATTGTGAAGTACATCAAGAGCGCGGGAGATGCAAAAGCCGCTGCTGAAGGGAAGAGCATCATGCTGTACGGAATTCTGGGGCTCTTCGTCTTATTTTCGTTCTGGGGTATCGTGCAATTCATTTACACCGATATTTTCGGATAATTAACAATAACTAGTAATACTAATGATTATGAAAAAAGGTCCATGGTTGATTTCAACGGGAACACTTACCCTTTTTACACTTCCGTTTATTGCGGCTGCACAGGTGTTGCCTAAAACGAATGTGCTGCTTGGGAGCTTCGGCACGCTTGTTAACATGGCGCTTGGTATAACAGCGACCATCGCGCTTCTCGTGTTCTTCTGGGGTATCGTGAAGTACATTTCAGCGGCAGGGGACGCGGACAAGGCAAAAGACGGTAAGAGCATTATGCTCTACGGCGCCATTGCACTGTTTGTGCTGTTCTCAATCTTTGGCATCATCAGGTGGCTGCGCGGTGAATTCGGTGTCCTGGATAACCGCGATATGGGAAGTCCGCAGGTCAATCCGTACGTGCAACCCTAGTCTTTGGGTTTCCACTCGGATTCTGTTGTGGAAGGGCGAATATTGGTATTATGGATATATGTCCGTACAGGACAGCACTTATTTAGAAATTAAACGTTAACACAAGCTAATCGTATGAAAAATTCTTGGAAAGCGCTCGTGGTGCTCGCGGCAGTAACGCCGGCATTCGCGTTCGCACAGCTCGGCAACATCGAGAACATCGTTGAAGCCATTGGTAATCTCGTGCGCCTCGCAACACCTATTGTTGTGGGTCTCGCACTCCTCGCGTTCTTCTGGGGGCTGGTCAAGTTTATCTTCTCTGCAGGTGATGAGGATGCGCGTAAAGACGCAAAGCACCTCATGATCTGGAGCGTTGTTGCGCTGTTCGTCATGATTTCAATTGTCGGTATCATCGGCTTCATCGGCAACGCACTTGATATTGACCAGGGAGGTACACTTCCGGTTCCTGAGGTTGAGGACTAAGACACATGACGCTTGATGCATTCCTTCAAAACGTCGTTAGTACGATACTTGAGCCGGGGTTATTTCTTCTGTTTGGTATCGCATTCGTGATATTTGTGTGGGGAATCGTCACATTCATCCGTGACGCGGATGACGCGGGCGGACGTGAGACGGGGAAGAAGAATATCATCTGGGGCATCGTCGGTATGGTGATTATGGTGTCGGTGTACGGCATCATCCGGATTGCCTACGGAACAATCGGAGGAAATCCGAACGACATACCTAACGAAGGTCCCTTCCTTCCTGAAAACACGGTGGAAAATCCGCTCTAGGAAAAACAAGACAAAAGAAAAAAACCGGGCCTCGCGCGCAATGCGCGGGGCCCGGTTCGGTTGTGGCTGCGTTTCAGGCAGCCTAGGTTACGGACTTGGAATCAACGTTGAGAGGTTCGGACACGAAAACGACATCGGCCGCTTAGTGCTGGGGCTCGAGGAACTCCACGAGAACCCGTTGAGCGTCTGTGTGGTGAAGTCCGGGTTGGTGAACTCGAATGCACCACGGTCCTTCGGGTACGTTTGTTCCCAGGTTCCCATCTCTGCCGTGACGAGCATGAATTGCGTGTTGCTCCGCCGGCGTTCAGAAACCACCTCGAACCTTCCCGGACCGACGATTCTGGCTGAGTAGGTTGTTCCTTCGATGAAGAAGGAGCACGGGTACTTCTCAGTAAACCTTGATGCCGGTCTCGCTACCGAATCTGAGTCGGTCTGTGCGACACCTGTGATGTAGAAGGGAATCCACGCGTTGTCGCGACCGGTGTCGCGGAATTGTCCGAGGATTCTCATGCCGGATCCTGGGGCGACCGGTTGTTCGAACCAATCACCACCAGTCCCGCCGAGATCGCCGTTGTTCTTCCAGTGTCCTTTGCCGCTGACGCGATCAAGGAAAAAGGAAGATGACTCCATTTCGCCGCCGTTCCGATGAAACACCGTGAACGACAGGACACTTTGCGTGTCCGTGTCGATACGGACGTCCAGGCAGGTCGCCCGAAGACCGGGTTTATAGCCCTTTACTCCGGGAGGCTTGCTCCAGCACCACTGCATCTTGGTGGGAATGGTGCCTGCTGTCGCAGATGCCGCCGGCCCCGACCTCTGCTCCACCGCCCTCTTCTTGGCTTCCAACAATCCCCACTGGTCGATACCCGAAAGGGCACCAACGCAGATTAGGATTAGTCCAACAACGGAGAGTGGTTTGATTGCTCGGAAGGTTCCGAAAATCAAGGTCATGAAGGTGCTCACCACCACGGTAGCAAAACCGATTCGCATGATGGTTGTCCACGTTGGTCCGGCTGTTGGTATGAGACTTGTGAGTCTAAACAGGATACCAGCCAGGACAGTGATGCCGATGAGACCAATCCACTTGAGTCTGGCATCTTGGATGCCGGACACCTTGAGAATGGCCGCACCAACCAGAACCAACCCGAACAGAACTCCTACAATTGTGATGGTCCAGAAGAGATCCCAACTCCAGTCGCCGCCAGCAGCTACGAAAAGCAAACCAAGGCTAAGCGCAAGGAGTGTGGTAGTGATCACCATGGTGACAACAACCATCATTGCCACGCGAGGCGAGTACCGTGCAGCCTTTTCCAAGAGGTTGGACAGACGGTCAAAAATGTTCATTTAGCGCATCCTCCTATTTTCCAGTTTTGTTTTTTATGAACATCCTCTGCCAATGTAGCACGAAAAAGCTATAAAGTCAAATTATTGGAACTGCGGACAAAAGAAAAAAACCGGGCCTCGCGCGCAATGCGCGGGGCCCGGTTCGGTTGTGGCTGCGTTTCAGGCAGCCTAGGTTACGAACTTGGATGAGGAACGGCTCCCTCGCAGGTAAGTGTGATGATGCGCTCACCCCGGTACGGATACCGGTCGCTCTTGGACACACCCTTGAAGACGCCGTCGACGTAGTCGGCGCTGCTCCACTCGAAGGTTCCGTAGTCAGATTCGAATTCCTCAGACCAGGTACCTTTGTTGTAGAGGTTCCAGTAGAGGTCAGCGGTTACATGTCTGCCAGGGCGAATCTTGGCATGTCCCGGTCCGACGATGATTGCATCATGTCGGAACGCACACTCATTTCTTGGTGTGCCGAAGCAGTAAGAGCAACGTATGCTATCTTCCAGTGGTTTTCTGGATGACCCCGATTCACTGTGTGACACCGAGGCCGAGTTTGACTTCTGGCTGTCCTTGAGTTTCTTGAGTTTCTCGAGAAGCTCAAGGGTCATGGGAACGGTCTTACAGCCCGTGTCTGGGTCAAACTCATGCTCCGACAGCGCCTTTCCGACGACCTTGCCGTTACAGATGACGGCTCTCGCGTTCGGCTGACCACTTTTCGGGTCGAAGTTGTCCTGCGGCAACCGCTCCTCGAACTGACGTGACAGCCACTTCATGGAAGCAGCAGTCGGTGACCATGCAGAGAGGAACAGCCAGGCGACGACGGCGGAGAGGCCGACAGTCAGCATCTTGTACAGCTTGTGCTCGCGCCCGGTCCACAGCATCGTGATTGCCATGGCGATGAGGCCGATGGCGACCCATGTGCTTCCTTCAGGCAGAGCTGAACGAACGGCTGCCAAGAGGAACAGTACGATGGCGACGGTTCCGAAGATCCGCCACTGCGTAGCTCTGGTCATTTCGTTTCTCCTGGAACAAGCCGGAAGATGTTGAAGGACGCGGTGAGGAGCGCTGATGTCGCGAGGGCGACAATGAGTTTCCCTGCGCCCGGCGACACCACGAACCACCACCAGAACACGATGGACAGAACGAGCAGGGCGAGCATCATGATTGCGTAGGCCTTAGCGGACCACGTGAGGATCTTGCCTGCCTTGTCAGCCGCTTCTTTGGCCGTCGCTTTCGCAGCCTCCAAAGCGGTATTCTTCTCGCGAACCTCTCGAAGCAGAAGCGACACCATCATGTCTGCCGCCTCCGGACTGCGAGTCGAGCTTCTGAGAAATCCGATGATGAGCGACTCCGGCTCAAATCCCGCCGGATATGCCTCGCGCTGAACCGGTTCCTCGATGACCTCCGTGACGCCTCCCTTGCGCTGTCGCGTCGTCTTCTTGATGAAGGTGAGCATGCGCGGGGGAAGGTAGCCGTCTTTCGCCTGCGTGAACATCTCAGCAATCGCTTGCTCGACGGCATCACGTTCGTCAGGCGTCTTGAGGCGGTTGATTGCATCAACGAGAATCTTGCGTCTCTTGAAGGGGAGAAACTTGTCGTTGTTCACGACCGTGTTGAAGTCCAGTTTCTCCTTCTTCTGATCGTCGGGCTTCTTGCTGTCCGTTGTGGTTGCGACCGTCTTCACCGCCTCCTTCCCGAGTTTACCGAGAAGCGCCGCGATGGAATCGCGAATTGCGTGGGCGATCAAGTCGTCCCAGATGTTTTTGAACATCTTCGTTCTCCTTTGGAGAGTGAGGGGTAAAGACGATTGTATGTACAAGCTCTACGAGAGAGCGTTATTTTCCAAGTTCGTTGTTAGAGAGCTTCTGTTGAGAATATAGCACAAACAGGCCAAAAAGTCAAGTTATGAAAAGACAAATCACGGCTCTACAGAGCCGTGGTTTAAGCAAAACAAAATCACCGAACGCGGTGCGCTCGGTTCTTTGTTTTGTGGGCGGGAGAGTCGGCCAAGCGCTCGCTTGTTGCCGTCGCTCCTCGCTCCGCTCAGCCCTGCTCTTGCGACCCCGTCTGCCACCGGGGTGCCCGCAATTCGCCTTCGAGTCCTCTCTCGCTGACAAACAAAATCGCCCAAGGACTCGCCCTGGACTCATTTGTTTGTTGTGGGCGGGAGAGGACTCGAACCTCCATGTCTTGCGACACCAGCTCCTAAGGCTGGCGCGTCTACCAATTTCGCCACCCGCCCATCCATCATGCGAACCAAAACATAATAATGTCCACCCAGTAGGAGTCGAACCTACAACCAACTCCTTAAGAGGGAGCTGCTCTGCCAGTTGAGCTATGGGTGGTAACCAGAGCTATTCTAGCAACAACAAAAAGGTTTTTCTAGGTGGGCCAGGTGGGAATCGGTCACGAGTATTTTTCTGCTGAAAAACCTCGCGACCCGTGAAAAGGTATTTGTATACCTTTTCACCGCGCCGTCGCGCTCCGGCTTTCGATTCCCACAACAAAAGTTTGTTTTTTGTGGGCCAGGTGGGAATCGAACCCACATCTCTTACGAGACACGATCTTAAGTCGTGCGCGTATACCAGTTCCGCCACTGGCCCAAAAAGGGAAGTGCGAACAGGAATCGGTCACGAGTTTCTAATTCGCTGCGCTCACAAGAACTCTTGACCTCGCCTCGTCGCCGCCGAAGGCGGCACACTGCGGCCTTCGATTCCCGACGAAAGCAAAGCAGTTTGCTTTCTTTCGTGAGGCACGAACGGGAATCGAACCCGTGCATAACGGTTTTGCAGACCGTCGCGTTACCACTTCGCCATCGTGCCGCTACATCCCCATTTTAATCGCGAATCGAAAGCGTGTCGATGTCCTGACGATTCTTCTCACCGTAGTCAATTTCAAAATCAAAGAAGGGGATGACGCGCACGCGGGTCTTCTTCTTTACGTAGGTGCGCAGTTCGGGACGCTTTCGTTTTAGGAAATCCAGTGCGTGTTGCTCGTAACTCTCCGGCAGAACGCTGATGTAGATTGTCGCCTGTTTTTCATCAGTTGAAAGTGCCGCGCGTGTCACGGTGATAAGGGACTCACGGTTTGATTCGAAGTTTACGAATTCCGCAGCTGTGTGTGCGAGCAACTCTTCCTTTTGTTCTTTGTGCGACATATTATTTCTCGACGATAGTGAACGCGTTTATGTAGTCACCGACGACAAGTGTCACGGATGAGTCGATACGGGCACCGAATTCAACGCCTGCTTCCGCTGTCTTTATTTCATCACGCTGTTTTTGGAGCCCTAATATTTTTCCCGTACCAATTTCTTCGGTCTTGCGAACGATAGCGACGGTGTCTCCGACGTGCAGCGTTCCGTCCTCAACTTTTCCGCCGACAACCTGCTTCGTTTTGACCGCAGAGAAGCAGCGTAATATTCGCGCGCTCCCGTGCACCTCCTGTACGTCATGCTTCGGGCGGCGCGTTACGACGATGTCTTGAAGCCACTCAGAGATGCGATAGATGATACTCTCCGTGTGTATGCTCATACCGGCACGCTCCGCCGCTATTCGGGCTTCCGATTCAACTGCGGTGTTGAATCCAATGAGGACGGTTCGCGCATCACCGCCGCCGATTTTGACATCATTTTCCGTGATGGGACCGACGCCGGTGTGCAGAATCTTGAGAACGACACCGTCGTCGTGAATTTTTGCGATTTCATGTGCGATTGCATCAATGGAGCCGACGGCATCTGCTTTGATGACGACCGGTATGAGCGCACGCTCGTCGTCCTCTGAAAGTTCAATCATTGATTTTGTTGTCGGAGTATCATGGACAATTTGTGCGCAATAGCTTTCGGCATCCTTCTTTTTTGAGAATGCTTTGACCGTATCGCCGACACTTGGCACGTCGTTCCATCCATTGATGGTCACCGGGGAAGAGAATGTTGCAGTCTCCACTGGTGCTCCGGTGAAGTCGAAGATAGCGCGTACCGGTGCACACGCAGCCCCTGCGGCAACGGCCGTGCCTTTTGCGAGCGTTCCGTTTTGAATGATAAATGTTGCAGAGATGCCGCGCTTTGCGTCGCGGTGCGCCTCGATGACGAATCCTTCCGCGTCAGTATCCGGGTCAGCCTGGAGTTCCTGGAGTTCGGCGAGGAGCAAAAGCATCTCCAGAAGTTCTCCGATACCGTCGCCGCGCTTCGCCGAAACCGGGATGCAGGGGATTGAACCACCGTAGCCTTCAGGGTAGATGCCGTTTTCAATCAAACTTGAAATGGTGTGATTTTGATCGGCATTCGGTGAGTCGATTTTGTTAAGCGCAATGCAAAATGGAATACCTGCATCTTGGATGGCTTGGTAGGCTTCTTTTGTTTGCGCTTTAACACCGTCTTCGGCGGACACAACGAGGATCGCAATATCGGCAACAGATGCGCCGCGAGCGCGTTGCGCCTTAAACGCCTCGTGTCCGGGTGTGTCGATGAACGTTATCTTTTTCGGGTTTCCGTTTTTGTCCGCGTGCGTAACTTCGTATGCTGCGGTGTGCTGGGTTATGCCGCCCGCTTCACCGGCGACAACGTTGGCCTTGCGAATGTAGTCAAGCAGGCTGGATTTGCCGTGGTCGACATGTCCGAGCACGACAATAATAGGGGGTCGTTCTGTTGTGCGTTTGTCGTGCATAGAGGTGTGTTGTGTGCCATGAGGGCGACCATGAGGCCTTTAATATACAACATTTTTCCCCGTTGTGAAAGTGCGCGTTTGTGTCGTGCTGACGTATCATTTTATGTATACATATGATGTCTTCTGCTCCTCCATCAAAACCGATACGCGTCTACCTTGATTACGCGGCAACAACACCGCTCTCACGGCGCGTTGCAGAACGTATGCGGCCGTTTGAAAGCGAGTCGTTTGCAAACCCGCGTTCACAGCACGCGTTTGGGAAGGTCGCGCGCGAGGCATTTGATGACGCGCGCTTTACCGTTGGAAAAATCTTAGGTGCTACCGCTGACGAAGTGCACTTTGTAGACGGAGGAACCGATGGAAATCAGAAGGCAATACTCGGTGTTGTGAATGGACTGCAGGACGACGGAGTACGGCTGGAAGATATGCATATCATCGTCTCTGCAATCGAACACTCCTCAATTCGCTCGTGCGCGGAGATGCTTTCTCGTCGCGGCGTGTCGGTTTCCTATGCTCCGGTGAATCGAGAAGGACTTATTGATGTGGATGCGTTCGCAAAGCTCGTTAAAGATTCAACGGTGTTTGTGTCAATCATGCTTACGAACAATGAAATCGGGACGATCCAGCCGCTGCGGGAGATCTCGCGTGTTTTGGAAGAGAAATCAAAAGGGAAGAAGTACCCGATTGCGCTGCATACAGACGCGAGCCAGTCTCCATTGTGGATGTCGGTACGTCCGCGCGACCTTGGTGTGCAGCTTATGACGCTCGATGGCCACAAAATGTACGGCCCGAAAGGCTCAGGGGCGCTTATCGTTTTGCACGGTGTTCCGTACGCGGGTCTTTGCGGCGCACTTCATGAGAAGCACGGAAGCGATGATGGCGTTGATGGTACGCCAAATATGCCCGGCATTATCGGATTTACCGAGGCGCTTTCCATGTGTGAAGAGAAAAGAGACACGGCCGTTCCTGCAGTCCGGGAGCTCCAAAAGTACTTTTTAGAGCGTCTAGAGGAGCGTTTTCCCGATGCACGCATTCACGGAAGCCGCAGTGAGCGCGTTGCCAACAACATTAACGTGTCGTTTCCGAATATTGAGGGAGAATTTCTTGTCGCACAACTCTCGGCTCAGGGCGTTGCCGCGTCGGCTAAAAGCGCATGTCTCTCATCCGGCGAGGAGGGTTCATACGTCATTGCGGCGCTTGACTCGGAGCGCCGGAACAACGCGGTACGTTTCACGCTTGGGTACGAGACGACCCAAGATGATATTGATTACGTTATCTCCGTGCTTGTTGATGCCGTTGCGTAACGAATTCTTTTGTTTTTCACATGTTTCCTCTATACTTGTAGGAGCACTAGCAGACTATCTCGCACCACCTTATGGATATCGAACACCTTAATAAAACGCAGATGATACTCCTCGCGCTGCTCGTATCATTCGTGACGTCAATTGCCACGGGTATTGCAACCGTTTCACTCATTGAGAAAGCGCCGGCTGATGTCACACGCGTCATTTCGCGCATTGTAGAGCAGCCGATTGAAACGATTCTTCCGGGAGAAAAAGAGGTGGTGACGCAAACGGTCGTTGTACAGGAAAGCGATCTCATCGCACAGGCGATAGTCGCGATTCGCCCGAGCATTGTGCGTATTTATCAGGGCGAGCGCTCCGACAAAACATTTCTCGCATTCGGCGTTATCCTTGATGAAAAAGGAACGGTATTGGCCGACGCAACAGTGGTGAAAGAGAAGAAGCCGTACGTTGTTGTTTTAGATGACGGTATTGAATTTGAAGCAATAGCAGATGATGCGGTAAACGGAGTTGTTCTCCTTACTCCGAATAATGCACCTGAACGCGCGACGTTTATTCCGGCGGCGCAGGAGGCGTTCTCTGAGCTCGCCCTCGGACAGACGGTTGTGGCACTCGGCAACAGCAACGGCTCGTACACAGTTTCGCCCGGCATCATCTCAGAGATTGTCAGTCCGTCTGCGGAAGAGGGTAGCCGCGGTTTCGTACGAACAACCATCACATCAAACAACATTGCCTCTGGTTCGCCTCTGGTGACCGTGGAAGGGAAGATTGTGGGTATTGCGTATCCGGTGGAAACAGGGCTGTTTCGAGGGTTTCCGCCCAGGTAAGCGGTCAAGAGTGTTGACCAAAGGTCAATTTTGAGTTACAATTTTTTCGTATGCCTCCATTCGGCAAATTCACCACAAAAGCAAAAGAAGCCATCAAACGGGCTCATGAGCTTGCCATTGAGCGTGGCCAGAGCAGCGTGAACGTCATGCACCTGCTCTCGGCACTTATCCTGCAGGAAGAGAGTATGGTCGCGTCCATCCTCGACCGGCTTGAAATCGACACCGTAGCGCTCACGGACGAACTCCTGGATGCACTGGAACCTGCCGACAGCGGCACGGTGTCGCCGTCGTACCAGATGTTTCTCTCACCTGAGCTTGCAAAGACCTTGGAACAATCCATGCAGATTGCGGTATCACTCGGTGACCAATTTGTTTCAACCGAACACCTTTTCATTGCGGCGCTTGATACGCAAGGTGAACACCAGGATATCCTCGGTGATTTTAAGATTGAGCGAGACACTGTGTTTCGCGTACTGAAAGAGTTGCGTGAGCGCAGTGAGACGGATGAAACCAATGTGCAGAAAAAACCTCGCGCTATCGCACGCTACGCACGTTCACTGACGCAGATGGCTCGCGAAAACAAACTCGATCCGGTTATCGGTCGCGACCGTGAAATCAACCGCATCATCCAAATTCTTTCCCGTCGCACGAAGAACAACCCGATGCTCATCGGTGATGCTGGTGTCGGCAAGACCGCGGTTGTTGAGGGTTTGGCTCAGCGCATCGCGGGAGGTGATGTACCGGAGTCACTCAAAGACAAAGATCTCGTTTCACTGGACCTCGGCTCGCTCATTGCCGGTACAAAGTACCGCGGTGAATTCGAAGAGCGCTTGAAAGCAATCGTCAAAGAGGTGGAGAAATCCAACGGCAACATCATCATGTTTATTGATGAGATTCACACCATCGTCGGTGCCGGTGCCGCAGACGGTTCACTCGATGCGTCCAACATGCTCAAACCCGCACTCGCACGCGGCGAGCTTCGCGCCATCGGCGCAACGACCCTGAAGGAATACCAGCGCCACATCGAAAAAGATCCGGCACTGACACGTCGTTTCCAGCCGGTACACATCAACGAACCGTCCGTGGACGACGCGATCGCCATCATGCGGGGACTTAAAGAGCGTTATGAGTTGTACCACGGTGTCAAAGTTACCGACGATGCCATCATCGCGGCAGTACAGCTTTCAAGCCGATACATCACCGACCGATTCTTGCCCGACAAAGCGGTCGACCTTATTGATGAGGCATCGTCAGCACTTCGGATTTCACTTGAAAACAAGCCGCCGATTTTGGAGGAGACACATCGTAAGATTTTGATGCTTGAAATTGAGAAAGAAGCGCTCAAAGGGGAAGCGGCGGGCAAGAGCGCGGCATCCGCGAAGGTGAAGGGACGCATGAAGAAAATTGACACGGAAATTGCCGACCTGAAAGAAAAGGTGTCGGAGATTGATCTGAAGTGGAAGAACGAGAAAGAAACCATCGGGGAGATTAAAGAAATCAAAAAACAACTTGAGCAGGCGCGTCTTGATGCAGAAGCTGCGGAAGCGACAGCCGACCTTGCGCGTGCCGCGGAGATTCGCTACGGCAAGATTCCGGCGCTTGAGAAGGACCTTGAGATGCGTAATACGCGTCTGAAGCGACTGCAGAAATCACGACGTATCCTGAAAGAGGAGGTCACGGAAGCGGACATCGCGGAAATTGTGTCGCGATGGACCGGCGTGCCGATTTCCCGCATGCTTGAAAGCGAAGTGCAGAAACTCTCCCGTATGGAGGAAGGGCTCAAGGAGCGCGTTGTCGGACAGGAAGAGGCGGTACAGAAGGTGTCTGACGCGGTGAAGCGTTCACGTGCAGGCATCGCCGACCCAAATCGCCCTATCGGCTCATTTATATTCCTCGGACCCACCGGTGTCGGAAAGACCGAACTTGCCAAAGCGCTCGCGGAATTTATGTTTGATGACGAGAAGGCGCTCATTCGCGTGGACATGTCTGAATACATGGAGAAACACTCGGTGTCCAAGATTATCGGTGCACCTCCGGGATATGTCGGTCACGAAGAAGGTGGCGGACTTTCTGAGCGCGTTCGACATCGTCCGTACAGTGTCATTCTCTTCGATGAAATCGAGAAGGCACATCCGGAAGTGTTTAACATTCTTCTGCAGGTGCTTGATGATGGTCGTCTTACCGATGCCAAGGGCAGAACGGTAAACTTTAAGAACACTATCGTCATCATGACGTCCAATATCGGCGCGCAGTATCTCGACCGCATGCACGGCGTCGGCTTCGGCTCAAATGACGAACAGGAGCAGTCAAACCAAAATATCCGCGAGAAAGTGATGGACGCACTCCGTGATCAGTTCCGTCCCGAATTCCTCAACCGACTCGACGAAATCGTGGTGTTTAACGTGCTCTCACGTGACGCGATTGCACAGATTGTCTCCATCCAGTTGGACATCGTACAGAAGCGTCTCTCTGAGAAAGAGATTACGCTTGTCGTATCAAAAGAGGCAATCGACTACCTTGCCCAGAAGGGATACAACCCGACGTACGGTGCACGCCCGCTCAAACGACTCATTCAAGACAAGATTCTCACGAAGGTCGCACAACTCATGGTATCCCGTGGCATCCTTGAAGGTGGAGAGGTAACCATCGGTGTCGGCCAGAATGAAAAGGGAGAAGAGGACATTACCTTTTCGATGACGAAAAAAGGGAAGGCCCCGAGACAGCGCCGCACCCGCGGGAAAAAGGAGGAAGTGGCGGCGTAAAACGAAACTATAATAAAAAACAAAAAACCGGCATGTCGCCGGTTTTTTGATCGGGTGCGCCGGGGAGGATTCGAACCTCCGTAGCCCGAAGGCGCTAGATTTACAGTCTAGTGCGATTGACCGCTCCGCCACCGACGCATCTAAAGACGCTCTATAAACTACATCAAAAAGCCCAAAAAAACAACGAAAAAGGCTTTTATTGCGCACTCTTTCCGGCTATGGTAGTATCTCAGAGCTATGTCACAGGACGCATTGGTAAAAATGAAATCAACGAAATCCGGGCACGTGTATTACACGCGCCGGAACAAGAAGAGCAAGGGCGTGCAGAACAAGGAAAAGCTCGAGTTCAAGAAATTCGACCCCACACTTCGGGAGCGAGTGGTCTACAAGCAGGCCAAAAAATAACGACATCAAACGACCCCTTCGGGGGTCGTTTTACTAACCACCCGTTGTACTGGTACAATTCTCCAGAACGGGCGATTAGTTAAATGGTATAACAGTGGTCTCCAAAACCACTATTGGGGGTTCGATTCCCTCATCGCCCGCAACGACCGGTGAAGACAGCCGGGGGCTGTCGGAGTCGGACGTCGGCGGATGCGAGAAGGGAATCGAACGGCGGAGTTCCGGTTTACCGGAACGAGCCGCGTCCAGCAGTACTTAGGAGCGAAGCGACTTAGTAACTGCGGGACGATTCCCTCAGGAATTCTGTTACACCAGAACCATGAACAACAAGCGCACAATCCTTGAAATAACCCTTGCGGTACTCGTTATTGTCGGCCTGGCGTGTTTGGTACGTTGGTATTTTCCGAAAGTTCCAAGCAAACTTCAGATACAGGGCGCGGCGATTACTCTTGAGGTCGCCGACTCTTCAGATGAACGACGCGTGGGCTTGAGCGGTCGCAGGAGCCTAGAGCGAGGAACCGGAATGTTATTTGTTTTCAGGAATCTCGGGTACCACTCGTTCTGGATGCCGAATATGTTTTTTCCGATAGATATAATTTGGATGGACCGTGATTTCACAATTGTTGATGTAGAAACCAACGTTATACCCGACTCATACCCGACCTTGTACCGGCCATCAACGGAAGCATTGTACGTTCTTGAGTTGAACGCCGGTGAATCTGAAACGTTCGGTATACGCACAGGCGCGACGTTTACTCCTGTGTACGGCAACTAATAACAAGACGCATAAAATCCGCCGGTGAGGGCGGATTTTATGATGTCGCTTGTACTGGTAAGCCGAATTCTGTATCCCGCCCTCTATGCTCCCTGAATAACGTTTTTAGTTACTCCGAAAGCTTAGAGGGCGGGACGACGATTATTTCTCTTGCCCGTACGTTACCGTACGGATCTTTGCGGCACTCCGCACTTCCAAAAGAAAGCGCGGCACGGCCTTGCATGTAGGTAAGGATTTTGCCGTTTCACCCCTCGACTTCGCTCGGGGCAAGCCCCAAACTATTTCGAAGGTTATCCCGTTACCGGGACCCGAAGTTCTTTCGAACTGCGGCGTCACTGCTCGCACCTCTGCCGGAGCTCTCTGTGAAGAGAGCTCGGCGGTGGGCGTTACCCACTACCGTCCTCCTGTTTTGCAACAGGACATGTTCGGACTTTCCTCACTCTGTGAAAGATCACAGGCGCAATCGCCTTATACAAGCGGTCCGTAGTATACATCCGCAGTACCTGAACGCAAGTGCTCTTTTTGAAAAATACTGATACCATAAGGGTTATTAGCGACGTAGAGCGAGAGAAATGGGAACAAAGAGTCCCATTTCCAAGCCGAGGAGCTAATATAGTCCTTCACTGCCTTGAGGGACTATATTCGGGACGTATCGTATGATGCAGAGAATCTTTTCCTTTTTTTCCAGGACCGTTAACGGCCTCCACGAGGCGGCCTATATCATTGCTTTTTTTGCGTTTCTTTCGCAGCTTTTGGGGCTGGTACGTGACCGCATTCTTGCGCACATGTTCGGCGCCAGCGGGACATTGGACGTGTACTATGCGGCGTTCCGCATTCCGGACGTTATCTTCGCGTCCATCGCCTCATTTGTTTCATTGTTCGTTCTCATTCCGTTTTTGACGAAACGCATAGAGGAGAACGGGGGAGAAGCACGTCGGTTTCTCTCTGAAATCACGACGGTCTTTACCGTCTTTATGATTGCTGTGAGCGGGGTTCTGTATTTCTTCGTGCCACAGCTTTCGCGTTTTCTGTACCCAGGTTTTTCAAGCGAGCAAGTCGAGATGCTCTCACAACTGACGAGGATACTGTTGCTGTCCCCGATATTTCTTGGTCTCTCCAATATCGTTGCATCCATAACGCAAATTAAAAAGAAGTTTTTCATCTACGCACTCTCTCCCATTCTCTACAACCTCGGTATCATCGCCGGCGTACTCGCGCTGTATCCTCTGTGGGGTATGCGGGGGCTGGCGTACGGTGTTGTGCTCGGTTCGTTTTTACACCTCGCTATTCAGATACCGACGATTATACGTGAACGCCTCATGCCGAAATTGACGCTTGCTATCTCTTGGAGCGACATTTTCTCCGTTATTCACGTTTCCATTCCTCGCACCATGACACTCGCGTTCAATCAGATTGTGCTGCTCGCACTTCTCGGTATTGCCTCGAAACTATCCGAGGGATCCATCGCTGTTTTTACATTCGCGATGAACATTAATCTCGCGCCGCTGACCATCATCGGCGTCTCGTATTCGGTTGCCGCGTTCCCGACGCTCTCGAAACTATTCTCCAACGGGGACCGCGAAGTGTTTGTGTCGCACTTACTCACCGCCATTCGCCACATCCTGTTTTGGTCGCTGCCGGCAATTGCGCTGTTTATAGTCCTGCGCGCCCACATCGTCCGCGTGCTCTTGGGTTCAGGCGCCTTTGACTGGACGGCAACTCGACTTACGGCGGCCACGATGGGAATTCTCATGCTCTCGCTCGCTGCGCACGGTCTGATGTTGCTGTTTGTGCGCGGCTACTATGCTGCGGGCAAGACGGCCCGGCCGTTTTGGATCAATATTATGTCGTCAGTGGTGACGCTGTGCGCCGTGTATGCCGGTATCGCGCTGTTCCGCGGGAATGAAACCTTCAGGTTGTTCGTTGAGGCGCTGTTTCGTGTGGAAGACGTTCCGGGCACGGTCGTGCTCATGGTCTCCTTGGGGTATACCGTCGGTATGATTGCTAACGCCGCCGCGTTCTGGCTTTTGTTCCGACGCGACTTCGGCGGCCACGTACCAAGAGGTATCTATACGTCTGCCTGGCAGGGTTTTGCGGCATCCGTTCTTGCAGGAGCGGCCGCATATGCTGTCCTGGCGGTGACTCAAGGATTTGTCGACCTCGACTCGTTCTGGGGCGTCTTTTCGCACGGGTTTGTCGCGGGAATCGCGGGCATCGTCACAGGTATCGGTGTTTTGTTACTGCTGAAGAACACCGAAATGAAGGAAATTTGGTCCGCTACCCACGCACGATTCTGGGCCTCAAAGCCGATTGCGCCGTCACCTGAGGAAATCTAGGTATCCGCGGCTTTTCAATGTAGGATAGTGGCTCCCTTATGAAACCCAAACTCATACGAAACTTCTCGATTATCGCGCACATCGACCACGGCAAGTCAACGCTGGCTGACCGCATGCTGGAGGTGACACACACCATTGAAAACCGCCTTATGCGCGAGCAGGTGCTGGATTCCATGGATTTGGAGCGCGAACGTGGCATTACCATCAAAATGGCGCCGGTGCGCATGCAGTTTGGTCATGAGGGAGAAACGTTTACGCTCAACCTCATCGATACTCCCGGTCACATCGATTTCTCGTATGAGGTATCCCGTGCGCTCAAGGCCGTGGAAGGAGCAATCCTGCTTGTTGATGCAACGCAGGGTGTGCAGGCGCAGACGCTCACGACGCTTTCCATGGCGCACGAGCAAGGTCTCACGATTATTCCTGTTGTTTCAAAGATTGACTCTCCGCTTGCTCGCGTTGACGACGTGAAGATGGAGATTGTGGATATTCTGGCGTGCGACCCGGATGAAATTTTGTCGGTGTCGGGTAAGACGGGCGAAGGCGTTGAAGCACTCCTCCGTGCGGTCATACAACGTATTCCGCCGCCGGAAATTGTTGCGGGTGACCACTTGCAAGCGCTTGTCTTTGACTACACCTACAGCAACCACCGCGGCATCATCGTGCATGCAAGAGTTTTTGGTGGGGAAGTCCGCGAGAAAGACCGGCTTCGATTCATCGCGGCACATGAAGAATTTATTACCGGAGAAGTCGGTGCCTTCGTGCCGAAAGAAAAACCGCTACCCGAACTTACTGCAGGGCAAATCGGCTACATCGTGACCGGCATCAAAAAACCGGGCATCGTCTCCGTTGGTGACACGCTGACGCAGGTAAAAAATCCGGGCGCCGCACTTCCCGGATATCAGCAGCCGAAACCTGTGGTGTGGGCGAGTGTGTTTCCTGAGAGCCAAGATGACCTGCACATGTTGCGCCAAGCGCTTGAAAAACTCCGACTCTCCGACTCGTCACTGTCATATGAAGAGGAATCGTCGGGAACACTCGGGCGCGGGTTCCGGTGCGGGTTCCTCGGGATGCTCCACCTTGAGATTGTCACTGAACGTCTCAAGCGTGAATCCAACATGGCGATTATCGTGACGACACCGTCGATTACGTACGAAGTTACCTACCACGACGGACGCACCGAGACCGTCTACTCTCCGTCACTGTTTCCCGAGCATGGGCTTACAAAACTTATACGAGAACCGTGGGTAGACGTACACCTCATCACACCGAGCTCGTATCTCAACAATCTTATGCAGCTTTTGTTTGAGCACGAATCGTCCATTTCAGATTCCAAAACACTTCGCGACGGACGTGTGTCACTCCATCTCTCTATGCCGTTGCGCGAGCTTATGCGCGGATTCTTTGACGCAGTGAAGAGTGCGACATCCGGTTACGGTTCGCTTTCATACGAAATAGGGGGAATGCGCGACGCGGACGTCGTGCGACTTGATCTGCTTGTTGCTGAGGAACCGGTGCCCGCATTCTCGCGTGTTATTTCAGAGCGTGTTATGGAAACTGAAGCTCGAAAGGCCGTTGAAAAACTGAAAGGACTTCTTCCACGCCAATTGTTTGTTACAAAGATTCAGGCACGCGCAAAGGGACGCATCGTCGCATCCGAGACACTCTCCGCGTTGCGTAAGGATGTTACCGGGTATCTCTACGGTGGAGACATCACGAGAAAAATGAAACTGCTTGAAAAGCAAAAACGCGGCAAGAAAAAGATGCTTGCCAACGCAAAGGTGAATATCCCGCACGACGTCTTCTTGAAAATGGTGAAGAGTTAGAAGATTCCCAGGCGGAAAGCCGGAACGTAGAACGCCACCATCGAAACGATGACGAGCACGGCAACGATAATCCAAAGGACCTTGACGACCTTCTGTGTTTTCTTGTTGAATAACATATCGATTACTCAGAGTGTAGCACAAGGGAACGTGCTATATCCAGAGACGATTTCTGGCTGTACGGTCGCCTTAGATATACAATGAAGGCCGTATGCTCGAATTCAGATTACGTCAAAAGAGGCGCCGGTTGCTGTCGTCCAATCTGACGATACTCGTACTGTGCATCGTTATCATTATTCTCGGCAAGGAAGTGTGGGACGTGTATCAGCGGGAGCGTCTTGCGCGCGAGTCGCTTTCGCAGGCGCAGGTTCAGAAGGAGAGCTTGGATAAGCGAGAACAGTTCTTACGGTCGGAAATTGACCTTCTTGAAAATCAGGAGGGGGTTGAGAGCGAGCTTCGTGAACGGTACGGTATCGCCAAGCCGGGCGAAAAGGTTATTGTGCTTGTTGATGCGGAGGCAACAACAACGCTCCGCCAGGAAAACACGAGTTGGTGGAAAAAAATATTTTTCTGGCTACGCTGACGACTTCTCTTGTATACTAAAACGTGCGCGGGATTAGTTTAGTGGCAGGACGCGACCTTCCCAAGGTTGAGGCGCGAGTTCGATTCTCGCATCCCGCACCATGCCCCTGTAGTTCAACGGATAGAACAACTCCGTCCTAAGGAGTGGATCTGGGTTCAATTCCTGGCGGGGGCACAAAATCTACGTTAACTAATTGAATGGGGGTTCAATTCGGGGTGGGGGCACTGGAGTGATATACTGTTTTCATGAATCCTGACGAAAAGAAACTTCTCGAAGAGACGGCAACACTTGCGCGAGAGACCAGTGTGCTCGTCAAAAAAATACACCGCCACGTGATGGTGAATAGCGTAATGCGTTTCGTGTATTGGGTGATTATTATCGGTGCCTCACTTGGTGCGTTCTGGCTCATTCAGCCGTACATCGATTCAGTACGCTCTCTTACGGGTGGCGGAGAGGGCCAGGAAAGCCTCATGGATCTCTTTTTTTAGGCTGGAAAGAGGCCAAAAGACGTGGTAGCATCTTCTCTGTTCCGTACATGCCGAGGTAGCTCAGTTGGTTAGAGCATCTGCCTGAAGAGCAGAGGGTCGGCGGTTCGAGTCCGCCCCTCGGCACCAAATCAAAACAAGACAGCTTCGGCTGTCTTGTTTTGATTTCTGCGTTGTATCGCGGCGGACTCGAAGGCCGCAGGAACGAGGCGGGGTCGAGAACACTTAGGATTTTGGAGCCCATAGGGCGAACAAAATACTTAGTGATTCGTGACCGAGTCCGCCCCTCGGCACATAACAAGAAAAAGACAGCATGTGCTGTTTTTTTCTTGTTACTGCATGGTTGTTTTTGGTTTCTGTCTTGGTATCGTCCCTAAGGGACGCGTGCGTCCCTTAGGGACGACCGGTGTGTTAGATAGTTCGGATGCGAAGTTTCGTCTGTTTCTGCTTATCAATCTTTGGCAGACGAATGGTGAGTAGCCCGTGTTTGATTTCAGCGACGGCGTCCTCAGCTTTTACTTCTGAGGGCAGGAGAATGGTGCGTGCAAATGAGCCCCAGTAGAGCTCGCGGTGGAAATAGTCATCATCGTCCGCTTCGTATGACTCTTGGCGCGAACCGCGAATAATAACCATTTCTTGTGAAATGGAAACGTCGAGGTCTTCAGGAGCAA
Source organism: Candidatus Campbelliibacteriota bacterium (assembly GCA_045863475.1). Lineage (GTDB taxonomy): Bacteria > Patescibacteriota > Minisyncoccia > Phycocordibacterales > EsbW-18 > EsbW-18. The sequence goes on from BTUR01000004.1 coordinate 57,875, forward strand.
CACCTGCGACCATGGTTTTTATGATGATTTCTGTCGGTGTTTGTTTGACGTCAACGGCAAGCTCGGCTTCCTGTTCGCGTTCCTCAAGCGGTTCGGTTATGGAACCTCGTTTCAGAGAACGTGTTGCTATCGGTTCGTCTTCAAACATCTCCTCATCGGTATTGATGGCGCCGGTGAGTCGTTGAAAGAATGATTGTTTTCCCATACGAATGAAGATGCGTGCTATGTGTGTTGCTAAAGTTGCTTTGTATTGTAGCACTCCGAATGCGGCGCGCTAGAGAACAAGTGGACGCACCCGCTTTACCCGCTCAAAGAGGAGCATGAGGCCGATGACGCATACCCACAAGATGATAAGGACAATGAACAAACCGTTGCTATCTGATTGCAAGATGAAGTGGTTAAACGTGGCGTGTATCCATACCGCAACCGCCAACCCGACCCAGAAGTACTCGTGACGCACCTTTCTGCTCTTGTAGAAGGAAAGGGCGATAGCGGCGCCGATGATTGATGATGATATGACGTGCAAAAGCGATGTGCCGATAAAACGGATATTGCCGGTGATGATACCAACGAATACGTCGCCCTCAATAAGGGGATTAAGGATAAACAACATGTTTTCCGCTGCCGCAAAACCTAACGCTGCGGTTAACAAATAGACCATGGCGTCTATCGGCTCGTTTTCCGCATGCGTGTGCATACCACCGGTGTAGGCGGCAACGTATTTCAAAAGTTCTTCTACGAGCGCCCAGATGACGATGACAGCAAGGGACACCGGAATGAAATATTCCGCGAGTTTTTCAAACGGAATGGCCAGTGGAACGCCGAGCATGCCGAGCAGGAATGTTGCGACGAGCAATCGGCGCGGCTCGGGGTGCAATCGATCTTCACGAAGCCAGAACCACAACCAGAAGAAGGCGGGCAAGACGCCGCCGAGGAATGCAATGGTTACTGAGTGGATGACGGGCATGTTAGTTGGAGGGCCACGGTGACACCATGAGCATCGGGTGTCGGCGGTTGGGAAGTGACTGCCAGATTTCTTCGGTTATAAACGGCATGAACGGATGGAGAAGTGAAAGCGACGTTTCGAGTATGTGCATGAGCGTCCATTGTGCGGAGTGTTTTGCCGCCGCGTCGTCACCGGAGAGCACTGCTTTGCGTTCCTCCAGAATAACATCGGCAAGCGTGTGCCAAACGTAGTGGTACAGCTTCTCTGCGGCGAGGTAGAAACGGTATGCCTCCATGTCATCTGTAATTTCTTGTGTGAGCGCTGAGAGTTCTTTGACGCATGTCGAGTCCTGAGCCGTGAGTTCAGGTTGCTCGGTCGGCGCTCCCTCACATTGTTCCAGGACGAAACGCGTGATGTTCCAGATTTTATTTGAAAACTTTTTGTATGCGCGCACTTTGTCTTCGGTAAAGTTGCTGTCGTTGCCCGGTCCGATACCGACGATGAGCGCCATGCGCAGAGCATCCGCGCCGTACGTGGCGATGATATCAAGCGGGTCGATACCATTGCCCATGGACTTGCTGAACTTCTTTCCATGCGCGTCACGCAAAATGCCGTGGATATACACCGTTTTGAAAGGAATGGAGCCGAGCAAGTAGCCGCTCATGAGAATCATGCGTGCAACCCAGAAGAAGAGGATTTCGTACCCCGGCGCCATGACGGAATTGGGGAAAAATGTCTTCATATCTGCCGTTTCCTCTGGCCAGCCCAGTGTTGAAAACGGCCATAGGGCTGATGAAAACCAGGTATCCAGAGTGTCGGGATCCTGTGTCCAGCCATCTCCTTCAGGCGCCTCCATGCCGACAAACGTCTCGTCGCCGCGATACCACACGGGAATCTGGTGTCCGTACCAAATTTGGCGTGAGATACACCAGTCGCGCAAGTTGTCTATCCAGTGGAAATAAATTTTCTCAAATCGTTCAGGGAGAATAGAGATTGCACTGTTCTCAACTCCTTTGCGCATAATCTCTTTAAGCGTCGTCTCAGAACCTGATGCGATGCCGGGAATAGTAGAGTGGGGGAGCGTGAAGCGCTTGTTGACGTCTACAAACCACTGCGTCTTAGGAAGCGGCTCAATGATGCCGCCGGAGCGCTCTGCTTTTGCGATGTTTTGCTTGATGTCCTCCTCTTTCTCAAGCAGTCCTTCCTCGCGCAGCCATGCCACAACCGCCTCGCGCGCCTCAGCGACTTTCTTACCCTTAAGGTTCTCTCCGCCGACGGTGATGCGGCCGAACTCATCAATGACCTGAACGGTTTTGAGATTGTGTCGTGTGGCCATTTCCGCGTCGATGTGTGAGTGTGCCGGTGTGACACCGAGTGCGCCTGTACCGAACTCCGGATCGACAGCTTCATCTGCAATAACAGTGACTGCAATTGGCACGCCGCAAAATTCCATTTCATACGTTTTGCCGATGTACTCTTTGTAGCGAGCGTCGTCGGGATGCACTGCAACACCGGTGTCGCCGAGTTTTGTTTCGGGGCGTGTTGTTGCAATGGGGAAGGGAAACTCTTTTCCGTAACGGAACGTGTAGAATTTTGCGTCACGTTCCTCATACACGACTTCATCGTCGGAGATTACTGTCTGACCCTTCGGGTCCCAGTTGACGATTTTATGTCCGCGATAAATGAGTCCGTCATCGTACATCCGCTTGAATGTCGTGCGGACCGCGAAGTTGCGCTGCTCATCCAGCGTGAATGCCTCGCGTGACCAGTCGAGTGAGGCACCGGTTGCCCGCACCTGCGAGACGATGGTGTCGTGGGACTCTTGTGCGAATTTCCGGACGCGCTCCAAAAAGGCCTCGCGCCCCAAATCACTGCGGCGCAGACCGTCTTTCTCAAGGAGTTTTTCTACCTTCGTTTGTGTGGCAATGGCGGCGTGGTCGGTACCGGGCACCCAGAGTGTTCTTTTGCCTCGCATGCGCGCAAAACGAACCATGGCGTCCTGCAGGGAATCCTCAAGCGCGTGGCCGAGATGGAGTGTTCCGGTGACGTTAGGTGGCGGGAGCACAATGCAGAACGCCTCTGCGTCCGGCGAGGTCACTTCTTTTTCTACACACACGTCAGGACTGAAAAAACCGCTTTCCTCCCATTTTTTGTAGGTGGCGGTTTCGGTTGCTTTCGGATCGTACGGTTTCAGGAATTTATCAGGAATCATAAAGCCATTCTAGCAACAGATGGGGAAAATACGAATATGCGTTTGTTTTTCTTGCGTACATCTATAAAAGACATGGATGTCCTTTATAAAGGACATCATAAAGGACATTTATTTCAAACCCAGAAGCGGTGTTTCGAAGCACCACCGCCCATTGAAGAAAATATTCCTGTGGATAACTTTCATTTTGTAATCATGTGATATCTGAACCGTCATCGAACATCAGACAGTCGTTGTGGACCGGTGGGGTATTTACAAAAACTATAAATGACTTCTGGTTTTATCCCCTCATTACACACAAAATTAAAATTTAATGAAGTTGACACAGATATTGACGAGAGTAGAGTAGTACTGTGTTTTGGGGAATGCCGCGAGCGGTAGCAAAGAGCTCGAGGCGTTTTGGCTATCTTTAAAAATCAAAAATTTGACACTCGTTTCGTTCTTATTTAGTTAGTTTCGCCTAGTGCGGATAACATTACGTATTACTTATGAATACTCTTACGTATATTGCGTCTAAGTTGTACCGAAGCCTCGGTGTGACTCTCTCGGTTTCTTTGGTATTGGGTACACTTCTCGTTGCAGGTGTTTTTGTGGGTGATGTTTTTGCTCAAGAAGGTGACCCGGACACTCAAACAATAGATGAGTCACAACCAGCAAGTCCTGAAGTAGGAGAGGGGAATGGAGAAGATATACCCTCTGGAGTCGACGCTGGAGGAGACACTCCTTCGGACACCAATCCTGACGAACAAGGAGAGGAAAACGGCGGTCACGTTCCTCTGGACAGCGACTCTGACGGTATTGTGGATGAAGATGATAACTGTCCCAACGAGGCAAATGCCGGACAAGAAGATACGGATGGTGATGGGATAGGTGATTTCTGCGACGACGTAGACGATTCAGCTCCTGTTGTAGAAGGTCTGGCGGTCCCTGCGGGGAAGGGATCTTCTGGAGATGATGAAGAAAACACGGGTGGGGAAGACTGGGACGAGGACGGCATTTCAAACGAAAGTGACAACTGTCCTATCACACAAAACCCCGGTCAGGAAGATGAAGACAAAAACGACATCGGAGACGTCTGTGAAGATTTGGCAGTTGGGCCACAACAAGACGAGTCAATGATGCGATCGTTCTTTGTCCCGCAAATCGAATTTCCCAAAAAAGTAGACATCTGTCACGCGAATAACGGCAACGGATACACGTCAAACAACGTCTCTATAAGTTCGATTCTTGGATTCCACGGACATCATTCGCACGGTGGAGATATTATTCCTCCATTTTGGTACAAGGTTGTAATTATTCCCTTCTACTACTCTGGAAAAAATTGGGACACCGAGGGGCAGGCAATCTGGAACAATGGTTGTGAACCACTTCCTGTTGAAAACTTCTGTCGTGTTGAAGTTGTGAGTGACACAACAAACGAGGTTGTCGAAACGGGCAACGATGCTGTCGCAACGTGGGACGACCACACCGCATGGACGGCAAACATCCCAGGTGCAACGTGGATCTGGAAGTCACCGTTTGTGGAGAATCCGACAGCGAACGAGACGTATACCTTCAAGAAAACGTTCCTGGTTGAGGATGTTGACACCGCGGTGCTTGATATTGCTGCCGACAATAGCTATGAAGTATTCATCAACGGAAACAATGTAGCCATTCCTACACAAGGTGATGAAGACAACTTCCGTTCCACAACCCAAGACAACAACGTAGACATAGCGGTAACGGGTTTTCTCAATGAAAATGCACCCAACTCAATTGAGGTGCGTGTTCGAAACTGGGCACAGGGCGGCGGCACCGCACAGTCAAACCCTGCAGGTGCGCTCTACAAACTTACCGTAAACGAAGAGTCGGAAGAGGACTTTTGTCCGCAACCGCCTCCACAAGGACCCGATACACTGCTCACCATCATTAAGAAGGTGCTTGGTGAGGGGCTCCTTTCGTCGGGCGATTTCACGCTCGGATTGAGCTGGTACACAGGAGACAACGACAACGAATCATTCCCCGGCGAAGACGAACCAGGAACGACGTTTGAGGTGAATCCGGGGACATTTATTGTTGGGGAGAATCTTACCCCGGGCTACTCCATGCTCCGCGACAACATCTGTGTCGGTGGACAGATAGACGAAGGCGAGACGGTTACCTGCACAATAACGAACAAATATCTTCCGCAGGGTGGTGATGATTATATGTGTGAAGATTTCCCGCAGCTCTCGGGTTGGTACGGGCAGTACTACAACTATCCGAAGAGCCGCGATGACATGTACGATGTGTACAACGGCGATCCGGTTCCCGGTAATGATGGCCTTGGTAGCTCGATACACGGCGAGCCTGTACTCCTCGGCGACGACGCATACGAGTGGTACAACACGGAAGATTACTTCCGTTTCAGTCGCGTTGATGCGGACCTCGAATTCGGCGAGATGTTCTTCCCGTTCTACGGCTCGTCCGTTGAAGAGGTGGTGTACTACCCTGACGTTGACTATCATTTTGGTGTCCACTGGTCGGGAGAAGTCACGGTTCCGGTTGATGGCGCAAGCTATAACTTTACCGGCAAGGTTGATGATGATCTCTGGATTTACGTCAATGGAAACTTACACAACTTCCCAGCACCGGCACCAACGGGTGTTCACGGACCGGTTGCGATAAGTGGCGCACTCACACTCTCTTCGGGCGACATCATTGATATCTACTATGCAGAGCGCGCACCGAGTGAGGCGGCTATGCGCTTCGCATTTACAGATGAAGGTGTCTCGGTTCAGCCACACTCCGCGTCGTGCGGGCAGTGTGTTGAAGGACCGACATGGGCCGCGTACGTTGTTGATTCCGAGCAAGGCACGAACAAGGGTGGTAATCCTATTGCTCCCTCACGTTCCATTCCTGGAAACGTACTTGGCACACCGGATGGAAGTGGCACTGCTCCGGGAACCGGATTCTTCGCACTCGGTGTTGAAGGAACCATTACCGTTGAGTTCGATCACTTTGTTGAGAACGTTCAAGGTGACGACCTCTCATTCCACGAAATCACGAATGGGCGCTCGACGTACCCCGAAGAAAACGCTGTCGTCGAGGTGAGCCAAGATGGAGATGATTGGGAAGAAATCGGAGAAGTGTCGAGTTTGGTTGCCGTTGATTATCTCGACTTCGATTCAACAGGGTGGTCATGGATTAAGTTCGTCCGCGTTACTGACTCAACGAACTATGGACCGCACACAGACGATGCCGACGGCTACGACATTGACGCAATTGATGCTACCAATGGGCTCTGCAAAGAGCCGGATGGCGGGGGAAACGGTGACGAAGAGCAGATTATCGTTGTCAAACAAAGCAATCTACAAGGATGGGTTCATGGACCCGAAGGCGGTGATGATGCCGCTGGAGCATTCATCGACGGCCCCCTTACCGCGCCCCGCGGCGATGGTAGCTTCCAGATGGTTCTCGATGATGGGTCGGATTCATACGTTCTCGCGCTCGCGTCGTACCTCGGTGTTCGCCTCGCGGACATTCAGGAGCTTGGGTACAAAACCTTTGTCGACGTGGCATCACCTGGGACTGTCCAGACCATCGCGTTCCAGTTCAACATTGATGATAACGTTACTGATTTAGACAATGGCTGGAAGGGCCGACTTGTCTATGAACCGTATCAGTCAGGAGAGACCATCACGAAGGGTGTGTGGCAGGAGTGGTCACCACTGGGAGGAGAGTGGTGGGCTACTGGTGCTCCATTGAACGCGCTTTGTCCTCAGGCAGATCCTTGTACGCTCTCTGAAATATTGACCGCATATCCAGACGCGGGTATCCACCCAACACTCGGTGCGGTGCTCTTCAAGGCAGGAAGTGGCTGGGCACCAGGGTTCACCGGCTCGGTTGATGACTTTGTCATCAAGACCGGTGGCATGAGAACCATTTACGACTTCGAACCGGAACAGGGTACACCAACATTCGCATGTAGTGATGATGTGGATAACGACCAGGATGGATTGACGGATTATCCCGCGGACCCCGGCTGTGGTTCTCTTGAGGATGATGATGAGACCAACCAGACCACAGTGACTACCAATGGCGGAGACAACAGCCCAAAGAGCCAGAGTAGACGACAAGGATTTAGCCGCAGCAGGGGATCGGTTTTGGGTGCATCAACAGGCTCCCTCTGTCCTTTCCTTAGCGACTATCTCCACATCAGCTTCCAGAATGATCCGACTGAGGTCAACAAGGTGAAGATTTTCTTCAACGCGTACCTCAACAAGAACCTTGTGCTCGACGGAGTGTTCGACCAGGCAATGTTTGATGCCGTTGTCGAATTCCAGAGCATGTTCAAACCGGACGTTCTTGATTCGTGGGTTCAGCACTACAGCTTCTTGGATGAAAACCCGACAGGATATATTTATCAGACCACAAAATGGAAAATAAATAGCATTTTGTGTCCTGGGTATGAAGCGTTTCCTGACACGCTTATCATCGATCCTCGTGCATAACAGTGGGGCAGAGGATATACAAAAACCGTTCCGGAGAACCGGAACGGTTTTTGTTTTTTGGAGTATTGTGGAGATATTGCCTTTTTTATAAAACGTGTTATTATGAACATACGAAAAATCAGGTTTGTTACAATAAACATTGATGTTTGAAGCCATGAGACGACACCTCACTGACTACTTCATACCGCACGGTGGCAACGACCACAAGCCGCACATGGTTCGCGATGCGTCCATTGTCGTGCTGTTGCTCGTGGTTGTGCTGACCTTCGGTTTCTCCGTGTTCCAGTCGCTCCTTATCCGCACATCAACGGAGTTTACCGCGGCCGTGCTGCCATCAGTTCTCGTGGATCTGGCCAACGAAGACCGGGAGGATGAGGGGCTGTCACAGCTTACCGTCAATCCTGTTTTGGCAGAGGCTGCGCGCATGAAGGCGGAGGATATGGCCGAATACGAATACTTTGCACACACGTCACCTGCGGGCATCAACCCGTGGTACTGGTTTTACCGTGCAGGCTACGAATTTGTGCACGCCGGTGAGAACTTGGCGGTGAACTTTGTGGATTCAGAAGATGTTGAGCAGGCGTGGATGGATTCTCCCGGACACCGTGCAAACATTCTCAACGGAGATTTCACTGAAATCGGCATTGCAGCAATTCCGGGAACCTACAAAGGAAAGAAGACGATTTTCGTCGTGCAGTTGTTCGGTACGCCTGCCGCGGCAAGCATCACAGGTACCGTTGAACGAACACCGGTTGTTCAAGCAACGGAGAATCCACAGGTTGCGGGCGAGCAGGTTGAAAATGTTCCCGCACCTGATATGTACCGCGAGGTGACGCTGACACAAGAGTTTGTTCCGAGTGGACCAGCCCAAGACGTCGTCGGAGCCGCGGCCCAGGAAACGCAGGTAGCGCTCTCAGATGCCCCCCAGAACGTCGAAAACGAGCCGGCGACGGCTCCTGTGGAGAAAGTCTCGCAGGCGTCTGTGTGGCAGAAATTCCTCACCCAGCCGCGCTCTCTCGTCAAAGGTGTCTACTTCTTTATCGGCGCACTTTTACTGCTCGTTATTGTGCTCATGGTGTGGTATCAGGTGCACTACCGCCACGCGCGTGAATTCTTACATGCGGTTGCACTTTTGCTTCTCATCACCCTGCTTTTGTACTTAAACTTCCTGTTACTGTCGGCGGGGCACCTCGTCGTCTAACTCTAGAGGCGCATCGTACCGAGCGCGGGGAGCGTCTGCTCGGGTGAGAAAACTCCGAATGCATCGGGTTTTTTTACATACGCGATATACCCGGCAACGCCAATCATCACGGCATTGTCGGTTGCAAGTTCGCGCGTGGGAAGCAGTAACCGCGTCCCGGAGTAACGCGACAGCATTGCGGAGAGCTCTTCGCGCAGATACGTATTGGCGATGACGCCACCACCGACGATAAGTGTGTGTGCACCGGTCTCTTGCAGTGCCTTCTCCGTCTTCTTGACGAGCACTTCAACGGCGGCGTCTTCAAATTCACGCGCGATTTCTTTTTTCTGCTCGTCTGTAAGCGTTCCGAGCTCTTTTACCTTGTACAAAACAGCGGTTTTGAGTCCCGCGTATGAAAAATCGTAATCATCCGAAAGGAGCATCGGACGCGGCAAGGAAAATGGTGCTTTTACATTACCCGCACGTGCGTCTGCGGCAAGACGGGAGATTTCAGGTCCTCCCGGATACGGGAGACCGAGGAGTCGTGCAACTTTATCAAACGCTTCGCCGACGGCATCATCGCGCGTTTCCCCGAGAAGTTCATAGGAGCCCCAGGTGCGAACGACTTGGAGTTCAGTGTGTCCACCGGAGACTAGAAGGGCCACAGCGGGGAACGACACATCAGGGTGTTCGGTGAGTACCGAGACGACGTGTCCCTCCATGTGGTTGACGGGAATAAGCGGCACGCCCCAGGCCGCCGAGAGCGCTTTGCCGAAGTTAAGCCCGACCCACAGCGCTGGCTCAAGTCCCGGTCCCTGGGTCACCGCAACAGCATCAATTCCCGGGTTCCCGGGGTGTTCCTTGAGATAGGTTTCAAGCTGTTCTAAAAGGGCATCTTCGCGCGCGAGTATTTTTTTGAGGGCCTCCGGATCACCTGCCTTTTCAGGGTTCCGTATGTCTGCATTCAGCTCTTTGAGCGAAAGGGTGAGCATCGGTACGAGATTCTGCTGGTGCTCGCGCTTTGCAAGGTTGGGGTACACACCGCCATATTCGGCGTGTTTGCTTGCCTGCGAGTATAGCCCGGTGCCGAGAACTGAAAAACGCGGTGTGGTTGCATCACCGCTGCATTCCAAAATACTGACCGCGGTCTCGTCACACGAGGTTTCAATCGCGAGGATTTTCATGCGGTGATGTATTAGCTTTTGCGCGAACTCATTTTGAACGAAAGGACTAATCGC
>BTUR01000005.1:0-58802 GCA_045863475.1 Candidatus Campbelliibacteriota bacterium
GCCGTAACTATAACGGTCCTAAGGTAGCGAAATTCCTTGTCAGGTAAGTTCTGACGCGCACGAATGGTGTAACGACTGGGAAACTGTCTCGAGGACTCGCTCGGTGAAAATACAATGGGGGTGAAGATGCCCTCTACCTGCAGCTAGACGAAAAGACCCCAGAAGCTTTACTACAGCTTGATATTGAGCATACGAATTGACTGCGTAGCATAGGTGGGAGGATTTGAAGTTCTGATTTCGGTTGGAATGGATCCGTCAGTGAAATACCACTCTGTTTTATTTGTATGTTCTAACCCCGAGGGCAAAAACCGCGGGGAACAGTATCTGGCAGGTAGTTTGTTTGGGGCGAATCCCTCCTAAAACGTAACGGAGGGGCCTATAAAGGTCAGCTAGACGCGAATGGAAACCGTGTCGATAGTGTAATGGCACAAGCTGGCTTAACTGCAAGACGGACATGTCGAGCAGATACGAAAGTAGAGCATAGTGATCCGACCTTTCGCATTAGATGCGGGGGGAGCTCAACGGATAAAAGCTACTCTGGGGATAACAGGCTGGTACCGCCCGAGCGTCCACAGCGACGGCGGTGTTCGGCACCTCGATGTCGGCTCACCTTATCCCGGGGCTGGAGAAGGTCCCAAGGGTATGGCTGTTCGCCATTTAAAAAGGTACGCGAGCTGGGTTCAGACCGTGCAGGTTTCTGAAAGACTTGTCTTTCGGATCCTGCACCGTCTGAATCCCATCGATGAAGTGTATATATCCCAATAAATCTTTTCGTCTTTAACAGATATTCAAAAGGAACCAATCGCATCACGGCGGTCACACGTAGCAATGCGTGTGCATCAAGCTGGAAAAATTCGGTGAAATCCCGTCAACCGGGACAACACCGAGCTGCGTACCGAGAAGGTACGTAGTGTAGAGACTGCATTCAGCCGTCCCGCAAGGGACGATCGTACAGTCCAATGCAACGAGCAATCGTTGGAATCATGCGTGAGACAGGTTGGTCTCCTATCTGCTGCAGGCGTCGATTCTTGAGAAGACTCGTTTCTAGTACGAGAGGACCGAAACGAACTGACCTCTGGTGTGGCAGTTGTACCGCCTTGGTGCATCGCTGCGTAGCTATGTCGGGAATAGATAACCTCTGAAAGCATCTAAGAGGGAAGCTAACTTCAAGATTAGGAATCATAGACCCGTGAGAGATGATCACGTTGATAGGTGTTAGGTGTACGCACAGTAATGTGTTGAGCCGAGACATACTAATTCGTCGACATCTCCTGTTAGGGAATCTGAAAATCGTCACACACCTGATTTCTTTATTGCCTGTCCCGTTAGAAGTAGGACGCGTGCGTCCGCACCTCTCTAATGGGACGCATGAATACTAAAGAGTGAAAAATTTCACGGGGCCGGGTCTCTCCCCGAAAGGAGAGGGGCACGATGATGCGTGTGCGGCAAGCCGCGCCTCTAGGACGGGTCAAGGGTTCCAAACCCTCCCGGTCCCACCATGTAATTCACGGGCCTGTAGCTCAGAGAAGATTGTCCTAATTCGGTTGGTACCGTGGCCTTAAAGTGAGGCCAGGGGTTCGACGCCCCTTCGGACGATCGAGTAAAGAGCGCCCGGGTTACAACCGGGAGGTCGTGGTTAAAGCCCACCAGGCCCACCAAACCAAACGATTTCACAACAGTTCTTTCCTGCGGATGACGAAAGGCATCCGCACCACTCTTTAGTATTTATGTATGCAGTTGAACGTCGAATGCTGTGTTCTGGTTGGTCGAAGGGGTATTCACGAATATTTTTCTGCTGAAAAATTTCGCGAACCCGCCTCGGCCCGTCGGCCTGCGGCCTTACGAAGCTTTGCTTCTCACCCGTTCCATTCCGAGACAGGAAGCCTGTCCCGCAGTGAAATTTGAAAACTAAATAGAAGAGATGAGCATTTTGTTCTGGTGGCTTAACGATGGGGTTACACCCGTTCTCATTCCGAACACGGAAGTTAAGACCATTAGTGCCGATGGTAGTCCGAAAGGGCGAGAGTAGGTAGCCGCCAGAACAAAGTACTCATCCATATCAAATTTCCACCGCGGGATTAAGACCGCGAGTAGCCTAGGTAGTTCTGCCCGAGCGAGAGTAGGGCACGTCCAGCACTTAGATTAAGTGCTGGATAAACCGCCAGAACAAAGCATTCGAACATAAAAAACAGCCCGATGGGCTGTTTTTTAATTCACGAAACCTTGGTATCCTTTGCATATATGACATGGGCATCACGCAGACAGGGCTTGTATCTCCTTGGGACGATTGTCGTCCTCGGCCTTCTGTTTGGGGTGCCGCTGTATTTTTATCTCTACGACGAGCCAACGTGTCGAGACGGCATACAAAACGGTTTGGAAGAAGGTGTGGACTGCGGCGGCGGGTGTGAAAAAGTATGTGCGTTCCAGGCCATTGAGCCTATCGTGCACTGGAAGCAAGAATTTGAAGTCGCTCCCGGTGTGTACACCGTTGTTGCGCTTGTTGAAAACGCAAACGATTCCTATGAATCCGTTGCGGTTCCGTACGTGTTCCGTCTCTATGACTCTAAAAACGTTTTCATCGCGGAGCGGAAAGGGCAGGTGTATCTTTCGCCGCACATGGTGATTCCGGTATTTGAGACCGGTATTCACACGGGAGAGCGCGTGCCGACTCGCGTGGAATTTTTGTTTGAGAAAGAAATTGTCTGGACGAACTCGGCGTTTTCTCTACCGGATGTCGATGTCATTTCCCGGAGGTTTGAAAACGAGGATGCGGCACCGCGATTACTTGTGACGCTGCGAAACAACACGCTCTACACATTTTCGCGCATTCCCGTTGTTGTTGTGCTGTACGATGCTTCCGACAACGCATTGCACGCCTCACGCACTGTCATCCCCAGTTTGCCCGCAACCTCGGATAAAGAAATTGTGTTTACGTGGCCGCAGCCATTTGGGGCACCGGTGGCACGTGTTGACGTGGTGCAGTTGTATCCGTTTTCCCAATAACGCTCTATGCCTTTTCTCGCGCTGCGCTCCATTGACTGGGTGTTGCTCATCAGCGCACTCGCACTCTCGGGTGCCGGGTTGGTGACGATGAACTCGTTCATTGAACCAAATATCTTTTTTGAACAGCAAATCGTCTGGCTGCTCCTGTCGCTCGCTGTTTTCTTCGCCGCGTCGCTTGTTGACTGGCGGTTTTTGCGCAATACATGGGTCGTCGTGTCATTGCTTCTTATCTCCGTTCTCTCGCTCGTGCTCCTCTTTCTGTTCGGAACCGTGACGCTTGGTGCTGTTTCGCGCTTTGACCTGGGACTGTTCTTCATTCAACCGTCTGACCCGGCAAAACTCGTACTCATTATTATTCTCGCAAAATATTTCTCGCGTCGGCACGTTGAAATTGCGCACGTGCGCCACATTCTCGTCTCCGGATTGTACGCGTTTTTGTTTTTTGTGCTGTTGTTCGTTCAGCCGGACTTCGGTGGCGCCATCGTGGTGTTCTTTTTGTGGCTTGGCATGGTGCTCGTCTCGGGCATCTCAAAAAAGCACCTCGCACTCGTGTTTGTTGTGGGTGCACTCGCGTTCGGGACACTGTGGGGTTTCGTGTTCCAGGATTACCAAAAAGACCGCATTCGCACCTTCCTCAACCCGCTTACCGACATTCAGGGGGCTGGCTACAACGCGTACCAATCCACCATCACCGTCGGCTCGGGGCAGCTGTTGGGTAAGGGAATAGGTTTCGGCACGCAATCACGCCTTCAGTTTTTGCCGGAATATGAAACAGACTTTATTTTCGGTGCATTTGCGGAGGAATGGGGGTTCATCGGGGTCCTCTTCTTACTTCTGTGTTTTGCCGTCGTCGTAGGACGTATTATGCACGGCGCTTTTTTGGGCGCGACGAATTTTGAAACACTGTTTGCGGTTGGCGTCGCGCTTTCAATTGTGGCACCTGCGGCAATCCACATCGGTATGAACATAGGTCTGCTTCCCGTAACCGGAACGGTGCTCCCGTTTGTTTCATACGGCGGTAGTCACCTAGTCGTTGAGTTTCTTTCTCTGGGCATGCTTGCCGGTATGCGCCGCTATCGCCGCGACGTCCACCGCGAACTTGTTAGTTAGGGAACAGGGAACGGACGACGGGGAACAGAAAAAATTAAAACAACGCGCCGTGTGGCGCGTTGTCCCGTTCCCTAGTAACTGTTCCCGATTCCCTTGACTCACTGTTCGTACTTCCCAACCACAAACTCAAATCCGCCAACATTCGGATCACCAAAATCAAAACCGGAGCATGACCAACCGGGGGAGAGCTGGTGCCGACCGTTGCTCACTTCCATGTCTACGACGCCGAGCACATAGTATCCGCCGCGGTTTGCGGGGCATCCGAATGCTCCTGCTGGGAATTTGTAGTACCGAAGGTTTGCTTGATCAGCGAGCGGGTCAAAGACGTGGCCCTGCATGTTTTTGCTTGCAACGAGTTCGGTAAGGAAATCACCGTCTTCTGGGGTATCCCAATTGCCCACGGGAGCATCGTGCGCTTGGTAGAGACTCTGATTGTCGCTGTCAGGATATGAAGAATTTGTCGTGAAGTAGAGTTCCAGCCCCGTCTGCAATTCACGGATGGATGCGATGCGCTTGCTGTCGCGCGCGTTTTTGCGCGCGCTGTTGGTAGCTGAGAGGATGACGCTTGCGAGCAACGAGATAATGGAAACCGACACAAGAATCTCGATGAGCGTGAAACCGCGGCTGTGTCGTGTGAGGCGCATAGGTTTATGATTGTTGATTTTCAAATCCGGGAGGAATGACCCGTTGCGTGTTAAGTGGCGGTTCGTTCACCGTCCTGAGAAACAAAAACAGTGCGGCTGAGAAACAGATGAGCCCTGTCGCCAAGAGTATGACGCGCGCACTTGCCACTGACTTCGCAATGCCGCTGCGTACCAAAAGCATAACGAGGAATCCGTCGGACTTTCTCGCAGAAATAGGGCTTAGTTGCGGCTCATCGAATACGACGTCAACCATGTGGATAATGGTATAGGGTAACAAGACTCTTGTCGACGGTGTTTTGTGGACTAGGAATCCGCACAGGTCTGTTTTTTGGTCGACTAACGGGCAATCTCACCTCCGGTTTTCGCAAACCATTTTTGTCGAGTGCGGAAGTGTTTTAAATATCCGGAGCCGCATATCGGCTTAACAGGGCTGTTTTTTGGATATCAGGCCCGTTTGATTGAAGTTGTGTGTTCGTGCTTTTCACCGATTGCCGTACTATACACACATGCTTATCGACGGCAGACACATAGGAGCGGACGTACGGAACAAAGTTGCAACGGCGTTTGCGCATTCAAAGAAGAATTTGACGCTCGGTGTCCTCTCAATCGGCGGGGACGCGGTGACGGAGCAGTTTATACGTATCAAGAAAAAAGCGGCTGATGCCATTGGTATTCCGGTCATTGACGTCGCACTTCCTGAAGAAGTGAGTACGGATGATGTTCTCCGCGCTCTCACGGATCTCATCGCGCGGACAAACGCCGTCGTCGTACAGCTTCCACTGCCGGCGCACGTCGACCGTGCACGGATATTTTCTGCACTCCCTGCATCGCATGATGTTGATTGTCTGGGGGATGAGGCGCGTGCGTCATTTGAAAACGGCGGGCCGCTGCTGCCTCCGGTGGTGGCCGCATGTAAAGAGATTCTTGAGCGCTACAGCGTTGCGGTTGCAGGAAAAAGCGTCGTTGTTGTGGGCCGCGGAGTGCTTGTTGGTGCGCCTGCGGCGAAATGGTTTTCACGGCAAGGTGCCGCGGTGAACGTGCTTGATGAAAATGACAGTATCGCTGTGTACACGCAAAGTGCGGATATCATTGTGCTCGGTGCGGGACATCCCGGGCTCTTGAAACCGGACATGATACAAAAAGGAGTCGTGGTGCTTGATGCGGGAACATCCGAGAGTGGTGGGAGGGTTATTGGCGATGCCGACCCTGCATGTGCTGAGAAAGCATTGCTGCTGACACCTGTTCCGGGTGGTGTGGGCCCTGTGGCGGTCGCAAAAATATTTGAGAACCTGCTTATCTGCAATAGTATTCCGTTCTAATCGGTTTTTTCGTACACATGCTGTGTCTCGGTAAACATTTTTTCTTGCGAGAACCGCTCATGGACGGTTTTTTGGAGTGCCGCCCCGAATGTCCGGCGTCGATTTTCGTCATCTAACAAAAGTGAGAGGGCGCCAGCTATTTCAGAAGGTTTTTCCGGCTGTACAAGAATACCGGAGTGCATACTTTCGATAATTTCAGGAACGCCGCCGACGGCAGATGCTACAACGGGAAGTCCCGCACGACCAGCTTCTAAGATGACGTACCCAAGGGCCTCGGAAAGCGAAGGAAGCACGAAACAGTCAAAAGCTCGTATGTGCGTTTCGGCATCATGCATGTGCCCTTGGAGAAATACATGGTTTTGAAGCCCTAAACGGCGGATGCTTTCTTCAAGCGATTGCCGCATTTCGCCCTCACCCCAAACCACGTACGAGATATCCGCACGATTCAACTCTTTTATTGCTTCGATGGCATACGAAATACCTTTAATCGGGTGGAGTTCGGCTATGGTGCCGATGACAAACGGTGCGCGCGCTTTCTCCGGAAGTTTGGTGCGCGCCTCTTCTCGTGACGAAAGCTCCTTCTCTCCAATGCCGAGTCTGATGAGGCGCAGGTTGCTTCCGACAAAAGGAAGTCGCGTTGCTTGTTTCCGCACGGATTCAGAAACGGCGATTGTCTCGTGACACAGCACCAGTGTTATGAAATACACCACGCTGACGAGCAGTTTGCTGAAAGTGCTGCGGTCTTCGTTCCATGCCCATCCGTGCGCGGTGAAGAGTACGCGCGGTACGCGCAACAGTCTTCCGGCGAGTGCGCCGAGTGCGCCGATTTTCGAGCTGTTGAGATGCAGTACGTCGGGATGCTCTCGTCTGATGATGTCCAACAAATCGAAGAAGGTGCGGATATCTTTGAGTATGTGCACGTCACGTTCCAATTCGGGGAGGGGAATAACACGGATTGATGCCGACGAGAGACGCTCCCGGAGTGTTCCTTCTCCGCCGCATGCGACTGCCACATCGTGTTTTTGTGCGAAATGTACTGCAAGATCATGCACATACCGTTGCGCACCGCCCCAGTTTGATTTCGTGATGACGTAGAGGATTTTTTTACGTGTGTTCATCGCGGTTACTATGACGCTTTTTCCACTGCTTCACAAGCCGATGTCGCTGAGGTACGCTACGTGGTGCATATGCATATGGGCAAGATCGTCAACAGGTGGGAACCCCTGGTGCTATTCCTCGGGGACGTCCTTTTTCTCTATTTTTCGCTATGGCTGACGCTCGCACTGCGCTGGTTTGAGTTTCCGACGGGTAATTTGTTTGAGAACCACATTCAGCCGTTTACCATTATTTTTGCACTTTGGATCATCGCTTTTTTTATCGCGGGACTCTATGACAAGCACACGACATTCCTGAAAAAGCAGATACCGACGATTATCTTCAACGCCCAGCTCATCAACTCAGGGCTCGCCATCCTCTTCTTCTACCTCATTCCGTACTTCGGCATCACACCGAAAACGACACTGTTTATTTTCCTTGTCGTGTCATTCGTCTGCATCGTGTTGTGGCGGCGGTACAGTCTCATGCTCTTTGATGCACCCGATCGGCAGTCGGCACTGCTTATCGGCTCCGGGCCGGAGATGGATCAACTCAAGCGCGAAGTGAACGCCAATTCGCGTTACGGCATTTACTTCGTATCGTCGCTTGATCTCTCGGACGTTTCTAATACTGATTTTCAAAAAGAGATTGTCGAGCGCGTATACGCGGACCGGATAACGACTATTGTTGTGGATACGAAGCACGACAATGTTGAGCAGATTCTTCCGAAGCTCTACAACCTCATCTTCTCTGATGTACGATTTGTTGATATGCACCGGGTGTACGAAGACATTTTCGACCGGGTTCCGCTGTCCCTGGTGCAGTACAGCTGGTTTTTGGAGAATATTTCGACGTACCCGAAATACGTGTACAGCATGTTCAAGCGTCTCATGGATATTTGTATCTCCATCCCGCTTTCACTCGTGTCAGCTGTACTCTTTCCGTTCGTGTATCTTGCAATACGGTTTGATGACGGCGGACCGACGTTCATCATCCAGGAGCGCGTCGGCAAGGACAATAAGCTCATTAAGATTCCGAAATTCCGCACGATGCATACGAGCGATCGCGGTGTGTGGGTGAAAGAGAATGACGACCGCATCACGCGCGTCGGCAAGGTGCTCCGCAAGACGCGTATCGACGAGCTGCCGCAACTGCTCTCGGTTATCAAAGGCGATTTGTCGCTTGTGGGGCCGCGTCCGGACATTTACGATCTCGGCATGAAATTGTCCAAAGAAATTCCGTACTACACGGTGCGCAACATCATCAAGCCGGGTCTTTCGGGTTGGGCGCAGATAAAGCAAAAATTGCCGCCGCAGTCTTTGGAGGAAACGAAGATACGGCTTGCGTACGATTTTTACTACATTAAGAACCGCTCGTTCTTCCTTGATTTGAAGATCGCGCTTAAGACGGTGGCAACACTGCTGTCACGGGCCGGGCGATAACGTTATGCAACACACTATTTTTATTACCGGAGCGGCAGGATACGTCGGCGCGATGCTTGTGCGGAAATTTGCCGCGCGACAGGAAGTCGTGCGCATCATCGGTCTGGATAAAGAAAAACGTCCGGAGCTCCTCAGCAACATCGACAAATTGGTGTGGATAGAGAAGAACACATCCGACGACTGGGAAGGGGAGGTTGCGGCGTACAATCCGGATATTGTCATCCATGCGGCGTGGCAGATTCGCGAGATGTATGGGCAAAAAGAATTGCAGTGGAAATGGAACGTTACCGGTTCGGAAAAAGTGTTTGATTTTGCTTTCACAACACCGAGCGTCAAGAGATTGGTACATTTCTCTACAGTCGCGTCGTACGCGGCGTATCCGGACAACACTATTGAGCATCGGTTTACCGAAGACGAACCGTTTCGCAAAACCGATTATCTTTACGCGGAAGAAAAACGCATCGTTGAAGAGCGACTGCGCGAGCGGTATGAGCAGGCGAAGAAAAAAGGGACAGTGCCGCTTGTCCGCGTCGTTCGTCCCGCAGCCATCACCGGTCCGCGCGGTCGATACATGCGCGTGCGTTTCGGACTACAGGCAGCACTTTCAGGACAACTCAAAGAGAATTTTATTCACCGGCTCATCAGCGCGATGGTTTCATTTGTTCCGGTGACGAAAAAATGGTGCAGGCAGTTCATACACGAAGACGATGTCGTTGCTATCGTTGAGGAACTCTCGTTCGGTAGTCTGCAAAACGAATACGAGATATTCAATATTTGCCCGCCAGGCGATGTCGTCACAGGCAAGGATATGGCAAAGGCGGTCGGGAAGCGCGCGCTTCCGATACACCCGCTTTTGATACGTGTTGTGTTTTTCATCATGTGGCACCTCTCGCGCGGGCGGGTTCCGACGTCGCGCGGCGGCTGGAAATCATACTCGTACCCAATTGCGGTGGATGGTTCAAAAATTACGCGTCTGTGCGGTTTTCAGTACTCCATGTCCTCAAAGGACGCGTTTGTGAAACGTGAAGGGGAGTACATGGCATACGTGCGGTAGAAGCCCGGACCTCTTACTTGCAAAAGTCTGTTTCTATTGTATAATAGAAGTAGGTAAACTGAAGGTAACCCCACAACTCACCAAGGAGGGAAACGTGGGTAAATACCACGAGGATAGGGAGAGGGAGGACCGCGAGAAGATACACGCCATAGCCCTCTGTTTTCTCACGAAGATGGCTGTGGAAGAAGCGCGGCCTGAGGACACCAAGGACACGCAGGGGTTGTCCGGGAGGACGAAATCCTTCTCCGGACTTCGTCTCGGTCCTGAGCTGACCGAAGAAGAGGTGGCCAGGCTTCCGGGGGACGTGAAGGAGCTCATCTCAGCCTTCAGTGGCCCGGTGAGGTGTTACCGGGTGAAGGTGAAGTAAGGCTGCCTTCGAATGAGATGGCGCCGCGGCTTGGTTCGCGGCGCCTTTTGTTTTCCATCAAAATACTTGATTTTTTTGTTTACAGTGTTATAATACTGGTCAGATGTAGCATCAGGATAACCTACACGAGACAGGAGGATTCGATGCCGGAAGAGACGGTCATCATCAACCGCATGGCGGTGCTCGACTTCGTCCTCGGCCCCACGAGGGAGAAGACACCCCCACCGGCGACGGTCGTGGTCGAGGAGACGCAGGAGGAACCTGCGGAAGAGCAGACGGAGGTGAGACTTCATCCGTACTTCGTCGGCGGTCTCACCATCTCCACTCCTCCGGGAGCGAGGGACATCAAACTCGCAACCGTGGAGGTGCACGAGAAGACGGACGAGGACATGCGACGTGAGTTCGAAGAGCACGAGTGGCGAGAAGAACAGAAGCGCTCAAACGTCTTCCGTGTCTTTCCGTCCACTCCGCCGGACCTCGGAAGGTCACACGGGAGTGTCAAGCAGTGGCTCCAGAGGAAGGGCGTGTCCGCCAGAACCTGTCGGCGAATGTACATGCCGGAGATGATTCTGGAACTCCGAAGCATCGGGGTCAGCCTCACGGAAGGGGAAGCCAACAAGCACCTTCGAGATCTCGAGGATGAGGAGCACCGCGAGCGCGCCCGGAAGATCGCACTCGCTCACTCCGGATGCTGACCGGAATTCGTTCCGGCCGAGGACCTACCCAAGCAACACGGGTAGGTCCTTTTTCTTTTTCATGAAAAAGGTGTATACTCGCCCGTGTTTATGCAGCATCGAATTCTCGCAGTACTTATTTTACTTTCCGCCGTCGGCATCGGTTTTTTCATCTATGGAAGCGAGCAGAATCCTGCGTCGCAGTACAAATTCAAAAAGGGCCTCGACCTTGCCGGTGGAACGCTTCTGACGTATCGAGCCGACATTACCGACATCCCGTCGGAGGAAGTGGATGATTCCATGCGCACGCTTCGCGATGTGATTGAACGCCGCGTTAACGCGGGTGACGTTTCAGGTGCACTCGGCGTTTTGGAACCCGTCATTCAGGAAGAAACGGTTGACCTCGGTGAAACAAAAGAGCGACGCGTTACCGTCGAGCTTCCCGGTGTTACCGACTTGGACGAAGCAACCGCATACCTCCAGAAAACTCCGGTGCTTGAATTCAAATTGCTGGCAAACGGCGATGAACTCATCGCTACCGGCACGGGTACACCCGCGTACACTGACACCGGACTTACTGGTCGCTACTTGGTGAAGGCACAGTTGCAGTGGAGCGGCGGCAATGGCGCCGGACTCGTACAGAAACCGATTGTCGCACTCACCTTCAATGACGAAGGAGCTAACCTCTTCGCGCAAATCACACGCGAACACACCGGCGAAATTCTGGCGATTTTCTTGGACGGGCAGGTGATTTCAGCACCGGTCATCCAAACCGAAATTACAGGCGGCCAAGCAATCATCACCGGCATCGGCAGTGCGGAAGAAGGACGCGAGTTGGCGAATAATCTCAAGTTCGGTGCGCTTCCGGTTCCTATTGAGCTTATTGGTGCAGAAACCATCGGTGCCTCTTTGGGTTCTGACATTGTCGCCTCCGGCGTGAAAGCGGGACTCGGCGGTCTCGTCATCATCGCGGTGTTTATGATTCTCTGGTACCGTCTACCGGGAGTTATCGCAACACTCTCGCTTATGGTCTACGCGGTGTTGGTACTCGCACTCTTTAAACTTATTCCCGTGACACTGACCGCTGCAGGTATCGCCGGTTTCATTTTGTCAGTCGGTATGGCAGTGGATGCGAACATTTTGGTGTTTGAGCGTATGAAAGAGGAACTGCGTTCAGGGAAGGGGGTAAACGACGCGATTAAAGAAGGATTCTCCCGTGCATGGCTCTCCATTCGCGACGGCAACCTGACCTCTATTCTTGCCGCGCTCATTCTTTTCTACATGACGAGTAGTTTGGTTCGCGGATTTGCGCTCACGCTTATTTTAGGTGTTGTTGTTTCAATGTTCTCGGCAATTATTGTCACGAAAGTGTTCATGTACGCGATTGCTCCCAAGGTTATGACGCCGGTGTCTCGATTCTTATTCGGCTCAGGGTTCTCAAGAAACTAAACGCACATGTTTGTCATTACGCATAAAAAAATATTCTTCGCCATTTCAGCCGCGCTTGTCATGCTTTCGATTGCCGCGATTGCCGTGTGGGGACTGCGCTTCGGCGTTGATTTCTCGGGTGGTTCTTCGGTTACCGTTTCGTACGACGGCGTAACACCAGAAACAGCCGTTGTTGCCGCGTCGCTTGAGAAGGCAGGATTTGAAGGATCAGTTGTGCGTGAGTCAGGTGAGCAGGGTATCAACATCCGCACGAAGACACTCTCAGAAGGTGACCGCACGAAATTGCTTGAAGCGCTTGCCACTGAAGGTTCGGGGACACCTGCGATTGAGCGCCTCTCGTCAGTTGGTCCGTCGGTGGGGCAGGAGCTGCGCCGCAAGACCGTGTGGGCAATCATCCTCGTGCTTCTCATGATTATCATGTATCTCGCGTTTACATTCCGAAAAGTATCGGAGCCGGTGTCGTCGTGGATATACGGACTTGTCGCAATCGCCACCTTGGCGCACGACGTCATCATTCCCGCGGGTGTTGTTGCGGTTCTGGGCCGGTTTGCCGGACTTGAAGCGGACACACTCTTCGTCGTCGCGCTGCTCACCATTCTTGGTGTATCGGTCAACGACACGATTGTTGTGTTTGACCGCATTCGCGAAAACTTGCACCTCAAAGAAGAGCGCCACACGAAAGAGACGTTTGCACAAACCGTCGGCGAGAGCTTACAGCAGACCTATGTTCGCTCGTTTAACACGTCGTTTACCATCGTACTCGTACTCCTCGTGTTGTTCTTCCTCGGCGGTCCGACCATTCACAGTTTTATTCTCACACTCCTCGTGGGACAAATCGCCGGAACGTACTCATCCATCTTCCTGGCAAGCCCACTTTTGGTGGTGATAGGAGAGCGAAAGCTTAATAAAGTACCTGCAAAATAAGCCCGGGCGCTGATTGACACATCGGCGCGCCGAGGGTAATATAGAGACCGTAACAACAGCCCCCGGAAGGGGTTTTTAAGTACCAAAAAATATGAGCCGCTTCATCCAATACCTCAAAGACACGCAGACGGAGCTTAAGCACGTATCGTGGCCGACGCGCCGTCAGGCAGCGATTTTCACCGTTATCGTCGTTGTTATCTCCATTGCAACCGCCGCATACCTCGGTGCCTTGGACTGGGCGTTCACATGGGTCGTTGAGAGCTTCGTTCTCTAATCGTTCAATCTATGTCAGTACAAAAACAACAGGATCAGGGTCGGCACTGGTACGCCATTCACACTTACGCCGGCTACGAAGACGCGGTCGTGCGCAACCTCAAACAACGCGTGGAGTCCTTGGGCATGGAGGACAAGATTTTCAACGTGCTTATTCCGACTGAGAAAAAAATCAAAGTGAAGCGCGGCAAACGCGTCGAGGAAGAAGAGAAGATCTATCCGGGGTACGTGCTCGTGGACATGATTGTGACCGACGACTCATGGTACGTCGTGCGCAACACCCCGCGCGTGACCGGTTTCGTCGGTTCAGGTATTCAGCCGGTGCCGCTGCGCCAGGATGAAATTGACGAGCTGTTCGGCCGCATGCAATCGGATATTCCGATGCACGCAATTGATTTTGAACTTGAAGACCGCGTGACCATCGTTGACGGACCGTTTAAGGAATTTGAAGGACGCGTGTCTGAGGTTGACCGCCAGCGGGGCAAGGTGAAAATCTTGGTGTCCATGTTCGGACGCGAAACCCCTGTGGAGCTGGACTTCCTGCAGGTAAGGAAAATGTAGCGGTATTGAAAAAATGCCGAAAAAGGGGTAGTATTCTCCCGTTACGCTTTTATCTGAGGTTCGCGCTTCTCGAACCGACGACCACACAATCATGGCCAAAAAAGTACTTAAAACATTGAAATTGCAGATTCCCGGAGGCGCGGCAACGCCCGCACCGCCATTGGGTGCAACACTCGGTCAAGCCGGTGTGAACATCGGTGACTTCGTGAACAAATTCAACACGGCAACTGCGGATTCGCGCGGCGAAACGGTTTCGGTGCTGCTCACGGTTTTTGAAGACCGCAGCTACGACTTCGTACTCAAGAGCCCGCCAGCATCCTCACTGCTCGCAAAAGCGGCAGGTGTTCCGAAAGGTTCGGGCAACCCGCTCAAACCAGTCGGCAAGGTGACCAAAGCGCAGGTTCGCGAGATTGCGGAGCGCAAGATGGCAGACCTCAACGCGCACGACATCGAAGCGGCAATGAAAATCATCGAAGGAAGTGCTCGCTCAATGGGAATTGAAGTGAAATAATTACGACACAACTGTTTCAAAAAAGCGCCTAGCGGCGCTTTTTTGCTTGTGGTAGTGTTGCGCCAGATTATAACGGAAAGGGAGGGGTCATGAATCTTCCGAATCTCAAGAACATCGTTGGGAAGGGGTTTAATCTCGACGACCGCTTCATCGAGAACTATGACGTGCTCGCCCAGGTGGTGGAGCTACTCAAGAAGTTCGGCAACCGCATTGTGCTCACCCAGGGTGTGTACGACATGTATCATGTCGGACACGGGAGGTACTTGCGCCAGGCGAAGTCCTTCGGCGACGTACTCGTTGTGGGTGTCGACACCGATGAGCTCACACGTTCGCGCAAGGGACCGAAGCGTCCGTTCGACACGTTCAAGGAACGGGTTGAGGTGCTCGCGGACAACCGCGCGGTCAACATCATCACGCCGCGTGAACTGAACGACGATCCGAATCGTCTCATCGAGGTAGTCCGTCCCGACATACTGATCGTTTCGAAGACAACCTCGGATTTCTCCGAGGAGAAGCTTGCTGAGTGTCGCGCACTGTGCGGAGAGATCAAGCTCCTCGAAGCGCAGGCGGCGACATCAACGACGGCGAAGTTGCGTCGTATCATGGCTGACGGTGTCCAGGAGTTCGCGAAGAAGATCCACACGCTCACCGAGTCGTTCCTCGAAGAGCTCGAGGGTGCCGTGCAGGTGAAGGATGACCTCGAGAAGGAGGAACCGAAATGACACCCGCGCTCGTCGCGTACATTCCGGTTATCCATCAGGGATACCTGGAGTTGTTCGCGAAGTATCACGACAAGTTGTACGTGCTAGGGGATGATGTGCTTTCGCTGGTGCCGTACATCGCACGCGATATGCGTGCGTGCAAGCCAGAAACAATCGTGCAGATGGCACAGAGTCTCGGGTTCTTCCGGGGTGTGCAGTTGGCTGGCACGGAAACCCTCAAGACGCTTGCCAAGGCCCGCGAGAAGGTCGTCATGCCCGACGAAGACATCAGTCGGGAAGTAGCGGAGCATTTCTTCAAGGAAGGTCAGGTCGAGTTTGCACAGCTGTTTCTACGGTGGCATCAGAAGAACGTTGCGTCAGAACAGCGTCCGCAGAACGACCGGAGTATCACGAAGGAAGCGCTCCATCAGCACTTCATCCAGCTTGCCTACGGAGAAGCAGGGAAGAGTCCTGACTGGTGGCGGCAGGTTGGTGCGTGTGCGGTTCGCGAAGGCAGGGTTGTCCTTGCCGCATGCAACACGCACTTCCCGTCGCAACAGACGGCGTACATCATCGGTGATCCGCGCACACCATTCTCTCCTGGAGAGCGCATCGACGTGTCACTTTCGGGACACGCGGAGCGTCTTCTCATTGGCGAGGCAGCTGCGCGCGGTATCCGTCTACGGGATTGCGACCTCTACGTGACGACGTTCCCGTGCCCGGGATGCGCAATCCAGGTTGCCGTTGCGGGTTTCCGGCGCATCTTCTACTGCGAAGGGTATTCGCTTGCGGGTGCCGACGAGATTCTCAGAGCCCGTGGCGTGGAACTCGTTCGCGTCGAGATGACCTAATCCGGTTCTTTTATGAAAATTGCCCCGACGCGCAGCTGCGTGTCGGGGCAAGATTTTTTTTCAGGAGACCTACGAACGAGAACCGGCCCACATCGCAACTTGCATCGGTCTGCCGCTTGCGTCGTCCACCTTCGGGACGATGAGTTGCGCATGCAGGTGACGGACAGTTGCACCGGAGAGGGCGGGGTCGCCGAAACGCATGCTAAACATGCCGCCGTTTTCCGCGAAGTACACGTTCGTCCAGACGAGCAATGACCAGAGATCATGCCACTCTTCCTCGGTGATTTCGTAGAGGTGTTCTGCGTGTCGCTTCAAGATGACGAGCAGGTGTACGTCGGTGTTCTGATACGGCCACTGATTCTTCGTGAGAACCCACGAACCGTTTTCCTCCAGCACCGGTTCTTTATGGTATCGCTCCAGGTGCTCGGGACAGAACGGGCAGACACCGGCTTGAACGATACGATCCATGACAGTTCGTTGCTCGTCTTCCCGCGCGTGCGAGAGCTCGACGTACGTCTTCGGTTTCTCTTCCATGAGCTCTCCTCAGGTGGGTGTCGGAATCGTCATCGCCGGATGCGGATTGTACTCCGAGAGGGTGAAGTGTTCGGGACGGAAGTCGAAGATGTCCTTCACGCTCGGATTCAGGCTGAGCTTCGGAAAGGGCATCGGCTTGCGTTCGAGGAGCTTCTCCACGCACGGAATCTGCTCCTCGTAGATGTGCGCGTCGGAAATGACGTGCACGAGCTCGTGCATCGTGTAGCCGATTACCTGTGCCACCATCATGCCGAACGCGGCGTATTGCGCGATGTTGAACACGACACCGACGGGAACATCCCCGCTACGCTGGTAATGAAAGATGTCGAGTTCTTTCGTCTCCGGGTACGCGTGGATGTGAATGTCACCGTGGCACGGTGCCACGACGACACGCCGGGCATTCGCGGGTCCGGGGACCGCATACTGCGGAATCCAGTTGGTGATGCGCAGCGTCCGCAAGTGCGGATACTTCTTGAGAAGCTCGATGACGTTGTGCACCTGGTTGACCGGCGGGCCCTCACTGGTCGGGAACCGTGTCCATGCGGCGCCGTACGAGCCGGGTCCGAGGTCACCCTCGGGAAGTCCGAAGATCTTGCACTGCTCCTTTGTCACCCAACGCTTCCACCATTTGCAGCCCCACGCAGAGAGTTGCTCGTGCGTCTGAGCACCGTGGAGAAACGCGATGTGCTCGGCGAGCGCTCCGCGTAGCATGTTGCCGGAGAGGTCGCGCTCGGTGATGAGCGGAAAGCCGTTTGAGAGCGGGTACCGGAGTGTTCTTCCGACGAGCTTGAGTGCGTAGCCACCCTGGATGGGGTGGACGCGTCGTCCTGTCGTCAGGATCCGTTCCAGCAGTTCGTGGTACTGCCAATCGGGAATTCTCATTATATGTCTCCTGTAAATGTTCGGTCTGCGGCAATACTACGTGCGCAGGTGTGCTGAGTCAACCATGCGGAAAACGCACTTTTTGTTGTAGGATGTGGGTATGCAGGATGTAAAAAAGGATATAGAAAAAGCCGTAAAGGATACATGCGCGGAGTTCGGGTTTCCTGAAGCGAATTTTGTGGTGGAACGGCCCGCTGACATGTCGCACGGCGACTACGCAACGAACGTGGCTCTTGCACTTTCCAAACAACTCGGGAAAAATCCTCGTGATATCGCGCAGGAACTCGCGCAAAAACTCTCAGAAAGGAAAACTCCCAGTATTGAAGCCATTGAAACCGCAGGAGCTGGGTTCATTAACTTCCGTCTCTCGCGTGACTATTTTGCGCAAACGCTGAAAAACATTCTTGCTGACGAAAAGAGTTTTGGAAAAAACGACGCACTTGCCGGCAAGACCGTGATGGTTGAGTACACGCAACCCAACCCGTTCAAACCGTTTCATATCGGGCACCTCATGAGCAACACTATTGGTGAGGCGCTCACGCGTATTTTTGAGAGCTCCGGTGCAAACGTCATTCGCGCGAACTATCAGGGAGATGTGGGATTGCACGTTGCGAAAGCACTCTGGGGAATGATGAAAAAAGGAGTTGCACCTGATGACATTCCTGGAATCGGTGAGGCGTACGCGTATGGGCACGAAATGTACGAAACAAACGAGGCTGCCGCTCGCGAAATCGTTGATCTGAACAAAAAGGTGTATGCGCATGATCAAGAGGTTGAGGAGACATATAAAAAGGGACGAACGGCAACATTGGATGCGTTTGAGAAAATTTACGCACTGCTCGGTACAACATTTGACGAGTACTTTTTTGAAAGCGAGGTGTGGGAGAAGGGGACGGCGCTTGTTGAAGAAGGGCTACAAAAAAATATTTTTGAAAAAAGTGACGGTGCGATTATTTTCCCCGGAGAAAAACACGGTTTACACACGCGTGTTTTTATAACGAAAGAGGGTGTGCCGACGTACGAGGCAAAAGAATTAGGATTGGCATTTCTTAAGACAGAACGCTGTAATTTTGATGTCTCACTGACTATCACCGCAGTTGAACAGGAGCAGTACTTCAACGTGGTGTTTAAGGCGCTTGAGCTGCTGCACCCGGAGTTTGCAGGGAAGTTTCAACATGCGCACCACGGCATGATGGTATTGCCGTCAGGAAAAATGTCATCACGAACCGGAAACGTTATCACCGGCGAGTCGCTCATTGCCGACATGATCGCGCGCGCAAAAGAGAAGGTGTCAGAGCGCGGAGTGTCTGATGCGGACAAGATTGCACAGGACGTCGCAGTTGGCGCCATTAAGTACATGGTGCTCAAACAAAACCTCGGAAAAAATATCGTCTTTGATGCCGAGAAGTCGCTGTCGTTTGAGGGTGATTCGGGTCCGTATCTCCAGTACACGTATACGCGTGCGAATTCTATTTTGGAAAAAGCACGTGCAGAAGGCATTGCACCGTCAACTGAAAAAGAGGTGGCGATAAGTGACCTGGAGCGGCTGTGCGAGCGTTTTCCTGAAGTCGTGCGCGGAGCGTTGGAAGGGCGCGCGCCAAGTGACATCGTACAGTACCTCATCTCGCTGTCGTCGGAATTCAACGCATGGTATGCGACGGGAAGAATTGTGGACGCACAGGATGCAGAATCTCCGTACAAAGTGGCGCTGACTGCGGCGGTTGCGGCGATTCTTACAAGCGGTTTGCAGATGACGGGTATCCCGGCGCCCTCAAGAATGTAGGGGTAACGCGCACTGAGAAAATGCTATACTAATGAGTACCAAACGGTACTTTTATTCAACACCTATATATTGAACGTATGGAAATGGATGCAACACCACAGGCAATGCCAGCCGGAGCGCCTTCAAAAGGAGGAATGGGCAAAAAGATTTTTATAACGGCAATTATTTTGGTGCTTCTCGGTGCAGGTGTCTGGTACTGGTTGTCGCGTCCGGAAGAGGGTTCGCCTGAGGCAGTGGCCCGGGAAGTTGAAAAAACGGTTGCAATGGTGTCAAAGGTCATGGTGCTTCCTGAAGGGGAGACACCGACTGTCGGCACGGTTACGGATCCGTCAGCGTTTGCGGGACAGGCTTTTTTTGAGAAAGCACAGGAAGGAGACAAGGTGCTCATTTACTCGGGCGCGAGCATCATCGTTTTGTACAGCGTATCTGAGGGAAAGATTTTGGGTATTGCGCCGGTAGCGCTCGACAGTGCGGTTGCAGGGGAGGCGGCTACAGTGGTGGAGGAGACAACGACAACCGAGGAATAACACATACTCCGTGTTGAAAACAAAAACGAGCGGCAGTCAGCCGCTCGTTTTTAGTGCGTACCGCTCTTTTTCCGGCGGGCCGTCAGATGGTATGATGCTTTCGTATGGATGAACTGCAGAAAAGCGACATAAGCTTGCGGGAAGAGGAAATACTGAAAACCTGGAAGGAGAAGGGTATTTTCCAAAAAACGCTCGCAAAAAGCTCCCCGAAGGGAGAGTTTGTTTTCTATGAAGGACCGCCGACGGCAAATGCGCGCCCCGGTATTCACCACCTCATTTCCCGCGCTTTCAAAGACGTTATTCCTCGATACAAGACGATGCGCGGTTTTCACGTTCGCCGAAAAGCCGGCTGGGATACGCACGGGCTTCCCGTTGAGATTGCGGTTGAGAAATCACTCGGTCTCACGTCAAAGAAACAAATAGAAGAGTACGGTGTGGCGAAGTTCAACGAGCAGTGCAAGCAGGACGTTTGGAAATATATTAACGAGTGGCAGGAATTCACCGAGCGTATCGGCTACTGGGTGGATCTTGATGACGCGTACATCACGTACTACCCCTCATATATAGAGTCGCTCTGGAATATCATCGCGCACGTGAATCGTCGCGGGCTGCTCTACAAGGATTACAAGGTGGTGCCGTGGTGCCCGCGGTGCGGAACTCCTCTCTCGTCGCACGAGCTCGCGCAGGGATACGAAGACGTGAAAGATATTTCGGTGTACGTGAAGTTTAAGGTGGTCGGAGAGGGAAACACATATCTGCTTGCATGGACAACAACGCCATGGACGCTTCCGGGCAATGTCGGACTTGCTGTCGGTGAAGATGTCTCGTACGTGAAAGTGGCCGTTGGCGACGAGGTACTCTGGCTCGCAAAAGCACGACTCTCTGTTTTGGAGGGGGAGTACAAAATTCTCGAAGAAGTTTCCGGCGCGAAACTCGTAGGAAAAACATACGAACCGCTGTATCCGTTTACCGCTGAGATGATAACCGGCGCGGAGAAGGAGAAGATGAAAAATGCGTACAAAGTCTATGCGGCTGACTTCGTGACGACGGAAGATGGCACCGGTGTGGTGCACACGGCGGTTATGTACGGACAGGAGGACTTTGACCTGGGACAAAAAGTCGGACTGCCGAAGCACCATCTCGTGGGCGAAGACGGAACGTTCCTTCCGGGCACGGGAATTTTTGCCGGGCGGTTTGTGCGCGACGAAGATGTCGCGGTGGACGTCATCAAAGATCTCGCCGGCCGCAATTTACTGCTTAAGAAAGAAAAGTATTTGCACTCGTACCCGCACTGCTGGCGCTGTAAGACGCCGCTTATCTACTACGCGCGCGATTCGTGGTACATCCAGATGTCGAAGCTTCGTGACGACCTCGTTCGGGAGAATAAAAAAATCAACTGGGTACCGGAGCACATCCGCGAAGGACGCTTCGGTGAATGGGTGCGCGAAGTGAAGGACTGGGCAATTTCGCGCGATCGCTATTGGGGAACACCCTTGCCCGCGTGGCAGTGTGCGTGCGGGCACCGCGAGGTTGTTGGTTCTATTTCGGAGCTGAAGAAACGCATCATCTCGCGCGGCAACACGTACACGTTTGTACGGCATGGAGAGGCGCAGAATAACGTGAGGAATATTTCAAGTTCTGATGCAACGGCGCCGTTCCATCTTACCGAGAAAGGAAGAACTGACATCCAACGCGTCGGCAAAAAACTTGCGAGAAAAAATATCTCAACAATCTACGCATCACCGTTCGTTCGTACGCAGGAAACCGCGGAGATAATCGCTGATGCACTGGGGAAGAAGAAGACCGATATTGTCACAGACGCACGACTTGGTGATTACGACTTCGGCACATTCAGCGGGGGTTCATATAATGACTTTCTCGCGCATGAAACGGAACACTTCAAGGTGTACACAGATAAAGCACCAGGAGGAGAAAGTTATGCCGATGCGCGCCGCAGATTTGCCGAGTTTCTCTACGATGTCGACCAAAAACATGAAGGAGAACACATCGTTGTTGTTTCGCACGGCATCTCACTTGAAGTTGTTCCGCCGGTTGTAGAAGGCATGGACGACAGGCACGCAAAACAGTTCATAGACGACATTGTTACAAATCCGGGTGATACATTGACGTTCCAGTTTGTGCCATTGCCGCACAACCACAACTTTGAAATTGATTTGCACAAACCGTATATTGATGAGGTGCAGCTCGCGTGTCCGTCGTGCAAAAAGGTGATGAAACGCACGCCGGAAGTTATGGATGTGTGGTTTGACTCAGGGGCGATGCCGTTTGCACAGGACCACTATCCGTTTGAGGGCGGCACGCATTTTTGGAACAGACAAAAACTCGCATATCCCGCCCAATACATTTCAGAAGCAATTGACCAGACGCGCGGATGGTTCTACACACTCTTGGCGGTCGGCGTACTCATGGAGAAGGGAAGCCCGTTTGAGAACGTCGTGTGCCTCAGCCACATCCTCGACAGCCAGGGTAAGAAGATGAGCAAGAGTCTCGGCAATACCATCAATCCGTGGGAGATGATTGCAAAATACGGCGTGGACGTCATCCGCTTTTGGATGTTCTCGGTCAACCAGCCGGGCGACACGAAGAATTTTGATGAAAAGACCGTGGATGAGGTGAATAAAAAAGTATTCAACATTCTGCGTAACGTCGTGTCGTTCTATGCGCTGCACAAAGACGGCGAGCACGCAAAGCCAAACGAGAGTGAGCACGTGCTTGACCGGTGGATTCTCGCGCGTCTTGACGAACTTGTTGCGCAGATGACGCAGGAGCTGGATCTCTACCACACGTTTGAACCGACGCGCGCGCTGAAAGATTTCGTCAGCGACCTCTCAACATGGTACATTCGCCGCTCAAGAGACCGGTTCCGCGATGGGGGAGACGATGCCATGCACGCGCTCGCGACAACACGGTACGTACTCCTGACACTTTCAAAACTGTTCGCGCCGTTTGCGCCGTTTTTTGCCGAAGAGATGTATGGTGCCGCAAGTGGGGAGAAAGAAAGTGTGCACCTGGAAGAGTGGCCGAAAGAGTTGGGGACGAGGAACAGGGAACAGATTTTGGAGGAGATGGAAGAAGCACGCGACGTTGTGTCCAAAGCGCTTGAAGCACGCTCAGCCGCACTCATCAAAGTGCGCCAGCCGCTTGCATCCCTGACGCTGTCTCCTGCGCACATAAAACTTGCGGGCAAAGAAGAGATACTCGCGGTTATCGCCGACGAGGTGAATGTGAAGGAGGTGCGCTTCTCCGACGGAACAGGACTCGATGTGGCGCTTGATACCGCAATTACGCCGGAACTTCAGAAGGAAGGAGACGTGCGTGAACTTATCCGTGCGATACAGGATTTCAGGAAAGAATCAGGATTGAAATCATCAGACGCGCCGAAGTTGCACGTTACAACCGACGAGAAGGGCAGTGCACTCATCAACGAATCAAAAGAGGAACTCAAAAAAGCAACGAACCTCTCGAGTATCTCGGCTGTTGTCGGGGAAACTGAAGGACAACAGTTTCGTTTCGAACTGCATTAACATGTATTCCAAAACGCATACGCGCGCGATTGTCTTGGGCCACTATGACGTCGGCGAAGCGAGCCGAACGTACCGGCTGTTCACGCGGGAGCTGGGTGTAGTGCTTGCGCGCTGTCAGTCATCGCGGTCGCTCGGGTCCCGACAGCGGTATGGCCTGCAGACGTTCTCGGTGTGTGACGTGTCGCTTGTGCGCGCTCGCGGCGGCTGGCGACTGACGAATGTAACACCACTCGCGTCACTGTATGCGGCGCACCGAGAAGACTCACGCGTCCGTGCGCTCATATCCCGCGTGTTTTCACTTATTAAACGTTTCGTTGTCGGAGAAGAAGAGGGAAGCGAGCTGTTTGATCTCGTATGGAACGGTCTTTCATTTTTGGAAAAACAGACAATCTCGCCGGAGAATATAAAGTGGTTTGAAGCACTGTTTGTTTTGCGTATTCTCAATGTTTTGGGTTATGTGCAGGACGATTCTCACTACGCTCCGCACCTCACTTCGTCGTCTGAATTTTCCATTGAGCTCATTGAGTCATTTGCACCCGTGCACCGCACGGCGATTTCCGAAATCAACCGCGCAATCGAATCGTCCCACCTATAGCTCGGTTTCTTAGGTTTTTGAGGTATTGACAAAAGGTGTTTATTTTGCTATAAATATAACAGAAGCACCATTCAACAACCTGATTCTGCAACCACGGGAGACCAAGCAATGGGGAATCATAACAAGCGGGAAATTCGTTGGAACCTGGTGTGGGGACTCGTCCTCGCGCTCATCACGATCGTCATCGGATGCTTCTTCGCCGCTCATCGCGCGGAGGGGCAGGAGATCACGCTCTCGTGGGAGAATCGCTACCTCGACTTCAACAGCGAGGTGCTCCACGACGACCCGGTGGGTCGCCTCAAGTACTACCAGTCGCTCTCAGACGAGGGTTGCTGGTATCTCTACGCCGAAGCGCTCTCTGACGGGAACGGGTGGGGTAACAGCTTCGGAGACGAGGCCGGTCTCTACCCGGGCTGCTACCTGCAGTCGGAAGAGACGGGTTGGTTCGCCGATGTCGCCCTGGGCTACATCGCGGTGTCCGATCCCAACGACGAGGGAATGCCCGACTTCGTGAATCCGTTCATCGAGCTGGGCAGAGTCGTCGATTGGGGAGAGCGCGGTACGCTTTCCGTTTCGGTCGTCGCCGAAGGGTACTACCCGACGGACGACGACGCCCTGAACATGGGGCACGGATGGTTCTACCGGCTCCGCAGTCGCCGCGACATTCCTCTCGGCGAGCACTTCCAGACCAGCATCGGCCTGGAGGGCGCGTACGATGACGGTGTCTACGGACTGGACGAGGCGTACCTTGCCTTCGCTGATATCAGCATCATGCTGAATCTCGGTGAGCACTGGAGCCTCGGCCCCGGTTTCCGGCGGTCGTGGACGCTCAGTGACGTCGACGACTACCGTACCGACGAGAGCGTGTACATGTTTTCGCTCTCGTACTCACGGTGAAGCAGGATCGGTTTTCAGGGGCGGTCGCGCATGCGCGACCGCCTTTTTCTTTTTCCAAAAATAAAAACATCCCAGCATGCCGGGATGTTTCAATGAGAATTCTGTCTAGTAGTTTGTGACTGAGCCGTCGGCGTTCGTCTCTCCCTCAAATTGGAGAAGACCGTTTGTGTTCACCTCAACGCTCGTTGAAGCGTCAACATCTACATTGGCGTCCGAAGTCATCTCTTCCTCAAAGCGCGGGTTGATTTCAAACCATCGCTTTGTCGTTGTTGCACCGTCTTCTACTTCAACACTCGCATCGCTCTGCGTTGCGACGTAGATGCCGCCTCCGAGAAGCGAGATGGCTGCGAGTATACCGATAACGGCGATGGCGCCGAATCCTTTTTGCGTGTTCATAATGAGAATGTATTAACTGTCTAATCACCCCTGACTCCGCGTTATGGGAGTCACATGGGGAGTATACGAATCATATAGTGAAATGTTACGCGGAAAATATTGACTTTTTGTGAAGAAAGCGTATTTTGCTTGCAGTGAATTTTCGGTTCTTTGAACCCAATACGCAGTCATGGGGAGGAAGTCGCATGGGACGACGCCAGAGAGAAAAGGAAGAGTTTCAGACGGGACGGAACAAGAGGGTGAGAAAAGCCCTTTCCATCCTCGGGTACTTCATCTTCGTCGTGCTTCTGCTGGCCACGGCAGTCGCTTTTCTCGATGGAAGCAAGCAGACCGTCGAATCTCGACGGTACATGCTCATGGGCACGCGGCAGTCAGCCGTTTCCGACGAGAACATCATCACCGACGAGGGTCCGAGGCAGTTCTCGGCGGGTGAACGGTTCACGCAGGTTTCCACCACGAGTACCGGGTTCACGGAGACACGTTTCATCCCGTTGTACTGATGAGCGGTTCAGGTCGCGTCGAGTTCGAACCTCGTGCGGCCTTTTCTTTTTATAAACCCTTCTTTTTGAAGTGCTTCGAGCGCAGCTCTTGTTTCCGATATACTTCGTTTTGCTGTTTTTGCGAGCACCGTGAGAGTCGCGCTATTTTTGGAGAGCGTGCGAAGAATATTGCCGCGCAGTTCCCGGTTGGATCCCTTAAACGTTGACTGTTTCGTGTAGTGACGGCTCCGTACGCTCTCGTTGCCAATTTTTTTCTTCAGATGTGCGCCGTAGTCCATGAGCGCCCAGTACCATTCGCGCGGACGGCGCTCATCGAGCGTTCCAGCGATGATATTTTCAAGCACTTTGTCCGAGACATTCTTTTTCTTCGGGAAGAAGTGGTGGAGGAACACGGTGCGAATATTCGTTTCAATAAACACCATTGGCTCGTTCCAGATAAACGTGAGCAGTGCTCCTGCGGTGTATGGCCCCACAGAGGGGAGTGCGATCAGCGCGTCGTAGTCGCGCGGAAGTTTGCCGTCGTGCTCTCGCATCACAACTTGAGACGCGCGCTGCAAGGCAAGCGCGCGGCGATTGTAACCCAAACCCTGCCATGCACGAATGACATCGGCGGTTTTTGCATGGGCGAGTGCTTTGAATGTCGGGAAGCGTTTCAAAAATTCCTTGTATTTCGGGATGACGCGGTCCACCTGTGTCTGCTGCAGCATTACTTCAGACACGAGGATGCGGTACGGGTCGCGTGTCTTTCTCCACGGCAATGCATGGCGCCCGTGTTTTTTGTAGTAACTGAGAACTTCTCTTTGAAATCGCTTGATGTTCATGCGCATAGAGTATAGGGAAACAGGGGAATGAAAAAGCGGCGCGCTGTGGGGGGCAGCGCGCCGCGTTGTCGTCATGACGCGGGACTCACGGAAGGGACATCCACAACGACCTCACCCCAGAGACCTTCGATATTGTAGAAAACACTCGTTGGATGTTCTCCCCTGAACCATCGGCTTACGCCTACCATAACAGTGTCGCCGGTGCGCTTGAGCGTACACGTTTCGACCTTCTCCTGGTAGTCCCCGCGTTCCCGTTTTGGCTCGAAGGTGACACGTGTGCCGTCTTCCATTCGTACGATGTATGCGCACGCGACGATGCGCGTTTCAACGAAGACCGCACTTACGAGACCGTTTTCGCTTGCAAGCGAACAGACACCGTTCTTGTTGTTCACATTGCGTCCGATGCCGGTCACGCGAAGCTCTTCGATGATACCCATCTCCTCCGTTCGTTTTCGCCACTCATTCGGGCCGTGTTCCGGTGGAATACGACAGCCCAAAAACAAAATGACGGCTCCCGTCAGAAGAATAACTCGCATGTCTCCTCCATTTTCCAGTAGATCTTCTGGAGGTTAGTATAGCGTCCTTGATGATAGAAAAAAGGTCCATGCCGTGCTAAATTGTCGGCACGACATGGAGAGGTGCCAGAGTGGTTGAATGGAGCACCCTGCTAAGGTGTTGAGGGGGAAACCCCTCCGAGGGTTCGAATCCCTCCCTCTCCGCACCTGATGCAAGAATACCCCGCAAGGGGTATTCTTTGCGTCAGGAGGACGCGGATTCGAACGACGGAGTCCCGGCTTGGCCGGGACGAGTCGCGTCCGGCGAATCTTATGAGCGAAGCGAATTAGATATCGCGGGACGAATCCCTCCCTCTCCGCACCCAATGAAAAGGCACCCCCAAATGAGATATACTAGAGGTAATTACTAATTTAACTTTCATACATATGGAAGGAGAAACAATGCACGTACAAACTCCCGCACCGTCCTCAAGTGGCGGCAAGTGGGGAATTATTATCATTATTGCAGTGCTCGCAATCGGTGGCTTCGCATACTTCGGTAGGCGCGACGACACAGACACCGGCCGGGTATCTGGCACCATTGGCGACCTTATGACTCGCGAGGGCGATTGGAAGTGTACGTGGTCATTTGAGAAAGAGGGTATGCGATCCGACGGCACTGTGTACACATCAGGAAAGCGCTTCAAGAGCGATGTTGAAAGTACGCAGGACAATACGACACTCGTCGCACATTCAATCTCAGATGGAACGACGGTATACACATGGACGAATCTCGCTCCGTACGGTACGAAGTTCGACGTCGCATCAGTGGAAGGCGGCACCGTTGACGTAGAGGCGAACCCGCAGGCGCAGATGTTCGCAGACGAATATTCGTTTGAATGCGAACCGTGGACAGCTGACGAATCAGCGTTTACACCTCCGACGGGTATCAACTTCACTGACCTCTCGGGAATGATGCAGCAGTTCCAACAGACGCAGTAAGAGCGATATGAGCGAGAGGAAAGAACTGACGGCGGAACAGCGCCGCGTACTGCTTGAAGGCGGTACGGAGGCGCCATTCTCCGGAGCGTACGTACACGAAAAAGGAAAGGGAATGTACCGATGCGCCCAGTGCGGCGCAGAGCTGTTCTCGTCTGAAACAAAGTTCGACTCAAAAACAGGGTGGCCGTCATTTGATCAGGCACTTCCCGGTGCAGTGACATATAAAGACGATGACACACACGGCATGCGTCGGACCGAAGTATTGTGTGCACGCTGTGGCGGGCACCTCGGACACGTGTTTGACGATGGCCCGGAGGAAACGACAGGGAAGCGCTACTGTATCAATTCAGTGTGCCTTGATCTGGAGAAACAGGACTAGTGAGCGACCGTAATACAGAGAATTCGGCGCGCGCCTGCACAACGCAGAGCGCGCGCCGCGTCTGTTAGCGTTGCGCCGGTGGTTACGACGTCATCGATGAGCACGATGTTTTTCTCGTGCGCAGCTTCAGCTGAGGAGACGACAAACGAATCTTTCGCATTTTTTCTCCGCTCGCGCCGCGTTTGAGTTTTTGTCTGACTCTTGCGTGATGATAATCGCCTAAGCACGTGTACGTCGAGTATAAATGCGTTTTTGTCAGCGTGTTCTAAAAATCCGCGCGCAATCTCCTCGGACTGGTTGTATCCGCGTGTGCGTTTTTTCTCCCGCGAGATTGGCACAGGCACAACAACCCAGTGAATGTTTTCCAAAAGCGCGTGTGCCGAAAGATCTTCTCCATACACGTCCCACAGCGCCTGCCCCAGCATCCGGCAGACGCTTTTTTTACCGCGGTACTTCGCGAGGTGAATAGCTGTCCGCATCAGGGGGTTGCGGTACTGAAACGGCGAGCGGACTTTCGGATTCTCCAAAACAGCGTCGTTGTGCCGACGCACTGCGGCTTCCGAAAAATCAGCGGATGAAAGCGACAGTATCCGGGATTCTTCACGGGAAGACGGGAACAGCAGTTGCGCGAAAAAACGGAGTACCTGGGGTATGAAAGAGGTCTGCATAGAGGGCAGGGAAATGCTATACTGAAACGTATAAAATAGTTCTCAAGAGACGCATGGAACTCCTCGATACGCTCAAAAAACTCGCCGGTGACCTCGCGAAACCGAAAGCAAAAAGCGTGCTCGGCATCGACGTGTCGTCATCGACCATCAAAGTGGTGCAGCTCGGGCGTGTTAAAGGGCGCGCGGTTTTGGAGACGTACGGCGAACTTGCGCTCGGCCCCTACGCCGGCGTTGAGTCGGGAAAAGCGACAAGTCTTTCTCCCGACAAGGTGGGTGAGGCGCTCGCGGACCTCATGAAAGAGGCGAAGGTGACCACAAAAGAGTGTGGTGTTGCCATCCCGCTCTCATCGTCGCTCATCAATGTTATTGAAATGCCGGACGCGGGTGAAGCGAAACTCAAAGAGATGGTGCCGATTGAACTGCGTAAGTACGTTCCGGTGTCCATCAACGAGGTGATGGTGGATTGGCGCATCGTGCCGAAGATTGAAGTGCAGACGCGCGAGGATGT
Source organism: Candidatus Campbelliibacteriota bacterium (assembly GCA_045863475.1). Classification (GTDB taxonomy): domain Bacteria; phylum Patescibacteriota; class Minisyncoccia; order Phycocordibacterales; family EsbW-18; genus EsbW-18. The sequence goes on from BTUR01000005.1 coordinate 29,510, forward strand.
TGAGAAACAAAAAGAGGAGCAGAAGGTGAAAAAAGTTGAAGTGCTCACCGTTGCCATTCACAAAGAAACTATTGATCGTTACACACAGGTCATCAGGAAAGCCGGACTCAACGCGTCGTTCTTTGAGATTGAAGTGTTCTCTACCATTCGTGTTGCGCTTGAAGAAGAACTTGCACCGACGATTGTCATCGGATTGGGTGCTGGAACGACGAAGGTGTACATCGTTGACCGTAAGGTGTTGCGCGAGTCGCACATCATCAATCGCGGTTCGCAGGAAATCACACTCGCGCTTACAAAAGGTTTGGGTATCACGCAACAACAAGCCGAAGAGATGAAGAAAACGTACGGCGTCGTGCAACAAGGAGTCGGTGCCGACGTCGCGCAAATTGTTTCGCTTGTCGTTGATGCGATATTTGCGGAAGCTCAGCGCGTCATGCTCGCGTATCAGCGGAAGTATTCGCGCAACATCAGCCATGTTGTTCTTACCGGAGGCGGTATCATCATTCCCGGAATCGTCGAGCGCGTGCATGAAATTCTGCAGGCCGACGTTTCTGTTGCTAATCCGTTTAGAAAAGTTGAGGCGCCCGCGTTTCTTGGAGATGTTTTGAAGCAGGTCGGTCCTGAATTTGACGTCGCAATCGGTGTTGCACTGCGCAAATTGGAAGAGTCGGCGTGACGCTTTGGTGAAGCACGGAGGGCGCAACGCCTTCTTTATACACAGGAAACCTCGTTTCAACCGGTGCAGTGGTCTATACTGAAGTACATACAAAGCCAATGGCTGAGCAATTTCAGACATCATTTATTCCGAAGAAGACCACCGAGACACAGCAGGAGAGCAGTTTCTCCGGCGCCGGATTGGTGTTTTTCATCGGACTGCTTACGTTTATCATCTCGCTTGTTCTGGCGGGCGGCGTGTATGCCTACGACGTGTACCTAAAAAACGCCTCGGTCCGTAAGGAAGAACAGCTGCGTGCTCAGCGCGACGCGTTCGCGCCTGAAGTGATACGTGAGATGTCGCGCCTTTCCACAAAAATTGCCGTCGCGGAGGACTTGCTCGCAGGCCACGTCGCCGTCTCTGAGATTTTCGAAATGTTGCAGAACATAACATTGCAGACCGTGCGCTTTACCTCGTTTGCATTCAATACGACCGACAAGGGTGTGCAGGTCACGATGCAGGGAGAAGGACTGTCGTTTACATCGGTTGCACTTCAGGCGGATGAGTTTGCGAAGAATCCGAATCTTTCCAATTCCGTTTTTTCAGGATTCGCGCTTGATAACCGCGGGAACGTAACGTTCACCGTGACGTCGGTTGTTAATCCGCAGATACTTTCATACGCGGAGAGCACGGAGCGTCGAGGAACGGTTTTGATGGAAACGTTTATTGAACCGGTCGTGCCGCAGGAAGTTGTGCCGCAAGAAACGGAGACGCCTCCGCAACAAGAATCAAACTAAAACACCATGCGTTTCATCTCAGGAATCATTTTCATAGTCGTAGCAGTCGCGGTGTTCTTCGGTTTGACGAATCCGAAGTATCAAACGACGAAGACGGTGCGTGATAAAGTCGCGCAGCTCGACGAAGCACTCGATAAAGCAAAAGAGCTCACGGAACTTCGCGACACACTCACGGTGCAATACAACTCGTTTACCGACGAAGAACTTAAAAAACTCAATACACTACTCCCAGATTCAGTTGATACGGTGCGCCTTATCATCGATGTGGATAATATTGCCGACGCACACAATCTCACACTGTTGAATATCTCAATTGCCGGTGGGGAAGTCACCAGTCAGCAATCTTCCGGACCGGAGGGCCGCCCGTACGGAGTGATGAATCTTTCATTTAATGTCTCCACGACATACGAGCAGTTCAAGGCGTTTCTCATTGATGTGGAGCGCAGTTTGCGCCTGTTGGACGTGCAGACCATCTCATTCGGACAACCTGACGTGACCGGACGCACAACGTACACGGTTAGTGCGCGAACCTACTGGCTCAAGTAACGATATGTTCCAGAAATACAAAAAAATCATCATCATAGCTGCCGCACTCGTCCTGTTGTTCATTGTGTACACAATGTTTTTCAAGAAGGATGAAGAGCCGGTGCTGTCCAGAACATCTTCCGGAGGCCAGGCACTTTCCGCCGAGAACAATGAACTCATCACGCTGCTCTCACAGCTCCGCTCTATTGACTTGGACCGCAGTGTTTTCAGCAATCAGATTTACCTCTCGCTTTTTGACTTCTCAGTCGTCCTCATTCCCGAGCCGGTGTCGCGCCCGAACCCGTTTGCGCCGATTGGCAGCGAAGGGGTGACGCCACAGGTCCAGAACGAGGGTGTTGCAAACATCGGTGCGGGCTTGTAAGCGTCCGTTTTCAATATGTCTTTTTTAGAAGAACTTGTACAAAAGGGTGTTGTTAAGAACGAGGAAATTTCCGCGCTTGAAGGCGAGGCGGCGAGCACGGGCCGCAGTATTGAAGAGGTACTCAGAAGACACGGTGTAACACCCCAAGACATTCTGCAGGCAAAAGGTGTTCACTATGGACTGCCGACGCGCTCCATAAATGCTCCTATATCATTTGAGGTGTTGCGGTACATTCCTGAAGAGAGCGCCCGACACTACCAATTTGTGCCGCTTGGCGTTGCCGACGGCGCGTTGGAGGTTGGTATCGTGGACCCGGACAACGTTGAGGCGCGCGACGCATTGCAATTCATCGCGACGAAAACGGACATGCCGTTTAAGTTGTTTCTTGTTTCCAAAATCGACTTTGACGATGTGCTCAAGCAATATCAAGGACTTACCGGAGAGGTGACAAAGGCACTCACCGACCTTGAGAGCGAAATTTCCGAGGAAGAAGAGGAGCTCGGTAAAAAAATTAAAGCGGCGCGCAGCGGCGAAACGGAAGGCGAGGGGGAGAATCTCATGGAAGATGCGCCAGTGACGAAAATCGTTGCGACGATTCTCAAACACGCGCTTGAAGCGGGGGCATCCGACATCCACATTGAACCGACGCCCTCCGACGTGCGCGTTCGGTTCCGCGTTGACGGTGAACTTTCAACAAACCTGACACTGCCGGCGAATGTGCATGCGGCGGTCGTTGCGCGCGTGAAGATTCTTTCGAACATGAAACTCGACGAGAAACGAAAACCGCAAGACAACCGCTTCTCGGCGCGCATCGGCGGACACAAAATCGATTTTCGTGTTTCAACATTTCCCGCATACTACGGCGAAAAAGTCGTGCTCCGTATTCTTGATGCGGAAAAAGGCGTCTTGCCGTTGGACAAAATCGGTTTCTCACAGCGGCACCTTAAAATCATCCGCAATGCCATCAAGCGTCCGTACGGCATGATTCTGATTTCCGGTCCGACAGGTTCTGGTAAGACGACGACTTTGTACTCGATGCTTCAAGAAATCGACCGTGAGACGCAAAACGTGCTGTCACTTGAAGACCCGGTGGAGTACAGCATTCCCGGCATGAACCAAGCGCAAGTGCGTCCTGAAATCGGGTTCACGTTTGCCTCCGGTCTTCGCACTACACTGCGTCAGGACCCGGACATCATCATGGTGGGAGAAATTCGCGATAAAGAGACCGCACAGCTCGCCATTCAAGCGGCGCTCACCGGTCACTTGGTGCTCTCAACCATCCACACGAACAACGCCATCGGTGTTATCCCGCGACTCATCGACATGGGTGTTGACCCGTTTTTGATCGGTCCGACGTTGATTCTGACGATGGCACAACGTCTCGTGCGTCGGATGTGCGAGGGTGCCGGCAAAGAGATTCCGATTGAGGGGAGCTACAAAGAGATGTTTGACGCGCAGTTCGCCGACTTGCCAAAGGAATTTCGCTCGGAAATTCCTGAGACAAAATCGTTTTACGGGGCCGCACCGACCGCGGACTGTCCGAATGGTACACGCGGCCGTATGGCGGTGTTTGAACTCGTTGAGATGACGAAAGAACTCGAGCAAACAGTGCTTGAGAATCCCGTGGAACCGCGGCTCGTGGAAGTCGCGCGTAAGCAGGGCATGATTACGATGCGCGAAGACGCGCTTATTAAAAGCATGAACGGCATCGTTCCGTTTGAGGAAGTTAACACGCTTGGTGGTCTCTACGACACCGCAGAAGATACGTCCGATGAGGACGCACAACCAAGGAAGAAGACGGAAGAAGCTGTGTTAGAATAAGTACATGAGTTTGAGCACAAAAAATTACGAAGACGAGCTCAACGAACTCCTCGACGTCACGGTCAAGGAAGGTGCGTCCGACTTGCACCTCTCCGTCGGCTATCATCCGACACTTCGTGTGTCCGGTAATCTCATTCCGCTCGTAAAAAAAGAACCGCTGACGCAAGGGGACTGCGATTCATTCATGAAAATCCTCGTGCGGCCCGATGCGCGCGAAATATTTCTCAAAGAGAAGGAAATCGACTTTTCATACAGTTTCAACAATGATGCCGCGCGTTTCCGCGGCAACTGTTCGTACTCGCGAGGGAACATCGACATTGTGCTCCGATTCATCCCGAGGCAAATTCGCACGATTGAAGAGCTCCAACTGCCGACGATTCTTGCTGATTTTGCACGACGTGAACAAGGATTCTTTCTCGTGGTGGGACCGGTTGGCCACGGAAAGTCCACGACGCTTGCTGCGATGATTGACGTCGTTAACTCCGAGCGTGCTGACCACATCGTCACCATTGAAGACCCGATTGAATACATTTTTGATCCGAAGAAATCCATGATTAACCAGCGCGAAGTGCGCATCGACACGAATGACTTCGGCATTGCACTTCGGCAGATGTTCCGTCAGGACGTGGACGTCGCGATGATCGGTGAGATGCGCGGACAGGAGACTATTTCCACCGCGGTAACCGCGGCAGAAACCGGCCACCTGGTGCTCTCAACACTGCACACAAACAACGCGTCGCAGACCGTGGACCGTATCATTGACTCATTCCCGCCAGAACAACAGGACCAGGTGCGGCTCCAGCTCGCGTCCTCGCTCATTGGCGTGTTTTCACAGCGTTTGGTGCAGCGCGTCTCCGGTGGTCTCATTCCCGCGTACGAACTGCTCATCAACAACAAGGCAGTTGCAAACCTTATCCGTGAAGGACGCACGCACGAAATCGACACGGTCATCGAGACAGGGTCGGAGTACGGCATGATTGATATGAACCGTTCTCTCGCAGACTTGGTTCGTCGCGGAGAAATCACGGTCGACATGGCTAGGATGCACTCGCTTAACCCCGCGGTGCTCGAGCGGCTCATCTAGCATGAATCCCGTTAGAGACACAGGACAAAAGAAGGGAAATGGTATTTTACCAAACACAAATGAAGTTCAGTAACAAGACAGGATTATACGATAGTTCTCTAACGGGATGAAAGCACTCCTCTACATCGGCATCGCACTCGTTGTTATACTTTCAGTCGTTGCACTCGGAGGAAACGCCGATAAACTGCCGTATCTCGGGATTCTCATCATTGTCGTACTCATCGCCGCATGGTTTAAGAAGGCGGCATAAGAAGCACGTATGTTGTTTACCTACACTGCAATAGATCAAGACGGAAGCGAGAAAAAGGGGACTATCGATGCGCTCAATGACGACGTGGCCATCCGCTCGTTGCAGTCGCGCGGTCTTGTCATCTCTTCAATCAAGAAAACCGAAGACAAGATGAATTTCGGGAAGTCATTCTCGCTGTTCAATCGCGTTTCCAACAAAGACCTCGTCATTCTCTCGCGCCAGATTGCGACGCTGTTTGAAGCACAGGTCTCCGCATTGCGCGTGTTCCGACTACTTGCCGAGGAAAGCGAAAAGCCGGCGATGCGTACCGCGCTTATTGAGGTCGCCAACGATTTGCAGGCGGGTTCCGCAATTGCAAAAGCACTTGAAAAGCACCCAAATATTTTCTCCTCATTTTACGTCAACATGGTGAAAGCCGGCGAAGAGTCGGGAAAGCTCGACCAGACGTTTTTGTACCTTGCTGACTATCTCGACCGCACGTACGAAGTCACCAGTAAGGCGCGCAACGCGCTTATCTATCCGGCGTTTGTTATCTCGGTGTTTATTGCGGTCATGGTGCTCATGCTCACGACGGTTATTCCGAAGCTCTCGTCCATTCTCGCTGATTCCGGACAAGAGATTCCGGCGTACACAAAAGTAGTCATCGGAATTTCAACCGCGCTCACCGACTATGGTTTCTTCCTGCTCATTCTTCTGGCCATTGCCGGTGTGTGGCTCTGGCGCTACCTACAGACACCAAAAGGGGACCTGATGGTGTCGCGGCTTAAGATATCGGTGCCGTACCTGGGCAATCTCTACAAAAAACTGTATCTCTCTCGTATTGCCGACAACATGCACACGATGCTTTCCTCCGGAATTCCCATGGTGCGCGGGTTGGAAATTTCATCAGAGGTCGTCGGTAACACACTGTACGAACAAGCACTCAAAAAAGCAGTGGAAAGTGTGCGTGGCGGTTCCTCCGTTGCCGACTCGCTCTCAGGTAGTCCGTATATTCCGTCAATCATGACGCAAATGGTGCGGATTGGAGAAGAAACCGGTGAGTTGGCGGCAATCCTCAAGACCTTGGCACACTTCTATGAACGTGAAGTGAAAAACGCGGTGGACACACTTGTGGATCTCATTGAGCCGGCGATGATTGTGGTGTTGGGTCTGGGCGTCGGAACGCTCTTGGCGGCCGTCCTGATACCGATTTACAACATCTCGGCCGGAATCTAACGGGGAGGTGCCAAAAAACGGCTTAAAATCGTTACCGGCGACGTAGAGCGAGCATGTTGAAAACATCAGTTTTCATCATCGAGCCGAGGAGTCGGTATGGGTTTCCAAAAAGCATTGGAAATCCTTATCCACAGGGCTGTTTACGCATACCTTTTCATTGACCTATAATGAAAGGGCTTAACAAAAAGCATTTATTTATAAGGTTATATTCGCTATGAAGAAACTTACAAAGGGTTTTACCCTCATTGAGCTTCTGGTGGTCATCGCAATCATCGGAATTCTCTCATCAGTTGTTCTTGCATCTCTTAACAGCGCACGCCAGAAGGGCCGCGACGCAAAGCGCATTTCAGACGTCAGCCAAATCAAGCTGGCTTTGGAGCTTTACTTTGACTCAAATGGCACGTACCCAGTTGGTAGTGGTACTTCGACAGCTGCGACAGCTCTTGTCCCAGATTACATTCCGGTTTGGCCGCTTGAACCGCTCGCAGGAGGAAGCTACGGCTACGGTGGTACGGCAACGAGCTACGTGGTTATGGCCGACCTCGAGGATGATACTCACCAGGCGCTTAACGGTGATATCGACGGTGTAGACGTGCACGGGGTTAACTGTGAAGATGCGACTGGTGCATACTGCGTCCAACCGTAATCTCTCTGAAACTCTGAGATCAAAAAATCCCGGCATGCCGGGATTTTTTGTATGTGCAAAACCTCTCTGTTCGTCCCTAAGGGACGCCGATGTGCGTCCCTTAGGGACAAGGAGGGTTCTCTCCACAGAACCGTTCAGATTTTCCGTCGGGTGCCGTTATACTGTATGCATGGAATATCTCTGGCTCTTCTTTGCGTTTGCCTTCGGTGCCTGTGTCGGAAGCTTCCTCAACGTTGTCATCTTGCGGTACAACACAGGAAGGGGGATAAACGGACGCTCCGGCTGCGCTGTGTGCGGCGCACAACTTCGGTGGTTTGAACTTATCCCAATTGTCAGTTTTTTTGTGCAAAAAGGACGGTGTCGCACGTGCCACTCGTCGGTTTCATGGCAGTATCCGCTCGTTGAGATATTGACCGGCGCGTTGTTCGTCGCACTGTACGCGCTGTATGCACCGGAGTGGATGCTCCTGGCTTTGTATGCGGTTGAATGGTCGCTCCTGGTCGTCATCGTTGTCTATGACATGCGGCACAAAATAATTCCGGACCCGTTTGTCTTTGCCTTTTGTGCACTCGCACTCCTCTCTATCTTTTTGTCTCCCGGTTGGGGATTTTCCGTGCCGAGTAATTTCTGGAGCGCACTTTCCGCGGGACCGCTACTTGCCGCGCCGTTTGCGCTCCTATGGCTTGTCTCGGGCGGTCGTTGGATGGGATTCGGCGACGCGAAGCTTGCACTCGGGATGGGTTGGATGCTCGGTATTGCACAAGGTCTCTCGGCGCTCGTATTATCGTTTTGGGTCGGCGCGATTGTTTCCATCGGCATCATACTGTATGAGCGATACGGTGCTCCACATGCCGCGTTGTCGCGTACGCACGGTCGTCTTACAATGAAGAGTGAAATACCGTTTGCACCATTTCTCATTATCGGACTCGCACTTGTCTTCTTTTTCGGTTTCGACACGTTTTCTCTTTTTATATGAAGCACCGAACACGCACACACGGGTTTACCATCATTGAACTGATAGTTACGGTCGGCATTTTCGCGATGATATCGGCGGTCTTGCTCGTGCGCAACAGCAAGTTTGACGATGAGGCACTTTTGCAGAGCGCTGCATATGAAGTTGCGTTGTCGGTGCGTCAGGCGCAGAACTACGGCATCAACGTGCAGGGGCAAGAAGGAACATTTGATAAGGCATATGGCGTATATTTTGAGACCGCATCCACATCCTACACTCTGTTCTATGATCTCGACGAGAACAGTGAATTTAGCGAAAACGAGTTTCTTGAAGGCTATGTGCTCGGTCGCGGCTACACCATTGAACGCATCTGTCCATTCTCCGACCTCGAAACGCTGTGCCAGGATCGTAGTGAAGACGCGGTTTCAGTTGTTTTCCGAAGGCCGGACCCGGAAGCAATCATGACCGCGCAGGGCGGCGTGGTAGGCGACATCACGTCACTCGGTATTGAGTTAGCGTCTCCCCGCGGCGGACGTCGTTTCATTATTGTGAGGCAGACGGGGCAAATCGGGGTTATCAACCAAGAAACAGTAGAAGGAGGGTCTGGGTCTGAGGAGTTATAACATCACATGAAGCGTTGGTTCAAAAAAACAGCATCGGCGAAACGCACATCCGGGTTTACCCTTGTGGAGATGATTGTTGCCGTGTTTATTTTTACCGTGGTTATGTTAATTGCGGTTGCCGCACTTGTTTCCGTACTTGACGCGAACCGCCGTGCACAAGCGACGAAATCGGTCATGAACAATTTACACTTCGCGCTTGAGAGCATGACACGCGAAATACGTACCGGTACGAACTACGCGGCCGCGACACCTGAACAGTTTTCGTTCACCGACAAAGATGAGTGTGATATCACGTATGCTCTTAATGACACTGACGGTGACGGTAAGGATGAAATCGTCCGTTCGGTCTCTGCAATGTCAATTGTGTGTCCGAAACAAACCACGAGTAACATTCCGGTGACTGCGTCTGAAGTTGTTGTTGAGACACTCGGGTTCTATGTTTCTGGTGTGGAAATAAACGATGAGACGCAACCGAACGTCAAAATCATCATGCGTGGCGTTGCCGGTCAAACAGTCCGTACGCGCGTACCGTTTGATTTGCAGACGTTCATCACACAGCGATTCCTCGATAGATAACATCATGCAACCCACTACGCACAACACAAACACAACTAACACGTCCGTCTTCAACGGTGGATTTACCTTCGTTGAAACACTTGTCGCGATCTCGGTTCTGCTTGTCGCAGTTGCCGGTCCGCTGTTTCTTGCGTCACAAGGTTTGCGTGCCGCCAGAATCGCGCGCGACCAAATCAGCGCGAACTACCTCGCACAGGAAGCCGTTGAATACGTGAGGTTCCGCCGTGATAATAATGCGCTCCAAGGCAACACGTGGCTGACAGGACTCTCGTTGTGTACAACCGGTTGTACCATCGACATTTATACAAACGATATCGCCGCGTGCCCGGTTGGTACCGAATGCCCCGTTCTTTTTCAAGAGGACACGGGGAAATACGGGTATGGTTCAGGCGCGGGCTCTGAGGAGGAGTGGATTGAAACCAAGTTCACCAGATGGATACTCATCGACGAAGCTGTTGCCAACCAAGAGGCACAACTTGAAGTGACGATTTCGTGGCAAGATGGAGCTATTGAGCGTCAGTACACCATTACGGAGACGCTCATGAATTGGCAGTAGTAAGGTAGGGAACAGGGAACGGGGAACAGAGGACAGGAAATACACACTATGCAAACAAACAAAAAACAAAACACGGAAATAAAAACGGATTCTTCCCGTTCCCTGTCATCTGTTCCCGGTTCCCTAAACAGCGGTTTTACCCTGTTTTACGCAGTGCTTATCTCGTCGCTCCTGCTCGCTGTCGGACTGGCGGTTCTCAACATCACGTATAAAGAATTCGTTCTCTCTTCCGGCGCACGCGATTCCGAGACCGCGTTCTACGCGGCTGACTCGTCGCTTGAATGTGCGCTCTACTGGGACAGCGCGTCACGTCCGTTTGGTTTTTACGGTGACAGTCTGGCTGAGGGTCTCGCCGGTTTCTGGCGCTTTGAAGACAATCAAACGCTTCCCGGGTCTGAAATTGCAGTGGACTCTTCGGGCCGCGGTAATCACGGCGCACTTATCGATTTGGATACCGCGACATCGTGGATTAACGGATACATCGGTGACGCGTTGGAATTTGATAACAATGACGGATACGTGCGTACGACGAATATGCCGGTGTCCGGAAGTGACCCGCGCACGGTTCTTTTTTGGGTGTACCCTCTGAGTGCGGATCCGACAGGTCCTGTGAATGGGTCGGGTGAATGGTCCGACACATTTGTTGAGTGGGGAAGCAACGGCGCAGCACACCGTTTTTCGATAATTGCTCGTGATCAAAATTATCTTGCAGTTGAAGCAAACAGTTGCTTCTTCAGTTCGACACTGCAACTGACGAGTAGCCAGTGGAACTTTGTCGCGGTTGTCGTCGACGGTTCGCAGATGTCCGATGCGACGGTATACCTCAACGGATCGTCCCAAGATTTCTTTATTGACGGTGATGGCGACACCAATTGTACGCTCGACACCGGAGGCGGCAGCACCGCCAACGGCGTGCACATCGGCGGTACGTTTATGGAATTGGCTGAAGGTCGTCGTGTCTTCGACGGTTACGTTGATGAAGTTCGTGTGTATGACCGCGCACTCACATCATCGGAAGTAAATGCAATTCGCAATGGCACCATTCTCGCGGGGTTCGTACCGCCAGTTGATCCCGAAACGACACCGCTATCCTGTGGTGGCGAGGATATCAATAATCCGGGCAGTGGTTGGTGGCTTGACGATGATGACACGCCGCTGGGCTGGGTCGTGGAAGATCTTTCACCGGACGACGACGGGCTTGAATATTGGAAGACGACCTTTGACCTCTCATTCCCTGACGGCACCTGCGGTTTGGTTGAAGTCTACAAAGATGACGTGGCTTCCACGACCATTATTTCCCGTGGCTACAACACCTGCGACGTGGATAATCCGCGCCGGCTTGAGCGCGCGGTCCGCGCCCGCTACTAGGCTTTTTGCGGTACAATAGGCGCATTATGGCGCCCCGAGACGCACAAAAAAGGTACAAAAAACTCCTCGCTGAGGTGGAACGGCACGCGCGCCTCTACCACGAACTTGATGCCCCTGAGATATCAGACGAAGCGTATGACGCGCTGACGCGCGAGCTTTCCGACCTTGAAAAGAGGTATCCGGAGCTGAAGAAAGATGGAACGCCCACGGAGAAAGTCGGCGGCGCGCCGGGAGAGGCGTTTGCGAAAGTGAAGCACACAACGCGGCAGTATTCGTTTGATAACGCGTTTTCATTTGATGAACTGCGCGCATGGGATGAGCGTGTTTCTCGCGGGCTGGAAAAGGCGGGTGTGAAAGAGCGTCCTGCGTACTGTGCGGAGCTTAAAATTGACGGACTCAAAACTATTCTTTCGTACACAAACGGCAAACTTGTTTTAGGGGCGACGCGCGGCGACGGCGAAACGGGGGAGAATATCACGCACTCGGTACAGACCATCAAGAGCATTCCGCACACACTCTCAAAACCGATTGACCTCATTGCCGTCGGTGAAGTATGGCTTTCTGAAAAAGAATTGCACCGCATCAACTCCGAGCGCGCAAAAAACGATGAGCCCTTGTTTGCAAACACGCGTAACGCCGCCGCGGGCTCATTGCGCCAGCTTGATGCCTCTGTCACCGCATCCCGCAACCTCGACACGTTTGTCTACGACATCGACACGATTTCCGGAACACAGCCCGCAACGCAGACGGAAGAACTGGAGATGCTCAAAGAACTTGGCTTTCACACCAACGGCGAGTATCAGCTGTGCGCAACCATTGAGGATGTTGAGCGGTACTATCAGAAGCAGCTCTCAAAGAGAGAGAAACTCCCGTACCACATTGACGGCATTGTGGTAAAAGTAAACGATCGAGAGATGCAGGAACTCCTGGGCTACACGGCGAAAGCGCCACGTTGGGGCATTGCGTATAAGTTTCCCGCACAGCAGGTAACGACCGTGCTTGAGGATATTGCACTGCAGGTTGGCCGTACGGGCGTGCTCACGCCGGTGGCGCACCTCACGCCCGTACAAGTTGGCGGTGCGGTCGTCTCGCGTGCAACGCTCCACAATGAGGATTTCGTACGGGAACTTGATTTGCGCATCGGCGACACGGTCGTATTGCAGCGTGCAGGCGACGTTATTCCCGAAGTGGTCTCCGTCATGAAGAATCTCCGGACGGGGAAGGAACGTGTTTGGAAATTCCCGACAAAGGTTGCGCTGTGCGGCGGTGACGGCTCAATTGAGCGCATGCCGGGGCAGGCGGCGTGGAAGTGTAAATACCCGGGCTCATTCTCACAGAATCAGCGGCGGTTCGAATACTTTGTTGGCAAGCACGCACTTGATATTGACGGTTTGGGGCGTGAGCAAGTAAAACTTTTTCTGGAGACCGGGCTTGTCTCTGACTTTGCCGACATATTTACCATCACGAAGGGCGATTTGCTTTCACTCCCGCGGTTTGCGGAAAAATCCGCCGAAAATCTTATCGCATCCATTGAAAAAGCAAGAACAACGACGCTCCCGCGCCTGCTTGTCGGACTTTCAATTCAGCATGTTGGTGAAGAGACCGCAATTGATATTGCGAATCATTTCGTTACCCTCAAAGCTCTGCGCGAGGCATCGCGTGAGGAACTTGAAGCGATTGAGGGTGTGGGAGAAAAAGTCGCCGTGTCTGTATATGAGTGGTTCCGCGACTCGGAGAACAAAAAAATACTTGAGCACCTTTTGAAATACATAACCGTTGAAAACGCAAAACCTGTTGTTGCGAGCAAGAAGTTGGAAGGGAGAACGTTTGTGCTCACGGGAACGCTGCCAAGTTTGTCGCGCGATGAGGCAAAAGAACTCATTCGGAAAAACGGCGGCAAGGTTGCATCATCGGTCTCAAAGAATACCGATTATGTCGTGGCGGGGGAGGACCCGGGGAGCAAATACGACGAAGCGCAAAAACTCGGTGTTGCTGTTCTCTCGGAAAACGAATTTAAAAAACTGCTCTAACCGTCTCTCTTGACGTACGACTGCAATAATTGTATGTTACTTCGGTAACGTTCTTTTACAGTGCTACAAATGTGACCGCGGTTGTGAGCGCCCTTTTCGGGCTTTTACAACCGCGGTCAATCCCGACTGGCGGCAATCCTACCCGCGAATACCGGGAAAGGAGGCAACATGGGCGCGAAAACCGCTCAGCAGGAGACGGACCGTCGTGAGGGATGGGCGAACAAGTTCGTCACACTGACCATTCGCGGAATCCTACCTCTCATCGAGCGTGGGAAGCGAGATGGCGAGACCATCCTCAAAATGCTTCAGATCATCAAGGATGGCCAGGATGAGTACCAGCAGTTGTACGCATTCATCAACAACATGATGGAGCCGGCGACGACCGATCTTTTCACCTTCTTCGCCAACCGCCCTGGTCTCTACGTCTCGCCCGGGTTCCGAGCCCACATTCTCGCCCCGGCACTCGAGATGGAGGAGGCGGCCCCGGCACAAGCCGGGATGCCGTACGTTCCTCCGACGGGGATGACTGACACCCAGATTCTTGAGAATCTTGGTGAGGACTGCATGTTTCCGAACGCCCGTGCGTTCTGTCGCTACCTCGAGTACGCCATCACGGCGCAGTGGGGCGGTACGTCTGGTGGCAACCTTCTCACTAACGGCTACGCGAACATCTTCTACGTTCGCGGTCGCAACGAGAAGTGCGAAAGCGAGGCCTTCACGGTCTGCGTTTACTGGTACATCGGCCTTAGCTCGTTGGACGTCGACGTATACCAGCTCGGCGCTCGCTCCTGGAGTCAAGGCATTCGCGCCTTCCCTTTTATGAAAGCCGCCTAAGTAGCACAGTTCTTCCGCACCCCGTCTCGTTTCGGCAGCAATGCCAAACGCGGCGGGGTGCTTTGTTTTTTGCGCCTAAAAATGTGCGATAATACCCGTATGGAAACACCCGATATCGAAAAACTGGCCGGGCTTGCGCGTATTCAGCTCTCGGAGAGTGAAAAGAAGGCCCTGGAGAAGGATTTTAAAGACATTCTGGCGTTTATTGACCAGATTTCTGGTGCATCCGTCTCACATGAAGAAAAACAAGCAGGTACCCCGCACAACGTCATGCGCCCCGATATGGACGCGCACGAAGGCGGCGTATACACCGATGCGCTTTTGTCTGCCGCCCCTGAATCAAAAGACGGGTACGTGAAGGTGAAGAATATTTTTTAGGTATGCGCATCCCCGAGCTGACAATCAATGAGGCATCAAAGAAACTGCACAGCGGTGAGGTTACCTCTGTGGAGCTGACGCGCGCGTGCATTGATGCAATCCGCGAGCGCGACGGCGACATCCACGCGCTCTTGGAAGTGTACGACGATGCGCTTTCACAAGCAGAAGCGGCGGATGCGCGCATCAAAGAGGGGAATGCAACACCACTCACCGGCATCCCCATCATCGTCAAAGACAACATTTTAGTGCAAGGAAAGAAAGCGTCCGCCGCGTCAAAGATTTTGGAGAACTATACGGCGACGTACGACGCGACCGTTATAAAAAAACTCAAAGAGGCAGGTGTGGTATTTGTCGGCCGCGCGAACATGGATGAATTTGCGATGGGAAGTTCCACGGAGCAGTCCGCGTTCGGACCGACCCGAAATCCCCACGACACAACACGCGTTCCGGGCGGTTCCTCGGGTGGCTCTGCCGCATCCGTTGCCGCGGGATTTGCACTCGGTGCACTGGGTTCGGACACGGCGGGTTCCATTCGTTTTCCTGCGGCGCTGTGCGGTGTCGTTGGGTTCAAGCCGACGTACGGCGCGGTATCGCGCTCGGGACTTATCGCGCTCGGCTCGTCTTTGGATTGCATCGGACCGCTGACAAAGTCGGTTACCGATGCAGAAATGCTTTTTGATGTTATTTCCGGAAAAGATGCAAAAGACAGCACGACGGTGGACGCGACGGACTACCCGCAAGTTTCTCCTGATGTAAAAACCGTCGGCGTTCCGCGTGCGTTCATTGAAAAATGTGACATGGACGCGCGCGTCAAGCAGAATTTCTATGACTCACTCGCACGTCTTGAGCAGCTCGACTACACACTCGCAGATATTGAACTGCCCAACATCCACTATGGTGTTCCGGCGTACTACGTTCTGCTGCCGGCGGAAGCGTCAGCAAACCTCGCACGTTTTGACGGCATGCGTTTTGGCGCGCGAACGCAGGGGGAGGACTTGCTGGGTGATTACATCGCAAGCCGTGGGCAGGGCTTCGGGCCTGAGCCGCGCCGCCGCATTCTCATTGGTACCTATGTGTTGTCGGCCGGATACTACGATGCATACTACAACCGTGCGCACGTCATCAGAACACTCATCAAAAAAGATTTTGAAGATGCGTTCTCGCGCGTGGATGTCATCGCAATGCCGACGTCAGCCGGACCGGCGTTTAAACTCGGCGAGAAGACGCATGACCCGGTGAAAATGTATCTTGAAGACGTCTTTACGGTGCCGGCAAACCATGCGGGCATTCCGGCAATCTCAGTGCCATCAGGAACGGTTATGGAGGACGGAAAGAAACTGCCGCTCGGGTTGCAGTTCATGGCACCGCACCTAGGTGAGGGGCGACTGTTTTCAATCGGAAAGAAATTTTTGGGCGAATAATATATGGCAGATAAACCAAAAGACAAAGGAGGTAAAAAACCCGCAGGTGGCGGCATGAAGAGCGACATGGACGTGCTCTCGACACTGCTGGCGATTGTCATCGGCTTGGCGCTTCTCTCGGCACTTTTTGCATCATTCCAGAATCGTTTTGCCGGGGGCGGCAAGGTGGACCTCGGCTCGTGGGCATGGACAAGAATTGCGGCGTTTTCAAGCAGGGTTGATGAATACACACCGGAAGGAACCGCAATTGAGGTGAAGCGACGCACCAATGTCTGGGAGACGGAATTTAGAGAGCGAATTTTGGGCGTGCAGGAGCGTGGCACGGCGGGATGGCTTATTGCTGCGGAAGTTTTGGGAGATGAGGTGCTCTGGAATGTTGATTTTGAGAAAAGCCCCGACGGCTGGGTGTCGGCGAATGACCTTAAGAAAGTGCACCAAGGATTTGTTGCCTCGGTTCGCGCGTGGTTTTTGTGGCTTTCCGCAATCTTTTCAATTCTCGGCGCTGGAATCGGGCTGTACTCCTGGAAACGTTGGGTACTGCTGACAACTATTCACAAAAAGCAGATGGAGATGCTTGAGAAGAAGCTCACGGAAACCGACGTCGCCAACAAAAACGAGCGCTGGCAGCACGTTGAAGAGCTTGCAGCATCGGATAACCCGGGTGACTGGCGCGTTGCCATTATCGAAGCCGATATCATGCTCAATGAGCTGGTAAGTTCGATGGGATACGACGGTGACACGCTCGGAGACAAGCTCAAGCGCATTGAGAAGAGCGACTTCACAACGCTGGATCTTGCGTGGGAGGCACACAAGGTGCGTAACCGCATCGCGCACAGCGGTTCTGACTTCATTCTGACCGCGCGTGAGGCGAAGCGTGTTGTTGGCTTGTACCGAGAAGTGCTTCAGGAATTCGATTACGTGTAAGGATATCTCGGCGTTCGTTCTGATATACTGTACGCATATGCCCGATGAGAAACCGGCAAGCGACGGCCCTATCGAGTCGCTGACGAAAAAATTGTACACCCCCGGGAACGAGTCGCTGACGAAACTGCGACGGTCGGGATTCCATGAACCCTCCTATGATGTTTCGGAAGATTTCAAGCATGACCATGAGACACCGCGCGTCATGAAGCACCTCACCAAACACCACACGAAAATCCGCTGGTTTTTCTTCGGCGCCGTCGTCTTTTTCCTCGCGACACTCTCAGCGGCACTCTTTTTCCTCTCCGGTGACCGCAATATCGTCTCAGCGGCAAAAATAGATATCGCCGTATCCGGTCCCGTGATGGTTGCCGCCGGCGACACGCTGCCGCTTGCCATTGAAATTCGCAACAGAAATACGACCGCGCTTCAGATATCCGACCTCATTATTGAGTATCCGGAAGGAACGCGCTCCGCAGATGACATTACCGTGGAGCTGCCGCGGCAACGTCTCTCGCTCGGCGACATCGGCTCAGGTGAGCGTGTTGCGACGGGGACGAGGGCCGTGCTTTTTGCCGAAGAGGGAACCGAACAGACGGTGCGCGTGACGCTGGAGTACCGCGTTGCGGGTTCAAACGCAATTCTGGCGAAAGAAGCGGAATTTGCCGTGCGCATCGGCGCATCACCGCTTTCATTGTCGGTGTCCGCTCCGAAACAAATTAACTCGGGGCAGGAAGTTGAAATGACGGTCTCCATTACATCAAATACGTCAGTGTTGCTCCAAGACGTCGTGCTCGCCGCCGACTATCCGTTCGGCTTTTCATTCAAAAACGGTAGCCCCGAACCGACATTCTCGGAGAACATGTGGTCGCTCGGCGATATCGAACCTGAAGGAAGGCGAGAGATACGTATTCGCGGAACACTCTCGGGTCAAGATGATGAGGATCGCGTGTTCCGGTTCCGCACCGGGCTCGCATCTGAGCGCAACGACACACAGCTCGGGACCGCATTCGCGCAAGTAGATCACACCATTTCCATTTTGCGCCCGTTTATTGACATGCGTGTCGTCGTCAATGGACAACAGGACGGCACGGCAACCATACCTCCGGGCGGCGCGACGCGCGTGGACATCAACTGGAAGAATAATTTGCCGACGAGAATTACCGATGCGGTTGTTACCGCGCGCATCGAAGGGGATGCGGTCAACGAGCGCTCGGTGTCCGCACTGAAAGGTTTCTACAGCTCTTCAAATAACACCGTGACGTGGGACGAGCGCAGTGCATCTGAACTCGCGGTCATCAACTCAGGCGAGTCAGGATCATTCTCGTTTTCATTCTCGACCGATCCGATTACGCAGGGGAGTACTGGGCGCATCGACCCGGATATTAATCTGTCCATTATGATTACCGGTCGCGCGGTAGCAGAAGGAGGAACGCCGGAACAAATTACCGCGGAAGAGGAACGGCTCGTACGCATTTCCTCAGAGATTGTGTTGTCCGGCCGTGCGGTGCATACCGTCGGTCCTCTGGAAAACTCCGGACCGATGCCGCCGCAGGTTGAGGAGAAGACGACGTATACCGTTATCTGGTCCATTTCAAACGCGGTGAATGACGTATCCAATGCAACCGTGCGCGCAAAATTACCGCCGTACATGTCGTGGGAGAATGAAGTCAGTCCGTCGAGCGAAGATGTCCAGTACGACAGCGCTTCCGGCGAAATCATCTGGCGTGCCGGTTTCATACGCTCCGGTACCGGATACAGCACGCCTGCGCATCAAGTCGCGTTCCAAGTCGGACTGACGCCCTCAGTAACACAACTCGGTACCTCCCCGGTGCTTGTGCAAGGTGCGGTGCTTTCGGCAACTGATGACGTCACACAGTCCGCGATCAGCGCACAAACGCAATATCTCAGCACAGCTCTGTACACCGATCCGGGATTCCAGCCGGGGCAGGAGAACGTTGTTGAGTAAGGCTCGCGCTACTTTTTTGTTATACTGTTTGGAACCATGCAAAACATGACCATACACATCTCGGCATCCTCGGTCCTCAAGGCGCTCTTGGTGCTTGTTGGTGCGTACGTTCTGTATCTTCTGAAGGACATCGTGCTTATTGTGCTTGCGGCGGTTGTCATCGCCTCGGCGGTGGAGCCGGCGACGCGGTGGTTCGTCCGCTATAAACTGCCGCGCGCAGCCGCGGTTGTCGTGGTCTACATCGGAATTGCACTCGGTCTCATCGGGCTGGTGTATTTCTTGCTTCCGTCACTGCTTTCCGAAACCGCGGCATTTTTCGCGCTTATTCCTGAATACGTCGGTGCAATTGATTTCAAACCGATTCTGGAGCGCTTCTTTGATGTAGACTCCGCTTCGACGGTGCAGGGCCTTTCTGACACGATTTCAGCGAATGATTTTGCATCGGCTACCCGCTCACTGCTCGCCATTCCCGGCGGTGCGTTCCGTGTCGTTGCAACCGTGTTCGGCGGCGTCTTCTCGTTCGCACTCGTTATCGTGCTGTCGTTCTACCTCTCCGTGCAAGAAGATGGTATTCCTGAATTCTTACGTCTCATCACCCCGCACCGTCACCACGCGTATGTACTTGATCTCTGGAAGCGTTCTCAGCGCAAAATTGGCCAGTGGATGCAGGGACAATTACTCCTCATGCTCCTCGTCGGTCTTCTTGTATTTTTGGGCCTTACGATTCTGGACATCCGTCACGCGTTTCTCTTTGCCATCATGGCGGGACTCTTTGAGCTCATTCCGCTGTTCGGTCCGATTCTCGCATCCATTCCGGCAATTGCCGTTGCGCTCTCGCAGGGAGGACTCACGCTCACCGTCATGGTCATTGGTCTCTACATCATCATCCAGCAGTTTGAAAATCACCTCCTGTATCCGCTCGTGGTGAATAAGGTCGTCGGCGTGCCGGCCATTGTGGTTATTCTTGCACTTATCGTCGGTGCACAGCTCGCGGGATTCCTCGGCGCCTTGCTTTCGGTCCCGCTTGCGGCCGTGTTGATGGAACTTGTTCACGACGCGAAGAAGCGCTCGGTAGCAGCTTCGTAAGGCGCCATGCGCTACGCGTATTTCGACATCCACTCCCATCTCAACTTCCCGGAATTTGATTCCGACCGGGATGATATTCTTGCGCGTATGCGCGAGGAAGGAATAGGAACCATAACGGTGGGTACCGGTCTTGCAACATCACGCGAAGCGCTCCAGCTCGCCGCGTTGCACGAGCACGTGTTTGCCACCGTAGGTATTCATCCGACCGACGCGGAAGAAATATTTGATGAAGCGGCGTTTGATGTACTCGCGAACAACCCTAAGGTTGTTGCGGTGGGGGAGTGCGGACTTGATTACTACCGGGATGACGCACCGGAGACAAAAGCACGCCAGAAGGAACTCTTTTCCGCGCACATTGCATTTGCAAAGAAACACGATTTACCGCTCATGATTCACGGACGGGCAAGCCGCGGGAGTCAGGATGCGTATGAAGACATTCTCTCGACACTTGAAGGAAGCGGGTGCCGCGGCAACGTGCATTTTTTCGCCGGTTCCCCGGATATTGCGCGTCGTTTTCTGGACCTCGGGTTCACGCTTTCATTTGACGGTCCCATCACGTTTTCCCGCGACTACGACGAGGTCATCCGGCTTGTTCCTGAGGATATGATTATGGTTGAGACCGACTCGCCGTTTGCCGCACCTGCGCCATATAGAGGCCGGCGGTGCGACCCGACCATGGTGCGGCATGTTGCCGAGGCAATCGCCGATATTCGCGGGGTGGAGCGGGAATCCATGGGTAAAAAACTGGTGGAAAACGCGCTCAGGGCATTTAAAATCCCAGGCGAATTAAGAAGCTAAAATCGGCATAAAGCGCTTATTTTACGGCCTTGCGGGGCTTTTTATTGTGTGCTAATGTGTACCCCGCGTATGCAGGAATTTCAGGATAAATCACAAGACCAAGACGACGACAGCGAGGCTCGTGTCTACGAGCTCGGTTTTCATATTGTGCCTTCAGTCGGGGATGAAGGTCTTTCAAAAGAGGTAGAGGCTGTCCATGGGGTTATCGCGAAAAACGGCGGCAACATCGTTTCTGAGGAACAGCCGCAACTGACACGTCTTGCGTACCCGCTCCAGCGGGACATTGCGCGCAAGCGCCACACGTTTGATACCGCATACTTCGGCTGGGTCGTCTTTGAGGCGTTTCCGAAGGGTGCACACGCAGTTAAAGAGGCAATGCGACACAACGAACACATCATTCGCTCGTTGATGGTTAAAACTGAAAGAGACGCGGCTCCGGTCCGCCATCCGGCAACGGCACCTCGCTTTGAAACGAAACCGACTGAATTCTCAGCACGACCGGTTGAAAAAACACCGGCTGAAGGCGCACCTGAGACGCCCGCAGAACCGATGTCAACCGAACAGATGGACGCGGAAATCGAAAAGCTCGTCGTATAAGTCGTATGTATCTCAACAAAGCACTCTTATACGGAAACCTGACGCGCGACCCGGAACAGCGCAGCCTGCCATCCGGCGCGGCAGTCACGTCGTTTTCGCTTGCGACGAACCGTGTATGGAAAGACCGTGACGGAAATAAGCAGGAGTCGACCGACTATCACAACATCGTCGTCTTCGGCAAACAGGCTGAGACGGTTGCGCAGTATCTTCGCAAAGGTTCATCTGCGTTTGTTGAGGGACGCATTGTAACGCGCAGTTGGGATGCCCAGGACGGCACGAAGAAGTACCGCACTGAGATTATTGCCGACCGCATCCAGTTCGGTCCGCGCGCAGGGGCGGCCGCTTCCAGTGCCTACGCAGGCAAGAAGGAAGAAGCGCCGAAAGATGACAAGGAACCGCAACTCGACACGATCCAGTATCCCGATGCGGAAGAAGAGGGAATCAACCCGGAAGACATTCCATTTTAATCCAATTGAGACTGATGTATGACAAAGACAAACTGTTTTTTCACGGAGCACAATATCAAGAAAATCGACTACAAAGATGTCGCTGTCTTGAAGCGTTTCATCAACCCGTACGGCCGTATTAAGACGCGCCGCTACACAGGTGTGTGCGGTAAGCACCAACGAGAGCTTGCCCTGGCTATCAAGCGCGCACGATTCATGGGACTTATCCCGTACATCACGAGTTAATACGAAAAACCCCCGGCCGTTCGGCCGGGGGTTTTAGTTTTGGTACTACGCGCGTCCGACGTATTCGCCGGTCTCAGTATTAATCTCGATGAGGTCGCCTTCTTTTACGAACATCGGTGTGGTAATCGAGGCACCCGTCTCAAGCTTCACGAGCTTGTCGCCACCTTGTGCAGTGTTGCCGCGAACGTTTGGCGGCGCCTCAACGACCTTGTAGACGACCTTGATGGGGAGGCGAACGCCGATTGCCCGGTCATTAAAGTACAGACCCGTCACTTCCATTTTCTCTTTCAAAAACTTTGCCTTCTCACCGAGCAGTTCCGCGGGGAGCGTCAGGCGATCACCCGGGTTGCCGGTGCGGTGAAACCACCACTCGCCGCGGTTGTTGTAGATGTAGGTAAGTGAGCGATCCTCAATCTCGGCTTCTTCGGCTTTGTCTGAGACGTGGAATGAGTACTCGGTGACCTTGCCGGTAATGAGGTTCTTGAGCTTCGTTGCATTGACCGGTTTGCGCTGCTGTTTGCGGAATACGTGCGAGTCGAGCACCTCGTACGGCTCGTTGTTGAAAAGGATGACTTTTCCGCCTGTAATTTCGTTGTAGGAAAGCATGATAGTGGTCGTTTTGAGCAAACAAAAAGGCCTGTTTTGGCCGCGTGCAGTATAGCAAAAGCCCCCGCGGCATTCAACCACAAGGGCTTTGTATTTTTTGGTTTACACTTGCGTGACGAGGTGCTCCTTGATGTCTTTCATGAGCAGTTTCGCGACGTCCTTGTTCTCTTTGAGGTACGTGCGGGCCGCATCGTAGCCGCGTCCGAGCTGTGTGGTGCCGTACTTGTATGAGGCGCCGCTTTTCTCAACGAGTTTGTATTTCTCTCCCAGCGCAAGCATCTCACCCTCCTTTGAGATTCCTTCGGGGTAGATGAGGTCAAATTCTGCGACTTTAAACGGTGCGGCAACTTTGTTCTTCACGACTTTGACGCGCACACGTCCGCCGATGACATCCTCGCCCTTTTTAATCTGCGCAATGCGGCGCACGTCCAGACGCACCGAGGAGTAGAACTTCAGTGCGTTGCCGCCCGGTGTTGTTTCGGGGTTGCCGAACATCACGCCGATTTTCATGCGTATCTGGTTGATGAAAATAACAATGGTCTTGGATCGGGCAACAATCGCCGTGAGTTTGCGCAGTGCCTGACTCATGAGACGTGCTTGCTTGCCGACGTGCTGTGCGCCCATCTCACCTTCAATTTCGTCTTTCGGCGTCAGTGCCGCAACCGAGTCGATGACGATGATGTCTATTTTTCCGGTGCGCACGAGCGACTCCACGATTTCAAGCGCCTGTTCTCCCGTGTCGGGTTGTGAAATAAGGAGTTCGTCAATTTTTACTCCCAAAGTTTTTGCGTACTGAGGATCCATCGCGTGCTCCGCGTCAACATATGCACAGATACCTCCCTCGCGTTGTGCTTCCGCAACGGCATGGAGTGCGAGCGTTGTTTTACCCGAACTTTCCGGCCCGTAGATTTCAATGACGCGTCCGCGCGGATAGCCGCCGATGCCGAGTGCAACATCAAGCGATACCGAACCCGACGGGACCGACGCAACGTCAACGCGCGGACGCGCGCCCAACATCATGATGGCGTCCTCGCCAAACTTCGTCTTAATCTGCTTCAGTGTATCTTCGATTTCTCCCGTGGTTTTTTTTGGCTCCGGGGCAGCCTTTTTCTTGAACGCCATAGATGTGTGTGATTATATCTCTCAATGGTACCACGCGTGAGGTGAAGAATTTTTAAAGCACATCAGACGCCGCGTCTGCGTCAAGGCTCTCAAGTGTGGTTGTCGGGGTGCTTGTTGCAATATCAAACGGCATCGGCGCAGTCGGGGTGTAGGTGCCGCGCAACAGCAGGGTTTTTGAGCGTCCAAAACGGTCTCTCACAGACACTTGTATGGTGGCGTATCCCGGAGAAAGGGGAACGAGGCGCTCGAAGCGGCCGTTTTCATCCACGAAAATAGGGTTTCCGTTGAGTGTGATTTCACTGATGCGGTGTGCTTCACCGGTGACTGAGAGCGGGCTTTCAAAGGCAGAGAAGCCATCTTGAGGAGATGTCACTTCAAGCTGTGGTCCGGAGAGAAACGGACGTGCTTCGAAGTATGCATAACCGACGATCGCCACAAGGACGAGCGTCAGAAGACCGCGCGAGAGGATTTTTTGCGCAGAGAGCATGACGGGGAATTAGATTTCGTCTTCAGGTGCTGCCACCTGGTCGCCGTGCGGAACGAGTACGTCGCGTGGCTTACTGCCGTCGGCGGGTCCGATAACACCGCGCTCTTCCAAAATATCCATGAGGCGCGCGGCGCGTGAGTAGCCGATGCGCAATTTCCGCTGCAGGTACGAGGTGGACGCTTTGCCGGCGCGAATGACCGTCTCGCGCGCATCCTCAAACAAGTCGTCATCTATCTCATCGGTGTCATCAAATCCGAGCCCGCCGCCGCTACCTCCTTCAGATGAACCTAGATCAATGGAGAGTTCCGTCTCCGCAGTTCCGTCGTCGTGTCTGCGCAAGAACTCGGCAACTTTCTTCACTTCTTTTTCGGAGATGAATGCTGACTGGATGCGTTTTGGTTTGCCCATATCGCCTGACTGGAAGAGCATGTCTCCCGCACCGAGGAGTTTTTCCGCGCCGGAGGCGTCAAGAATGGTGCGTGAATCAATTTGTGAGGCGACCTGGAGCGCCACGCGCGCCGGGATGTTCGCCTTGATGAGTCCGGTGATGACGTTTACCGAGGGGCGCTGTGTTGAGAGGATGAGGTGAATACCGACGGCGCGCGACATTTGTGCCAAGCGCACAATCGCCGCTTCAAGCTCCCGCGGGTACGTTGTCATGATGTCGGCGAGCTCGTCGATAACGACCACGATGTACGGCATGGTTTCAGGTGCGTCAGGATGCTCGGTACTGCGGGCAAATTGCGCATTGCCGAGGATACTCTCGTGGTATGAGGAAATGTCGCGCACGTGGTGCTCTTCCAGCACGTTGTACCGCCGCTCCATCTCTTTTGTGAGCCATTTGAGCGACAAAATGGCCTTTTTCGGGTCGGTGATGACGGGAGTCAGGAGGTGCGGAATGCCGTTGTACAGTGTCAGCTCGACGCGTTTCGGGTCAATCATGACGAAGCGCATGGTATTTGGGCCGTTACGGAACAACAGCGAGTTGATGAATGCGTGAATGGTCACCGACTTACCCGAACCGGTGGCACCGGCAATGAGGATGTGCGGCATCTTCGCGATATTGGCAAACATTGCGTTGCCGTCTACGTCGCGACCCAAGGTCACCATCAATGGATGTGGCGAGTGCGAATAGTCATCTGTTGTCAAAAGCGTTGAGAGCCCCACGGTTGTTTTTGCGGAGTTGGGAACCTCAACACCCACGAGCGCTTTGCCGGGAATGGGCGCCTCGATGCGCACGGGGTGTGCGGCGAGTGCCAGCTCAAGGTTCTTCTGCAGGCCTAAAATTTTGTTGAGCCGGACGCCTTCGGCGGGTTTCATCGCGTAGCGGGTTACCGACGGACCGATGGAAATCTCATCCATCGCGACATCAATGCCGAAGTTCTGTAGCGTGCGCTTAATGATGTTGGCGTTTGCTTTGATGTCACCGACACCGGGCTTGCCGGAATCACGTGCAAATATTGAAAGCGGGGGAGGGGTGTATGCACCGGCGATTGCAGGTATCGGGACGAACGTGTCTTCTTTTTTCCCAAATGAGAACAATCCTGTTTTTTTCGGTTCCGCATCATCCGCGTCCTCTTCTTCCTGGTCAGAGGTCTCATGTGGCGTTGCCTCCGCTTGGGGCGTGATGACTTCCATGTGGTCTTCCATCGGCTCACTCTCATCCGCTTCTTCTTCACGCTCAGCGCGCATCTCGTCGCGGCGCTCTTTCCATGCACGCCAGGCCGCCGCTGGGTGCGTGTTGAGGAGCACGAGAAGTGAAATTGCAAACAGTGCGACGAGCGCGACCGCGCCGCCGGTGACATCAAAGAGATAGGTGAGCGGATGTGTTACCCACACGCCGAGCAGTCCGCCGCTTTCAGGTACCGCAAGTTCAAGCAGTCCCAGACCTGAGAGCAAAAAGAGCAGGGAACCGACGAGGTTGGTGAGTGCAAAGTTTGCTTTCTCCGATCGGAAGTAACTTGCCGAGAGCAACAGTGAGAGGGTGGGGAGCAGGAAGTAGCCGACACCAAGCAGTCCTGAGAACCACGCGAAGATGTTCTCTCCCACGACGCCTGCTTTGTCGAACGCCGCCAAGAAGAGAAAGAGTGCGACGAGAAGAAAGACGACGGCAAGCACTGCGTACTTTGTTTCTTCCTGAAGCCCTAATGAAAAAGAAGAAGATTGTTCTTTCTTTCGATGCTTTCGTTTTGCCATAGTAGCTTTATTGTAGCACCACTCTCTTCTCCAGAAACCGAAAATACACGCGTCCCTAAGGGACGTGCACCAAGCGTCCCTTAGGGACGACACCTAAACAGGCAATTTTTCGACACTCATAAAAAAACGTGTCGGAACGTTCAAAAGACACACAAAAAGGACTTGTCTTTTAGATTTCAGGGAGTAGTATGTGATTGTCTTTGAAACCTATAAAAGACATATGGAGCATCAAAAAGACACACAAAAAGACATCACTCCTGTGTACGTCGCTTCCAATGACTTTTATGACCATGCCCGTAAAATCGTTACGGCTATATATCTCCTCACGGACCTGCTTAAGGACAACGAGCCGATCAAGTGGACGCTCAGAACAAAAGTGCTAGACCTCGTGTCTTTTACAGGTGTTCTCTCCCGTTCTTCGGGACCAAGCATCAACGGAGGCGATGAAAAGGACATCATTGAACAGGTTAATGCTCTCGTGTCCCTGTTGGACATCGGTGTGTTGTCCGGTCTTGTTTCCCCTATGAATCACGAAATCCTCACGCGTGAGCTGAAAGTGTTCCGTGATAACGCCGTACGACACTTCCACGCAACCGAGGGCAACCAGTCATTGTTCACAAGTTCGCTCTTCACAGGTTTTGATTTCAAAGAACAGCCTCACATTTCTCAAGGACACATCAAAAGGACAATCTCTCCGTCTAAAGGACAGATGAAGATAACCGTGCGAACCGAGAAAAATGTCCTTAATAAAAACGTTCACCAAAAAGACATAAATAACGGACAGCAAAACGAGCGCAAAGAAAAGATAGTCCAGCTTATACGAAGCAGGGGAAGTGTTATGATAAAGGACATTTCTCCCGAATTCCCCGGATTAAGCGAAAAGACGATACAGCGAGACCTCCTTGACCTCGTTTCTCGAGGCTCAGTACGTAAGTCCGGCGAGCGCCGATGGACGATATATTCGGTGGCTAAATAGCCCCGAGAATGTAACGTTTTTATCTCCTTTTCCCATACCCTCAGGGAGACAGGAAAGTCCTTGAAAGAAGGCCTGTTTCCGTGCTATACTGCTTCCCAGATGGGTGTTGCAAAAAGCGCCGTAAACAAAAAGGATTTTGTTATCCACAAGGAGTTTTGGCGTTGTATGTTTGCGAACCTATAATGGTGATGCGCACGAAACGATAGTTTTTTTCAGAAGCGACTGAACTTTGAAAATACAATAGAGAGTATACGAATTCTGCCGCGACAGACGCGATCAGGAAGGCTTTACTGTGAGATCAGTATCAACTTACGCAAACTAATCCCGGGACGGCATAGGCCGTGCGGGTTAGTGATTAACAAAAGTTATTAGTTATCAGACTTCCCATAACCAGGGAAGAAATTAGAAAATTTATGTCATTAAGAAAAGCAGGCCTCGTTGGTCTTCTTGCCGCAGCAGCTCTTGCGATTCCCGCATCAGCAGCAACGGTTGAAGAACTTCAGGCACAAGTGAACGCGCTTTTGGCCCAGCTTGCAGGTTTGCAGGGTGGCTCAAGCTCAAGCGCAGGATGTTACAGCTTCACAACTGACCTCACGATTGGTTCAACAGGTGCAGATGTGACAGCACTCCAGAGCTACCTCGAGTCAAAGGGATACTTCACGTATGCCGGCGCTAAGGGATACTTTGGTGCTATTACTCAGTCAGCTGTTGCCGCATGGCAATCAGCAAACGGCGTGATGCCGGCAGCGGGTTACTTCGGTGCGATTTCTCGCGCAAAGTACAACTCGATGTGTGGCAGCACGACAACAGGCGGCGGTTCAACATCAGGTGGAACGCTCGGCGGTGGCGAGGCAGATCTTCGCCAGTTCGACGCTTCATCAGGTGACGACTCAGAAGTCGAGGAGGGTTCAGACGGAGACGTCTTTGAATTCGAATTCGACGTTGAGGACGGCGACGTAGAGGTGCAGCGTGTGGACATTATGTTCAACAACGCATCTGGCGACGGCGACACAGAGCCGTGGGATGTCTTCGACGAAATCACCCTCATGCTTGATGGTGACGAAGTTGACAGCATTGATGGTAGCGACGAGGACAACTGGGATGAAGACGCTTCGGATGAATACCGACTTCGATTCTCGGGTCTTGACGCAGTTGTTGAGGAAGATGAGACAGCTGAATTTGTTCTCAACGTTTCTCTTCAGAACAGTGTTGACGATGCAGACCAGGGTCCTACATGGACACTCTGGATTGAAGACGATGGTATTCGCGCACTCGACGGCGAAGGTATCGACCACGAAATCGGTGATGAAACCGACACGGTTGAGTTCGATATCGACGTTGCAGGTGCCGGTGAAGAACTCACGGTTTCTGAGTCAGACAACAACCCTGACGCAACAGTTCTCGAACTCGAGGACGATGCTAAGTCAGACTGGATGACGGTTCTCGTCTTCGACTTGGAGGCAGAGGAAAACGACATCGAAATCAACGACATTCCGATCTTCATCACACTCAGCTCATCGACATACGGAGACATCATCGACGACGCAATGCTTGTCATTGACGGTGTCGAGTACGATGACTTCACGGTTTCCTCAACGACGCTTATTGCTGCAACCACTACCTTTGACTTCGACAGCGGAGACGTTGTTGTTGAAGACGGTGAGGAGGTTGAAGCTGAGCTCATGTTGCGCTTCAAGGCGCTCGTTGCAGGCAACGAGGGTATGACGGTT
>BTUR01000006.1:0-5869 GCA_045863475.1 Candidatus Campbelliibacteriota bacterium
CTCACACCCCTCACCTGTGCACCAGCCTTGTCCGCGAGTACATCGGCGGCCTCGTTTTCCGGGATTCCTTCGTGGCCTGGAGACCATAGGAATTTAATCCTATGTCCTGCAGCATACAAAGACAAAAGGAGGTCGTGTATACGACGACACAAAACCAGATTCGTTGTTGGGATCCATACGAGAGTAGCGAACTTGATGGCTACAATACAGTCTACAAAAAAACATATATTGGTGGTCATCTGCCGCTGAGGGAGCAAACTGTCAGTCAGGAAGTTTAGAGACATCTCTATCGCCTTAAGCTCCGCAGTCAGTGCGCTGGCGATTCCAACAGGTTCGCTAAGCATATAAGTCACTATGGACGTGCAGACTACCGCTCCTGCCCCAGCTCTTCCGGGGTTAGGGTTGGCGGAGCCATCTGTAAAGACTCGAATCACCTGTGGAGTAGGTGGCCGCGAGAGGCGTTTTATCGCCTGCAACCGCTTTGTCCTGTCTGGCAGCGACCAGTCGGTGGGTCGAGGGGTCCATGGTGGGTAGTTGAAGGGTCGAATGGTTTCCACGAACTCGTCACCTCCGTCGGAGTATACTTGGTACCTTTTTAGCAATCTAAGCACAGCAGAAGACAACGTAAAAACACTGTTTGCTACACGTCGACCCATGGTGACTTGCTTCCACATCTTGTAGACCTTTGCCACCGGGTGAGCGAAGGGATCGAGAGCTCGGATCCTAAGAAACTGAGACACGCTCAAGAAGTCACGCCGTGTCTGAAGAGGCCATACTCCACAATACGTTTGGAGTGCGATTTTGCTAGTTGTACTCTTTGCTCCACATGCGTTTCGCAACGCTGACGACTGAATGGGCTCCAACGTGTCCAAAATGGACTTCGCAGCCGTGCCCCACACCGTACAAGCATACTCTAAATGAGGACACACAAATGAAACATATAGACGAATCGCTGTAGCAAACGAGAGGCCCCAAAATCTGTTTGAAAGCTTGCGAAGCATATGTGATGCCGCCCAAGCATGTTGGCGCACTCGTTTGACTTGTTGGCGGAATGTCAGTTTGCTATCAAAGATCACCCCCAAGTACTTATACACAACGAAGATCGATAGACGCACTGCTCCAAAAAACACATCGATTTCGTTTCGAGGCATGCGGCGAGCAAAGATCATCACCCCACATTTTGAGGAGTTTGTGTCGAACGTGATTCTCCACTTCCTACCAAATACGGCAACTCTTGTAAGTTGTCGAGTGAGGTGATCTGCTGCCCACTTGATGTCTCGATATGTGGTTGACACTCGAATGTCGTCGGCAAAGATTCCTACGTCGCGGCAAATATCTATGAAGTCCCTCGGGAACAAATCGGACAAGAAAACATTAAAAAGTATTGGTGACATACAGGAGCCTTGAGGCAAGCCATTTTTGTATTCCGTTTTGGAAGAGTAGCAGCTTGCAACGCAAACGGAACCAATTCGTTCCATCAAGAAGGAATAGATCCACCTCAATAGTTTTCCTTTAAAACCTAACTTTTTGAGCTTGTATAGCAGTCCGTTCTTCCAGAGGGAGTCGTATGCCGACGAAATGTCTAAAAATGCAGTGACACATATACAGTTATGAGCAAAAGCGAGTTGGACTCTTTCCCTAAAAGCAAGTAGTTGGTCCGTCGTGCTCCGGCCACGCCTAAATCCACCTTGGAAAGGCTTCAGGAAGTGGCCTGTCTCTAAGACGTGTGATAACCGTTGAGACAGAACTCTATCCATCAGTTTCCCAGGGATACTCAGTACTGAGATTGGACGGAAGCTCTCAATCTTAGAGCCTTGTCGTTTCGGAATCGGCGAGATAATCGCCAGCTTCCATATGCGCGGGAGTATTCCTAAATTAAAGGACACGTTGAATATGAACGCCAGAGTTCTAACTACAGCCTCGCCCCCATGTTTTAGGAACATCGGGTGAACAAGGTCAGGACCTGGAGTCTTAAATGACCCAAGCCTTACTATAGCGTTCCTCACCTCTTCAATATGGATCGAGCTGTTGTAGGACTCTGCCTCACTATCTTCAGACAAAAAGTTGTGTTTCCTAATCGCTTTGTCCACCTCGGCCTTAAAAACTTCATCGAACATGCCTGGGTTGTTGCTCTCGCCTTTTTGGGAAAAGAAAGAGCTAAAAGCTTCAACCTGGGACTTTCGATCTCGCAATACCCTCTCTCCCGTCACCAACACAGGTACCTGTGCCGCTTTGCGCGAGCTCACCCGTCTGAAGCGCCGGGAGATCTCCTGTGGAGATGCGGCGTTCAGCCATTTCGCTTGCTCCTTGAGAAGCTTCGATCTCGAGGCTTTGATCGCTTGCCTCGCCGCTCCATGTGCTTTTCTATAGTCTTCCTTGGCCTTGAGAGTCGGATATCGCCGACACCTACGTAACATTTTTCTTCGGAAGCAAACTAGTGATTCAATTTCTTTGTTCCAGAATGCCCTGGATCTCTCCGTGAGGCGTCGAACTTGGACGCACCGATTGACGACGTCCATGAATACTTCCAGCCAAGAGTTGTAGAGTTCATCTACTGAATCAAAGCACAATATCTTACTCGCTACTTTTCGCTCCCATTCAGAGAGTTTTGACTTCATCTCGATCTCAAAGTCCTTCCAGTCACATCGCTTGAGGTCCCATGAAATCTTCGGTGGTTTCTTGGATTTTCCTGCGCATTTCGATGATCCTAGTTGAAAAAACACGGCGAAGTGGTCCGAGGGCAGTTTGTCGCACACGCCCCATCCGTGGACTTGAACTTGCAGGTCCTGCGAGCAAATGGTCAAGTCTAAGATTGAGTTCGATACTCGACTCACACGAGTGTGAACACCTACAGAATTCACCACACTTAAGTCACTTTGCGACAGCATAGCATGAAGAATAGGAGCGAGCGAGTTGTCTACGGAGTCTCCAAATACAGTAGACCTGGCATTGAAGTCGCCCATTATTAGTAAGTTCGAACACTTTAGTTTGGCTCGTTCCACCACTTCGGAAAACTGCTTCAACGATGGTTTGTTATTGGGCGGGATATACACAGAGCAAGCCAGTATGACTGGTTTCTTATCTCGGTATATTTCAAGCCACAGCTGCTCTACGTCTGTGTTCGAGAGGTCCGATCTCTGGGATACTGCTACCTTTTCATGAACCAGGAAGCCAACACCGCCCCCGCGGTTGTTTCTAGCCAGACTGTACCAGTTCCAACCTTCTATTTCGGGCAAAACTGCACACACGTGGTCCTTAAAACACACGTCTGGGCACAAACCCGTCTCTGAGACGGCAACTAGATCCGTTTGTGACTTCTTAGCCCACATTACTACTTCAAAACCTTATCCTGTAACGCTCGACCTATATTTACATGAGCATAACGCATTTCAAAGAAAAAAGGGGTACTGAACAAAGCTGTCTCGTGGGAGAAGCGCCCGTCGAGGGATGGTTACGGTCGCCAAGTTGGTAATTTGAAGTGTGGGATACGTTTAACCCTATATGGCACACAAGCTCTTCAGACAAACGGCGGGGCTTATTCGCTGGGCTCAATGCCCTCAAGGCTTTAGGATAGAAAGACTCCACAAATCCGATTCGGAGTAGAGACCTCCAGTCACAGCGCTCTTGCGAGCGTCTATTCGGAGATAAATTTGGTTCCGGTCGCTCCAAGACAATTGCTTTGCTAGCGGTTGAAGTCTGCGTTCCTACAACGAGAAACAATGTGGATGCACACAGCAAGAAACAGAGTAAGTGATCAATCATTGTTGTCCGCATCCTCTTCGAACGCTTTTTTGATCGCAATCAGCTCCTCAGCGAGAACTGAGATGCGCGTGAGGCCTCGCGCAGCCTTACTGACCCCTTTGTGTTGGCGCCTATCAACGGGAGAGGGCGAGATGCTGATGGCGTTTCGAGGTTGGCTGCCCTTCGTCGCCTGTGCTTGTGAGAAGTGACGCCCTCGACTTGGCTGTGATCGAGCGCCTACATCAAGACGACCGTTTTGGTGATTTTGCGATGCTTTTTCAGGCACGGCGTTGTCATCGCGTCGAATTGGTTCTTCCGATGAGTTCTCTGCAGATACACGTTCAGATATTTTATGCTTTAGCATTGCAGTGAGAGATTCGAGGATAGAGAAAATCGGCTTCAGTTGAGCCTCTACGGCCTTGGAAACAATTTGCTCCAGCTCGGCATGGGGGAGTACGCTTGGGGGCTGAAGTGAAGCATTTACAGCTTGATCGGGCTGCTGACCGGCTGGCCTCGAGGGCAGCTGTGAATGTCCCTTAGGACTCACCGAATTCTGACGATGGGCACCTTGTCGAATTGGGTTGGTGTATTGGTTGTTCGAAGCTGATTGGTGAGCACCGCGTCCACTTTGTCGCTGGCCTGCAACATCTGCAAATGATTTACCTTGCACAACATGAGCAGCAGGTACATCAACATTGTCTGAATTCACAAATCTTGGTAGAGGTAAGCCTGTACGCTCGGCAAAAC
The DNA here is from genome assembly GCA_045863475.1 of Candidatus Campbelliibacteriota bacterium. GTDB lineage: Bacteria > Patescibacteriota > Minisyncoccia > Phycocordibacterales > EsbW-18 > EsbW-18. Next base: position 4,489 of record BTUR01000006.1, read on the forward strand.
GACGGTACAGCTCGTGCTTGTACGAACAGCGTCTAGAATGAACTGAGTGTTCACACGAACAGTTTGGGCACTTCAGAAGAAAATCTTGACAACGGCCAGCATGTTGCTTCGAGCATTTCCCGCAGACTTTAGCTCGAGGACACGGTCTACGCGTGTCATGGTGTCTCCAACAAGAAGTACAAAGTTTGGTACCAGAGGCGTACTGCCAGTGCTCGGGTACGGAGAGTGATGCTCCAATCCTGACACCATCAGTAGTCATCTTCCGAGCAAGCTCTTGTGACCCTGCTACAACTCTCAAGGTCCGAAAACCATAGCGAGGCACTCCGATTTCCTCAACAACGCACTCGCCAAACCCGTCCTCGCTGAGAATCTCAGTAACCCACTGCGCACGCGAGTCTTCGTGTACCCGCAGTCTTACGGTTCGTGTCAGTGTGTCACGCGACAAAAAGGTATCTTTACGGGCTACTCTCACCCCTCCAAACGGAAGCACACCATCAACTTTCAACGACCAGTCTGTGGTGTGCACCATACTCACATCTGTGTCATACTTGAAAGAGTACAGCATGATTCCGCCGTTCTGAAGACACTTAGCACGACACTCGACTAACGGGAACACACGGCGTACCTCGCGGCGCAAACTCTCGTCGTTCCACGACCGAGCATCGCGCACACCGTTCAGGTAGACAACGGTAAGCTTGTTCGCTGGCATGGGCTCGGGCAGGGTGTTGTCCTTGGTCTCCATCGGGTGGTCTCGGTCTACATGTACAGGATCAGCACGAGAACGAGCGCTTTGCCGCAGTTGCTGTTCACTGCTCGAGTCACTTGGTCGGTCATTTTTAGATCTTGAACGGCTGTCCGTGTGGCGTTGGTATTGTTCGCTCTCGCTTCCAGCAAGCGACCGGGACCAGGAGCGGGACCGGTCTCTGGGTGGAGGAGATCGGTCGGGCGGCGGTGACGGGTTCTTGTTGCTGTGTTTCAATGACCTGAACTGCGAAATACGAGACCGGCGACCAGAGGCAGACCTGGCCCGCACAGCGAGAGACGCTGAGCGCCTTTTACCTTGCACAGAATTGAACGCATCATTACCAAAACGCGCCTTTTTCTTTGTGGACCGCCCGTCCGATAGGTCGGTCGAGTTGTCCGAGTCCTGGGGTCTGAGAAATTTCTTTCTGAGCTCCACACGGGACATTGCTGGGGTTTCACCAGCCCTGGCTTTTGAACTGCGGAGGTGCCTCCTCCGTTTTGTAGATTTGTCCCTCACGGGGGGCATGCTGGCGAGGGCTCCTCAAAATCGTGTACAGAGGGGCAGCACGGTTCGGTGTTGACCAGTTAAAATCGAGCACTCCATGAAATATTGCAGGAGCTTCCAGCGATGGATTAG
>BTUR01000007.1:0-2091 GCA_045863475.1 Candidatus Campbelliibacteriota bacterium
GCGACATATACCTGCACCAAAGCCGTGTTCGGACACGCGCGCAAAGGGCTCGTGAAGACGAAAAGAAGACACAATGAAGCAATCCACAGTCGAAGACTCAATGAAGCTCAAAAACGCCAAGCAAGCTGTTTTGAACACAATCAAAATATTTGGCGCAGTGAATCTCCGTGGAGTCGCGCACTTGCGATCCACATGTAAAAAGCATGGCATTCCGCTCCAAACGCTGAATGTGAGAGACATCCAACGCCGAGGATACAAAAGTCAGCAGTTCGACAGCCGACACTACATCGTACTCCTCGGGAACACACAAGACACCGTCACTCTACACCGATCGCTTCAAAATGCTGAGAAGCACGTGCCTCCCATGTCACACTGGCGACACACAGTTAAGCATACCTCTCTTGAAGCTACAAACAACCCCTTCACACCGCTCGAATCTCTGTCTCCAGAAAAGGTCGAAGATCTGCAAACACAAGATGACATGCGTGTTTGCTGCTGGAACATAAACACTCTTAATGGCAAAGAGAAACTTGTCCATGAGTATGCTAAGAAGAATTGCATACACATCCTCGGTTTGGGCGAGACAAAGCGCCAAGACAGGAGCTATGGCCTTGCCTCTCGAGACTTCACATGGTTCGGGCGCGCGGCCACAAAAAAGGCAGGTGGTGTTGGTTTTTTAGTCGACACATCTGTATTGGCTGACGCAAAAATCGAGACGGCAGACGGCAAAACACCCGATACCCTCTTCCTGCGCATCACTCCGGAAAACAGCAGAACAACTCTGTTCATGCTTGTGTACGGCATCACCGCTCCTTCAAAACTCATCAGCAAAGCTCAATGGGATGGGTATCGACAAGACCTCCGTCGCGAACTCAAATCTTCTCCAGCTGACACAGATGTTATCTTTCTCGGTGACATCAACGCGCGTATGGGTAAAGCACAAAACCCAAATGAGCTCGAGCACATCAGCGCAAAAGGAGAATCCACACGAAGTGTCTCCGGGACTGATGCTCTTGCTTTCCTCGAAGAAATGAACTTGGTATGTCTCAACGATCGCGATCATGACCAACAGACGCCAAACTACACCTACCGCGAGCACGGAAAGCTCGGGCAGTCAGTCATCGATGTGATCTGCGTATCACGGGGAATGTATCGTCCACACTACCACGCGAACGTGGTTCAAGAAACTCTAACGACGAGAGAAAACCACTTCCCCATCACTGCGACAATCGCGTGGCATCGAAGACGCTCACATTCAAGAAAAACCCCTCGGTGGTACGCCTGGAATACACGCGTACTTGAACAATCTGACAAACGAGAAGAGTTCGAGGCGAAGATAGAAACTCTCATTGATCGATCGCGTTGCACAGCAGAGCTCTTCACACAAGCGCTGCGCGCAAGTGCCAAGATGTGCATCGGCAGAGTTCGTGTTGGAGACAACACACAGTGCTCTCGAAAGCAAAAACAACTCTCGCGAAAGAAAGACCAACTACGAGCCTTTCGCGAAAACAACAAGGACAATCTTGCGAAAAAAAGTGCTCCACATCTACAAGAAGAAGAGAAGCTTGTGAAGCAAATCCAAAAGATCAGCATGGCAGCGAAAACACAATCTCGGGGACGACTAGCAAGGAGGCTACACCGGCAATACAAGAACAATGATATGCACAGCGTCTTCCGAACAGTGGCTGAGCTCCAGGAAAAGCCCACAAGCAAAACCGCGCCCATCGCTTGCATTCAAGACAAACAACACCGCTGTCGAACTTCAACAAAGCTCATTCACCAGGCTCTACGAGCATACTGGTCAGAGTTTTTTCAAAACGATCAATTTGAAGAGGAGATGAAAAACATAAACGTCAACGACCTCGCCAATAAGCCGCACTCTCCACTATGTGACACGCCAATCACATTGAAAGAGCTCACCGAAGTTCTTACCAGCTTGGAGAAGCGCAAGGCGCAAGGTCTTGACGAGATTCCTCCCACATTCCTGAAGATTGCGTCTGAGAAGATTAAGGCAGCGCTGCTCAAAGTCTTTAACGAGGTTTTGAGCACCGGGCAGTTCCCAAAGGCCTGGAAAACTGACCGACGTACCCC
>BTUR01000007.1:2191-4843 GCA_045863475.1 Candidatus Campbelliibacteriota bacterium
GTCCTTGTGGCGGATTTCAGCAAAGCCTTTGACACGTGCAACATTCCAATCCTTATACAAAAACTCAGCCAATACGGCGTTCGTGGCGCTCTACTCCGTGTCATAGAGAGCATGTACACTGGCGCCGAAGCGCGCCTATTTGTGAATGGCGTATTGGGCAAGAGCTTCCGTGTCACAAACGGAGTCGCACAAGGATGCGTTCTCAGCCCACTCTTCTTCACAATCTACATTGATGATTTGCTGCGAACCTTCAGGAAGAGCGGTCTTGGTGTGCCGCTTGGTGCTTTCCTTCTCAATGCACTATCATTTGCAGACGACCTGCTGCTCATCTCCCCTGATCAGGAAACAACGCTCAAATACACAAAAATTCTCGAAGAATGGTGCGAGAAAAACAAGCTCAGCATCAACGTCACAAAATCGGGAATTCTCAGAAGCGGGGCTCTTGCAGAGGTCGCGCCGACAAGACTTCAAATCAACCAACAGCCCCTCCAATACCTTGAGGAGGAAGATGCTGCTTTCAAAGAAGCAAGACAATTTGAATACCTTGGCACAAGCTTACCAAAAACTGGTGCTTGGGATCGCCAGGTAAATCGACAGCTCTCCAGTGCTCGCAAAGCATTTGGTGCCAACTCAAATTTCTTCCGTCGCGCGCCAGTATCAATCAGGCTGAAGATTCAGCTGGCCCACTACCTCATCTTCTCCAAACTTGCTTACGGTGCGGAAGTGATGCATCTGAGCACAAAACTTGAAAGCAAAATCGACAAATTTCAGGAGCGCGTCCTGAAAGGCATCCTTCAGGTACCCACATACGCATCTGGTGACGTGGTGCGCTACATCCTGGGACAGCCTTCGTTTTCAACAACACGGCGAATATGGAGAGTGTCAAACCTACTCCGAATTCAACATCTTCCGTTGAACACCCGGCTCCGAGAGATCTATGACAGCCAGATCTGGAGAAAACGGAACCTTCTGTTTGGAGGATACCAACAGGACTTACGTGAAATCCTCAGCTTCCAGCGATGCTCCTCAGTATCAAAGGAGGAGCTCGAGGAAGCCACAAAAAAAGGAAACACGCCAAAAAGCCGTGCCACATTAAAAAATGTGAGCGTCCAAGCTGATCTGTCGAGCACCGCTCACAAGCTCCGCATCAATCACAGGGAGCTTCTACACTTCTGCCCATCTATTCACCACCCACTGTGGCAACAAATACCACAAAGCGTCTCTGCACATGCAAGATGGCTTACTTGCACCACGGGCGCTGAGTGCGACGACCGAAGAAACCCCAACAGAGTTGAAGCGGTTTGTCGACAATGCAACAGCGGCAACGACACCCGCATACACCGTCTCCTTGAGTGTACAGCACCCGCCGTTGTCAAACAACGATCAAAACTGCTAACCACGATCAAACGCACTTCAGAAGAAACTTCACTCGAGTTCGAAAAGATGCCCCTCGAAGAAAAGTATGCGTGGCTACTTTCTTGTGGCTGCTCGATCAACAAAGATCCCAATCCTGTGAGAAACAATCGTGTTCTTCCTGCAGAATCTCCATTTCTCGCAGGCAAGAGTATCTCTCCTATACATGGGAAAAAAGACTCGTACACAAACTGGCGATCGTACAGCGAGTATCGAGAGATCCACTCTGAGCACTTCCACGACCTGCAGGTATACACCGACGGCTCCGCTCCTGAGGGGCTCGGTGGATACGGAGCTGTTGTGTATGCGCCTGGAGGTTGGAAACCCATCCATGCAATCTCAGGAGAGATTGGAAGAGCAACAAACAACGTAGCGGAGCTTGAAGCCATCCACAAAGTCCTACAATGGATTTTGCACAACATGAACAAGCACGCTGCACTGACGCCTCGCATGAACATCCGATTGTTCACAGACAGTCAGTACGCACGCTATGTCCTTCTCTCAACAAAGCCGCTTCGTACACACTTCTATCTCGTCGAGAGCATAAAGGCTCTAGCAGCGAGATTGCGTTACGACAATGCTGCCCCTGTGTCAATTCACTGGGTACCGTCACACATAGAGTGGACAGCATACGGCTGGCGACCAATTCACGGCAACCGCTTAGCAGATAAGCTTGCCGAGGCCGCAAGAATTCGGTGCACTGCCGACAGCACCGGGCACCAGACCTCGGTCAAACGTTGCAAGTTGCAGAGCGCCATCTCGCGCTCGCTTGCCAACATTGAACATGTCTTCAAACAGACGAAAGATTCAAAACCAAACAATGGCCCGTCCCATGACGACTTCGATCTCGATGCCTCTCAGGAATCTCCCAGTGATTCCTCCGACACATAGCTTCGTTCAAGGTTAGCATCGCCGAAATTCGCTGTTACTTTGCTTTGTGAATTTATGGTGATTATGAATTTGAAGACTGATAAACAGCAACGTGTCTTACAAACAAACAAACAAACAAACAAACAAACCTCTCGCAGAGCAAGCCGGAGTGATACATCGATGCGGCGTTGTTCGGCCGGAATGCCCAACAACTCCACGTGCTTGATGCCCTCGCACTCGAGGACCTCCTGCATCGCGAAGTCGATCGCGTTGTGGCGTCGACCGCCACCGACTTGTCGTTTGAGCACGCTCTCTGCACACAAAAACAGAGTATGACATTGTATCAACGCATGTATTGCTGACGCTCGG
>BTUR01000008.1:0-3845 GCA_045863475.1 Candidatus Campbelliibacteriota bacterium
GAATGGGTCGAAGTATTTGAGCTGGGGAAACCTAGTTATTTTGTTTGCTCTGTATATATTCCTCCCACAAGTGTTCAAAAAATGACAGCCTTCCGTCAGAATGTCATCGAAGTGTTGGCTAGATACGAGCGAGTACTCGTGATGGGAGACTTCAATGCCCGATGCTTGGCGCTGGGAGATCACGTCGATAACGCCCTTGCAGTGCACTTGCAGGAGCTAATTGACGAGACGGACATGCAGGTATGTAACGAGCCTGAAGTTGCTACACGAAAGGGGTCAAGGATTGGGCAAGACTCTTTCCTAGACCTCACATTAGTGTCAACGAAGCTTCGTGGAGAAGTTCGTGAGTGGGGTGTGTATGAGGAGTTTAGCTCAGATCACATGGGGGTGTCTTTTAGGATACCGTTGCCTGGTTTGACTGCAGAGAAGGCAACCAAGCGAAGGGTGTGGGATTTTGATAAAGCGGATCTCGAGAAATTTCGAGAGCTGTTGTCAAAAGAGCTGCGTGCGTGGAGGGAAGGTTTGTGTGTGGAACGTGGAATAGATATCTTGTACTCTGAATTTACCTGTATTTTACTTGACGCGGCAAAGAAGTCTATTCCGAAGAAATGGGTGTCGCAGCACGCACGTCCACGACTCAACAAAACGGTACGTAATTTGAAAAGAGAGCGCAAGCGAAAGGTGAAAACCAAGAAGAGAGTGGATTCGGAGCTGATACGAGAACAAATAGCGAACCTGAGTAAGCAAATCACCCAGGAGACTAAGATCGAGGGTGAGCGCAGGATCCAGCAGATCCTGGAGGTTCCCCAGGGATCAAAATCCTGGACGATGTGGAGGAATTACCGCAAGTTGACAAAACAGTCGAGGACGAAGATCGGTGTGTTGGAAGTAAACCAAAAACGGTGCGTTGACGATACGTGTAAAGCAGATTCTTTGAATGAATTCTTTTCGGAGGTTGGCGCAGACCAAGAGCATGACGTGTTTGATGAAGCACACGCTGAAGAAGTGGACAGGTACGTTTCGGATTTTGATTTTAACGAAGAAAGCAAAGACCAGACGAATGAGCCCTTCGATGAGTCAGAAGTCAACATGGCAATACGAGACCTCAACGCAAACAAAGCGATGGGCCCAGATGAGGTCCACAACCGCTTCCTGATTGAAGGTGGTCACGAAGTAGTGGTAACCTTGGTACAACTGTTCAACGAGTCGTGGAAATGTGGTGTTTTACCAAAAGCATGGAAAAGGGCAGAGGTGACTCCCATACCAAAGCATAGTGGACCTTCAAAGGCTGACAAACTACGCCCAATCTCGCTTTTGAGTGTAGTGGGTAAGCTAATGGACAAACTAGTTGCACAGCGGTTGTCAGTGAGGGCAGAGCAGGAGGGTTGGTTCCCAGCGTGGCAGGGAGGTTTTCGTCGTGGTCGTGGTGTTTGTGATCAACTTGTAGATTTCACCCATACCGTGGGCGACGCGTGGAATCGAAAATGCGTCTGCGTCACAGCATCCTTGGATGCCTCGAAAGCCTACGATCGAGTGCACCGAGCAGGATTGATCAAGAAATTGATCGAACTCGGAGTGCGTGGCAATATGCTGCGGTGGATCGTTGATTTCATTTCGGAACGATTTGGGCGTGTGCGTTGCAATGAAGCCCGGTCTAGGTACACGGAGTATCGATATGGACTCCCGCAAGGCTCATGTCTGAGCCCATCTTGTTCAATGTGTTTTCCCGAGATATATTTGCAGGTCTTGTTTCAGACGAAGACAACAGAGTAGCTGCGTATGCCGACGACATAACTGTGTCAGCGATTGGAAAAACGGCAGAACTTGCAGCACTTAAACTCTCACAGGCTCTGGAAGCAGTGGAAGTTTGGGGGCTCAAAAATCGAGTGCGTTTCGATAAACAGAGTGAAAAGTGTGGATATGTGATTTTCTCAAAGCATCGTCAGCCAGATCAAGCTGTCAAGTTTGGCAATGAACTGCTAAAAAGAAAGCAGACGCATAAGTACCTCGGTGTGATTTTCAACGAGAGACTTACTTTTTCAGAACACATAGCACAAGTAAAAGCAAAGGCTTGGTCCGCGTACCATGCCGTGCGCAAACTTGTGGGCTCAAACTGGGGAGCCACAACCAAAACTGTCATGCGATTGTACGAAGGGCTGATAAGACCTATTCTCGAGGCAGCCTGTGTGGTCTGGGATGGGGCTGCCGAAAAAGAAAAGAAAACGCTGGAGAGGGTACACAGGCTGTCCTTGCTTGCTGCGACGCAAGCAAACAACAGAACAAGTACAAGGGAGCTCGAGGTATATTGTAACACATTTTCACTCCAAGACAGGCGTGACTATGTGACAGCCACTTACTACAATCGCATACAGAGACTAGACCCAGAACATCACCCTGTAGCATCAGCTCTGCAGGAATGGAGGGGGGCTAACATGCCGCTGCCTCCCTCTGGTGCGCGGTTTCTGTCGCGCGCCGCGGCTTTGTCCAAACGTTTGTGTAGAAAACCCAACTTCGATCATGGAGATGCCGCGTTCATGGAACCGATCCCCTCACCGCCTGTGAGAAAGACTGCGTCTTATAAGTGGCGAGCAAATGACAAGGAGCGAGCAAAAGCTGCTCATATCAAACTTGTCAGCCGACTCGATCCGAACAATGATATGGTGATATATACAGATGGCTCCGCTATCCCCAATCCTGGGGTCATTGGACTTGGAGTGTCTACAAAATGCGGCAGTAAGCTGAACACGTACAGTAAGTCTATCGGAATCGGATCAAACATCACTGCAGAACTTTGTGCGCTTCAATCGGCGATCGAAACAACGTTGCAATCCAACCTCGCAAACTTCCGCCGCGTCTTTATTTTCTCGGACTGCCAATCCGCGATCGATCTCAGCTTGAAGCGATGCACACCGACACACTCTTTTGTGCTGGTGAGCGACATTCACTCTGCTCTACAACGTCTGCAAGCAAAGATTTCAGTGACAATATTGTACGTTCCTGCCCACGTGGGGGTACCTGGGAACGAAGCGGCTAATACAGCTGCCCAAAGCGCAGCTCTGGCTGTAGCTTCGAAAAGTCCGACACCTGCACAACCTCTGATCCCGCTTTCAACTTCAAACGCGTTTGTTCGATGTGCACTGAAAGCGCGCCAACAGAGGAGCTGGTTTCCTATTGTGCAAGCAAAGCGTGGCTTGGACCATTTGTCACGACTTCGACCTTGCGTGTCTGCTGCATCTGCGTTCTTCGTTGGAACACGTCGACAACAAACGATTCTGGCTCGCTTACGTTTTGGCACCTGCAATTTGAACTTTTCAAAATCGAGACTGCATGCCAATGTGAATGAAGAATGTGAGTGCGGAATGCGGGAGACCGTTCGACACTTTTTGCTGGAGTGCCCACTCTTTGAAAGTGCCAGAAGTGAACTGGTGGCCAACGTTCGTACAATACGGACGATGCGGGATAAAGTCATCACCGAAGACGTTCTTTTGGGAGGAAGCGGAGTAAGCCTCTCACCCGAACACTGGGAAGTCATCGTGTCCTCAGTTGAAAAGTATGTGCTGAGCACAAAACGGAAAATATGAACTAATTTGACCAACGAGCGAGCATCAATTGTCGTGTTTTCTTCCTGAGTTGCTGATTAGTGTTGTGTGACGAATATAAAAGTCACCAATAAACATATTTCATTTCATTTCTATATTGCCTCCAGTTGTAGTCAACTGTAAGTAAAGAGCACTAGTCTTAGGGAAGGCTTTTTTTTGGTTCCCGTCAGCCCGCCCGTTCGTTTTGAGGTGGGCGAAAATTGCGTTTTTTTTTGAACGGGCGATTTTTGAAAAATCTTGGTCGTC
>BTUR01000009.1:0-3659 GCA_045863475.1 Candidatus Campbelliibacteriota bacterium
AGGAAAAGAAGACCATTCACCAGTGGTGTGCTCACTGAGAGTCCACAGAAAGGTATGCAAACCCAAGCACCTCATACCCAAATTAATATACAACCTAGACGTACTCAAATCCGAAAAACGAAAAGAAAGGTTCGTAAGAGATAGAGATAGCTCTCTCATCAAACTGCTGATGGAGAACGAACGCAATCAAGAAAACGAGATCTCCTCAAGAGAAATGCTGAATGATGTACTCAACATTATTGATAAATCCGTCTCAAAACACATAGGTAAACGACAAGTTTTCCACAAAAGACACACGACACGATCCATGAAAAAAGAACGCAAACTCCACAAAGAAATTAAGGCACACTGCAAAAAACACAAGTCGCAAATTCACAACCCAGAGTGTGCAGCATACAAAAAAATGCAGAATATGAAGAAACAAGTCACCGAACTACAATCCAAACATGCCAAAGAGAAAGAGCGATACCTAGACAGAGCAATATGCAAGTCTTACGAGCAAAATGACACACGCAAACTGACTGAGCTTGTGAAGAGCTACCAAGAGGGGAGCTTTAAAAGCCTAGATACTAGAATCTCTTGTGTCAAGGATGAAGACAACATAGTACGAACAAATACACACAGTATCCACAGAGCCTTTCGCAATCGATGGCGTAGAGTCTTCTGCCACGAAAAAGATATCCAAGACTTGCATAACTTTAGAATTGACCCGTATGATATCGAAAATAACGATCATCCGTGCAACGAAGAGATACGCATTGCTGAAATACAAGAAGCAATGAAAAGAATTAAACTTCAAACAGCGGGAGGTCCAGACAATATCCTGCCGGAGTTTCTTTGTGGTAAGAAAACGACAATCTTAATAACTCTGCAAACTCTGTTTAATAAGATGTTGAATGAGGGAACTTTTCCAAAAAAGCTAAAAACCGACCGAAGAACACCGATATTTAAAAACGGTGGCGACAAAACCTCTGTTAATGACTATAGACTTTTAGCAGTTCATTCTGTCTTTAGGAAAATATTCTGCAGCATCCTAGACAAGCGCATCCGCTCTAGTATTAAACTCGATGACGCACAAAACGGATTCAGAAAGAACCGCAGGGGCACAGACAATGTGTTAATCCTAAACAACCTCATCCGGCAGCAAGGCAAGAAATCAGGAGCTTACATCATTGTAGTGGACTTCAGTAAGGCGTTTGACCGCTGTCACATAGCAACATTATTAGATAAGTTGTACAAAAAGGGTATTAAAGGAAAGCTCCTGCGGATAATCAAGAGCATGTACACAAATGCAGAGGCACAATTGAGCATAAACGGAAAGCTAGGAAAACCGTTCAAAGTTACAAGAGGTGTTGCGCAAGGGTGCACACTCAGCCCACTTCTCTTTGACATATACATAGATGACCTTCTCAGAAAGTTCAGAGACCAGGGACTTGGTGTTCCAGTGGGACAAATAACACAAGGACCACAGTCATTCGCAGATGACCTTGTACTAATAGCCACCGATGAAACCATGTGCCGAGATTACATACGAGTACTTGAAGAATGGTGTGATAAAAACTTCTTCGTGGTAAACGACAGCAAGTCAGGGATACTAAGAGTAGGTAGCACAGGCAACCTACCCCCGCCTAATGTAGCAATCAAAGGGAGCAGAATCCTTCTTTTAAACGAAAAAGATCCAAGCACGGACGAAGACGAAATAAACGAATTCAAATACCTAGGCATTCTCTTAACTTCAGATGGAAGTTGGAACAAATTTCATGACTATAAACTGAAAAAAAGCAAACAGACCATGGGAAGATTTTGGAAGTTTTTCAGATATGCCAACATCAGTACCAAACTGAAGCTTCGTGTGGCACACGCTCTAGTTCTCTCACACCTCTCATACGGAGAAGAAATCATGCAATTGAATCAGATACAGATCAACCAGATTGATAGTATGCACGCCTCAGTCCTGCGTACTATCCTACAGCTACCAAAGTACACCAGCTATAATGCAATGCTGTACATTACTGGTGAAACTAGAATCTCTACGTTGATGAGAGTTAGAAGGGTAAGTAATTTACTTCGTATTAAACATCTCCCCAAGGACACCCAATTGAAAAAAATATACGACCAGAAAACCTGGCACACAAAAGACCTCATATTTCATACATACGACCAAGATGAAAAATTGATGCATAATGTGCAGAACAAAACATCAGTATCACAACAGGAGCTCACAAGAGCCACCAGCAACCCGCCTTCGAAAAAAACAAAAACTATCATAAAACAACTCCACGTAGAAGCTGAACTTGCAGTATCTTCACATCGCCTGCGGGTGAAACACAGTGAGCTCCTAGAGTGTATAAATCCAACTAATAAACAACCACTTCTGGAGAGATCATCTCTCAATATAGCACGATATGTAAGATGGCTAGTTGGTGTAACGGATGCATTGTGTGACCAACCCCCTTTTAAAGAACAATCAGACAAACGATGTAGATTATGTGGATCGGAATATGAAGAAACAAGAAGTCACCTCCTGACCAATTGCCGGGCAACCCAACCTGAAAGGGAACAGTATACAGCTGCCATTCAAAAAATCTCCAAAAGAAAGCTCCTGGAATACAGCACACTACCCGAGCACCGTAGATGGATATGGACTCTTGGAGGTGGCACAATACGAGAGCCGCGGCCCAATCCCCTAAGCAATAACAAAATATTAAAAGCTAGTGCTGGAATCCTAATTGGTCGCACAGTCACACCTGTCAAAGACAAAACTGATCAAATCCTCTGTATGGACGCCTACGATGAATACTTGAGCATTATATCAGAATTCGAACCTGAACACATCAGAGTCTATACAGATGGCTCACATAGCCGAACTGAGGAGAGGACCGGATATGGAATAAGAATCATAAAATACTCCAGAGGCCGCGAAGCAGTTCTCCTGCAGGAGTCAAGTGGCCTAGGAGATGCGTCAATCAATGATGCTGAACTAACGGCAGTACACGTCGCACTCAATTGGCTTCTACACAAGCACAAAGGACCGCTGGTCCCAATCCATATCTTTACAGATAGTAAATACACCTTTAACGCAAGTACATCTATTATCTCCCGTAGAAAGAACTTTCACCTGACTCAGGAAATCCAAAACTTGGGATACAGAATCGGAGACCTGAATAATATGACACGTCCACTCATGCACTTTGTACCATCGCATATTGAGAACACGTCTCAAGGGAAAAAACGCACCGGTAACTACTATGCGGATATCTTAGCTACTGAAGGACGGAAAATGTCCACACACGAAGATAAGTCAAAGTATCTAGAAACCTTACGTGGAACCTTACTCACAGCTACAATTCAGATGCTTGAAAGCATTGACAATAAACTAAACATTTTCCGCATACCCGATGGTCCGTCTACACACGTAGATGACTTAAGTGCTCAGCACTTATGCCGACCGGGATCCTCTCAATACGAAGATCCCGTGACATAGAAAGTTATCTTTCTACTGTCCTAAACCAACCAACCAACCAACCAACCACACACACACACACACACACACACACACACACGCACGCACGCAACACACACACACACACACGAAAACACATACACACACACAAACATATATACTGGCGCGCGCACGCAAACATGCACTCGAAGTTAAT
>BTUR01000010.1:0-3404 GCA_045863475.1 Candidatus Campbelliibacteriota bacterium
CTTAAGGCCAGCGCTTAACTTCGACCACAAACCTGGCTGTGGCCGTCGTAATCGCTCGCAACACCTCGTTGGATTCAGAACTCGAGAAACCCAATAGTAAAGCCAATGAAACTGAATGATCCGTCACCCTCGATACTTCCTGAAAAAGCTTCTCACGTGCGCCAAAGTATGCAATACACGACAACAAAAGATGTTCTATAGAATCAGATGCACCGCATGCAGGACATCTTGTCTCCGGTAGGTAAGGAAGCCTAGCGCCAATCGCTGTGTATCCACTTCGTAATCGAGTGATCACTCGCAGAAATACACCGCCTCTCGGTAAGCAACGCATCCACACACGCCTTGTTGTAGGGTGCAGTCCGCTGTACCACGATGCCGAATGTGCAGAGCGGAGCTCCGTCATCTGCATGGAGCGCGTTCGCTTGCGTAGGTCTCGCCGAAACTGCATGTGTATGTCGATCTTCTTTGGTGGCGTGTAGAGTGAATTCCATGGCGGCAGAGAAGCTGGATTGCTGTATGGCAATGGAAGAGTTCTTGGCGGGTAGCATTGAAATACACGGTAATGTGAATGCAGTACACTGCCGAAGAATGTGCTCGGTTGAAGCAACAATCCCTCAAATCCAACATCACGCCGCCACCAGTGTCGTAGCTGCGCCTGAAGAACGTGATTCTGCGGGAGCGATAATATCTTCATGTAGGTGAGGAGGCAGTGTTGCTGGCGCCGCGAGGCCAGAGATGAGACGCTCGCTTCGTTTTGAAGGATGACGTGCGGCGTTGATTTGCCTGCCCCCAAAATAGTGCGAAGGCAAAGCGCTTGTACCCGTTCCAGGGTGTCTGCATGTGTCTTGGCAAAGGTTCCATAAACTTCAGAAGCATATTCAATTTTAGGCCGAATCCACCCTTTGTATAGCACAATAAGGGCCTCTGAGTTCTTTACCAATGTTGCCGCTCGAACACAGCGAAGCATGTTGGCTCTGCGCTTTGCTGATGCCACAATTTGTTGAACATGCCGTCCGTATGTGAGGCCATGATCAAAGTGGACACCAAGAAGGGTGAATTTATCAGCGCGAATGAGATTGGACGAGTAAAATTGAAGACCTCCGATGCTATCTATGTCGAGAGCGGTAGCGTGCGTGGGGTAAAAAACGAAGTACTCGTTTTTATCACCGAACTGCAGCCGCATTCTGCGAGCCCAAGCCTCAATGATACGGAGGTCTTCGTTGAGCATCGCACGAACGGTATGTGCACACGAGTGAGAATACCATAAGGTTATATCATCAGCATACTCTGCATGAGAGCAGTGTAGCAGGTGTGAGCACTCGGATATGAACAGGACGAACAATAGCGGACTGAGTCCAGAGCCCTGCGGTACTCCAATTCCGAAGTCGACATACTCAGTTGTACTTGGTTTCACCACGCGATAGCGGCGATTCGAAAGAAAGCTTCGCACCCATGACAACATCCGTCCACGGAGCCCCATGCGGTGCAACACAAAGCACAGATAATCCCCATTCACAGAATCGAACGCCTTCTTCAGATCAAGACGTACCGCAAACGTCTGCTTGCCAGTGTTGAAGGCCGAGTTGATATCTTGGGTCAATCGGATGAGTGGGTGCACCGAGTTGCTGTAAGAACGATATGCGGCCTGGGTGCGGGGAATATGCCCGTTGGTCTCCGCCCAGTAATATAAGCGGCGATGTACCATTGACTCCATGAGCCTGGAAATGATGAGAAGGAGACTAATTGGTCGATAGTTCTTCTCCTGTGTATGGTCTCGACCAGGCTTAGGGATTGGCACAATGTCCCCGTGCTTGCATGCATCGGGCAGCCTTCCAGTAGTGTAGGAAGAGTTTACAAACATGAGGATGCATTTTCGGGCCACATGACCAGTCTTCTTGAAGAACCAAGACGGGATGCCATCACATCCGGGAGATGAGTGTTTGAGCTTGTCTATCGCAAGGTTTAACTCATTCAGAGTGAATTCGGAGCTCAATTCTTCATCCACAGAGAGATCATTGAAATCTGCATGATGGAGGGAAAGATACTGACGCACGTGGTTCGTATACGATGAATCCCATCTGGGGTCATCATCTTTTTGTTGAGCGCACACCTTGCTCAGAACGTTCAACAGAGCATCAGCCTTTTGCTTGTTCGTAATAGCAGATCCACCAGCAAGTGGAGGGTACAGAGGCGGATATCTCTTCCCAGTGTAAGCCGTAAGGCCCCTCCATACTTGTGGATCTTTTCCGGTGCATAGTACTCCCATGTACGCAACATCAGATGTAGAAAGCGCTTCTTTAAAAGCATTTTCATATGCTTTCCGTGCACCATCGAATCGACGCTTTATACTGACGTTATTCGGTGAATCACGATGGAAGTGATATGCCTTCTGGAAGGCCTTTCGAAGTCGTATAACCTCTGTAGTCATGCCAGGTCTTCGCTTTTTGCGAGGTGTCGTCTTTCCAAGGGTCAGTGCTGCTGCTTCCTCAAAAGCTGCAGTGATGTGTTTCAGCTGGCTCTCTAGAGTGAGGTTCGAAAACATAGGTAGTAGCGCAGCAAAATTACGTTCGGAAGCAAGCATAAACTCGTCAGATTTCTCCTCGGTACACCTCCACCGAGCAGGTGAAGGCTCGGGGACGTAACGTTGGGCTTTGTGCTGGAACTCCAAGATGAAAGGTCGATGGCTACTGTCGGGAAACAAGCTTGAGAAACTCATTTCAGTCTTTATTGCAGCACTAGGAGTTGCAAATGCAAGATCGATCGTACTCTGACGCCCAGATTGAACAAAAGTGGGGGCAAGCGGATTGAGGAGCACCAAGTCATGCTGCAATCGGATCGCTTCGAGGTGATTCCCGGCGGTTGTAGCTCGACTGGAGTTTGGAGTGCCAGGGTCCCAAAGAATATTGCGAGCATTGAAGTCCCCGCATAGAATACCGAGTTCCGGGAGTTTTGCTAAAGGCCCTGCCAACTTGGGGATAAGTGCGCTATGCCGCTGATACGGCGGTATGTATGCAGTTCCGACCACGAGCTTGGTATCACCAACAAGATGCAGCTCTATCCATTTTGTACACAGCTCCGTTGACATATCGTCTCGTTCAAAGGCAATAATATCAGCGCGAACAAGAACTGCAGCTCCACCACGCGGATGTTCACTGTCAACATAGTCATGGTGGTTGAAGTAGACGCGGTAGTCTCCAATAACCGGAGGAGGCGGATTGTGAACAGGATGCCACCGAACCTCCTGCAAGCAGGCAACTGTAACATCGTGTATATGGAGAGCTTTAACAAAAGTTTGCAGGCGTTGCTGCGACATGCTTGTGCAATTCCAGTTCAAAATGCGTAGAGTGTCGGGCGTACCAGAGAGAGATGACAAAGCTCCCTTGACTCGCTTTGTATCGTCTCGA
>BTUR01000011.1:0-3038 GCA_045863475.1 Candidatus Campbelliibacteriota bacterium
ACAATGTCGGAGCGGCATGTGAAACTTTTCACAATGTCGGAGCGGCATGTGAAACCTTTCACAATGTTGTGCGCAAGGAGCGGTTTGCTGTACACTAGATTTTGATGATAAGTGCAGTTGATTGGCACGCAAGGCAGGGCTCTACTTGACTAGCACACATATTTCACCGCTCCCCTCTCTTGGGGGAGTGAACTCCTACAGGCTCTGGCTACCAACACCATCTGAAAACGACGCCGCCGCAACGTGGCTGGCGATCTACGGGACGCTCGCCCGAAACCCGAATAGCGGGTCGGGCATAGTCGTTTACAAGAACTACGTGTGTCTCTTTCCCGCGCTTAGGGAGAAGGTGCAACACCGTCTGGCGCTAGAAGCCCGATGCGGAACGTCTCCATTGCACGGCGGTAGCCGTGTTGGTGGTGGCGTGCGCGGCGTTGTGAAGAACTTTAGCGAAGGGAGTAGGGGTAGGTTGATCAAAAAGATGCTTGCGTGGCACGAAGTGCCTGACACAATGGTGACACTGACGTACCCAGACGAACCAGAAGTGTCACCAAAGCGTGACTTGGACGCCCTGAAAAAGCGCATGGCACGGGCGTACCCCGATGTACAAGGCTTGTGGCGGATCGAGTGGATTGCCCGCAAGAGCGGCGGTCTCAAAGGCGTGGTGATGCCGCATTTTCACCTCATCCTCAAGACCTTCGATACTCCTACGCAGTATGAGGAATTCAAGGCGTGGATAGCGCGTGCGTGGAACGAGGTCGCCCGCAAGAGCAGTTGGGAACGGCGCAACACGGAGCTCCATGCGCGGCGCGGCTGTCATGTGCAACGCCTACGTTCGGCACGCGGTGCTATGTCTTACGCGTCGAAATACTTAGCAAAGGTTGACGCCCGCGCCTCACTTGAGGCGGGTCGGCATTGGGGAGTGGTCGGGAAGCTGAACTGCACGCCCCTGCTTGTGCTGGAAATGCAAATCCCGTTGCGAAACGGTCTTGCGCGCAAACTACTAAAGCGCGTACTGGCGCGGTCTCCCAAATCTCGCGGGCTGCGAAAAGCATTGGTGCTAGAGCGCTACCGTCGCCAAAGAGTGACGGTGTGGAGCTACGGCACGGGTTTTGGTGATAAGGTCGCCGAAATACTGCTTGCACCACGCCCGCCTAGCGGAAAGTCCGTCACAGCGTTGATTGCTGAGCTCGTGAAGTAGGCGCAACGCCAAAGATGCGGGCGGGGTCGGTCGCTGGGACGCCATAAAAAGGGCAAAGAGGTTGTTGACAAAAATTTCGGCTCGCGTTAAAGTTAGGTTGCGACGGTGCGTTTGTGCCCATTTGCGCCCCGTCGTGCGTAACAGCGACCGACCCCGCCCGCGCCTCTGGCGCTGCGGAATGCAGGTAATAGCGCCCAGTGCGCCGCACTTGGAGCGGCGGGGTCAGTGTCGGTCGTAGCGCAATAAGCTGAAAATGGTAGCTATAACTCGGATGGAGAAAGTCTCATGGCATTGGGTGACATCTACGCGGTCAGCGTATTTCAGTCTCTAAACACGCAACGGGTGATCAATGTCTTTTACTACCGTCAATTCGTGCCGTTCGATCCCATAGGCACGGGTACGCGTGCAGCTGCGTTGGGCGTCTCGTTTCGCAACAACGTAATCCCCGATTGGCGCTCTTGCGCCATCACCGCGCTCGTGTTCGACAAGATTGAAGTGGAGAACCTCTTTGATGACACGGACGTGTGGAGCGACATCCTCGCGCAAAACGGAACGCGCACGCCACCAGCTGGAACTCCTACCGAGTTCCTTCCGACCTTCATGTCTCTCGGCGTCACGCTGGACGGACAAGGCAAACATGTCCGTGACGGCAAAAAGCGCTTCGCGGGGCTATGGGAAGGGGACAACGTAAACGGGTTTGCGGGCACGGGCGTCGTTGCGGCTTATCAGCCTCTCATCGTTCGTTTGTCTCAGAACCGTGATTACGGTGGCGTTCTCCTCACGGACGGCTTTCAGCCCATCGTGGTCCAGCGTGTAAAGGAGATGGTCGCTGATCAGCAAAAGTACCGCCTACCGCGCACGCAAGCCGAAACGGTTTTTAAGGTGATCACAGAAGCCGCGTTGTCTGTGATTTTGACCACGCAAAACAGTCGCAAGATCGGAAAAGGAGTGTAACATGCCGCAGTTCGCATTGACTGACGCAAATTGGCGTCGTTTCCTAGAGGACATGCAGCGTTGTCGCCAACAGGGCGTCGCCGTGCCGTCGGTTCTCGTGGTGGAGATGGTTCGTGCCCGCGCTGAGGGGCTCATCTGTGACGGCTACGATGGTGACATCACCGCCGCCACCCAAGCGGCGAAGGCGCAATTGGGCACGGTGAACCCCGACGCGAATGCGTCCGCGTCCGAGTCGGCGGTGATAACACTCTACTCGAACCCGCTATGTTAGACGCGCAACTATTGGACATCGCCCGTCTGTTGTTTCAGGCGGGCGGCGGCGTTGCATGGGTGCTGCTGTATCTCTTGCTCTTAAGGATGTTGGCAATCGTAGAAAAGGTGGTGGATCGAAATGGGCATGAGCATGAAGAACGCGAAAAAGGCAGTGTGTCAGTTGGCGCTGAAAAAGTGGAAGTGGCTGAGTGATAGCACGATAGTTGACTGGGACGAGGTCGTGGACTGTCCTGTGTGCAAGCACGCGAACGGCTTGCTGCACCCACGCGAACCTATCGCGTGGGTGGCGTACAATGCTCCACGCGGTGAAGCTGTCATGGAGTTATGGCGCTGCACCACGTGCGAGAGCATGTTTGGCACACAGCACACTTTAGAGTTCTCCGTTGATGCACCAGACTTCGATCAGATGAGCCTCTTCTAACTCTTTTGATCGCAGCGAGAGAGAGCGCGCTCAGCCTACGGCTTGAGTGCGCTTTTTGTTGCCTGCCCAACCACATCACAACTGGGCGTGCGCTAAGCGTCTACCTTCCCAGCTTTCACGCGTGAAGGTTGCGGTGTACAACTGGGCGTGCGCTAAGCGTCTACCTTCCCAGCTTTCACGCGTGAAGGTTGC
>BTUR01000012.1:0-2463 GCA_045863475.1 Candidatus Campbelliibacteriota bacterium
GTGACGACGGAGTGCAGTACCAGAGAGAGATCTGACATAAGACCATACAATCGAAAGCTTTGTCAACGGTTATTGAGATTCGATTGGTGAAAAACAGCGGCCGAGTCTGCGCCTAGGCTAAAAATGTGTCGTTGAGCCGCGCGTTCCATGCACATAGGTGATCACAGATTGGCTTATCTCTTGTACCATCGAGCTACTAGTAACAAGCGCTGAGGAAGCCTGTGTTGTCTCCAGCAAACGGAAGGAGTTCAGAAGGTTGTTATTGCCGTAGGCGATGTGCGGTAGTTACTAGGTGTATCAAGGAGAGTTAAAGAGGAGCTATGTTGTGCGCTCGAAGCCACCCTGGTGTGTCTAGTATTTCGAAGGAGATATATCGAGATGTGAGCGGGGGTTCGCTCGGGACGTCAAAGAAGTGGCTCGTTTGTGGCATAGTCACCTCTAAAAGCGACAAGGAAGCCAACAGTGAAAGCTCTAAGGAGGAAAAGAAGCTAGGGAACATATATTCCACCAATCACTCGTAAGCACAAAGCTCCGCATATTGCAATGCTCGGCGTGCTGTGGTTCAAGTGCAACGGAGCACACAGCTCCGCCGCTCGCAATGTTCGTCGTGCAGAGTTCCCAGCATGCCTTCGAAGTTCAAACGAAAGTTACCTGCCCGGTGTAACAGGTCAGCGGCACCTTAGAGGCGCGACGTTATCAGCTCGCTTCCATTACAAAGCGGTGCCAACTCCATTCGGGGAGGGCAAAAGCTCCGCATATTGCAATGCTCGGTGTGCTGTGGTTCAAGTGCAACGGAGCACACAGCTCCGCCGCTCGCAATGTTCGTCGTGCAGAGTTCCCAGCATGCCTTCGAAGTTCAAACGAAAGTTACCTGCCCGGTGTAACAGGTCAGCGGCACCTTAGAGGCGCGACGTTGTCAGCTCGCTTCCATTACAAAGCGGTGCCAACTCCATTTCGGAGAGGGATCGGCAGCCCTCTTTACACAGGATCTCTCCTCGATGGCGTAGGTGAGCGTGATCCGGTTCACACAACTTGCGGGAGCGAGTTTGCTAGCTTATTGCGGATAGCAGCGTCGATTTCGACGCGTGGCTTCCTTGTCTCGAGAGCTGGAAGCGCGTTCTCGGTTGCTGTTCATGCGGGTCTCGATTCGAGCTTGTACTTGGCGTCGGCACTCCTTGTCGTGCTATATAAGCCAGAAAAGGAGAAACGGTAGCAGTACCAGGGTTCAATATAAGACTGGAGGGACATACGTTTGCAGACGGTTGTGGGGAAGGGTACGAACAGGATGGAGCACAGCTTGTCAGCGGTTACTCAGGAGGTTGCATTACAAGGGGTAATAATTGTGCCGCTCTTACACAAAAAGGGAAACGCCTCGAGAGCCGTGAGAACTTAACGGATGTGATTGGTGCAGGAGAGGAGCTTGAAACCCTATTAGTACGCGTGTCCTTCGACGCTTCGGGCGGTGGATGAGATTTGTTGCGTTTGCCCAAACAAAAGAAATAGACAGCTGCAGGAAAAGGAAAGAACGAAAGAGGGAAAGAAAGAGAGAGAATATACATGTATAGAATCTGAACGTAGCTTGTTGTGGGCATTCTGGGACGGACTCGCGTAGACATTTCATTTGAAAGAGATAGGGCGCGGTCTTCAATCGGGCTCGGGCATGGAATCGGCACTCGACGTCGACCCGTAGGCGTGTGTTCCGAAGTCGAACTCGCAACGGGGCTCGGTACTCCTCGTCGCTCTGTAAGCCATAGACAAAGAAAGAAGAAATGGCAGTATCACGGCTCATTCCGAGTTGGAGAATGCGGTACGCCCAATCAGCACGCAGGTGTGGGAGGGCTCATTTTCGTTTAAAGCAGGGAAAAAGTCTGCGCCACCCTCCAGCACAACGTCCGCCATTAACCAGCTGGTCAATAAATGAATCTAATCGAATCAAGCCGTGAGCACATAATTCATGAAGCAATAGACAAGCTGGAGTGAGTCAGCAGCCGAGTGTGTAAGTGCGATAAAGAAAATATGAGCGTTCGGACTGGAATGAGTTGTGATTTACCTCCATTGCGCTGACTCTATACATCACGGTCCACCATAATCTGTGTGCACACTGGGATTATTGGGGCGCGCGCATATACATGCCGCGCTCATACAGTACTATTGGTAATTCATAATTTTCCTGGTTTTGCGCATTGCGCGGCGATGCACATTTTATGAACAGCAGCTCAACCCTTGTACTCTTCATGAGCAGTTCACACTTTTTATAACCTGCGACGACGCCATTATTCTGGATGACTTGTAGCTTTTTCGATTCAGACCGCGTGAGATCTTTGCTTTAAGACCCCTATGCACAGAACGGTCTGCACACTGTGTACGAGCGCCGAAGGCGTGGGAAAGAAAATTTGAGCGTTTAATCATGCTTTCTCGATTTTTCACATTTTCGACCCACTCCAAACTTACCCTCCAACAATG
>BTUR01000013.1:0-2428 GCA_045863475.1 Candidatus Campbelliibacteriota bacterium
ACCACAAGATCACCGAGGAGGAGGCCGCCAACTCGTTCAAGGTGCGTCGTGCCCTATCGCAGTGCCAGTTTGGTGGTAGATCTCCCATTTTCTCTTTTCCCAGATGATGCTTAACCGCTTGCGCTGAAGTGTTTTCAAGATCTCTGTATCGTTGACTCTTTATCATATTTCTATGTTTCGCCCATGTGACAAAGCTCTCTTAGGTCGTTTTTTTGTTTGAATTCTCGTACGATTTTGAAGCTAGAAACACTGGACAAATGAAGCGGCAGCATGCGCACATGCAACATTCCAGCGGAACCCTTGAATGCCTACAGAAATTGTTTTTTGATTCACGTCCACCCGCTTGAATGAGGCAAACAGGTTTCGCCTTGCTTAAGAATGCTGCTGCTGTTGCTGCTAGCAGCCTTTCTTCAAGTCGAGCGTTCAAGTGGATTGGGTGTGCGTGTGGTCGATGTCGAGCCGCCTCTGTTCTCGCAGCTCCGCAATGATTGATTCGCGAGCTTATTGGTATTCCCCTCGAGAGTGCGTTCTGTATAGCTATAGAAGCTCTTTAATTTCTAAACGTACACGTGCCGTCCGCTTTTTGTTCTAGCAACTCCTCCAAGAGAAGGTACAGTCCAAGCACATCACCGTCGACCCGAAGACCTGGGCGCAGGTGCTCCCCATCATCTGCGACACGCGCTACGGCACCGTGACCACGCTCAAGAAGCGCAAGGTGATATGGAACGAGTTCCGCGCCGCGCTCGATAAGAAGGAGCGAGAGAAGAGGGAGGCGCGACGCGAGCAGGACAAAGCGGCGTTCTACAAGCTGCTCGAGGAGACCGAGGACATCACGTACAAGACCGAGTTCAGCGAGATCAAGGTTCGTATCGTGTGTGGTTAGGTGTCGGTGTGGATACGGGTGGGTGTGGGTGAGTGCGGGTGCGAGTGTGGATGTGGATGTAGCTCACTTCGAGTGCTGTTCATTTCTGCGACGTCGTCTCTTATCACTTCGCGGGTGGCAAGCGGTAGTCGGGGAGGCTGAACACGTGCCTAACGAGGGCGGAACGACGAAAGCGAACCACGGCATGCGGGTGATGGCGTTGTGGCCAATGTGGTAACTCACTGGAAAATTTGATATGTACATTAATTATACTAAGTCTTGTCGGCCTGAAGTTCGTGAATCAACCGCCTCAATGTAAGTGTATACCTATGCTGTTCACAAAATACCATGCACAGAAGGTGATACTTGAAAATCGCCCCTTGCAACCGGAAAGAAGTCACAATTTTCGACCTCCGAAGTGACGGGGCAAAAAACACTTCCTCAATGGTGTTTTACGTTTGAATATCGAAGTCGTAGTGTCACATTTGCCCACATCAAATCGTTCGCGTGCTGCCGCCCTCCAATATGATGTAGGAGAAGATTGCCGAGGACCCGCGCTACCGCGTGCTCAAGTCGGAGGACCGGAGGCGCTACTTCCAGCGCTTCACCGACAAGCTCGCCGAGAAGAAGCGCGCCGCGGAGGAAGCCGAGCGCGAGAAGTACTCGAAGGAGCACGACGAGTTCTTGCGCGGCACCGGGAGGGAGGGCAAGATCACGTACCGCACGCGGTGGCGCGACGTCGAGGAGATGTTCAAGGACGAGGAGTGCTACAAGAAGGTGCGTGTGTGTGTATGTATGTGTGTGTGCGTGCGTGTGTGTGTGTGTGTGTGTGAGTGTTTTGCTTTTGATATATCAACATAATCAAACGTTCTTTGGCGGAAAGGGGGCACTGTTGTGCCTCCTTGCCACAAGTATTAAACCAAGAAGCAGCTGCTGTCGTTGTTTTGGGGGTACGTTGTCCATTCGCTCCTTTGGCATGTACCAGACAGCAAGTGGAAGTGCTCAAAATGGGTACCTGAGAAGGGATAGAACGTTTGCTCACATCAAACGTGCTCCCTGACACGTGTGTCGTGTCCGCTTGGCTGTTGTTGGTCCGGAAGCGCATTTGGGTGTTCGGAAGCATTTTCTAGGTCACAAAGCTCGAAACAACCCCTTTCGGTTGCGTGACGCGTAAACGTCACGCAAAGTGGTGCAAAATCGGGATGTGAGGCTACCGTGTGACGAAATGGTGTGTGGGAGGGGGTGTAAAGTTTGGCCGAAAAAGTGCCGCGTCGAGCGTGACGCAGTTTATGAATGCGCCCTCATAGACCACGTCAGGAATGAAACGTGAGCAGAGTGGGTGCGATCGGAGAAATTCTCGAGCACGAGGCGGCCAGAATCCAAACTAAGCGAGCGCAATAGAAGGGAGAGGAGGTAAGGGGTTAGTTTTGGTCGAAAACGGGCTGCGTCAAAAGTGATGGAATTTTTGAAAGAGCTCGTAAAGCTGACATGGCCGTGTAGCCTGATCCCTGGTCCTCGCGTGTCCCTGTGAACTGGCGCTTTTGTTATATCATCAGCTCGTCATCG
>BTUR01000014.1:0-2390 GCA_045863475.1 Candidatus Campbelliibacteriota bacterium
TGATGTCATATGTACATCGCGTGGACTCTATGCTGGAGGCTCAGAGGCAAATGTGCTCCAGGAAACACTCACCGGCCATGAGAGTCACTTTCCCGTCACAACGTCTATCAGATGGCACAGAAGGCGCCCGAGACCTCGCTACACCCCAAAGAGGCACGTGTGGAATCTGAGAAAGCTCAAAGAACCGGAGTGCCTTCTACAGTTTCAGGAGAACTACAACCAAGCACTCGAAGCCCTCTCGTTCGAATCGACGGCCGCCAAGAACGCGCATGCCTTGCATCATGTAATGTGTTGCGCAGGAAACGAAACGATCAAAAAAGTGAGAGTCGGTGGAAAGCCCCGGAAGAGCAGAGAAGCGCAAAAGAGTGCAAAAGCCGCGAGTGCTCTGAGAGAATATCGTCGAAAACATCAGCTTCAAATCGCTGAAGGAAGTGCGGAGCACCTTCTCAAAGAAAAAGAGCTCGAAGACGAGCTGTGCTCAAGGAGAAAAGACGAAAAAGTGAAGAAGCACAAGAGACTGGCTCGGAAGCTCACATCCCAACAAAGTGAAGGCAACGTTCGCGGAGCAATGCGAACAACGGGGCAATTCGCGGACGAGAAATCGCAAACTGACTCTGCAATCTCGGCCATATCCGACGCTGATAATCGAATCCAAACTTCAACGCAGGCAATACTGAGAGTGTTTGAGGAGTATTGGGGCCCTCGGTTAAGGAACCCGAACTTTGAGGCCGAAATGAAAGAGATCAACCTCGAAGGCCTTGCAGATGCTGAGCACAACCCACTATGTGACGCTCCGATGACCAGAGAGGAATTGGAGTGCGCCCTTGGAACGCTCGAATCCCACAAAGCTCAGGGCCTCGACGAGCTTTCGCCGGCGTTCTTTATGAACGCCACTGACCATTTGAAAAACTTCCTCCTACGGCTCTTCAATCAAGTCCTCTCGAGTGCCGATTTCCCCGAAGAGTGGAAAACAGACAAACGATTGCCGATACACAAAAGCGGACGGAAAACTGACGTTGATAAGTACCGCCTTCTTGCGATCAACTCGGTCTGTCGCAAACTTTTCTGCTCTATTCTGAAGAGGCGTATCGAGGCGCTGATTGTCCTTGATGATGCGCAGAATGGCTTCCGGCGGAATCGGCGAGCGAGTGACAACATCGCGATAGTCCAAGGTATCATCCAAGAAGCAACTCGCAGACATGGCCCAAAAGCACAGCTCATAGTGGCTGATTTCAGCAAAGCGTTCGATACGTGCCACATTCCAACGCTACTGAAGAAGCTCGCAAAATATGGCTTGCGAGGAAATATTCTGAAAGTGATCGCAAACATGTACACGAACGCTAGAGCTCGAATGTATGTCAACGGAGTGCTAGGAAAGCCAAGTGAAGTCACGAACGGAGTTGCTCAAGGCTGCGTCCTCAGCCCAGTCTTCTTCACAATATACATCGACGAGCTGCTGTCTGAGTTCAGGAAAAGCGGACTTGGCATCCCGATTGGAGTGCTTCTGCAAAATGCGATGTCATTCGCCGATGACTTACTTCTTGCATCTCCCGACACGGCAACCAGTGAAAAGTACTTAGACATTCTGTGCCGATGGTGTCAGGAGAACAAACTAACAATCAATGCAAGCAAATCCGGCGTCTTTCGGTCAGACAGAGCTGAGCCGATGGAGTCCCAGCGACTTCTTTTGAAAAATCAGCCCCTGCAGTTCCTTGACGAAAATGACGAGAAGTTTGAAGAGCGACGCAACTTTGAGTACCTGGGCGCCACTTTTAATCAGCGTGGCTCTTGGGATACCTTTCTGGAGATGCAAAGGGCAAAAATGCGGCGCGCTTTTGGACGAAACTACGTCTTCTTTCGTGAGGCACCCGTGTCTATTAAACTGAAAATCCAAACGGCACACATGCTTGTTTTCTCGCTTGGCATGTACTGCGCAGAAGTGAGCCACACATCTTCTCAGAATGAGCATCAAATGGACAGCGTACAAGCACATGTACTTCTAACAATCCTTCACCTCCCAAAGACGACTTCCCACGCAAAAATCCGCCATATTCTCGGACAATCATCAATGTCCACAACTCGACTTCGAGCTCGCGTATCGAACTTCGTGCGCATACAACGTCTCCCCCAAGATACTCGGCTTCGGCAAATCCTAGATGATGGAGCCTGGAGCTCCACATCTCGCCTCTTCGGCAAGTACAGCTCTGACCTCGCAGAGGTGAAGCGACGGCAAAAGATATCCTCCGTATCCGAAGATGAACTGCTCGATGTCCTCAAGAAGGGAAATTCCATGAAGGTGCGCGATGTGCTCAGGAAAGTGACGGCCCAAGCAGATATTGCCGAAAATGCACATTTCAACCTTCGTACAAAGCACCCTGTGCTTTGTAACT
>BTUR01000015.1:0-2319 GCA_045863475.1 Candidatus Campbelliibacteriota bacterium
ATTCATGCTGTGCGGTCACCGATGTAACAAGCGGAAAATTTTCAGTGTTTTTAGTCTAAATTTCAATGTTACTTCGTAAAACGCAGATATATGGTTCTCGGTCCGGAAACGGAGGGATTTTTGCACATTTTGACTATCGGTCATATTTCATCAGGCCCCACGTAAAGCGCTGTTCTATTACATGGGTGTCGCGCAAAATTAATCAAGGACAAAAGAAGACATAAAGTCACAAAAGAATAACACAAAAAGAAAAAAGATGTCGTACGCCAGGACTCGAACTCATAACTACTTGATTTCTAATCTCACGCCCTACCAACTGAGCTAACTGCGCTAGTGATACATACAGTACAACGGGTCTTGAATAAAATATCAGGCGTGGTTGTTTTGGCGCTGTACTTCCTAAACATCATGTAATGCTCTCCTGCGAGCGCCGACGGCGTAAAAGGAGAATATTTGAGCAACTTTGAGCATGATGTATGCCTTAGAAAGTGAAGCTTTGAGAGGCATATATACATGCTATGTGAGCGCCGAAGGCACGAGCGAGAAATCTTTGAGCGTTTTTGAGGTATTCTTCCTCGAATTTTCACCCTTTTTGGTCCCGCAACCTAAACACCCCTTACATAAATGAATCGAACTCAACGTCAGAAAAAGACCCCTCCTCCACATGACGAGCGACTACCTACCAGTTGGAGAGATGTGAAGCCATGCATGACCCACACCCCCCCCCACACACACACGCCAAAGCCAACCTACCCCGCGAGAGGATGAACAGAATGTCCGTAGCGTACCGTATCATGAGGAGACTGGAGCTCAGTGACTACAAACTCGGCGAGCTCGTGCCCTTATCAACTCCTTGACGCTCGCCTGTGCGCATCTACAAAACAAAAACGTTAGTCCAATTGTTGCCCAAATGAGATGAGGATCCCTGGCCCGCGGTTCGGTGTAAAAAACAAACAAAGCAGAAAAACACCACCGGTTCCGAAAATTATATACAGTCATACACGAGTGACTGATGTATGACTTGTAAACGTATATGACAGTTTTCCACCTTGTGACTAACAAAAAAACACCGCACGCCGGTCGGAGCAGGTTTTGGTGACCCACATCAAGTTGGCTGGGTAGTCATAATGTTGGATTTGTCAAGAACAGAATGCTCGCTTCGCTCATGGAAGCTTTGACTTTCAAAACGTTTACCCCCTCTCTAGGGGTTTTGAGATGGCCATGTACCACATCACCAAAAGTGCTCAACCCTGCCCGTCCCAAGTGTAAAATGCGTCGCACATTGCGTCTCCCCATTGTGAACGTTGTTTATAGCTGACACTTGTGACAGAAGGACAGAAAGCGGACTTTTTGTCAAAAAGTCCACAAGTTTCGAAAAATATAGTTTTTGTTTAGAGCAAAGCCATGTTCAGGGCTGTCATAACCCCGCCCCTCCAAAAAAAATGTAAAGATTGGGTGGTGTGGAGTTTAAAAATTATCCGCAAGACATCGCTCTGACAGCCGAGCATGTTTGTAATCAAAATAACTCGAACACCCAGGGGAGGCCTAAAATCATTTGTACTCGCATTTGAGAAAGAAAGACTCCTCTGACAGCCTTGCTCTAGACTGGAAGTACCAGGATTTTTTCTGAGATTTTGCAGACCCACACCCTCCCTCCCAATACACAAAACTCGTCTGATCCCTCCACCGCTGACCCCCTCCCGCCCAAAAAGGCAGCTTTTAAATGATTCGCGCACTTCGCGCGCGGTTATGCACGTGGCCCTCCGCAAACGCTCCCACTAGACTGAAAGTCAGAAAAACCCATCCACCAGACGATCGACCTCCCCACTTCCCAGTCGGGGAGGGTGTACGGGAAGTCTTGCATGTGTTTTCGTTTTGGCCCCTACCCATCGGCCATAAAACACCTCTCCCACAGGTAGCACAAACCTCACAAAATGATCAACCCCTGCTCGCAGTGCGGAACGAAAGCTATCTTGCATTTGTCCTCTCCTCTCCCCCTGCAAGACAGCCATTGCAAGGAGTAGTTTTCCACTCACATAAGGGCACTGGTTGTGGTTTGAGCCTGCAAACCCGTCATTTCAATACACACTATGGCGCGTTTGCAAGTAGGGCACTTGTACCCCTGCGTGCGCTCACAAACACAAGCAAAACAGACGGGCTCACGCACACCTCCACACGTACACAGCGCACCTTTGCGTGTGCGCCATGGTCGACTCGAGCAAGACAGGATGTGCAATAATTCGGACTCCTAACCCACACTACACGTTTCTCATAAGTCTTCAAGTCATTGATCGGACTTCGAAGGAAAGCCCAAACCAT
>BTUR01000016.1:0-2086 GCA_045863475.1 Candidatus Campbelliibacteriota bacterium
CTCCTGGTGCTGACAATTTACCACCTTGGTTTTACGCTCATTGCGGAGATCACGCGAGAGCTTGCATACTCGAAACTTTGAACGATTCGTTCCGATCTGGCATGCTGCCAACACCGCACAAGGATTCTGATTTGGTGCCCATCCCAAAGCCGAAACGAGACCGCACACTTGCAAAATCGTACAGGCCGGTGAGTCTGACCCTCGTTAACGCTCGATTGTTCGAAACAATGATACACAAGCGTTTATACCATTGGGCTGAGGAGAACAGGCATATTCCTCCAACGCAAGCTGCGTTTCGCCACCACCATTCCACTCTTCACCCACTGCTGCGCCTAACTCAAGGTGTGCAGGAAGGGTTCGCCAGGAACCAACGCACTTTGTGTGTCGCACTAGATCTCAGCCGTGCATTTGACAAAGTTTGCCCAGCGCGAATGCGCTATCGTCTTCACAAACTTGGTCTGAGAGGACGAATGCTGGCGTGGATCTCGTCGTTCATCTCAGATCGACGATATCGACTTGTGCGCCCGGCTAAGACAGACTACACATCATTCGGCATTGGCGTGCCGCAGGGCTCCGGCCTGTCGCCACTATTGTTCACACTTTTCATCGCCGAAATTTCGCATTTGCTTCATTGTGATCACGCGGAGTACGCAGATGATATCACATTGTGGTATTCTTCGTGGGATGATCGAACGACAGTAGACATGGTGAATGAAGATCTGCGCACAATTGAATTCTGGGCTCGAAAGTGGGGCATGTTCTTTGGTGACAAAAACTGTTACTATGACTTCTACAGGACCAAAGAAGGCATGAACGTTGACGGTCTTGGTGGACTGCAGTTTTTCTCAAAGCCAGTTGAAAGAGCCACGGATTTCTGCTTGCTCGGCGTCCACCTCGACCACGGACTCCACTTCAACAAACATTGCGAAGCTATACTAGCCTCGGGAAGACGACGCCGGAACATCATGTCTGCCCTGCTAGGCAGAAAGTTAGTCGACAACGCTCCCGCGCTGCTAGTAGCTTTCAAGGGATTCATCCGTTCGAAAATCGAATATGCATCAGTAGTGTACAGTCCGATAGCAAAATGTCATCAACTCGAACTTGAGAGGTTCCAGTCTAGCTGTCTCAGGATTGTGCTTGGCGCGAGAAAGAACACACCAGCTCTAATTTTGAACAATGAAAGCAGCGCTTCATCGCTCGCCTCACGCAGGGATGACGCGGTTCTTCGAACATTCATGAAAATACTTGCCCTGCCAGCCACCAATCCGCTACGACAGTCATTGAACACGTGGCGTGACTCGACCAAATCATACGAGGCGGTCACAGGTGGCAGTTCACCGCGATCTTTCTTTTTTGTAGCGGAGCAAACATACTCGAAGTATTTTCAAGTTCCGCCTCCAGTAGCTCCGGTAAAGGGCATGTCGTTTCCTATTTCTGTGCCTCCGTGGAATATCTTTTACAAGGCACCAAATAAGGTGGACATTCTGAAGGACTTCCGACAAACTATTCGTAAGAAATCGAGAGTCAACCAAATGGTTGAATTGAACAGCGCTCGCTCTACGTTCTGGTATTGTCAAAACCATCCCGTAGAGCGCCGAAACTGGCTACAATGCATGCCTTTGAAAAGAGTCCTTCACAAAGTAGTGTTTCGTTTGCGCTCAGGTTACGCCGGTGTCGGGTTTTTCACACACACGGACAATGCAGTCCTGCCGTGTCCACGCTGCGGTGGACACGATAGTATCCGCCATATGCTGATTGATTGCAACATGAACCATGAGCAGCGAACACTTCTCTTTGAAAGAGTTGCAGCTACCACGAAAGGACGACTTGGTATAACTCTTCCCTTGCTACTCGGTTTTCACAAGTCGCTGTCCAGTCGAGAGCTGCGTCAGATAACAACTGCCACCGGACAATTTGTGCTTGACATTGGGAGACACGTATGACAAAGCTTACTTTCAAATAACAAAGCGTCGGCAACCGGAAGTGACACAGTGTGAGAGTCGGTTTTGCAACTGCTCTAAGCTCTTGCAAAGTCGTGATGCACCTCATCCTCTTGTCACCGAAGAACCGAACGCGAACACTAACA
>BTUR01000017.1:0-2015 GCA_045863475.1 Candidatus Campbelliibacteriota bacterium
GAGCATACCAGAAGCATGGAGGGGGCCAAGAATCCAACCCCTTATGAAACACAGCGCCAGTCGACGAGCAGAAGAGTTACGACCCATTAGCCTACTCAGCGTTGTGAGCAAGCTGTATGACTCAATAGTGTTAGAGCGACTGCTGGGAGTGGGGGAAGCCCAAGGTTGGATCCCAGAATATCAAGCTGGTTTTCGACGTCATAGGTCAGCTATAGAACACCTCATTAGAATCCAGCAAGAGGGTCACACAGCGTTCCGAGAGAGTAAGGTAGTGATGGTGGCTTTTTTAGATATAAGTAAGGCGTACGACTGTGTGAGCCGAACTTTGTTGCTAAAAAAGTTAAAGGGGCTGGGAATAAAAGGAAAGGCGATGGGTTATCTCGAAGCATTTTTGGGAAGACGTTATGCGTGCGTGAAGTACAAGAACGCCGAATCGGATATCACAGAGTTTAAGTATGGGGTTCCCCAGGGATCACCGATAAGCCCGTTTTTGTTTAATGTCTACTGCGCAGCAGCACTGAGTGGGTGTGGCCAGGGACGGGGATTACAGGCAGACGATATGTGTGTCTGGAGGATCCATAAACAAGAGGAAGTGGCATGCCAGGAGCTGACGGAGGACTTAGAAACAGTTTTTGAGTGGGGAAAGGCGCACAACATGAAGTTTTCGACAAAGAAGTGCAAGGTGTTGAGAATTTCAAACAAACACAAGTCGAAGTTAGAACCCTACCCACTTGTATTTTTTGGGGGGCAGGTTTTGAAGCTAGTAGAAAGTCACAAGTACTTGGGAGTCATAATCGACAGCAAACTCAGATGGAGGGAGCACGTAATAGCAACAGCGGGAAAAGCGGAAAAAAGTCTGCGACTCATACTTAGACTCTGTGATACCAAGAGAGGAGTAAGTCAGAGGTTACTGGTTCTATTGTACACATCGTGTGTTCGACCAATCCTGGAATACGCATCGGAGGTGTGGGGGGACGTCTCAAAAACAAATGCACAAAAACTCACCACAGTACAGCACCACGCACTGAAAGCAAGTCTAGGGGTAAATCGGAGATCACACACAGCAGATGTGTGCGTCGAGGCACAGGTGTCACCATTAGAGCCAAGGAGAAAAGTACAGGCACTGCGTTTTTGGAAAAACCTGCACAAGCACCCCCGTCCCCTAACAAAGTTCCTCACAGAGCTCCCAGGGAGGAAGCGGTTACAAAACAAGCTACGGAGCAGTTTTTTGGAGAGGGTGACAAAAATCATGAAGGAAACAAACATCCCACATGACAGAGTCCTAAGTCTCAAAAAGAAACAATTCCAAACTTGTGAACGAAACCTCTGGAAAAAGCAGCGACAGAAAAGTGGGAGAGGGGATGAGAGAAGCACCCACTACAGTAAGGTACACCCCAGAACTGAGCTTGACTACCCAGTAGACTACAGTAAACAGACACGGAAAATCGTGGCACAGTGGCACGGGCTTCGATTGGGCACGATACCACTGAACAACTTCCTGCATAGCATAGGCCTCCACCCCGATGGGCAATGTGACTGTGGGAGTGGGGATGAGACAGTGGAGCACTTCTTGTTGCGCTGTCAAAACAACACCGACGCGACTACGAAAATGGTAAGTAAGATCAAGAAGTCGTACAACACAAGAGCACAACCCTCCCTAGTCAGAATACTAAGCACAGATAACCGTTCATTCAAGGCCGTCGCTGAATTCCTAGAGGAAGTTACGAGATTCAAGCCACCCGAAGTACAGTAAGCTACAGTAAAAGCCATACGTGATAATCACGAAACCAAGCTCAGTTCTGGGGACACGTCTCCCCTCTCCCAAGGTACCACCCTTTGTTATCTTTCATTGTCCTGTGCTTCTGTGTTGAGTGTCCTCCCTCGTCAGCGCCCTTTGTACACCTCAATCCCCCGTCCTCCGTCTCCCTGTCTCATGCCTCCCCTCCCACTCTCTCTCTCTCTCTCTCTCGCTCTCTCTCTCTCTCTCTCTCTCTCTCTCTCTTTCTCTGGCTGCA
>BTUR01000018.1:0-1941 GCA_045863475.1 Candidatus Campbelliibacteriota bacterium
GACCCTTCGTGGCAGAACTGTTCGGTGGTTGTCACTTGTCACTTTTTGTGAAACCGGCGGTTACCACTTGTCATTGTTT
This sequence comes from Candidatus Campbelliibacteriota bacterium, assembly GCA_045863475.1. Classification (GTDB taxonomy): domain Bacteria; phylum Patescibacteriota; class Minisyncoccia; order Phycocordibacterales; family EsbW-18; genus EsbW-18. The sequence goes on from BTUR01000018.1 coordinate 80, forward strand.
GAGCTATGCTCTTTGAGTGTACCAAAGGTGACGGTTGTGTGAGAACTTGTCATTTTTTCTTGCCCTAGAGTAAGAGACGTGATACAGGTGGCACGCTCACACATTATTTCTCTTCTGCTGATCGTTCTGCCATTATGGCACGACCTCGTACCATGTTTGATATTCCTCGCAAACCGGACCAGCTTCCACAAGCACACCATGGGTTCGCCAACGGAAAATATCAGCAAGTAAGTGGGTCCAAGCCCTTGTCTGGGGCACAGTTCGCACAAGGTGTACAGCAGTTTCGGTTCGACACGTCGGGTACCACATGGTTTGTTCCGTCCAAGAGTTATTTTCGTTTGCGCTGTTCACTGTCCCAAGTTCGTGAAGATGGAGGCGAGCCGCTGCCAATCCTCACTCGTGAACCCATCGCCCCTTCCATGGGTCTGGTTGCAAATCTGTTCAAGTCCATCGAGCTGCAGCTAAACGGCCACACCTTGGAACGGATTGCAGAGCGTTTGCCTCAAGTGGATGCTTTTCGAACGCGTACAACGAATACGGGTGCCTGGTTGAATACGATTGGAGCGAACACCAACTTGTGGCATCCCAACATGCACGTACGTCAAAATATGGTGGCGGCGGATGGATACGTGGGCGACAAGTCCCTGTGGGAGCCTGTGTATGCCCCAGCAGTTCCAAAAACGCACGCCGGCTTTCACGATTTGCATCGCATGGTGTATAATGCTGACAATCGTGTGGTGACATTTGAAGACAATGCGGGTCCTGCCATCAATCTCAAAATCGGCCCCATGGCGATGCGACCTGGAGATCGTATTCGATGCCAGCAACATGTTCTGCAAGTTCAACATGTGGTTGATGAGACGCGGGTGTTGGCGCACGTTGTTCAAAGTAATGAACACGGTCGTGATGATATTGGTCTTCACCTCCCGGACGGTGTCGACGCGTGGTCGGTGCAGCGTATTGCTGACGCCTTGGACAACGAATCCAATAAAACCAACGCATTTGAGACACTTTGGCGGCCACCACTTGGCTTTTTTGCAGTGGAGCATGCCATTCCTCCTGGTGGTCAATGGCAGCTGAATTTGACACCCGAAGCCACCGAAGAGTTTCAACGTCGCGCAGTGGAGACGTTGTTTCGCGATGCTCGAGTTTTTAAGCAGGGTCGCCCAAGCCTCGCGGGTGACTTCCAATTTCAAGTCGAAGATTTCCAATTGTACGTGTATACTGTGGAGTCGAACCGGTTTGATCACGGCACGTGGTTGTTGGATCTCGATCAAACGCGGTGCCAATTGCAATCGCTCCCGGCAGATTGCTCTGCGCTGACGACCCGTGGATTTGATATCCACGCATTGACGGACCGTCTTGCATTCGCATTTCAAGATCAAAACGCGGGACTAGACACACGGTTGCCCCTGTCAAAGTTTAAGATTCGCCCCGTCTTTGTCGGTGACCATCAGGCTCGCGAAGGACAAGATCTGTTGCTGGAGAGGTTTTTTCTCTCCTACGCAGGGCAACACAAGCCAACGCCTGACTACGAGGGTGGGTACGATAGTCTCTCCGGTGACACACGTGTCGCAAAGCGCAATCATATATTGCAGCGATACGCGGATTCCCTCATGCAAACTGATCTGTATCACACAGACGGTGGGTCGGAAACATTTGGCGAATGGAAACAGCGAGGACCATTCTTTTTCTTTCGATGGCCCAAAGACGCAACGGACTCCAGCACGCGGGCGAACTTGACGATGAAGTTCTCGCAGGCATTCCGCGGAGGGCAAACGCCTTCCGTCATGCTCTTCAATCAATGGCGCAGCGCATTCAAGATCGTCCATCGCAACGGTCGCATTGATGTCACCAAGCTG
>BTUR01000019.1:0-636 GCA_045863475.1 Candidatus Campbelliibacteriota bacterium
CCAGCGCATCGAGCAGCGCGGCGCAGAAGGCCGGATCGGCCTGCGCATCGGCCATCACGCCCACGCGCGGCCCGACACGCACCTTGGCGACGGCGGAAGGCTGCAGCTGGCGCAGCCGCTCGTCCTCGCCGTCCTCCCAGCCCAGCGCCAGCGGCGCGAACCAGCGCACCGCCTCGTCGCCGCCGCGCGCATCGAGCAGGCTCAGCAGCCACTCGCGGCCGCCGTGGTCGAGCACCGCGTGGTCGGCGATGCGCACGCGCGCGAGCGCCTCGTCGCGCCCGGCGAACCAGCGCTGGCGCGCGATGAACGGCGGCAGCACCTGGTCCTCGACCTGCGCCAGCGTCTTGATCGCCATCGCGATGCGCCACGGCACCACGCGGTCGCGGAACAGGCTGTTCCAGCCGTCGAACAGCACCAACAGCGGCAGGTCCTCGCGCGGCAGGTGCTCCTCGTGCCAGGACGGCACCTCGACGTCGCGCGCCAGCCGGAACCAGTAGAAGCCGTGAGATCGGAAGAGCGTCGTGTAGGGAAAGAGTGTTCAGGCTGGTGTAGATCTCGGTGGTCGCCGTATCATTAAAAAATTCGTTTTTTGGAGGGGGAGGGGAGGGTGCGAGTAAACTCCCCATCTTAAACACA
>BTUR01000019.1:721-1914 GCA_045863475.1 Candidatus Campbelliibacteriota bacterium
GGTTTTTCAAGCAGAAGACGGCATACGCGATGCTCTTGCGTGACTGGAGTTCAGACGTGTGCTCTTCCGATCTGGCCAACCCTGCAGTCCATTTTTTTTTTTTTTTTTTTTTTTTAATTGTTAAGACTTCACCGTTTCAAATACAGCGATAGAATTCAGCAGACGAATCTGCGACCAGGAAACAATGTGTAAGAGGCAGCGAATACAAGACCTTTGGAGGAATGCAGGTTTCGGTAAATAAGAGGAACAAGGGTAAAGTAGAAATATAAGCAATAGTGCATGGTAAGCCAGAAGGAAGCATGTGATAAAGCAGGGAGGGATAAAGCAGAGAGAGGAAAGTACGAAGAAAACAAAATAAAATAAAACAAAACAAGATAAAAATCACAAACACTCTCACGCACACTCTCTATAAACACTATTTACATTATGTACACTCTGTACACTGTACCTATAGGTGTTTCTGTACATCTGTAGGTAGATCCCATTGTGCCAGCACTTTTATAGAAAGGTAGAGAAATAGGTTGCAGGGAATAAGGGTCTCATGGCCAGCGCTGACAGTCAACGACGAAACGAGCAGTAGCAATAGTGATCCTCCTGAGTACTTTGCTATCTAGCAATGTAGAAAATCCTAACAACAAAGACAGTGTCAATGGCTCAGTGGTCAATCGGGTGACCTCATCGTAAAGCTGTGAACGTCTTTCAAAATACGCAACACATGAGCAGAGTAAATGTTCGACAGAATCCTCTGCTCCACAAGCAGGGCATCTCACTTCTGGCATGTAGGGCAACTTAGCACCAACTGTCGTATACCCGGAGCGCAGACGAACGATGACTCGCAAGTATACTCCCCCAGGCGGCAGACATCGCAGCCACACTCTCCGTGTTGGCGGATGCATCGAGTTATACCAGTTTGCAGATGCCTTGCCTCTCATATCCTGTAGTTGACGTTTGCGAGTTTTTTCCCGGAGGCAGCGTCGAAATTGCATGTGCACGTCAATCTTTCGTGGCGGATTGTAGAATGAGCTCCACGGAGGTAATGAAACAGGGTTCATATACCCACGTGGGGGCTCTCTTGGCGGGGGGCAGCCGAAAATATCATTGTGTGAATGATATGCTTGCCCAAAGAAAGTTCGTGGACGTAGCATGATGCCTTCGAAGCCAATATCTCTACGCCACCAATGTCGCAACGTCTT
>BTUR01000020.1:0-1868 GCA_045863475.1 Candidatus Campbelliibacteriota bacterium
GCGCAAGCAGAGATACGTCAGTGGTTTCCGCCGCACATGGGTGGGTTTCGGAGGGGACGATCATCGGTCGACCAAGTGCTTCACTTCACAGAAAACTTATTCCAAACTTTTCGGCGAAAAGAGGTATGTGTAACGGCATATCTTGATGCTAGCAAAGCGTACGACAGAGTTTTTCGTGCAGGCCTTATGTCCGTCATGTCGAAGCTCGGCATCTCCGGAAGGATGTGGTTGTGGGTTGCAGCTTTTTTGCGCGAGCGACAAGCCCGCGTGAGAGTGGGATCGAAAACATCTGGATTCCGAGAGTACACCAACGGGCTCCCCCAAGGTTCGTGTTTGAGCCCGATTTTGTATAACATTTTTATGAGCGACCTAACAAGCAGACTGAAGCTCTCAGAAGGTGTCGAGGTATGTATTTATGCTGATGATGTGCGTGTGTCGGCCGCGGGTAGCGACGTGGAAGCTGCAGGCTACGCAGTATCAGAAGTCCTCCAACAAGTAAACGAATGGGCACAGAAGATGCGCGTTGTGTTTGACACTGACAGCTCTAAGTGTGGCTATATGGTATTCTCACGAGTTAGGCGTCCGTCGGCGCATGTATGTTTTGGAAAAAAGCCACTGAATAGAATAAACGGGCCGCACAGGTATTTAGGAATTTGGATGGAAGAAAACATGTCATTCCGGTATCACATAGGTAAAGTACGCGCCAAGGCATGGGCGGCTTTGCAAAGTATACGCCCGCTGGTTAAGCATGGTTTAGGTTTTGACATCATGCGAACGCTGTACCTCACCTGCGTGCGATCAGTGCTAGAGTATGCGAGCACGGTATGGCAATCTGCGTCGGAGGCACACCTAAAGACACTAGAGCATGTACAGAATGTGGCCTTACGAGTAATCACCGGAGCGGAACGATCGACTAGTATACAGTCACTCCAAGCGTACTGTGCAATACCGGCGTTGAGAAGCAGATGGGAATTTTTGTTAGCGAAGGATTTTCATCGAGCAGTGCGCTTGTCGGATGCACACCCATTGGGGCAACAAGTTAGGGCGTGGACACTAGAACGCTCGCCTTTTTTTGCTCGGTCATACCTCACGAGGGCGAAAGCCCTCTTAAAAACGCTTAATCGATTTTCTTCGTTTCAGTTGAGTAGCACAGATGAGGCCGAACAAATTGTGGATCCGCCGACCGACGACATTGACGTTCTCGAGCTCAAGCAACCCCTCCGCCCACGGCACGAGGTATGTTCTGCTCACTCCCGACGTTTGAGTGAGGGTCTGCAACCAGGGGAGGTGTGGGTACATACGGATGGTTCAGCAAGCCCTAATCCAGGGCCGTGTGGGTACGGGCTGGTTTACACATCAGCAGAAGGCAAATTGACTCGGCAAGCCGCAGTTGGAATAGGATCAAGCTACACGGGAGAACTCTGTGCAATAAGAGAGGCACTGCGAATATTGAAAACACGGGAGGACTCGTACGAAAGAGCGGAGATATTTTCAGACTGTCAGGCGGCAGTAGCAGTCAGCTTAGGACAAGCGCGGGCAACGTCGCACTTTCGTGTAGTGATTGAGATACGGCAGAGACTACGAGAAATAGTTAAACCAGTGAAAATAACGTGGATACCAGGGCACGAGGGCTTACAGTTAAACGAAGAAGCAGACCAAGCAGCTAAGGCGAGCCTATTAGAGATCAAGACAATTCGAGCACCACTGTCAGGACAGGTACCGATGCCGTTACAGATCGCAGCAGGTATGATTCAACGAGCGCAGAGAACGCGAGACAACCAGGTGTGGCAGAAACTAGGCCGTGAAAAGATCTCGCACGGAGTTGAACACCTATCACGAATACTGCCAGAGCTGACGAAGCGACCACC
>BTUR01000021.1:0-1805 GCA_045863475.1 Candidatus Campbelliibacteriota bacterium
GAAATATACTGATGCCTCACCGGTACCTATCTCGAGTATCGGCAACAAAATATTTAATTAAGCAAAGCTGTTGGACAACCGATCGTTTGCTGTGTCGTTTATTTAGATAGCTCGTAATTAATAAATCAATCGCCTAAAATCGGTGTTCCAGTCACACTTTAACGTTTTTTGCTATAATACAGCTCGAGAAGAAATACGAAAGTGACAGTACAACTACCCTTTGTATAGCCACGCAGTCTCACATTTTGAAGTTCTCCCACTGATAGTTCATCCAAGGGTGTGTGCTACTCTCTCCATAGTACCACGTGTGGTGCAATCTTTCAATCCGCCACTTCTGTGATCTGAGGAGCTCTTTTTGGCCAAGTTCTGACGGCTACAGTATATTTATGCACTTTCTTTGATCCATTCGTTTTGCCACCCTGACGAGTTGCCGGTTGCTTCAGTGCAGAACGAATGTTCGAAGCACAAGTGATAGGCTCTGCAACACCGCGCCCATGCGCAGATGTGTCATTTTTTCGGTGCAGCGATTCGTATTCACCATTAATTTCTCGAGGCACTCAAAAGAGTCGAGTTTGAAGCGATTGACTGAAGGCTTTGACACCATACGCATACTATGTGCGATGTTGTATTCTTCCAACACATTGACCGCCTTGAGTCCTGCTCGAAATTGATTACAGAAATTAATACCAACATCTGCATTTGGTTTGGCTTCTAGGGGAACTCGTGGTCTGTGAGTTGTCTCAGTTCTCGACAAACGCTGCCGCATATGTTCAACACTCTGGGATATCCCTTTGCAAGTGTTCCCGTTCTTGTCACTTTTCCTTCTTCTGCCAAATGACTTCCGTCCAAGCCCACCTTCGCTAACAGGAGACTCAATTGCGTAAAGTACAAACTTTGGCAGCATTTTGTCAAGCAAGTCGAATGTTGTGTTGAAAGCTATCAAATCATGCAAGTTCATTTATGTAAGGAGGCACCTCAGCAATGTAGGCCAACAAATCCATTTGCATCCCTTTCACATTGTAGTATTCCTTGTCAGTATTCTCTTCTCCATTTAATACGTGAGCAAACTAGACCATTTGTAAGCGAATTCCGAGAAGTTATGGAACTTGTTGTCCTTCAAGAAATCTCTCGATGCTGAAGAGCCTACCTCTTGGGCTTTAAACAGTCGTCCCCCCTGAAGGAACAGTGTCCAGCTGCTCGACACAGTGGCAATTCAGACAAATAAAATAAGTGCAGCTACGTAGCCTTCAGAAACAGACCGAGAGGAGCTTTCCAGATCACAGTTGTGTCCGTTTAAAAGTTTGTGTAGTGCGCGTTACTTCTGGGAACACCACTACGTGCCCTTGGACAAAGTTTGAGTTCGAGAATTTCAAAATGTAAGACTGCGTGGTTTTACGATAGCTAGTTGCACTGTCACTTTCTTGTAAATTTTTGAGGTGTGTTATTGTGGAAAACATTAGTGTGATTGGGATCCGGGTACTGATACTCGACAATGCGTTCGTTAATTAATTGAGCTCCCTTTATGTGAATATGCTCACACATACTGTAGAACGAGCGATTGCTTAACAGTTTGCTTTACGAATGGCTGCCCATATACACCCCCACGCCGCGGGAACACGGGTCCGTGTCCCCGGGGAACGCAACTTCAAACTCACTTTATGTGGCGACAAATAAAGACTTTTCGCTCAATCATTTTTGCGGCGTGTATGTGTGCTTTTTGTGTTTCTTTGAGCTAAATTTCTAATTTTGGAGCATTTGTGTTCATGTGTTTATTGTCATTGGGTTACCAAGACCCTGAATAAAAC
>BTUR01000022.1:0-1791 GCA_045863475.1 Candidatus Campbelliibacteriota bacterium
GTTGAAAGCGACGCGAGTATCGAATGCTTCAACAACAGACCCAACGTGCCGTACTGCGCAATCGTTGGGTTGAAGTCCCCTGCTGATGTGGAGAAAGCCATCCGAATTGGCGAATTTCGCGATGTCACGCAGCTCACGAGCTTCACATGTGTTCGAAGTGAGAGACGTACGAGCCCAGCGCCACAAGCCTCCCAAGACACGTCCGCACTTGATTCTCACACTGAGGAAATCAAATCCGACGCCGTTCCGCCGAAGCGCGCCTCAGCTCTGGACACGCTTTACGATGCGACCCAATCTCGCAGCTCGCTTTCTGCCGAGATACAGCCCTCGCAGCAGCACAACAGCCAGCACCGTGCTCCGCCAAGCACCTCCGATGATATACGTGCAATTGTTCGATCTGAAGTTGCTGCTGCAGATAGAGGTCACATTGAGGCACTAACATCACTGAGATCTGATGTCGCCAGCATGTGCCAAGCTCTGACGACTCGTATGGCAGCAGTTTCGGACGCACTGACTTCTTCGCAATCGCGTGAAGACCAGCTCAACCTGTCGCCTGAAGCGGTCATTTCCGCTCGGCCTTATCAGGAGCTTCGGTCACAAATCGCGCAGCTTCGATCACAGATCTCCAACGTTGAGCTTCATATCGCCGCATTGGTAATCAAGCCTCCGATGAACTCCCTGACGTCCGCGAGCACCGTGGTTCGTGGGGAAGATCAGCGCCCGAGAGAAACCTCGCAGGTGCGTGCCAAACTGCAGCCACCTCCTCCACCAGCTCACGTGCTGAGAGCTGCTGTACGGCCATCGGCGCTCACGCGTCGACCTCCACCTCCACCTCCTGTGGCTGCAGCAACAGGAGAGCTGTTTGTGCCCTTCCAAACGAGCGTGACTGCACCATCCACTTCACAGCCTCTCAATGCTTCTCTGTCAACCACAAGGAGCGCTCCATCGATACCACTGCAGATGGCGTTTCCGGACGGTCTTGCTAGTGCATGTACGCCTTCAACCTTGTCAATCTCCGCTGCAAGCGAGCTCGTCTCCAGAACTCCAAAACTTTCCTTGAGCAAGGAGGCATCCGCGCACAAAGATGCTCAAGACCCGTGGTCCGACTACGTCTTTGAAACCACCTGGCCCTCACACGCCGCACTCGCGTTCACAGACGGTGCGTGCCCAGGGAACAAAGGCTACGGAGGGGCAGCCACTGTGTTGCAGCTCGCCAACCCACCGCTGAGTGCGAAGAACACTGACAGCTTTGGTAATGAGTTCAAAACCTACACACTCAAACGGTCACAGAGCATTGCTGAGAAAACAACAAACAACATTGCTGAGCTTACAGCTGTACTCCAAGCGTTTGAGTTCATCGCCGAATGTTTCCGAGCGGAGCTCATCGTCGCCGGACAAGAAGTACGCATATGTACCGATTCGAAGTACTTGCACGGCCTACTTGAAGGCGGACACAGAGCTAATAAGAACAAAGAACTTGTCCAGATGGCACGCGCCGAGCTATCTAACAGGCGTATATTCAATCCTACAAAGGTGTTCTGGGTACCTGCTCGCAGTGGCATCCCACAGAACATCGAGGCTGACCGTCTTGCGCGTGCTGCTGCGAAAGGCGAAGTCACATGGGCCCCAGTGGGAGGTGTTCCCACTTCTCTTCCACCTGCAATCATGCATGGTTTGCAAGAGCTCACCTCGTCAGCCAGACGTGCCATGCCTTCAACGACTGCCAACGTCGCAAACACAAAACTGGCACCGATGCCAGCGACAACAGCGTCTCAGTACAGCGCTCTCGTT
>BTUR01000023.1:0-1779 GCA_045863475.1 Candidatus Campbelliibacteriota bacterium
GTGGGCTCGGTCGCGTGTCTTCTGGCCGAAGAGACACGAGCGATCAGAATGGCAACGTGCAACAACTGTAAAAAGATTCTCCAAAGCGTTGCACACCTGCGGCAGTGCCTACCGAGTTACGACGCCATTCAGGAGGCGAGAACTGCCGTAAACACCCGCCAGAATAACGCGGTTGGTAGTGAAGTGTGTAACCGCTTCGAAGCCGGGCTGAAAGCAATTGACGTTTTAGAGCAGTTCAATCTAGCGCATAGCTCAGTCTCGAAGCCCCCTGTCAACCAGTTCGACCTCTCTTCTTTCGAGCGACTGGAAAAGCAGCTGGAGGAGTACGAAATATTACATCGGAAAGTCGAGCCCTCGAAGAAAGGTCGCGGTGTTGTTACACCAAAGCTTCGAGCCTTCTGTAAGATGGTACCGAAACGCTGCAGAGAAACCGGCATGAATATGTACTACGTGAATGAGCAGGCTGGTGAGGCGATTCACATGCGTGTCTTAAAAGAAGAGACGAATCTACCGAAGTGTGTAGCGTGGCTCGAGAGAAAAGAACTCTCACAAGCAGGGAAACCTAAGCGCAAGCACAGCCCTGCTTTTGGAACTCGATCCGGCGCACAAAACGATCGAGCGATTCAAGAAGAGCGAACGCGTAATGAGCTCGACAAGCTTTCCCAGGAGAAGGCGACTTTGATGGACTCACTTTATGCTAAGTCGGAAAAGTCGTGGAGCGTTTCATCGCTCAAGAAGTCTATCGTCTCCGAAGAGTCTAGCTCCAGCTCGAGCAGCTGTCCTGCACTGAAGGAGGCATGTCCGGCTGATAAGATCGTTCGACACCGTGGAAATACGGAGGAGTCTAAAAAGGTCCAGCTCTGGGGCATGCAGAAGCTGGCTAGGAAAAGCTTTCCGGATCATAGTCGACGTCGCTTGCGTATGTGCGCCGATCGCGTTGTCTCCGGTGACAAGAGCACGCCTCCATGGATGACCACTCAGTGGGAGAACTTCAAAAAGTGATATGGACATGCAATATAAGCAATTCGAACCGTGATTTGAGTATACAGCTCATCAGTATGAAGTTGTGTGTGCGCTCATAATAAGCTGTATGTAATTGTACAAGTAGCGCTGTGCTCTGTTGACTGTGTGTTGCTTGAAGTACGAAAAATGAAGGGAAAAGAAAAAAAGAACGCCACTGCTGGGGGTCGAACCTGCCACGAGGTTTCGAGTCGTACCCGGAAATTGCTCAGCTTAGATTGTTTCTTTCTCACGCCTAGAGTGAGCCACACATGTAAGAACGGTATCGTTTGAAAGCTCTTGATCTGTACTACAGATCTAGAGCGTACTTTGCTTTTTCGAGGGAATTGGGAAGAGTTATGACCTCCATAGTCACAGGGAAAAATCGAAAAATTCGAAATTGACGTTTTTGGGTATTGTTTGCACACGATTGCTCTGCGATGACTGCTACGTAGCGTATCATCCAGCTGTTGTTTTGCAGACCATAGGTGTATTAAGCAGCCCCGCAAATCAAAAATCGACTATCCAACGTATGATGGGAGCTACAGGTGCCAAAAGTTGGGTTTTCGTCGCAAAATGTCAAAATATGCATTTTTCGACAAAAATCGAAAAACGCGTTTTTGACCTTGAGCCGCATAAATGTTAATGTTTTCGAGGCATTTTTTGGCCTAGAGACACCTATTTAAAGCCATTTCAACGAAAAAAGTGAGAAGGTTGAGTAGTTGTTTTTGAAAAAAATCCCCCGTGTGATCCGCGACCTTCGAATATGTGTCGTCCCCC
>BTUR01000024.1:0-1744 GCA_045863475.1 Candidatus Campbelliibacteriota bacterium
ATGTTAGACTCTCCAAAGAAACTAAAGAACACAGCAAAAACAGTGCAAACAAACAATAAACAAACACGAAAAACAAGCACAAAAACACACACACTAGCACTTCTATCGAGAGCTAATAACAATGGTCATTAGTCCAAAAATATATATTGTGACAATCACACAGGCTCACGAATGCTTTTGTTGTGGAGCGCCCACCCTCCCACACCCTTTTCTTGCTGAAATAACTGAGTGAGTTGCTCCGCAAGTGCTGCATGCGCGAGTGGGGAAAATTTGAGTCACTCTGGGCATGATGCTTGAAAGTCTCGTAGGAGAAGTTTCCATCGCTAGAAAAAGCTCTTCGCACCCCTAGGCGAAAATACTGTGTAGATCGAATTCACCCATCTTCCCTTATACCATGATTTTGAGGGTTAGGACTCCTGCCCACACATATGTGCAAGGTTCAACAGAATACGTGGTCGGCTATGTTATTGGTCGGTGGCCCCTACGGTGTGTATGAGCCAACGTAATGTAGTTTTGTGGCCTTCAATAAAAACTTTGTAAGAAACCTGATGAAGGCCTACCGTACTTGTAAATCAGACCTAGGGTTATGTTTTCGGCAGCTTGACATACATTGTGTGATGCCGAAGCAAAATCTCCGAGCCGCATTTTGATGTTTGGGATACCCTCAGGGAGTGTGAGCAAGATGATCCGTTTCATGTCTATGAACACACCGTAGTTTTACGTTCACCTCCCCGAGCCTGCACATCGAATGCTGGCAAGACCGGTTCCCACCTGAAGTGGAGCCTCGTAAACGTGACACCTTGTGAAAACACAAGACGCCGATTGTGCCCGTGTCTCAGCGCGTGGTCTAGTGGTTATCACATTCGGTTTATAATCGTGAGGTCCCGGGTTCAATCCCCGGCGTGTGCACATTGTTTTCTGGCCTGGACTCTTTCGTTTGTCATTACTCGCACGAAGAAACGGCGGTTTTTGCTTGGGTACAAAATTTCCAGGAGTTCGGGATCATCACCAGTTTCATATGTACATATGCAGAATTATGAAGCCGAGACCGAACGTACGAAGAGCAGCACGCTGGCCGAGCCATGTCATTCAAGACTCTCACCATGTCATCCAAGACTCCCACATTTTTAACTCTCGCTATCATGTCATTAAAAAATACATACCATGACATTCTAATTCTTTCACGGTGATAATGATGAATGACATGGCGGTGATGATTTCTTGAATGTCATCATGATGACATCCAAACTCATGGTGATATTTTGAGTGTCACCGTCAAATCGCGGTGTCATGACATAAGAATTGAGGATTTGTAACGATTCTAGCACCGCATGATATCACAAAATTCCAGTGTGTTTTGGCCAAACATGACAATCACCATGGTGATATCAAAACTTTTATGGTGACATTCACGTGATAGACCATGACATAAAAAACTCAACCATGACACCAAAAAGCCGACGTAACTGATTAAGGTGACGCGACCGTGACATACATGAGTATCATGGTGCATTCAGATTGCTAACCAATACCATGATTGACAAAAAATCACCATGACATTCACAAAAATTCACCATGATATAAAAATTTATGTCATGGCTTTGTCCGACCGTGTGATATGCTAGTGTGTATGTGCGTCGTCATTGTATCTCCAGCAGGGGAAAGGTCCAAAAGGAGCCAGCGAGATGTCTTCACTTTTGGCAGGCAATTGTGAAATCAAAAACTTTGCTGACACAACGTCTAC
>BTUR01000025.1:0-1671 GCA_045863475.1 Candidatus Campbelliibacteriota bacterium
TGAGGATTTGGTGGTCCTTGGGGTTTGGGGGTAAGGGCTTGGTGTGAGAAGTTACGAGGTGTGGGGGAAAGAGGAGAAGAGGGGGTGTAAGGGTTGGGGTGATATGGCGTTAGGGAAGTGAGACAGGAAGAAGAAAGAAAGAGATAAAGACTTAAATAAAGGGACAAAACTTTTGTTGGGAATTGGCTTTGGGGCTGGGCTGGGGTTGGTGTGGAGCTTTGCGTTGTTTCTTTCAGGGCGGATCGAATCTTGCGACCTTTTCTAGGAAAGCTGCTACAGCTATGAATGACCTGTTGTCGCTATTAAGTATCCTTGCCAGGGTGGGTTTTGCTCGGGTGTGGTAAGACTTTTTGATGTCGCTCACTAGCTGCTTGCTTGCCTCGGTGTGGTTTTGACAGCTCAACAAAAAATGTCCAACTGTCTCTTCCCCTCTCCCACAAGCACACCGCCCGTCTGAGTGAAGGCCTATACTGTGGAGGAACTTGTTGAGGGGGAGGGTGCCCAGACGTAGCCCATGCCACTCTGCTACTGTCTTTCGTTGTTTCTTACTGTAATCTTTGGGGTAGTGAAGTTCTGTGTTTGGCTGAATCTTACTGTAGTGGGAGTTCCTTTCATCCCTCCTCCCTCCGTGGGCTCTCTGCTGCTTCCAGAGGTTCTTGATGCAGTTTTGGAACTGCTTCTTTTTTAGACCTATAACTCTTTCATGAGAGAGACCTGTCTCCTTCATGACTTTATGAACCCTCTCCAGAAAACCACTCCTGTGTTTTTTCTGTAGCCGTTTTCTCCCTGGGAGCCCTGTTAGGAACGTCGTGAGGGGGCGGGGGTGGGCGTGGAGGTTCTGCCAGAAACGAAGTACTTGCACCTTTCTCCTGGGCTCTAATGGTGGGACTTGTGCCTCGACACACACGTCTGCCGTGTGAGATCTCCGATTTACTCCTAGACTTGCTTTTAATGCGAGGTGTTGCACTGACGTTAACTTCTGTGCGTTTGTCTTTGAAACATCCCCCCAGACCTCCGAGGCATATTCTAAGACAGGCCGAACACACGATTCGTACAGTAGGATCAGTAGCCTCTGACTGACCCCTCTTCTTGTGTTACAGAGTCTAAGTATGAGTCGGAGACTTTTCTCCGCTTTTTCTGCTGTTGCTATGGTGTGCTCCCTCCACTTAAGTTTGCTGTCGAGTGTCACCCCTAGGTACTTGTGGCTCTCTACTAACTTCAGTACTTGCCCCCCAAAAAAGACTATCGGGTACTGATCTAACTTGGACTTCTGTTTGCTCGAAATTCTGAGCAGCTTGCACTTTTTTTTTGAGAACCTCATGTTGTGTCTCTCCCCCCACTCAAAAACGGTTCTTAAGTCTGCCGTCAGCTCTCGACAAGCAACCTCTTCTTGTCTGTGGACTCTCCAAACGCACATGTCGTCTGCCTGTAGACCCCGTCCCTGGCCGCACTCACCAAGTGCTGCTGCACAGTAGACGTTGAATAAGAAAGGGCTGATCGGTGATCCTTGGGGTACCCCATACTTAAACTCTGTAATGTCCGATTCGGCGTTCTTATACGTCAACCATGAGTAACGCTTCCCTAAAAATGCCCCTAGGTATTTAACCTCCCCCCAATTCCCGTTCCCCTTAGGGCTCGTTCATAAATTGCGTCACGCGTGACAAGGGGAGG
>BTUR01000026.1:0-1645 GCA_045863475.1 Candidatus Campbelliibacteriota bacterium
GCATGGTGGAAGGGGTGAGCCTCATCCCCCTGACGGTCAGGTCAGGGGGTCAGCTTTTCACCCCATAAACACACTGCTAGGTGGTGAGGCCCTGACTCCCTGAAATAGCCAGAAGGGGGTGAGCGGATCCCCTCAAAGAGCCCTGAGGAGTAGGCTGAGCAGCGTTAAACAAACGACATGCTGCTCAGGGGGTGCTGGCGCACCCCCTAAGCAGCATTTCAGGGGGTGAGCTCTCACCCCCTCAGCTGAGCTTAGGGGGTCAGCTCAGCTGACCCCCTTCTGCTCGTTCAAGGGGGTCGAGCAGCGGTCGGGAGGGGGTAAGGCTTGGATCTTTATCGGACGTGCGGTTGTTATAGCTTGGGAAAATACACATATTCAGTCACACGCGATACTTCGCTGTACCTTTTTGAAACGACTCATAAATGCTCCAAAAATGCGTACTTTAGAAGTAAAATCAACATTTGTGATGAAAATCTCGCGTAATTGTAGACGCCACCTAACGAACATGCTCACAAGCAGCTGTTTTTTAGGCGCGCCACCCCTCAAAAGTATATCATGTGTCGCGAGCGCCGAAGGCGCGAGCGAAGAAAACTCGACGGTTTTTGAAGTGTAATTTATCAGGAATGCACCAAAATTGTACACCTACCAGTAGAAGGAAAAATTACGTTTGTGGTGAAAAGCTCGCCGCATTTTAGACACCACCAAACGCACTGGCTCACGAACAGTCATTCTGGGCGGGACAGGACACCCCTAAAAATGTATTCTAAGTAGCGAGCGCCGAAGGTGCGAGCGAAGAAAATTTGACCGTTTTGAGGTGAAACGTATCTGAAATGCACTCAAAACGCTACATGTAGAAGAAAAATCGACGTTCGTGATGAATACTCGTCGCATTTTAGACACAACCAACAAGCTCACGAACAACCATTTTGGGTGGTACACCCCTAAAAATATATCATGCATACCGAGCCCCGAAGGCACGAGCGAAGAAAATTTGACAGTTTAGAGGTGAAATGTATTGGAAATGCACCAAAAATGCTCTATGTATAGGAAAAATCGACATTGGGGATGAAAGCTCGCTGCATTTTAGACACCACCAAACGCACAGACTCACGAACATCCATTTTGGACGGGACATCCCTAAAATGTATTATACGTAGCGAGCGCCGAAGGCGCGAGCGAAGAAAATTTGACAATTTTGAGGTGTAACGTATCGGAAATGCACCATACATGCTACATGTAGAAGAAAACTCGACGTTCGTGATGAAAACTCGCCGCATTTTAGACACCACCAAACGCACAAGCTTACGAACAACCGGTTTTTGGGCGCCCTAAAGTATATTGTACCTCGCGAGCGCCAAGGGCGCGAGCGAAGAAAATTTGACGGTTTTCGAAAGCAAATACATCAAAAATGTTCCTAAAACGCCCTGATTTTGTGAAAGTTATGAAATATTCATATTGCGTCAAACGCACGGGCTCACGAACGCTTGATTTTTGGCGCGCCCCAAGCCAAAATGTATACTTCCATTCTCGCGAGCGCCGTAGGCGCGAGCGAAGAAAATTTTGGACGTTTTGCTTAAATCTCAGCCTACCCCGTCAGGGCTCTTTGAGGGGTACGCTCACCCCCTTCTGGCTTTTTCAGGGGGTC
>BTUR01000027.1:0-1635 GCA_045863475.1 Candidatus Campbelliibacteriota bacterium
TTTCGACACCATATTAGTGCAGTACGAGCAAAAGCGTGGGCAGCATTACAAGGGATACGGCCGTTGGCAAAGCATGGCGTAGGTTTTGATACAATGAGAACACTGTATTTGACATGTGTTCGATCGGTACTTGAGTATGCGAGCTCAGTCTGGCAGTCGGCAGCTGACGTACACTTGAGATCACTAGAGCACATACAAAATGTAGCACTCAGAGTAATCGCCGGCGCAGAACGTTCCACCAGCATTGAATCGTTACAAGCCTACTGCGCGGTGACGTCATTGAGAACAAGATGGCAGTTCTTGTTGGCTAAGGACTTCCTGCGTTCGTTGCGGCTGTCCGACGCTCATCCTCTCGGAGAACAACTTCGTAGGTGGAGAATCGAACGCTCACCTGTGCATGCGCGTTCGTACCTAACGAGGGCGAAAGCCCTCTTAAAAACGCTTGATCGTTTCTCCTCGTTTCAGTTGAGTAGCACCGACGAAGTCGAGCGAATCATGGATCCGCCAATCAACGACGTCGAGATCAAGACGCAGGCGATTGGGCGAACGTTGCCACGTGAGGAGGTACGATTGAGACACCTTCAACGTTTGCAAGCGGGTTTACAGGTAGGGGAGGTGTGGGTGCACACGGATGGCTCAGCAAACCCTAATCCGGGTCCTTGTGGGTACGGCTTAGTATACACCTCGGCTGAAGAGAGTATAGTGAGACAAGCACCAGTAGGTATAGGATCCAGCTACACGGGGGAGCTTTGTGCAATCAGGTCAGCCCTGGGAATGTTAAAGGACAGAGAAGACCTCTTTGACAAAGCTGAGATTTTCTCAGATTGTTAGTCGGCAGTTGACGTCAGTCTGGGTCGCTCACGAGCTACCTCTCACTTCAAAGTAGTCATAGAAATACGAAAGGTCTTAGGAGAGCTCAGGAAGCCAGTGACAATCACCTGGATACCGGGACATGAGGGTCTCACACTGAACGAGCAGGCAGACCAAGCAGCGAAGGAGAGCATACAGCAAATCAAGTCGATAAGAGCTCCAATAGCAGGGCAGGTTCCGGTATCACTACAAGTAGCAACGGGGATGGTGAAAACAGCCCTTAGAAAGCGAGAGGACGAGAAATGGCAACGAACAAGTGTAGCGAAAAGGCGTCAAGGAGTGGAGCACCTCTCAAGAATCCTCCCACATCTAACACGACGCCCTCCTTTTTCGAGGGGACCACCGCGAGTCCAGGTAACAATAGCGAGGCTGAGATTAGCACATTGCGCGGTGAGAGCATCCAGGTCGCGAACAAGAAGACGCTGTGGAAGTTTGTGTGAGTGTTCGTTCGAAGAAGAGACGGTATCGCACTACTTGTTGAGATGCCCGAAGTTTACGATAGCGCGAATAGAGATGTTCGAAAGGATATGGCAAGCAGTACCTTTAGGAACCCGCATAGATGAAGGTTTTTTGCTCGGGAAATCATCGAGTGCATTGACGACTCATGTGATAAATACGGTATTAACGGCAGTCCATAAATTTGTGTTAAGAACGAAGCCGAAGTTTCTTGAAACAAAGTAAAAGAAAAGAAACGATAAGAGCAAGGTAACAGCACCCCGTTCCCTCCCCCCCACACCCAAAAAAACAAAAAAAGAGCAAAGAAAC
>BTUR01000028.1:0-1574 GCA_045863475.1 Candidatus Campbelliibacteriota bacterium
GCCTCGTGTAGTCCAGATGGTACTCGCGGACAACACGGCACCGGCAACGCCTTCGACAAGGCCACGACGTCGAGCATTGAAGACTTCAACGAAGCGCTCGCACCGGAACGCACTTTCACCGATGCTGACACGAGCACGTGCTCGGCAAATGAAGAAGCCACGCTTATGCGACGACGTAAGCCAAATGACTGACGACGATGCTTCGCATGCAATGCAAGGGGCCGCCGAGGAAGCGACCTCACACGTGTCTCCAGTCAAGAAGCTGCGTCGAGCTGTACGACCTTTGCTTGATACACCAGCAATGCGCACGCGCTCTCGTTTGAAACGAGGAGCCACCTCTGTTGACACTATGGGTGCGAGTCCTTTTTTACGGCAGTAAGAGAAGCATCGGTCAACTGTGACAATGTATTATATACCCGCACAGACCAGTGCTTCTCTTATGTACCCCCCCGCGCCCGCCCGCTGTTCTGTAATAAAGTACCAACGCATGTCTTACCGCATGAACTCGACGTACTCAAACAATGCCCTGCCGTTCAACGTCGAAAAACTTCGGAGTCATCTTACAAGGTCACAAGAGTCCGAACCAAGGCTCACAAACGTGATGAAATTGGCATCTTGCAGTGGAATACTGGTGGTTTTCCCCCGTCCCGCGAGCAAGAACTCTTTCAAGCCATGAGCGAGAACAGCTGTCACATAGCTGCTCTGGAAGAAGTTAAGTGGAACGACGTGCACAAACCTGCACCCCACTACGACGGGTACGAAGTGTTCTATAAACAACACGAGTACTCCTGCCCAGAAAGGCAACGAGGCGGTGCCGCTTTCATCGTACGAAATGACTTAGTTGTATCTCAAGATTTTTCATTTTCGTCAGACGTTTGTGTTGTTGTAATCAGAGTGCATCTCGTGAACAATAAGACTCTGACGCTCGCCAATGCGTACGTGCCACCACAAGAGTATTCAATTATTCCAAAACTCAATCGATTGGTGGCACGTCTGCCAAAGTACGCGGTATTATGCGGTGATTTCAATGCGCATAATCGTATGTGGGACTCAATCACCCCACAGAACACTGCCGGGCGCAACCTTGTAAAAGTCCTCGACGACAACTCCGATAAACTTATCCTTCTAAATCCAACTGACATTCCGACACATCTAACGTCCCGAAAATCTCCCAGTGGCACCAGAGAGTCCAAGACGGTCATCGATCTTGCGTTCTGCACTCCCCAGTTGTGGGAGCACACAACGTGGGCACTTTTGCCAAAGACTGTCCTATCGTACGCGCCGCATCGCCCGATCAGGATCAGCGTTTCTCTCAAAGTTTTGACACGTGACGTCAAAAACTTCACTCCACGGTATAAAATCCGAGGAGCAGATCCAGACTCGTTTCGAGGCGCTACGGATCGAGTTTTCGAGCCTCTGCTAGCCAATTTCAAGCAGCTGGACCTGAACGAGAAACTAGGCGCTATGCAGAAAGCATTCGCAGAGGTTGGCGCGCAGGAACTTGGCCTCACTCGCCCAAGCTCGTCACAGCGCAGACCTGGGTGGGATGCATCTCTCACCCAAGCTAAGCGCTT
>BTUR01000029.1:0-1538 GCA_045863475.1 Candidatus Campbelliibacteriota bacterium
GTAACTGCTCAGGGTAAAGGAGTAACAAAATCGGGCAAGAAAGGAGAGCCAGCAAAAGCAAGGCGCAAAGCGGCGAGAGCCTTGATGCCATTTTTGCGGGCAGTAGAAAGATAGGCGCGAATCTGGCAGAAGTTTTGAGCGCCTTCAATGGAGCGAAAACCGCCAGAGACCTTTTGTTTGACCTTCATCATGCGCAAATCGCGTTCCGCCTGATTATTGTCAAACGGCACATTAAAATCATCCATAAAGGCCAGCACAGATGTCTTGTGTTCCTGTAGACGCAAGAGCAGGTTGCGCGCAGGCGTTTGTTTCAATCGTCCACGCTGTCCGGGTGTACGGCTTTTTTCATTGGGCGGAGGATTGGCTCTCAAACCCTGCGCAATCAACTGGTCGTAGGCTTGGTCGAAGAGGTTTCTTTGCCTGGCGCTCAAAGAAGTTTGCTTTTTCTCTTTGGCTGTTTCCACTTTCGCCTTGATTCTGAGCAACAGGTCTTTCAAGGGTTCAATCCACTTTTGTGGATAACGCTCCAGGAGAAAGAGCAAGGTTCGCAAATGATGCGCATTGCACAAGGCGTGTTCTAACTCATACAGAAAGTAGGCAGCCAGGTCGTCATGCATAGCGCGTCCTTTCAGACGCGGCAAGATGCCAATATCATTCATCGCCGCACTGCCGCGTTTGGGATGAATGGCGTAGCAGGTCAAGCGCGGTGTGCTGGCGTTGTGCAGCCAGTTCAGGACACCATTGACCATGAAGCCGCTTTCGTCAAAGTTCACCACCGCTTCCTGTTCCACCAGATGCTCTTTGACCGCTTCGTTGGCTGGCTCCACTCTTTCAGCCGCTTCTGCACAGACGCTCACGATTGTTCCTTCGGAGGGACGATGCCCGTACCACTCTTCCAGCAGGTCGCAGGTTCTTTCCAGCGGGATGTGCTGTTCGCTGTTCAGATACGCCATCTGCGATTTGATTTCCGTTCCGTACTGCACCGCCTTGCTCACTTCGTCTGGAAACTCGGCGCGGGTTTCTTTGCCACAACAAGGGCAATCCTTGACTTCTGCCCGATGCTCTGTAACTTCGATTTTCATCGGCGGCACATCGAACACCTGCCGCTTTTCTGTTCGGATCGCTTTCCGACGCTTCATGGAGTGACCGCAATGCGCACACGCTTTCACCCGATGGATACGAAGATGATCGGGGTTCGGCCTCATCTTCAGCGTTTCGCCTTTGTGCCCAGCCTGTCCTCCGCTTCTGCGCCGCGAACGTTTCCGCAGGCTTTTCGGCGTAGGCTGGTCATAGCCATCGCTGGAAGGCGGTTTTCCGCTGTTGCGGCTGTTCTTTGCCAACTGGTCTTCCAGTTTTTGGATGCGCTCTACCAATACCAAAATCGTTGTGTAAAACAACTGAATGACCGCCTCTTCCCCTGCTTGGTAGGCGGCACGTATTTCTTTTTCACTCGGCAGTTGGGTTACGTTCACTGAGCTTATTTTCGCAGACCTTTATCTTTTTGACAACCCGTTACTCGTTTCTCGCTGAGTAGTTAC
>BTUR01000030.1:0-1481 GCA_045863475.1 Candidatus Campbelliibacteriota bacterium
TTGCTCAATGAACAGTTTCGCCCTTACTTTTAAGGTGGCGATATACTCAACTTAGCAACGAATCGGACTTTTTCGCACTTTTGTTCGTGTACAAGTGTGCGAAGTCTTGTGTACTCAATATAAAAAATAAACGGCACATTTAGAGGGGCAACACTGTTAAACTTTACTTTTCCGCGAGCGCCGGAGGCGCGAGCGAAGAAAATTTGGGCAATTTCCGTAATATGATTCTTGAAAAATGAGCAGAGAAAATGGTCCCCTTTTGACGAAACCGAACATCGCGGAAAGCAATATAACTTGAAAATAAGACACATGGGAAGCTTCTTTCAAAAGCAAAGCCAGGTTTCTCAAGATCGAAAACAAGAGCACATGTTTTGACGGGCCACCTTCATGCGGGGTTGTGAGAGCTTTCATTTGTTTGCGTCTGTGCGAGCACCACAGGCGCGAGCGAAGAAAATGTGAGAAATTTTTTCAACCATACTTATTATTAATCCTCACGCAAGTGTGACAGGAAACATGGATTCTTGCTAGTAAGGCTCGTGGAATGGTTTTGTCAAAGACAAGCACATGTTTCAGCAAATGTCTTTATCGATCAAAACTCATGCTTGCACGTGTTTTAGAGTGAAAAAAGCACCACTCTGGGTTTGCCACTTGAAAACAAGTTCGAAAACCAGATTCTCACCGATCATACGGCCTCGTTAACGCTAGCATTTTGGCATACCCCTCGCATAAGAGAAAAGTATGCTTTGCTTTTCCCTCCCTATGCGAGCGCCGCAGGCGCGAGCGAAGAAAATTTGAGCGATTTCGGTGATATTTGTCTTGAAATTGTTTGAAAAAAGACTACCAAGCGAATGGTTTGGTCCATCATTCTCACGTTGGCAAATATCTCGAGAAGGAAAATTTTAGGAACTTAAGGCTTTCGGTAAGATTATCCAAAAATATCATAAGCTTTCTTTAAAAGCTGATAAGTTTAAACGAAAACTCCGTTTCCGTGTGTTCAGTATTGATAAAAACATGAACTTCGAAGGCTCCAACTTTTATACATCTTCAAAAACAAGATTGCGCCAATCGCACGGGCTCACAAATGCATGTTTTTTGGCGCGTCCCATACCAAAAGGATACATAGACCTTTTCTGCGAGCGCCGCAGGCGCGAGCGAAGAAAATTTGGGCGATTTTGGAGATGTTCACCCGGAAAATCCGGTGAAAAGTTCCCCACCCTAGGAAACGCTCCTGGGCCCCGAAATGATGCTCTTTTTGCGTAACATTTCAAATGTTACGCTCCGTACTCTGACCCCTCCCCCCCCGTCAAAAATGTTACGTTTTGTTACGCTGAGACCTGACCCCTCCCCCCCCGTTAAAAAAATGTTACGCGTAACATAATTTATGGACGGCCCCTTACATCACTCGAAAACTGTAAGCGAGGGCGTCAATGCCACACGCCACACCCACCCTGTTTGTGCCTGCACCAGGAGAAGAGCAGCAC
>BTUR01000031.1:0-1470 GCA_045863475.1 Candidatus Campbelliibacteriota bacterium
GCTTTCAAAACCAATTCCTTCCTCAACCCACTCCGCAAGAAGTGAGCCAGCTGTAGAGCAAGACTCTGAGCGCACCCCTTCGCATCGCGCGCACATCGGAGGTAGAATAACTTCTGCTTATCAACCATTTTACGAAGTCAGACCAGTGATTTATTTTCACCCCCCTGGAGGGGGTGCAAGGGGTCCTTGGGGGGTGTAAACTACCCCCTTGACGACCTCGAGGGGGTAATGGTTCTGACCCCCTTGTCCATGTTGAGCGGATGCGCTCTGCACCCCCTGAAGTACTTTGAGGAGGTCGTTCCTCGCATCTCAAATTGTACATTTTATGGAAATGGTACCCGAAAAACGCCAAAAAATTTCTTCGCTCGCGCCTACGGCGCTCGCGATCTACTGTCAATTATTTTAATGGGGTTGCGGAAAAAACGCGTTCGTGAGCCGGTGCGTTTGGCGAACTTTCCGTTTCGGACGTTTTGGACCTTGATGTACTTTGCTACTTCAGCCGTGAAAATCACAACGCTAAGCGTTTATTTCCATACCGATGCTAATAGCAACGCATGTGCTTTATATCCCTCCTCCTCCCGTAAGAGTTGTGAAAGCGTTATACACATGCTCATGATGGCATCAAATGGAATATCCGAATCCCGGGAGGGCTCCCGTTCAGAAAGAAAGTTTATGTGATGCTAATGGATAAGAATTCTAAACGAGGAGTGCTTAGAACATCTCTGAAGTAGTTCTTCAGGGTCGTCATGCCATATGCACGTATATTCTATTTTCCTTTGTAATCTTAATTCTTTTGATGGCTTTTTTGCGTTAACAACCGTGGATGTTTCCGAACCGTCTTTACTCGCTTCGGGCCAAGCCGCTCATCGGCCAAGTTTGTTCGCACAAAAACACCTACTAGTATCACACGCATTGTCTAATGCATTCGTTCATGAGCATGTAAGGTGCCTGTGTATTGATTCCCAAAACGGCTTGATTGAATTCGTTGCAGCTCTAGGATTGATTGTAATGTGCACAAATCCAAAAGAAAATGTACTTTATTGCCACTTTACAATATACGTCGTTATAATCCCCGACCACAAGTACGAAACGACACTCTCCAGTACGAAACTCTGCCACGCATTTGATACTATGTATGTCTATGATTAACGAATACTCGCTCAAACCCTGGAAAATCTGAATTTAAACAGTGAAGTCGTGTAGGCACGGAAAGATTTCGAGAGCAGTGGCGCATAAAAAGGAAATCGTTAAAGCGTAAGATCAGTGAATGGCATCCGGCCGAGCACACAGAAACATATTCAGCATTCAAGAGGTCAACCCCCTCGATGCAGCTGAGGGGGTCACATAATTACCCCCTCAGCGCCTTTGAGAGGGTCAGCCGTGACCCCCTCGGCTTTTTTCGCTTGTAAAACGCTGGCAAATTCCACCTAAAAATCGCTGTTTTTGCTACGAAATCTCGAAAATGAAACT
>BTUR01000032.1:0-1467 GCA_045863475.1 Candidatus Campbelliibacteriota bacterium
AGCACCGGTGCTACACAACCATACGCCTAAAGATCATGTCGTAGTTTCTCATTAAAACAATCCACAATGCTCATACTTGACATGCCAATACCTATGGGGGTGTTTTGCAAGCGCCTTTCACTTTTGACCTTTTTTTCGACGTATTTCTCGAGAGCGCAGGTTTTTTGTATATAGTGCGACCAAAAAATCTAAACTCTATGTAATTTTCACATTTTCATCGTTTGAAGGTCTTTTGGAGCCCTCTTCCGCATGACAAATGAAATGAATGTGTATGAACCACCCACATACCGCAACACAAGACACATGCATGCAAAAGAACGAATCCCTACACGCACGCCACACGCAACACACATACCTATGAGCGCATGCAACACTGCACGCACGCCACACGGATAGCATGCGTAAAAGTTCACCATTACACGCACACACGCACACATGACAATACTTATGAGCAAGTGCACTCTAACAAGAGTACCACGTGCGCGATCTAAGTACATTGACGAGTGCATCCCTACACGCATACCACACGCATCACACTGACACTTATGAGCGTGTGCGGTACTACACGCACGCCGCACGCATGACATGTGGAAATTGAGCGAGTGTACCCCTAAATACACCTATACAGTTGACGTTTTACTCTTCCACACGCACCACATGTACAACCAAGGCATGTATGTGAGTGCACTCTTATACGCATACCGCACGCATCACACTCACAATTATGAGCGCGTGTAGCACAACACGTACGCCAACCATGTCACACATCCAAAATGAGCTTCACTTGAACACTCACCCCGCACACATGACACACAAAATGCGCGAGTGCATTAATGCGCGCAGACATCACGTGTGGCACAATCATGTGTGTGTGTGTGTGTGTGTGTGTGTGTGTGCGAGTGCACGCATACAATGCGCACGAAACACACATGTGAGCGAGTGCACGCATACACTGCGCACGAAACACATATGTGAGCGAGTGCATCACTACACGCACGCCACACGCATCATATGCGCGCAAAATAAACGAGCACACCGCTACGCGCATCCACACACGTGCTAAAATTTAAAAGCGAGTGATATTCTTGTATACACAACACGCGTGCGACTCGTGTGTATGTACACGTGTATCCCCACACGTAGCCCCCTCGCATCCTCTTATATCTATGAGCGCGCGTGGCACTACACGCACGCCGCATGCGTTACACATACACCTGAAATGCAACTGCGCACGCATTTTACCGAAGAAGCACATGCACAATGTGTGAAAACGTTCAAAAATCGGTTGGGGTCTCATAGAAAGTCCATCGAGCTTGCTTTTAATTTTCAGATATACTTCTGTCAATCTTGTCCCACTTACTCCTCATCGGGGAGCTCACCCCTCACCCAAGGTACCCCTGGAAAGTCCCGAGGTACCCCTGGAAAGTTTTTGTAATACGACAACTTTGTACATCAAAACCCTCAAAA
>BTUR01000033.1:0-1441 GCA_045863475.1 Candidatus Campbelliibacteriota bacterium
CAAAAATTGTGCTCCCACGCACACATACTCTCGCGAAAATTACCTGAAAACATGTGTTACTTTGATAGTCTTGTACACACGCACGCGAGGCGCAACACGCATGCGAGGCCCAAAACGCATAAACTCCATCACCTAGTCACACACGTACCCAAACATACACGTGCATACACACACGTAGACACGCACGCACACACGTACGCACGCTCATACACACGTACATGCGAGCACATACATATACTCATACACTCTCAAACAAGCACCGGTATGTACAGCAAAAACAAACTGCAAAAAGCGTCATGGAGGTTGGTCATTTTGAGCTCAGATCTTTAGCGTTAAAACTTCATTGCAGGTTTGTGGGTGGAGGGGGGTAAAAAGTCGAAAACGACCATGTATTGCATAACATAATTAATTAATTTCAAATGGGGCCGTTCATAAACTCCGTAACGCGGTACGGACTTTTTTTATAACTTTTTACTACCTCTATCTCCTGTAACGCTACCGCAACGATTGACGATTTGCCTGATTTTGACCCCTCCGTTACGATTTTCGTAACGCTACTATACATACGCCAACACACGTTGTTTGAGGGCAAGTGTGTCTCTGAAACGCACAAGCACACGCACATGCACACCCACATGCACGTACTCTCGCAATCACGTATCTACACTCCCTCACATGCAAATTTACGCCCTCATACGCGCATGCATGCACTCACGCACACCCCCAGTGTTACAAGCGTTACGGTGTTTTCCGGGACCCAAGAGAAATCCGTGAAGTTGGCGTAACGCACAAACATATTCAAAATTCACGCCCCCCTCACGCAACGCTGTTGCAGAATTTAGGAATGGCCCCGAAGGGAGTCAATTACTGTCCATGTCCTTTTTCTTGGTCAGAGATCATTAAGGAAGATTTTGCCATCGAGTTCCTTGCCGTGCCAGGATAATGATACCAGGGTGACAGCTAGGTCCCAAAGCAACCACTACTAAATGAATCGAGGTGTGAGAGCTACAGAGTCTTGGTTTTTGCTTTTCCCAAGCATAAGCCGATTGTACGTTGTCTCTGTAGCATCAACTACTCGAAGGACGGCGTTCAGTGGCCCGAGCAACTCCGCGTCAAGAACAACAAGGCCGCTCACAGCCGGTCGCATTCGAACCGCACCACGTCGCCGTCGTCGAATGCGAGCGGATACAGCGGTGGCGATGGACACACGTCGCCCGTGAGCAGGAACTCGAGGCCCACGGCGATTGAGGTTAGCCGCTGCTCGTGTTCGGTGTATTTGTTTTGGTACTACTGTAGCGCGTATACCCTGGTTTTTGTAGTTGATAATTCAGTTCGAAGTTCTCGCTCCTGAAGAGAATGCTCGTGTGGTACTAGTCTGAACGAACTCTTAGATGTACCTAATACGTATACATAAAACATATGCACAAACGATGACGCTGTG
>BTUR01000034.1:0-1429 GCA_045863475.1 Candidatus Campbelliibacteriota bacterium
TTTTCGTATGCGTTATAAAGTATATTTTAAAATACTTTGAGGGTTTTAGAGGTCCGTCTGCGTAAGGATCCGACGGGCTACCCGGGCGCCCGCGGGCTACGGGCGCGGATACCCCATTTCAAATTGTCACGGGCGCCCGCGGGCTTCACGGGCGCCCGCGGATACCCCATTTGCTTGCCATCACGGGCGCCCGCGGATACCCCATTTGCTTTTCGACAGGAATACCCCATTTGATCGCGGTTTTGAGCGGTTCTGTGCCATATTAATATTAACTTTTGACCCTAAAACCCTAGGGCAACTCACAATTCAAATTACAAGCTTTCTCAGCGTCTTGTATTCACCTTCACTCTTCCTGACTTCGTCCTTCAAGACCACAGGCCTGCGAGCTTCAACGGACGCAAGGTAAGTTTTCACCCGCGCATCTTTGTGCAACGCACCGATACAGCGCGCAGTATAATGTAACTGTATTGTTTTTTGTTCAGGTTGGGACTGCGAAGTAAATAAACGTCGTTGTTCGACAGGCTTTTATCTCCACTGTACCATGATGAGGCTGACGTATGAGCCAATAAAATTTTATTTGCTCAAATACATCGTACCGGTTTTTGATGTCTGCTTTGTGTAGTATGCCACCAAAACGTAAGTACAAGAGCGAATTTTGGAGACACTTCGAGGAGTGCAAGGACGAGGAAGGGCTCCAAAAGTGCAAGTACTGCGATAGCAAGCTTGTCGGAGGCGGCTCGAAGGGCACGAAGGGAATGTGGAACCACTTCAGAAGCTGCAAGTCGGTACCGGCCGCCGATGATGCGCCGAAGTCGGAGGAGCCGACGCAGAAGAAGATTCATGCGTCGTTCGAGTCGTACGAAAAGAAGAAGGAGGCGGGCGTGCTGGCCATCGTGATGAATCTGATAGCCTACTCGGTGCGCTCAGCCCCCTTTTCGTCCGCAGCTCTCCTACGTAGTTTCACTTCTCACTTGCGAGGACATGGACGACCAGCGGCTCCTGTTGAGACTGACCGATCAGTTCACTCGCTTTTGCGACAACAGCGAGCCGTTCAACTTGGTGGACGCGAACACGAAGCCCGCCGAGCTGTGGAGTTTTGCGCGCCGCAAAATACCACACTTGGCACTCATCGCCAAGGAGGTATTCCACGTCGCCCCCACGGAGGCATCGTGCGAGCGCTCCTTCAGCCACCAGAAGCGCATCCATCGCCCCGCGCGCGCGAGGCTCGGCCACGAGAATGTGGAGCACGAGCTCTTTGTTCGCATGAACTACGAGCTCTTGTAAATACAACCCGAGTTGTATTTCCTCTCGAAGACACACTCTCTCTCTCTCTCGTGCGCTATTTCTGTATATTTGTTTATCCTGTCTACACGCGTGTGATAAAGGTACGTTTTCGCGACTGATAAAGGTACGTTTTGGTTCTGCTGGG
>BTUR01000035.1:0-1411 GCA_045863475.1 Candidatus Campbelliibacteriota bacterium
ATTCAAGCGTGACGCGGTCCGAAGGGGCGAAATAGAGCGTGACGCGGCGGTCGGATGTACTGAAAGTGAGCAAAACACAGCGCGACGCGGCCAAATCGGGAAAAGTCGAGCGTGACGAAAAGGGAAGGGTGAATGAATGAATGAATGAATAAACTCTTTAATCTTTCCGTCATAAAGACACTAAGATATTTCGGTAGCGACTTTGTACATGAGGATAGTTCGAGCAAGAGAATCTTGCAAAATCAAACAAAAACACAAACACGCCGGAAAGCATACGTAACACACGGTGAGTTCTCGAACAACAGAGCGCGGGGAAACGGTGTACATCGGTGAACGGAAAGGAAGTTCTGAGCTTCAAATTTCGTGAGGAAGACGTGAGGCAAACTGAGCCACCTTCTGAAAGAACTCTCTCTGCCGTCTACGAGTGTGCAAAGGAGGAGGGCTCAACAGCTGCAAAATTGTAGGAATCTTGTCAAAAGTGATAAATGGACGCACTGAGTCAAAGAAGCATTCCCTATGCTGGCATACGCTAGGACTGAGTTCACAATACAACAGAACATGTTCAACTGTCTCGTCGGCGCCGCATCGGCATTGTCGGTCCTCGTTCGTCTTGTTGTGAGCTGCTAACCTTGAATGGCCGCTTCGTAGACGTAGTAGCACCCGCGAGAGATTGTAGTTGTGTAGGTCCGACACGAGCTTCTCAGGAGAAACTTGAGGTCGAAAACGTCGATAGTGAGCGCCGTTTTGGTGGTTTGCGTACTTGAAGCACTGTAGCTCTCGGAGCTTCTTCCGCGCGTTTTGCTTGAACGTGTAGTGCGTTTTGGGTGGTACGTGGAACTCGGCATGCCACGGCTGCTGGAGAGGAGGTCTTTTTGGTGTCACCGTCGTGTATGGTTGTCGAAATAAGGATGCGTGTGCTTGCGTTGCGTTTGTGAAGAAGTGTCCCTTTTTGAGGCCCTGAGTGAACGAGCGGAGGCGCTTTTGGAGTGGCGAAGTGTCGGACAGCGTTCGAATTCGATTTAGTGCGGTCGTCAACTGCAGCTGTCGCCGATCGGCTAGTGATGAGCACATCGTGTCACTTTCAAGCACGAGGAGTGATGTGGTGTGAAAAGCGCCGGTTATGTACCTCAGCGCAGTGGCTTGCACGGTGTCAAGCTTTCGAAGATGTGTTTTGGCCGCTGAGCCCCACACTTCACTGGCGTATTCAAGATTTGGTCGGATGAAGGCCTTGTAAAAGGCTACAAGAGCACTTCTGTGATGTCTCCAGAAGGTCCCTAGCAACGATCGTAGCGCGTTCATCTTTTTGTAGCACGTGGCAATGAGTTGCTCTATGTGGGTAGACCATATCAGTTTGGGGTCAAGCACGACCCCTAGGAAGCGGGGATGTGGATTATGTGCTATGACAGTGCCG
>BTUR01000036.1:0-1357 GCA_045863475.1 Candidatus Campbelliibacteriota bacterium
GATATAAATACACTGTGTTTTGTGTTTTGAAGTTCGAAGCTCAAAATATCGGAATTCGTAGATTGGGTTGGGAATAGTTTTTTTTTTTTTCGTGTTGAGTTCCGTTGGGGGATGTGTATTTGGGGTCCCGGGGGTAGAGCCAAATTGGATCAGTTGAAACAATGTCATGTCTCACCTCTAGTCACACAAAAGCGCCACAAATTTAAATCGCTCTGGGCATGTCTCTTATTCATCGGACACCGTTGTCCAAATTTGAAGACGAATTGTGCATTTTGCCGGCGCGTAAATACGTGCTCATTTTTGCAGACAAATACGAGTTGAGGAAGCGTTTGGGTAGGCCTCCGGATATCCCTTTATCACGCGTGACGCGGCCCTTTTCGATCAAAAATGATCACGCCCATCGTTTCTTCTACCTCACCACGCACAGTTTACTGTACTGTCGATCGTAGTCTACCTCCTCCCTTCGATCCTCCCACAATCGAATATCCGAGGACGGTGAAGTGTGAGTGGGAGGAGGAGAAAGAAATCAGAGAAATTTCCAGCGTGACACGGTCTGAAAAGGGCAATATTGAGCGTGACGCGGCGAAGCTCAGAAACAGTCGAGCATAACGAGACGGGAGAAGGGGGAAGGAAATCTTTGGTCGAAAAAAGCCCGCGTCACGCGTGGCGTAATTTATGAACGAGCCCTAATATGTGATCGTGTCCCTGCGCGTCCGCTCTGTCACGAGAGCTTCCACCGTAGACAACACACTCCACCTGTGTCCTGCGTTCTACCACATCCACATGCACACTGCACCTCGATGACCCTCATTCTCACAACATACATGCAACGCGGACTTTCACTAAGCAGCGAAGCGTCCACACAAAGAAGAACACGACGCAAGCTTAGGCGTTCAGTGACGCTTAATTCAAAGAGCGACCATAGCAGTTCTCTTGGCACACACTGGCACATTCCACATGCACTTGTACACACCAATCGATGGTATACTCACACCTTGCCAAACACACGCGCACGAACACGCAAGCGCCCACACACGCAAAACACATACACACACATACACGCGAATGTCAACACCGCGTCAAGAATAGTACGACAACACGAGTTTTTGGAGGCAGCTTAGTATCCTATCTTGAGTCCGAAACCGTAATGAGAATAGGTCACCTGAACAAACCGATTACGCAGTAGTTCGATTCATAGTTCGTTGTATCTCTAATATAACGTACCAACTCCCCATCCTGCCATCCATTCACCATCATGTAATGTCCATGACTTTTACTGCCTTTTGCCCCACCAGGCGACCGAAACTCGAAATCATTCCCACCATTGATAGCAACAACCATTATACCGCACATTGTG
>BTUR01000037.1:0-1348 GCA_045863475.1 Candidatus Campbelliibacteriota bacterium
TACGGGCATGAAAACGAGGGAAACAACTTCAAGGAAAAAAGCTGTGTGTGGATTCTGTCACGAGCATAGGACGTTTGAGAAGCTTCTAAAGACTGGGGAAATCATGGGTGAGTACAAAGACTTCCTCGTCATTCGCTGGCGGTGTTCTCGGGGACATTTAAGCTTTACGGCCGTGGGTATTGACAACAGTACTAATTAGTGTGTAGAGTGTGGTGTATGGCAGCTAAGAACCCTTTGAGAGTTAACGTATACCTCACAAAAGAGGAGAAAAAGTTCATTGAGGAACGAGCAAAGAAAAACTCGATGAGCGTTTCGGAGTACGTACGTTTCGCGGCTCTCTACGAGGGGATAACAGCGGGTGATCCTGCCAGTGTGGCAGTGCTCGGAAAACGCCTTTCCGTACACACAATTGAGGCTGTTCAGAGCTGGTACGAAAGGTTCAAGGCTGGTGGTAAGCGACTATCTGAAAAAGGAGCATAAAAAAAGCCCCTGAAATTCGAGCTTTCAGAGGCTTTTAAGAACTTTAATGTGTACACGTCACATAGATAATAATACTCCTCATGTACGTACAAATCAAACTCAATGGGAAGCATGGGCTGAATATGTACGCACGTTTGAGCCCTACTCTTGGTTCGGAACTTTCACCTTTAAAAAGGACATCTTAACGTACACACAGGAAAACCCATGTGTGTACACATCTGTGTACACGTGGAAGGATAAGACGGGCAAATGTCCGCACGGTACCTACGTACGTGAATCTGAGAAAAAACCTTGGAGGGATTCAGGGAGCTATGAGCGTACAGGGACGTACGTACAACAGGTCCAGGAGGAACACTCGGAGAGGATGTATCGTAGGTGGTCCCGGAAGTTGAATGAGGAAATATTCGGGACCCGCTTCCGCGATCGCGGCAAGGGACTTCTTCACGTGTTCGCCATTGAGTACCAAAAAAGGGGAGTAGCACATATTCACTCCCTCATAAAAGAGATACCCTCCCACATCTCGAGGATCCAATTTGAAAAAGTGTGGGAACGACTTCACCCAAACAACGGATTCGCAAACATTTTCCCTTACGACCCTAAGCGTGGTGCAGCTGGTTACCTGGCCAAGTATGTGCTCAAGGGTGGAAAGGTCGATATCGTCGCACCCCCGTGTTTCAGAGAAGCTTTGAGCGCCAATATCGCACAACGTACCTCCTTTTCCTCGGAAAGGAAGCCTCACAATCCACCACGGGGCTTCTAAACGTGCTCCCTGAGGCGAGATGAGCTCTCTAGCTCTCTCGCTCGAAGGGAGCCAAAGCGTCAACCCTCCGCTGGCTCGACGCCTCGCCGGCACTAGGAGGTCAGCGAG
>BTUR01000038.1:0-1342 GCA_045863475.1 Candidatus Campbelliibacteriota bacterium
AAAGATTCACACATTGCACATACCAAATCGACTTTCAGGCCACTGTAGTCTCCCTATTCACGCTCGCTTGCCCACAAATCATCGCATTGACATGCTGACTTGTGAACGATCCTCGCAGTCACGGCACTTGCATTCCGGAGAAAAAAAAAACGCCCGCCGCGCCGTCGTGGTCGACACGCCGGGCGAACTCTGACCGACCGAGTCGCAGCAAAACTCTTGGCCGGTGTTGAATACGGCACTTTACAAGCTGATTTACGTCGCGGAGTCACTGTTAGGGCGAAGAAATGAGAAAATACAATCGTTCCTCTCCATGACCACGAGCGGGTTCTTCGCTTTCATTTGTCTGAGCAAGGATATTAAGACGTTAGCACTTCTTGCAGAGAGGAATTGATGAACGATTGCTCTACACACCTTGGATTTTTCTCAGAAAGCAAGTAGTGCGCCTTTTCATTTTTTCTGTTGAAATGGCCCAAAATGGGTCTCTAAAACACAAAAATTGCCTCAGAAACATTAACATTTGAGGGGGTCAGTTTCAAAAAAAACAATTTCGAATTTTGCCAAAAACACGTCATTTTGGGATTTCGTGACGGAAGTCGGACTTTGTGCATTTGTCACTCCCACACAAACGTAGGTAATGGCGTTCTGTTTGGCGGCCATGTATTGCATACATATAACTTAGAGAACAGCAACTACACGCAGCTCAGAGTATCAATGCTCGCGTAGAAACGCAGTGCAAAGTATGCACAAAATCGTCGAACTCCGAAGTTTCGTCTTTTTCATGAACTTGTGGGGAAAATAACTGGCTGCAACTTTTAAATGTACCTTTGACGTACTACAGGTGGAAAGTGCACATGAAGAGCTTTCGAATGGTATACTTTTTAGCTGTGTGGCATTATTGTAGCTCGAGAAAGAACCTCTCAAAGGTTCGCCATTTGAGCAGGATTGAAAGTCCGACGAGGGTTCGAATCCCACTTCGGACGGTTTTGTTTTCATTCTTCCTTGCTAACGTTCAAGTTTGAGACATATCCGCGTAGGTGCGAGATTCTAGCATTTCCACGCATTAGCCGGCGCTGGTTTAGATGCTATGAAGTGCGAAGATTGACATTTTATTCATACCTTCCCCGAAATCAAACCAAAAAAGAAATCTGCTGATGCCTCACCTATCTCGAGTATCGGCCACTAAATTTTAATGGTCACTCCAAGATGCGTTTTGTTCAGGGTCTTGTTAACCCAATGACAATAAACACATGCGCACAAATGTTCCAAAATAAGAAATTTAGCTCAAAGGAACACAAAAAGCACACATACACGCCGCAAAAATGATTGAGCGAAAAGTCTTTAT
>BTUR01000039.1:0-1327 GCA_045863475.1 Candidatus Campbelliibacteriota bacterium
TGGAGCATGTAGTTGTGTATGTGCTCGGTTTAGTATCATACGGATTTCGCGTTACATCGTAGGCAAAAGGTGGCATTTCGCGTGAATGTATCATATAGAGGGCCGCGCAGCAGCTGAATGCTGCGGTCCGCTTTCGTTTTTTGGCACCCGCACGTTCATTTTGACAACCATGAATTGACCGGAACCAAAAAAAGCTTCTCTAAGAAGACCGCTCGCAAGAAGATGCCAATTACCCAGCCTTAGCCAACCACAACCAATAATGGCTACCGGGAATATATGTTTCTGCGCATGAGAGCTTTTGAAACTGAGTAAATGCATGATGTGATACTCTGTGACATTAATGGGCTATTCTGTGCAAGAGAAACGCTGTGGCCCTCTCGGATATGGGTGGTCCGCGGTTGTTTGCCTATGGTAGGTGTGACGGTGTATATAATGAGAAACAAGTCGGATGTGGTAAATATGGTAGCAATCAGTTGGACGGGGGATGCAGTTGACCATATTGGTCCATGCCATGAGTTTTCGCGGCGTATGGTGCGCTTTCACGGGAAGCTCATGATTTGCAGGTGTGACCTGAAACATAGGAAAATAAAAAAGCCCGGGAGGGGCTACCCGAGATTTGAACTCCGGACCTCTCCGACCCGTACGGAGAATCATAACCCTAGACCACTAGGTTCCAAACAACCTTCAGCCACTAGTACTGTATGTCACGCCTTGTCAAACGTGGCAACGTGTTGCCACTGAATATCACACATTGTAACTGAATGTCACACATTGTATTTCCTTGACAAAAGTGTACTAGAATGACATAGGCTGTTACGTCTTGTTTAGCATAGTTCAAAATTTTATAATTGACACTTGATAAAAAAAAAAAGACTTTCGTGCCTTTGATAAAAAAAAAAGACTTTCGTGCCACCTGCTTTTTTTAGTGTTCTCGTCGACCCAATAGACTGAGACACGCACGCATGTATGTTATATTGCTTGTATATGGCCATTTGTACATGAGTACACCCTTACACGCATACCATCACATATGTGTATGTTCACACACGAGCATGCGAGTGGGCCCCTACACGCACGCGCCACGGATATATATCATATGTGCATACCTGGATGCACGAGTCGGCCCCTACACGCACGCGCCACGGATACCAACATTTACACGCGCATTTACATATGAGTGCGCCCCTACACGCACGCCACACTGACATGCACACTTTCGCAAGTACGGATATACGAGTGTGCACCTACACGCACACCACATGCAAGTGCACACGCACGTACGAGTGAGCCCCTACACGCACGCGCCACGGATATATATATATATATA
>BTUR01000040.1:0-1268 GCA_045863475.1 Candidatus Campbelliibacteriota bacterium
TCATAAAAAACCCCGCTGGATACTCCCGCCTTTAGGCGGGAGAGGAAAGCGGTCTATATTGTCAAGTATTTGACAGTATAGACGCAATGTGCTAGAATCTGAAGTATGAAACTGATCGCTCAGGTTAAACTTCAGCCGACGGAAGAACAACGGCAATTCCTTCTGCAAACGCTGGAACAGGCGAACGCCGTCTGTGACCAAATCAGCGCCTACGCCTGGGAACACAAGACATTTCGTACCTACGATTTGCACCACGCGCTGTATCACGCGCTGCGCGAGCAGTCGGGTTTGACGGCGCAACTGGTGGTTCGTCTGCTGGCAAAAGTGTCGGACTCCTACAAAAAGGACAAAAAGACACAACGCCACTTCCGGCCACACGGGGCGATTGCCTACGATGACCGTATTCTGCGCTGGTACACCGATAAGCAACGCATATCTATCTGGTCGGTTGGCGGGCGGCTGAACATCCCCTATCAATGCGGCCAGCGCCAGCGCGAGATGTTGGTCTACCAAAAGGGCGAGAGTGATCTGGTCTACAGCAAGACGAAAGATGCTTTCTATCTGCTGGCGACCTGCGACATTCCCGACCCAACCGAACATGAAACCGACGCCGCGCTCGGTGTTGACCTGGGCAGAACCAACATCGCGGTTGACAGTGACGGTGAGGCGTTCACCAGCGATGTGACTGAAGTCAACCGTATTCGCAAAGCCGAACTGCGCCGCCGGCTGCAAAAGCGCGGTAGTAAGTCGGCCAAGCGACACCTGAAGAAACTTTCCGGCAAACAACGCCGATTTCAAAGAGATGTCAATCACTGCATCTCGAAGCGACTGGTGCAGAAGGCCGAACGCACGGGGCGAGGTATCCGCCTGGAAGACCTCAAGGGGATTAATCGCCGGACCAGGGTTAAGGGCAAAGAAGCACGAGCCAAACAGTACAATTGGAGTTTCGCGCAGTTGCGAGCGTTTATCACCTACAAAGCCGCTATGCGTGGTGTGCGGGTCGAATTGGTTGACCCGCGCTACACGTCGCAGCGATGCTTTGCATGTGGAAACATTGATAAAGCCAATCGAAAAACGCAAGCCGATTTCTCCTGTACAGTTTGCGGACACACAGCCCACGCTGATGTCAACGCTGCAAAAAATATTTCCTCTTGGGCGT
Source organism: Candidatus Campbelliibacteriota bacterium (assembly GCA_045863475.1). GTDB lineage: Bacteria > Patescibacteriota > Minisyncoccia > Phycocordibacterales > EsbW-18 > EsbW-18. The sequence continues at coordinate 1,160 of BTUR01000040.1, forward strand.
CAGTCAATGCGCCTACTGTCTCGGATACTGCCACCACCAACGCCGCTTCCATCGCAGCGGTAGCAGTAGCGCCAGGGACAAGCCTCCGGCTTTAGCCGGGGGTCGTTGA
>BTUR01000041.1:0-1230 GCA_045863475.1 Candidatus Campbelliibacteriota bacterium
CCCGCGCCCCGGAATGGCTTTAGGTGAATCCGCGAGAGCCCATGGAAATGTACATCTGTCAGTACTGGAAGGCACACAAAGTATGTTGCGCGAACATCAGTGGGAGGGGAGGTCGGCCGATTGCAACATATCGAAGTGAACAGGAGCGCAACAATGCAACATCAGCGGGGTTTGAGGTCAAGCCATGCGAACAATTCTAAGTGAACCGCAAAATATGTGCTTTTTCATGCTGCTCAGTTTGGCACCTCAATCGTTGGCGAACATCAGGGAGTGGGAGGGGGGATGTCACCGATACCGTACCACTTGTTGCGCGCAACATATTCAGTGTATTATTTCGCCCCCCCTAGGGGGGGGGCGAGAGGGGGTTTTAGGGGGGCCATGGCCCCCCTCAAAAAGTTTCAGGGGGGCCATCTCAGCCCCCCTCAAAAAGTCTCAGGGGGGCCACCGTGGCCCCCCTGGATTGCCTACCAGGGGGGCCATGGTTTAACTCTTGCCCTCACTCCTCTCCCAGGGTTGGGTTTGGGCACTCGCAGACGGCTAAATCCACGTCATATCAGTGTCATTTTCGATGCTTGGCGACCCGAAATGCCCAAATTTTCTTCGCTCGCGCCTTCGGCGCTCGCGATACACTTTCTACCTCTTTTAGGGGAGCGCGCGCATAAAAACAAGGGTTCGTGAGTCCGTTCGTTTGACGCTATGTTCTTTTTCCGTGTACATCAGATCATTTCCGTGGAAAGATGTGTCTACATATTGTATTTCGAATTTCCCCAAGAACACACGCACAATTTACCAAGTTTACTTTCGCTACCATGAATTTTCCAAAAATAATATAAAAAATGTGAGACCTGGTTTGCTGTTCGCGAGCAGCAAAAGCAGGATTTCGTGGGAGCTCTACACGAAGGTCAAAGCAGGGCTTCCGGGACCTTGTCCAGCCGTCCAGCTGGGTGGAGGGGAGTCGGACCATTTATGCGGAGGTCTTTTTTTCTAACGTTCGGTTTCCAGGGGCGGTTGAAAAGTTGTGGATGAATCTCTTGGTTTTAAAGTGGGGTCTTTTTCTGAGAACGGTGTTGTAATTTTGCAAAGTGGGAGCATTTTAGGTTATTTGTTCCACCAAGAAGTACCCAAACCCCAAATTTTCTCCGCTCACGCCTTCAGCGCTCGCAAATCACTTTCTAAGTCTTGTGGTGAGGAACGCGCGCAAAACAAGGCATTCGTGAGCCCGTTCGTTTG
>BTUR01000042.1:0-1221 GCA_045863475.1 Candidatus Campbelliibacteriota bacterium
GGTGGGGTGGTCGGGAGGGGGTGGTCTTTTGATTTTTCGTGGTGGGACTTCCAAAATCCCAGGGGAAGCTCTGGCTACTGCATGCAGGCCACATGCATTGTTTACGTACACGCATGTACACATACGCGAGCGCATACATGCGTACGCACACACACACACACACACGTAATGTATATGTGCACGCGTGTGTTCATGCACGGACGCATGCACTCGTTCACACATGCACGCAATACGCAATGTTTATGTGCACGCGTATATCATGCACGCACGTATGGACGCGTGCACACACACACGCATGCTTCACGCAGTCAATGTGCATGCATGAACCCATACACGCGTACGCATATACACGTCGTACGTAGTAGTCCTGTGTACGCGTATGACCCATACACGCCCGTACAGTACACATGTGTACACACACATACGTACGCAACACGGCTCGAGCGATATGAAGAAAATTGTGCATCCGTTGCTTGGTACGATGAAAAATGAAACGTTCAGGCACTCCATTCGCGGCATGTTGGTTTGATTCAGCTACTGTAGTATCGCCTCGGCATCATCTGTGTGTTGCCGTTGTTGTTTTCCAGTCCCCTCAACTGGCGCTCCTACATGTCGATTGAGGGCGGCAACAGGTGCGCGACCTAATCCGCGAGGCGTTCGCGCAGGAGTGACGGTCGCTCGAGGAGGTGATCAACTTGACGCCGATGGCGAGCGAGGAGTTGCTGCTCCGATCGTCGTTTCAGCGGTGAGTGGAGAGTAGTGAGTGAGTCGGTCAGCAAGAGAATGTGTGTCGGTCAGCGAGAGAATGTGTTGGACAGTGACTGTGCGGCGTGAGATAGGTGTGCGATGAGTGATCGTTCAGCTGGAGTGAGATTAGAGGAGTCGGCCGGCAAATGAGCCGGTTGGTCAGTGAGAAATTGAGTCTTTTAGTGAACGAAGACGTCGGTCAAAGAGAGGAATTGTCCGTCAGTGAACGAGGGAGTAGGTTAATGGGTAGGTGGACTCGGTCAATGAATGAGGGAGGGAGCGAATTCGTTTTAATGATAAGCCGGTCAGCGGATGACGGAGTCGGGCTAGGTCCGTCGGCGCTCGAATAGGTGAGTCAGTCAATCAATAAGAGTCGCCGGGATTGAGTGGGGGTGCGCAAGCGAGTAAGTCAATATATTTGCATTGCACCTTGTTTTCGAGGTGGGCTTGTAATGGTGTAATGCAGGGGTCAAA
>BTUR01000043.1:0-1218 GCA_045863475.1 Candidatus Campbelliibacteriota bacterium
GAAGTTCGAAGTTGACTTCTGATGAAGAACGCTGGCCTGCGCATACTTGCAGTGTAAGTAAGTAAGTGTACTGGATTTTATTGAGGTTTTTTCAATTCACCTCTCAACGAAGCTTCACGGCTCGGTAAGGTCAAATTCACATGACAATACAGAATATCACTATCTATGTACAGTGTTAGGGTTGCAGAAGGCGTCGTGCTTGGTTCTAGGGGCAGGAAGCGTTCCATATAAGGGCTCTTCACTTACAGCTGATTACAACTGGAGGTAATATATAGGTACTGACTCTATTGGCAATTAGTATTCTATTCATTGCATACTTTGCCGTGTAGTACCTTTATATTACTTCGGTTTTATGATCCGAGCCCTTTTATGTGCCATGGCCAAGCGCTTCCATCCCAACAGAGTCAATAGTTTTTTCAGGGTGTCTTCCGCGGCGGCGTGGAAGCGTAGGACTCCGACGAAGCTCATCACCGGTGAAGCTAACAGCCCGAATGATTGTCAGTGGATAGATACATACGCTACAGAGCGCGTCGCTCTCAATATCGAAGGAAATGTTCCATGTCGGGGCTCGCGCTCAGCGACAGATCTTTGAGCATTGCGCCTTCGATAACTGTCTCTCGGCTAGAGACAAATCCAGTCAGCACGTCATGGGGATGGTTTACACGACAATGGTCTTCTTGCGACAGGTGACGATATGATGGACATGCGCGAAGACAGTTCGTCCGATGATGTCCTTACACGGCGTGCTCTATCGCAAGAAGTAGCAAGCGTCCAAGGCATCGTGCATTCGAAATATCGACTGTGGCGCATCCCACGTGATACACCTTGTCTGCGCTGTAGAGATTGCAGATGCGTTCGTAACTCGATCAACTTGATGAGTGTATACACGAAAGAATTCAGCGTCGAAAGTCGCTTTCGGGCAGCACATTGAGAGCCAGAAGATCCTCAAGGCTGCCATCGAGTTCGAGATGCGCTGATGAAAGAACGTGGTCGCGCGCAATATCAGCGAGTGTCGAGGTCTTGAGGCCTGCGAAACTTGACAGAAAAGAATTAGTGATTGACATACACTGTTCTCTCTATCGGATGCTGTGAGCTCTATGAGGGATATCACCAGTTCCAGTTTTGCCTTGTTGTCGTTAGCTAACAAAAACACCTGACGGCGCGCATCAACTCAGAACTGTGTGTCAGCTAGTCTATCGTACTTCTTCTTGCATCCAA
>BTUR01000044.1:0-1203 GCA_045863475.1 Candidatus Campbelliibacteriota bacterium
AGCAAATCGGTGGTTCCATGCATTTTTAGAGGGTCCGGATGAAAGATCTGTTTATGGGTGGCCTTAAAACCAATGCTACGGAGTGTGTCGGTGTAAGGCAGACGTTGTTGCAGCCGTGTCACCTGACGGTACCTGGTGTGGTGATAGTGAGGAGATGGAGGAGGAGGAGACGTTGGGTATGGTGAGATCGTGCATGCTGTCGGAGAGACGTGCGGCACTCGTCTGCGGGAGGTTGTGTAGGGTGCGAGTTGGGATGTGCAGGTGCCACCCATCATGCATGAGCTCTCGCAGCCTGTCGTCGTCAATCCACTGGTCGTGGTCATCTTTCACATGACAATCCTTTTGTTCGGATGACGAAATACTAGACAACCAAGTTGTGTAGAGCAATGTAAACTTCCCAAGACCCTCTCTGTGTTCGTCAAAGTCTCTTGCCGTCACATACGGAACGTTTCCATTATTCCGCATGAGCTCGTCTGCCAACTCGTGTTCCACAATGGAGAGATTGCGATGCGTGGCGGAGGAGGAGGAGGAGGAGGTTGGCTTCAGATCTCGTAGAATAGACGTCATGACGTCATCTTCGCGGGATTCCCACTGTGTCCATGCGGGCAAGTTGTTCAAGAGTGCTTCAAGACTCTCCAAGCGTGCATGAATTGACGTGGATTTCTTCCCGAGGAGAGACAAAATATCCTGCAGAATTTGATGCGAGTTTCGGAGCGGTCGTCGTGGAACGCGTGGCAACGAGTGTATATCTCGCTGGATTCTGGTGGCTCGGGAACAGGGTGAACGTTTACAATAGGGTGGGTGCATGGTAGAAGGAAGTGACATGTTTCGGAATCAGTGGTGTGCGCGCGCGCGTAGGATGTCTGTATTAACAACAGCTCCTTTTATACTGTAGCCCAAGAAAAAAAGAGAGAGCTTGTTTACGTGCAGGACGCTTGCGAATAGTCACGGGTCGGGGCGAAGTTTGTCCAAAAAATCGGACATTATTTGATAGAAGTCGGCGTTTGGGTCCCCGAAAGCTTGCATCAATTCAGGACCACGCTCATCCAAGAGTCGTTGCACCGCGTCGTCGTCGTCGTCATCACCATCCGTGTAGTGTACACTTGCGTCGTTGTCGTCGTCGTCGTCGTCGTACCCCTCCGTGTCATCCGACAAACGTTCGTACGGAAACTGGTCGCTGTGAGAAGCACTGCGATTCGGCCC
>BTUR01000045.1:0-1176 GCA_045863475.1 Candidatus Campbelliibacteriota bacterium
GAACTCGAAGCCGAATAATCGCACCATTTTGCTTGCCTTTGTGAACGCATCCGACCTACACAACGTGGGATTCTAGGACTCTCGATTGTAAAAGGATGCGATGGATACTCTGAAGCCAAAATTTAGGGTCAAAAGACGCGATGATTAGACTTTTGACCGAAAGAGGGTATGATTTAAATTTTGGAGCCAGGAACTCAAAAAAGTACTATTATTCGACGTGACAAAAGTCTTCGGCTTCTGCTGGCGAAAATCATCGATTTTGCTGCCAGTCGCGAAAGGTTTTTGTCGCCACACCATGCGCCACGGCATGCACGAGATCGAGCCACATGTGATGTTCAAGTGGACAAGTGCGCAGCCTCATGCACGCAGCTCAAATGTACGTACGTGTACCGTGTATGACGACATCTCCCCTCACACCCCACACGCTCGGGGGACAAAGCAAGAAACGTACAAATAACAAACGCGCATTTGCACGCAAAGAGTGTGTGATATTCTTGTGAGCGCGTGTTACCTCGCACGCACGTGGTACGTGTGCAGAAATGACTGTACGCACGAGTGAGACATTCGAGCTCGTATGAGACCCCTGCAGCATCCTAACACCTACTTCGGTTGGTTCGAAATAAATCGCAACCGCCGCACTCTCGGCACGGCACATTTTTTACAGCAGCATTATCTCTTGTGTCGCGCAGTTGAATCAAGGAACTCGATCTGAGACCTGCGTTTTTGTGAAGACAATCTATATGCATTCACACAGCATACCAACACGCACACACGGTCACACGTTGTGACGCGCGGCGCGCGCGTGCAGCCTCACAAATACGGCTGCTCTCCGAACGAGCTCAATGCAGAGCCGTACAAACCAAAGGGCGGTTTTGGTGTGGAATAAAGTGCCGACAATGTCGGTCGCATGTGCAATTTCTTCATAGACAGCCCACCAGAGAGCATGCTGTAGGATGGCAGACAGTCTCACTTGCGAACTTTTCATGCTTGTATCGGAGACGGAATCACTCGCGAGCGTATGAGGCCACACACAAACTTACGTACATAGTCGTGCACACGTACACCTTCTCCTGTACATGTCATTGTCGTGTGCGTGCGATGCGTTTGTTTTAGTCCTCGGTCCGACACACGCGCACTTCATGCGCACTGCATGTGTGTGGTTGTTCGGTTGCTGGT
>BTUR01000046.1:0-1171 GCA_045863475.1 Candidatus Campbelliibacteriota bacterium
TTTTTTTCTCGCAGATTCGCCAGCCGCATACACGAGATCAGTGACCTAAAAAAAACTCTCGTGCTCAGTCTTAGGGCCGAGCACACGAGGTTCAGGGTGAGAAATTCAGAAAGAGAGTGGAAGCAGAGGTAGAGCAAATACGAGAAGAAACAGAAAGGAAGAACGCAAGCGATGTGTGGAGCTCAGAGATTACACAGAAAGAAGTGAGAGCACGATTAGCACGCCTCAAAAAACGAAAGTCACACGGGGTAGATAAAATACTCCCCGAATTTCTTTTTAATGGCGGCCCGTTGGTCGTGAGCACGTTGCAGAAGCTCTTTAATGTCTCGTGGAAGTCGGCAACGTTGCCGAAAGCATGGAGAATGGCCGAGATTGCGCCGCTGCGAAAGGAGGGACGCGGATGCCAGGTAAGAGATTTTCGCCCCATTTCTCTCTTAAGTGTAGTTGGAAAAGTCTTGGAGGGCATTGTGGCGGATCGGATCTCAGCGCAAGCGGAGATACGTCAATGGTTTCCGCCGCACATGGGTGGATTTCGGAGGGGACGATCATCGGTCGACCAAGTCCTTCACTTCACGGAGAACATATTCCAATCTTTTAGGCGAAAAGAGGTTTGTGTAACGGCATATCTTGATGCCAGTAAAGCGTATGACAGAGTTTTTCGTGCAGGTCTCCTGTCTGTCATGTCGAAGCTCGGCATCTCCGGACGCATGTGGTTGTGGGTTGCAGCCTTTCTGCGCGATCGACAAGCCCGCGTGAGGGTAGGATCGAAAACATCCGGATTCCGCGAGTACAGCAACGGGCTTCCACAAGGTTCGTGTTTGAGTCCGATTTTGTATAACATTTTTATGAGCGACCTTACAAGCCGATTGAAGCTCTCGGAGGGTGTCGAGGTATGTATTTATGCTGATGATGTGCGTGTATCGGCCGTGGGCAGCGAGGAGAAGTCTGCGGGCCAGGCAGTCTCAGAAGTCCTCCAGCAAGTAAACGAATGGGCACACAAGATGCGCGTTGTGTTTGACACTGATAGCTCTAAGTGTGGATATATGATATTCTCACGAGGTACGCGTCAATCGGTACATGTAAGTTTTGGAGACCAGCAACTGAATAAGATAAACGGGCCGCACAAGTGTTTAGGAATTTGGATGGAAGAAAACCTGTCATTCCGGTATCA
>BTUR01000047.1:0-1168 GCA_045863475.1 Candidatus Campbelliibacteriota bacterium
GTCTGTGTTGCTTGATTCACTTTCAAGAACGACTTAAATGCCTCGGAAATATGTTGTCAGAGATTTCTTGTGCCTGGTGAGTGATTGTGCGGTGAGAATTCCCACTCCTCTGGGTGGGAAATCGACCAATTGTTAGGGTTTGTTCATAAATTGCGTCACACGTGACATGGAGGGGAGGGGGTATATTCGAGAAAAATCTAGCATGAGGCGGTCCGAGGAGCGGCAAAAAAGAGCGTGACGCGGGGCCAAAATACACTGAAAGTGAGCAAAAAACAGCGTGACGCGGTAAAATTCGAAAAAAGTCGACCGTGACGAAAGTGTGAGGGAGGGGTGGGAGGAAGGGTAAATTGTGGTCGGAAAAGGGATGTTTCACGCGTGACGTAATTCATGAACGAGCCCTTCCATGCAATCTTTTGCGTTTGGGATTCGACTAAAATGTTCACAATGATGATGAAACGATATTGAGTTGTTGTCGAAAAGCACATATGCCTGCCAGCAAAAAACAATATCTACAAGCACACTCCTTGTGGTAAGAAAATAGAAGATGAATTTTAGTCATTTCTCAAGATCCATGTTGTGCTTTCGCTCTCAAGTTTCATTGCATGTATGGAGAAATTTCTTTAGCGAGCACTGCGCGCTACAACTAGTTGTAATTTGTAGCTCCCTCAACCACGCTGCACGCAAGCAAAGCGGCCTGGCACGAGTGGCGCACTCGTTTTTCGTTTGCGCAGAGAGTCTTCACTAGCACTTCACGTGCGGCGAAATTAGAAAGGAGACATATCATATGCAGGTGAAGAATTCCAGCACGCAAAACGCATGATATTAGTTGTGTCGCGAATTTCAAGCCTGTCGTGAAGAATACCATCAGAAGCCTCATAATTGAACCTTTCTACGCCCTTTCATACACGCGTCAGACCCGGAATACAACGATCATTCGACTTTCGAATGAAAAGACGAACGATGTTTTTTCGACGCCAAAAGCTCGAAGAGATATGCTTGTTCAATACGAGCGAATATACGGCCTCTTCTGGTACTAGTTCACCTTGCGGGCACGCCACGTGCATGAACCATAATTTATGTTGAAGCTATATTGGTGCATTTTGAAAATACGGGATACGCATTCTAACTTGCCAATCGGAGGGTGTCGTGCGTACGTTTCCTCCCTTGC
>BTUR01000048.1:0-1165 GCA_045863475.1 Candidatus Campbelliibacteriota bacterium
CCCTGATACTGCTACAGTCTCTTCTTCTATGGCTTATGTAGCTCGAAGGATTTCCGAGGTTACATGCAAGCTCAATCCGAGGCCGCGCTCCAACTGATCCTGCCGCTCGACCACGAGCGATTGACTCATGTGCTGACTAAAAGATGCTGACAAGGACACGTTTCGAGCCCGAAACAACTGCAGCCGAAAGCACGCTGCGATATCCGTAGCGAGCTGGGAGGCTCGTTAGTCCGCAAATGTTGGGGACCGGATCATGCTCACCTTCACCACCGAGGAGAGCTCCCACTAGGGAGGGCTGCCGACGCCTCTCCGAACTCGAGTTGGTTTCCGCTTGACGAAGCAATGGAGAGACCTGACAATATCGCGCAACGAGGGTGCAGCTGACCGGCTACACCTAGCCGGCAGCCTCCGTTTGAACTTCGAAGACATATACACTTCAGGGCCAGCACGCCGATCACTGTAGTTGGCGAAACTGCGTGCATCTCTGAGCCCCATGCGCACCACGCCGAACATTGCGATCGGCAGAGTTGTGTGATGCTCTTTTGTCTTTCCCGTTCATCGCGTGATGTATGGAGCTGCGTGTTTAGTAGCTTTTTCCATGCTCATTTGAGTTTTCTCTTTCGGGTTTCTTGTACACTTACGAGGTATCTTGCCACAATCTTCCTCGAGCGAGTGGCGGAACTGTACTCATTAGATCTTTCTCTCCATCTTCGGGCTTAACTTGTTGGCACTCTGCGCACTTCAGAGGTGCATACGACACAAACTGGCCGATCCTTTTAAGCGTCGGACGAACTTCGAGTCACATATGTGTACATCTCCTTTGAGCTACCACATACACATACACCACTATGGCTATCAGGGTGCAGCACAGCTCCCTAAAGGTGCACTTCATCAGCTTCTCGCACGCCGCTCATGAAGATTGGCAACATATTGACTTCTTCTCGCCCTCTGAACAAAGCACAACCTTCGTTGGTCCACACGAACTCCATGCTGTAACAGACACGCTAGCTTGTACTAGTCCTTGTGCATGGAACGCGCGACTCATCGACACAGCTCTAACGTGAGCGCAGACTCAGCCAGTGCTTTCCTCAATAGTTACTCTCATTACTGTCGTTGAGAGGTGAATTGAAAAAACCTCAATAAAATCCAGTACACTTACTTACTT
>BTUR01000049.1:0-1156 GCA_045863475.1 Candidatus Campbelliibacteriota bacterium
GTTTGCAGGTCACAAGGCCGTCTGACCTCTGTTCGCGTGCTCATCGGCTTCTACGATACTTTAATAAGGGCTCGTTCATAAATTGACTTGTACAAGGATAAAAATGCAATTCCGTACTTTGAAGATTTACAAGGATAAAAATGCAATTCTCGCAGCGGGTTCGAATCCCCTTGAGCCCTGTTTCTTTCTTTTTTCTTTCTTTCCTTTTCTCCCCGCAGCGAATCAGCGCCGTGGGTGGACTTGATTACAGAACGAGGAGAATCATGTTTTCTGAATGACTTCGCATCAGCCTTCACCTTTTGCAACGACCACTGTCCCTTCACACGTACAAGACCGTGCACTCGTGGTCTGACCGCACACGCGTGTGCACTGACAGTACATGCGGTGTTCGTGGGCTGCCCGCGCACTCGTGGACTTTCCCCCTGCACGCGGTGTTTGCGGTGATCAGATTCATCGCGCACTCGCTCGGCTGAGCTGATATTTTTGTCGGTACGTCACTGCACCTCAGCAATGACACGCGCCCTCACGCAGCTACTTCACGCGTGCTTACGTGACTGTCATGACCAGGGGTGAGCAATGTAGTACCCAACGTGCAACGTTTGATGCGTGTGTGATAGAAGTCAAGTCGTAAGAGAACTTACTGTGTGCAATTCATGGATGCGAGAAGGAAGAGAATAATCATAAACGATTCAAAAAAGACCGAAACTGTACACTTCGTGCTTTGAGCTACAGTTGCTTCAGCAAAAGGCTTTCCGCTTTCGTTGAGGGAGATACATTGCAGAGTTTAGGGGGAAATTTCAGCTTTGTGCAGAAGCTTTGGAGTGACGAGGCAGTTTCGCGTGGTGACGAACATTTTGTGTTAGAAGAGAACGCTGGGGCAAAAAAAGCACTGGCAGCTGGCTGAACGAGCGCCTTGGTATTCTTTTGAAAAGAAGAATTGTTATGTATGTAGGAGCTGCTAAGACTTACATATTTAAAACATCTTTTCGCTGTTCCTACGCTTTCACTTCCTCGCTCTGCACGCACTTTCTCGATGTCTCCCTCCTTCCTTTCACTCCCTCTCTCCCTTCTCTCTCCCTCCCTCCCTCCCTCCCTCTCTCTCTCTCCCTCTCTCTCCCTCTTTCTTCTCTGTCTCTCACTCTCATTTTCTCTCTCC
>BTUR01000050.1:0-1135 GCA_045863475.1 Candidatus Campbelliibacteriota bacterium
CATCGGAGCTGGTATTCGAGCACATGGCAGGTGCAGTTTCATCGCGATCGGCGCTGCCATTCGAGCACATGACAGGTGCAGTATCACCGCCGTCAGCGCTGGCATTCGAGCACGTGGCAAGTGCAGTTTTATCGCGATCAGCACTTGGATTCGAGCCCATGGCAGGTGCAAAGTCAGTGCAATCGGCGTTGGCATTCGGGCACGTGGCAGGTACAGTTTCATCGCGATCGGCACTTGGATTTGGACAGCAACCAATGCCACGAGCTTCGTAGGTTGCACGACCAATAGCGAGGTCACAATGGATATGAAGTTGGAAGCCATTGTGCGAAGAGTAATGAATCCGCAAGGTGTAGGCTGTATTGGGTTGTACAAGATGAAGGACTTGAGTGCGGCAGTGGCTGTAGGAGATGCTCAACTCAAATGTGAGAAGAGACGAAAGCAATGGTGTAAGAAATGTAAGTAGGCAAAGAAACCAAAGCTGCTGCCTTCTGATCTTGAAGGGATAAGTAATAGGACGCGCATGGCGCTATAAGCGGCGGTTTTGATGAAATCGCGTGCGTGAAGAAATTGGTGCGGCAACAGTGTCATCGCCAATCTTCTGAGGCTGTGATGCTTTCGGGCTCGACATGGTCTCGTCACCATCCGCGTCGGAGCGTACGTTGCTGTCTCCTCTATACCTCTTCGGTTTCGGAGATTTTGGGGATGAGCGACTTTGCGGTTTGTGTCCGTGACGAATGTGGTTGTCTCCACCGTCGCTGCACGTCGTTGTGGCAGATTTCCGGCGGGAAAGCGTCGATGGAGGGGTTTTGGCAACTGCAGCATAAGATGTGTGAGTTCGCTTTGCGCCTCGACGGCGGTTTGGTGTGTTGCTACTTGCTTGTGGAGTCGGAGGAGAATCGCTGTCGCTCATGCTCGTTGAAGCGTCTGTCGTGGTTTGTTGTGGCGAACTTGAGTTCTTAGCGTCACCATGTGAGGAGCGACGCTGCACGAAGTCACGCACTTTGAGGGGTTGTGTGTTTCCTTGCGGAGCGACACCTGTAGAATCCTTCAAATTGGGTTCAGAGGCAGAACTGGCGAATTCGTGCAAATCGTTGGCAGCTTCAGGCTTTGAGACGTTGCTGTTGGAGGATTTCAC
>BTUR01000051.1:0-1112 GCA_045863475.1 Candidatus Campbelliibacteriota bacterium
TATGTGTATGTATGTGTGTGTGTGTGTGTGTGTGTGTGTGTGTGTGTGTGTGTGTTCGAGTTTCTTTGAAACGAGGATGGGTGTAAAATTAGGGACTATTTGCAAATTTAAACACTCTCTCGCGGTGCCTTCGTACCATCAGTTCTTACTGTAGGTGGTTCCGTTTAGTTCAAGCAGCCCACATTACCCTCCTATGCACGTTTTATACCCCCTGCCCTCCACTGTGCGTCTAGACTTGCGGTTTTGCACGATGCTGATCGGTTCACGTGTCTGCTTTTGAGAGAGTTTTCCCATCGCTTTGGACACTTTTTCCGTGTACCGTGGCATTGAGTCTCCTCAGTGTGCCCAGCCATTAACAAGCATCTACGAATTTCGACTACAGATCCGTCGTGCTTAGCGCAGGCGTGTAGGCTCATTTAGCACGTCTGCCTTTGCTAAGCACGCCCAAAACCGCAAGTATTCTGTGCGACCCTTCTAACCCCGTACACCCTCCCTTTTCGAGCACTTAGCTTTTAATCGTAGCACATAAGAGAAATCATGTAACTTGTTTTCCCGAACGTTTTTCCATTTTATTTGTGTCTTTGGTTTTCCCGAGAGGTTGCTGTGTGGTCGTCGCGGTGTTGCGTTGTCGCTTGGGAGGGTCGATCGTCGAAGTTGTCGGTTGTGTGGTGATGTCCATGTGCGCCCTATGCCTTCGTGCACGTTGCTGCATTGCGTGGCTGCCAAAAACACATGTCCCTACAGCTCTGTCCTCCACCATGTTCACCCTGCTTCCGTACCTTGTTGGCGATGTTCCATGTCGCCTAAATGCCAGGGTTGCGTTGAGGTTTATTATTCTGCTTTTTTGGTTTCTTCCCTTTTCGTCTTTTGTCTCGTCTGTTTGCACTAGCTCGTTTTTTCAGCAGTGCTCTCTCCCTATCGGGGTGGTGGTGCAGCAGGGACTCGCCGGTCTGGCTTCTGTCTTTTTTGTCACTTCCTGCTCGTATGCCTATAAAGCTAGAGCTAACGTGTGTGTGTGTGTGTGTGTGTGTGATGGTGGGTATGGGCGCGCGTGTGTGTGTGTGTGTGCGTTTCCGTGTGAGTTTGTGCGTGCCTAGCTGCGCGTACTTTTC
>BTUR01000052.1:0-1076 GCA_045863475.1 Candidatus Campbelliibacteriota bacterium
GGCTTTGGTGCATAAATCGGAAAACAAGCAGAATCCATCTATCGGAGATGGAACGCTATGTAACCGGGCAGCTATCCGGCATGCCCAACTGGGTCATTCTGTTGAGCGCCAGACAGCGGATCAGGGCTTGTGTCGTTTGCGTTTCCAGTAATCGTGCTGAAAGTTTGTCGCCGAAAATAGTTTTCAAGCGAAACATAATGGTTTCTGCCAAAGACCGAATGTGATAGCCAGACTCTTGCTTCCATGATTTTCTTCCGTGCTGGCGAATATGACGCAGGTTCTCGTCGCGTTTATGCCGTTCTTCCTTTGAATTACCATGTTGCCAGATATGGGCGTTCTTGCGCGGTGGAATCAGAATATCCACATCAGGAGAATGTTCGTTGAGCGCCTCATACACTTTGCGTTTGTCGTAGGCTCCGTCGCCCGCACAGGAGAGCAGGGTCTCTTCGATTTGCTCCAGCATGTCCTTGACGACCGCATCATCACTGACGCTGTTTTCCGTCAGCACAACCGCTACAATCTCGCCCGTGTCAGGATTACCGCCCAGATGCAGTTTGCGCCACGTGCGTCGCTTGGAATAGCCATGCTTGCGCACCTTCCATTCACCCTCGCCGTAAATCTTCAGACCTGTGCTATCCAAAACAAGGTTCAAACTGCCGCTGCTTTTCTTCGGTAAACCCACCTTCAAACTCTTGCCGCGCTTGGAGAGCGTTGAATGATCGGGGACAGGCAAAGGCACTCCCAGCATCGCAAACACCGAGCAGACGAACCCTTCTGCGCTGCGATTAGTCAAACGAAATACTTCTTTGATAGTTAGCATGATTTCAATCGCTTTTTCGCTGTAGTCAAATTGACTGCCGCGCTGTTTTTCACCGCTGTACAACCAGGTTTGTTCAAAGTCATCCGACAGCCAAAACGTGATCGAACCTCGTTGCACCAAGGCTTTATCATATTCAGACCAGTTTCCTACACGGTATAATGGCTTGCGGCGTGACTGTGGCTTCTTGTTTTGTTTAGGCATAAACCAAACTTACACGGTCACGCCCTTTTTGTCTAGCTTTTCATGCACCAAAGCC
>BTUR01000053.1:0-1074 GCA_045863475.1 Candidatus Campbelliibacteriota bacterium
CATACGCACTGGAAAGCCGTTATACACTACTCTGATATCAGGATGTACAATTGTAAACGAAAGCAGACATATGCATCATAAACCTGCACATGTGCATAGGACTATGATGAACTACAGTACAATGTCAAAACATTGAATACAAGCTTAAGCTCGTACTCTTGAACGAATATTGGCCAGCGGCTAGAAGTCATTGTAAGGGAGTGGTCAGGTCCCAAGGGGAAAAAATCAAAACTGGGAACACTCATCTGTGCATATGTGGTTAATCTACATATTTTTGTGAGTGTATCTGACCCGAAAAGAAATTCGGTACTAATTGCGTTATATCATTTTCAGCGTTTCGCAGATTTGGGTCGTCCCATAAGCAAGGCGTGGTAACCGTCAGCGCAAGGGATGCGCAATATCGTGCACGTTCGACTGCCTGACGAAACGTGAGACTCCGTGGCGCAAATGGCAGAGCTCCCCGTTCTGAGCACGAGGGTCGCCGGTTCGATTCCCGTCATCGACCCTTCTTTTTTGCAAGTCTGGCTCTTTTTTGTCGTTTTCGCTCATACACACAATTACATTTGAACCTACAAACTTTCGGTTGGTGTACTCACGCATGAGTGGTGAGTGTTGTGAAACTCATAATACTCATTACTTATATCACCTTAGGGGCCCGTGAAATTTTACAGCGCTGCGGGGACAAGCTCGCACACGGAAAACGGTGTGCTCGTAGAGAGAAATCTCAAAACTCACGACCTTCCTCACCGCTTTTCACCGCTCTCCAAATGGAAAAGCTCTCTTGAGCGAAATGTGTGACCTAAACACTCTCATGTCTTTTATGTCGTAGGAGCACATTTCTCTCACTAAAGAGCTTTCACTTTGTAGAGAAACGCAATAAGTTCTTACTCATCGACACGCTTTGCAATTGCGATGGCGGCAAGCGTGTTATCGGTGGGTGTGCTCAAGCCATTGCAGTACTTCGACACTTCGACGAACTCAAAAGCGGTGTTGCAGAGCAACCAATGTCGCACACCGAGAGAGAGTTCATTAAGTTTTGCAAGTTTCGACTAGAGCTGCTCGATGAGAACTGAG
>BTUR01000054.1:0-1041 GCA_045863475.1 Candidatus Campbelliibacteriota bacterium
ATGTTGGGGTCGGACTCGTAATCATGAGGAGTTAGCGCGTTTTGAAAGTTTCGTGGTTTTTTTCCCCGTAAGGGTGTGGTCGGATTGGATCAAAATCGAGAACGTGATTTTGAGCATATGTGACGGATCTGCATACTTTTCTGAGTGAGCCTGACCCGAAAAACAAATCGTTACTAATTGCGTTACGTGATTTTAAGCACGACGAAGATTTCGGTTGCGATACTGTTCATGTTCGTCTTCCCTTGACAGCGTGAGCGGGGTTGGTGTAGTGGTTAAGGCGAATGGCTGTTAACCATAAGATTAGGGTTCGATTCCTGTCGAGGGCACACTCTTTTTTTCTTTTTGCAAGAAGTTCTTCTCGTATCGTAGTAACGTTTAATAATGTTACTACAGTAGTAGTGTATTGTACTTACGAACTTTCAGCTCGTGTCTCACACTGGGCCCTCTTTCTCGCACGTGCACGTATCATTCGGTGCGCGTGTTGTTGTAATACAGCTTTTGTTGCAAAAGGCGAGAACTTCGAGTCTGCGGAGCATTGTGCACGTGCTATCGAGGAAGGCTTTCAAGTGCATCCTAGCATGCGCGACGTCGTGCGCACACGCATGCCTCCCTTTATCTCTACAGTCATCTTAACTCTTACCTCGATCGTGATCTGTGGTTCCTCCCTCTCTCTCTCTCTCTCTCTCTCTCTCTCTCTCTCTCTCTCTCTCTTCTTTTCTTTCTCTTTCTCTCCTCTCTCTTTCGCTTGCAATACATCTCTCGCACGCGCACGCACCAGTGGGGGCGCGTGCTGATGTGCTACAAGTTGTTGCAAAAGGCGAAAATTTCGCGTCAACGGAACATCGCCACGTGCTGGTTTGGTCAGAGCATCCTCTAGGAAAACACAAGTTATCCCACGCAGTGGGCCGGTCCGAGTGAATACGCATGTGAGCAACATAAGGGCTCGTTCATAAATTGCGTCACGCGTGACAAGGGGGAGGGGGGTAAATTCGAGAAAAAATCGAGCGTGACGCGGTCCGAGAAGGGGCAAAATAGAGCGTG
>BTUR01000056.1:0-1026 GCA_045863475.1 Candidatus Campbelliibacteriota bacterium
CGGAAAGATGCTTGCGTGGGTTCGCAGCTTCCTCTCAAATCGTCGCTATCGAGTTGTGCGGCCGAGCACAACGGAGTACGTTGACTTTGGAATTGGCGTGCCCCAAGGCTCAGGACTGAGTCCTCTCTTGTTCATTTTGTTCATCTCCGAATGCTCTCACCTACTTCATTGCTCGCATGCTGAGTACGCTGATGATATTACTCTGTGGTATTCTCACTCATGTCCGCACACCATCAGGGCGATGCTCAATGAAGACCTTCGAACAATTGAGGCATGGGCTCGGAAAATGAGACTGCAGTTCGGCGACAAGAATGAATACTTTGTTTTCCATGCGGCAAACACAGCACCCTTGAACGTGGAACACGTTGGTGGGCTACAATTTTATTCGGCCAATCTCACGAAGGCCGAGAAATTTGTGCTGCTTGGCATACACTTTGATCACGCACTTACATTCAAGCGTCACGTTGACCAACTTGCGGCCGCTGCGACGAGGCGAGCCAATATGCTACGATGTGTTCGTGCTGCAAAGCTGTCGAAGAACTCGGAAGCACTTCTAGTGCTTTACAAAGGATGGATTCGACCTAAAATCGAATACGCCTCTGAAGTGTACGGCACATTCGCCAAAACGCATGCCTTAACTCTTGAAAGGGTTCAAGCGTTTTGCCTCCGCGTCATACTGGGTGCCTCAAACTCTACTCCGCACGTTATCCTTCAAAATGAGGCGAGTGTCTCCTCATTGGCTTCTCGTCGTCGCCAACATTGTATACTGACATTTGCGAAAATCATGTCGCTTCCACACTCACACGTGCTGCGGAAGACGTTGCGACATTGGTGGCGTAGAGATATTGGCTTCGAAGGCATCATGCTACAGGGTTGTTCAAAAGTTCGTGGACTTTTCTTTAAGTACGACTTAAAGGTACTTCAAGTACCTTCAACGAAGTATTAGGTTTCTTCAACGAACATTTGGTTTCCTTTAGCGAAAATGCGCATTAGTTCAACGAACTTTTGAGAAAGTTAAAGGACGTT
>BTUR01000057.1:0-1010 GCA_045863475.1 Candidatus Campbelliibacteriota bacterium
ACTTGGAAAGAACAAATCAGAGCCATGTGGCCTCAACAGCGAATTACGCAAATCCAAAACTTTGCGTGGATGATGGCCGGTATTTACGAAAGTCGCAGTGTGCATTTGAGCAAGATTGCCAGCAAAGTATTGGGCGGCGCAAAATTATTGAGTACGGTCAGGCGGCTCGAACGCTTTCTAGATAACAAAGCCATTGAAGTGCGCGCCTGGTACAAACCGCTTGCGAAGCAATGGATTGAAGCGCAGTGGCAGCATCTCAGAGAAATTCGTTTGATCGTGGACGGCACAAAAATCGGCTTTGGTCACCAATTGTTGATGGTCAGCATTGCCTATCGCCGACGATCGATTCCGATTGCCTGGACATGGCTCAAACAGGTGCGCGGTCATAGCAGTGGTCAGAAGCAGATTGAATTGCTCAAATATGTCAAGACACTTTTGCCTAAACAAGCAGTCGTGTTTCTGGTCGGTGACAGCGAATTTGGCTCGATTCCGGTGCTGAAGCAGTTGAATCAATGGCGCTGGCAATATGTGCTTCGTCAGAAAGCCAACACCGGTTTTCGACCTGGCAAACGGGACGCTTGGCGAGCGTTGGGCGGTTTCGTGAAAAAACCAGGTGAGAGCGTTTGGCTGCCAAAAGGTTTTCTCACCCAGCAACACGCCTTTCCGGCTTCCGTGCTGGTATATTGGAAGATCGGCGAAAAAGAGCCCTGGTGTCTGGCGACCAATCTGACCGATTGCAAATTGGTTTTACAATGCTACAAACGCAGAATGTGGATTGAAGAAATGTTTGGCGACTTGAAAAGACACGGCTTTGATTTGGAGAGCACCTTGCTCCGCACTGCCGACCATTTATCGCGCCTGACGCTGGTTGTTGCCTATTTATTTGATTGGCTAATATCGGCTGGCGCAAAAACCATTCGAATGGGTCTACGACATTTTGTTGACAGAAAAGATCGGCGCGACTTAAGTCTGTTTCAAATCGGTTGGCGTTTTATTGAAAGACAATTATT
>BTUR01000058.1:0-1008 GCA_045863475.1 Candidatus Campbelliibacteriota bacterium
GGGTCTTATGCTAGTTGACAAAAAGTCCTCAAGCGTGATAATGGAGTTTCTGCTCAAAGAAACCAGCCACGCCAGAGGACACTCCAATGATAAACGACTTCAAAGACTTTTGTACTTGGATGTACGTTGTGACAGATGATATTTGGCTCAAAATTGCACCTTTTTTCAAGCGACCCGGTCCAGCGCCAGAATGTCCAGACAGCGAATTGCTGGCAATGGCGTTGATTGGCGAGTGTCGCGGCTGGGATGTCGAAACGGAAATGCTCAGCCACTGGCAGGAATATCGTGATTTGTTTCCAGTCATTCCGACGCAAAGCCGCTTCAACCGCCGCCGCCGAGGCTTAATGCAGGCCTTCAATCTTATTCGGCGCGTTGTGTTGCAATGCCTGGATGTGGCACAAGATCGCCAGTGTGTAATAGACAGCCTGCCGTTGCCCGTCGTGCAGTTTCATCTCGTGCCGTCCTCGCCTGCTAGCGGCGAGTGGAAAGCCAACGGTTCTACCTTTGGCAAAGTGCCCTCCAAGAAGCAGACGATTTTCGGGTACAAACTGCACCTGCTGATTGCAATGAACGGCGTCATTCTCGACTTTGAACTTGCACCTGCCAATGAATTCGACTTGGAAGTCGGCTTTGAGTTGCTTTCTGAGCATACCGATTTGCAGGTCTTGGGCGATAAAGCCTATATCAGCGCCGCAAAAGCCGCTCAGCTATGGAAGGAGAACCGAATTGAACTCAAAACCATTCCTCGGCGCAATCAGCAAAAACAATTGCCTCGCGCCACACAACGCCTTTTTAACTCCGTTCGGCAAATTATCGAAACGGTCAACGCTCAACTTTCCAGTCAGTTCAACATTGAGGTCAACTATGCCCGCACCTTTTGGGGCTTATGCACACGCCTCTACACCAAACTCGCGGCTCATACCTTGTGTATTTACCTCAATCGTTTACTCGGCAAGCCCGCCTTCTTGCAAATCAAGGCGTTGGCTTTCCCAATCTAGCATATGACCC
>BTUR01000059.1:0-1003 GCA_045863475.1 Candidatus Campbelliibacteriota bacterium
TGTTTTCGTGGCAGCGCAACGGCAGTGGTGTTTGTACAAGCGTTGGATTTCGTGATCAGACTTTTGTGGAAAGTTAGGAAATCAAGTCCTTTCAATCGAGTTGGGTTTCATAAATCATGATTTCGGAGAGTAAGCACATTTCTGAGTTTAAAGAGGTCTTCGTGAAATTTGAGAGCGCTTTTGTGTGACAATGTATAGTTCGGCTTCGGACTTTCAGCTTGAGTTGGTGCATATGAACGTACTGCATCTGTGACGCTCCCGTCAGGCAATCTATGTGCGTGTGCGTGCGCGCGCGCGTGTGTGTGTGTGTGTGTATGTGCGTGCGAGGGCGTGGGTGTGCGTCTGTGTATGTTTGCGAGCGTGTTTTGCGTGCGTGTGTAAGCTTGTGTGTGGGTGCGGGTGTGTATGTCTGTGTGAGTGTGTACTTGTGAGTATAAATATCGCAATGTCAGTCTACGCGGTTTGTGCTGCATCGTGCAAAGGAGCCAACTTCTCGAAAGATGAGTAGTACTGCTCTGCAAGTACACAACCCGTAACTCGACTAGTATAAAGCCCTCAAGCAAGGACTCCTCTTCCAAAGGCTTTGGCTGTACTCAGAGCTTCCAAAAAGATCAATTACCATAATATGACAAGTCAAAAAAAGTTAATTTCGACATTCGCAATTTTCAAAAAATAATTAATTTAATCATTGACCTCGACATTCGCAACTTTCAAAAATAATTAATTTAATCATTGACCGTTTATCTCTGGGTATATATGCCCAGGGAACTCAACTTTTGACTTACCGACGTACGCGCGACCACAAGGTTTATGGCGAGCTCGAATCTGCATTTCTTTACGGGTTCCGGTCCCGGAACGGAGAGTTATAACGTTCCGCTTTTTCAAGAACGCAAGGCTATGTGTCTCCGTTCCAGAGTGCTAGACCAAAACCAACTTCCGATTCGGATTTAGCGTCCCTGAAAGCCCCCTCCCCAGACATTTCTTGGGTCACACTGGTGCTGTG